>NZ_JASBYU010000001.1 GCF_029983815.1 Lagierella sp.
AAAGACGAAAATCAAAAACATTGTGCAAAATTAATTTAAAGAGCAATCCTCTGTATGCAAGCTATTGTAAGGCTTACAGGAGATTTGCTCTTTTTTTGCTGTCAAATTCAGGAATTTATTATAACAAGTTTTGGTATAACTTTCAACTCTAGTATTTTCTATTGAAGATTTCAGAATAAATAAATGCATCCTTAGGATTTTTCAAGATTTTTTCACCAATAGTGAAATTTTCATTATTTCCCAGGTTTTCTGAATCTTCATCCTCAAGTAAATCACTAACCTCTTCAACTTCACCCATCCCACTATCCGAGAAAGTTTTTAAATCTTTAGTAAGAGGAGTTCTTTCTAAGGAAAGAGGATTTCTATTTTTTAATTTATTATCACTTTTTTCCTCTACCTTTACACTATCTTTAATGTTTTTATTTCCCTTATTAAATTCCTTCTTATCTTTCTTTTTAGATAAATTATAATTTTTTTTTGGTTTCTTCTTATACTCCATTTCCTTTTTTAGTCGTTGGTATATTAAAAAGCCAACGAATAACATAAATAAAAAAGAACCCATTACTTATTATCCTTATTACTATTTGAAGTATCAACACCAGAGATAGAATTTCTCATTTTTGTATCTGAGTTTATGTTTTCCATTCTATAGTAATCCATAATTCCGATATTACCTTCTTCTAATGCTTTAGCTATCGCAATTGGTATCCTAGATTCAGCTTCAACAACTTTTGAACGCATACGTTTAATCTCCGCAAGCATTTCTTGCTCTGATGCAACTGCCATGGCTCTTCTTTCTTCGGCTTTTGCTTGAGCAATTCTCTTATCCGCCTCAGCTTGGTCAGTTTGTAATTTAGCGCCTATGTTTCTACCCACATCCACATCTGCGATGTCAATTGATAAAATTTCATAGGCTGTTCCTGAATCAAGTCCTTTAGTCAACACCATCTGAGATATAGAATCAGGATTCTCTAAAACTTGAGAGTGGCTTTTTGCAGAACCAACAGTAGTAACAATTCCTTCACCTACTCTGGCAATAATGGTTTCTTCACCAGCTCCTCCAACCAACCTATCGATATTGGCCCTGACAGTTACCTTAGCTTTAGCGATTACTTCTATACCATCCATGGCTACAGCAGATATTAGTGGAGTTTCAATAACTTTTGGATTTACAGAAACCTGTACAGCTTCCAAAACATTTCTTCCCGCTAAATCTATTGCTGCTCCCCTATCAAAATCCAATGGTATTTCCGCTCTTTGTGCCGCAATTAAGGCATCAACCAAGGTATTGACATTACCTCCTGCCAAATAGTGAGCTTCTAATTGATTTGCACTTAAATGAAGGCCAGCTTTGGTTGCCTTAATAAGCGGATTTATAATTTTACTAGGTGCAACCCTTCTAAGTCTCATTCCAATCAAGGTAGAAATTTTTACCCTAACACCAGCAAAGAATGCTGTTACCCAAAGACCTACTGGTACAAAGGTGAAAAACAACGATAATACAACTACAATTATAACAATTATCAGTATAAATGTTACGCTTCCTGAACCCATTATATTTCCTCCTTAACAATAATTTTAAAACCTTCTATTTTATAAACCTTTACTGGTTTATTAGCACTAATAAAATCACCTTCTGTAATTGCATCATATACTTCATCTTCTATAGAAATTTTTCCAGAAGGCCTTAACATCGTTAAAGTGACTCCCGACTTTCCTAATAATCTTTTTTTATCGCTACTGCTATGGGACTTTATTTCGTCTCCTAGTACTATTCTATTGAACAGAGCGCTTCTAAAACCCATTTTAAATATGATTACAAAGACAATTAATCCAATAAGTGTTGCTAAACTTACAGTTATTAAACTTATAGTAGAATTCTCCATAGAATTGAAAAGAGCATAGAATACAAAACCAAATCCTAAAACTCCTGCAACTCCAAAACCCGGAATAAAAATTTCAAAAGTCAAAAGTATAGCACCGATAATAAATAAAACTAATTCTAAAACATTAGTATAACCTGCTGCGAAATTTCCAAAGAAAAATAAGACTAATGCTAGAATTGAAAAAGTAATTCCAACACCTTTTAGGGAAAAGAATAATTCAAATATAATCAGCAAAGTTGCTAAAATTAATAATAGACCTGATACATAGGGATTAGATAAAAAGGCTATTAAATCATTTGTAAAATTACCTTTTAATAATACCCTTGAATCTCCAAATTGTGAAATACTTGCTGCATAGGAAACACCTGGCAAAGCAACTAAAAAAGTAAATATAACTGTTAATATTAATGTTGTTACATTCGATACACGCTTTTTCATAAAAACCTCCTATTTATTTTTACCCTATACAAAAATATACAAACGTTAAAATAAAAAAACTTACATTAAATTACAATTAGATGTTTAAAACAATAACAACAATATATGTATTTAGCGCTTAATATCCCCTATTCATAAAATCGATTTAAGGACTTAATTTAATAGATTAAAAAAGCTTTCTAAATTTATATTTAAAAATAGGGAATCCCATAAAATTAATGTGTATAATCATATTCTAATTGAAATTACATTTTTAATCAATGTTTGTCCAGACTTGGATAAGGGCCAATTTATAAATAAAGATAAACATGGAATTTTATATTTGGTAATATTAAAAAAATACCCAGAAAATCTGGGTATTTAAGGTAATATTAACCTCTTCTTATTTTTTTTCTTTTAGCTGCTTCTGATTTCTTTTTCTTCTTTACGCTAGGTTTTTCATAATGTTCTCTTTTTCTATATTCAGACAAAACTCCAGATCTAGCACATTGTCTTTTAAATCTTTTTAAAGCACTTTCTAAAGATTCATTTTCACCAACTTTAATTTCTGGCATAGGTTTCCCCTCCCCTCTTTTATAAAGAGTGCTCATATTGAGCAGAACACTTTAATATTATAGCTTATGAATTATTATATTGCAACATTTAGCCTGGAGGCCATTGCAACGTTCTTCCTGCAAGTACATGAAAATGGATATGATGAACAGATTGACCACCGTCTTTACCAATATTATTGACAATTCTATAACCTTGTTCAGCAAATCCCTTTTCCTTTGCTAATTTATTGATGACTGTGAAAATATGTCCAACTATATCCTTGTTATTATCATCGATATCATTAGCCGATTCAATATGCACCTTGGGAATGACTAAAAAGTGTACAGGAGATTGAGGATGTAAATCATTAAAAGCTATTACTGAATCATCTTCATATATAATCTCTGACTCAATTTCTTTATTTGCTATTTTACAAAAAATACAATCCATGATTTCACCTCCTATTTATACAATTATACCAAAAACTTCCCCATTTTGTACATTTTTAAACTCAACTTTTTCAATATGATTGATTAAATCTTGAGTTTCTGGCACATTTACTCTTGTATAATTAGTTGCATAACCAGCTACAAACCCAGGATGATCAGATTTTGATTCAAAAAGCACTTCAAAAGTTTTACCTAATTGGTTCATTTTTTCCGCGTTTGAGACCTCTTCGCATACTTCGAATAACTTATTGCTTCTTTCTTTTTTTATAGTTCCAGGCACTTGATTTTTCATTCTTGCAGCAACGGTACCTTCTCTTGGAGAATATTTAAAAATATGAACTTTAGAAAATCCAATTTTTCTAACAAAATCTACAGTTTGAGCAAAATCTTCATCTGTTTCTCCTGGGAAACCCACAATTATATCCGTTGTGATACCAGCCGTAGGAAAATAATCTTTTATGAGTTTAACTTTATTTTCATATTCTTCAACAGAATATTTTCTATTCATGGCTTGTAATATCTTATTAGATCCATTTTGTAGAGAAAGATGGAAATGATCACAAAACTTATTTGTTGCCTTAACTCTTTGTAAAAACTCTTCAGTAATAAGTCTTGGTTCTACAGAACTTAGGCGTATTCTTTGTAAATTTTTAATTTTACTTATTTCTTCTATAACGTCAACCAAACTTAAATGAGATTTGAAATCTTTACCGTAGGAAGCCACGTGAATTCCAGTTAATACTATTTCTTTATAGCCACTATTTACAAGTCTCAAAGCTTCTTCTTTTATGGATTTGAGTTCACGTGATCTAACAGGTCCTCTAGCAAAAGGTATAATACAATATGAACAATACTGGTTACACCCTTCTTGAATTTTTATATAGGCTCTTGTCATTTCGGATTGATTTGAGATATTTAAATCTTCAAAGTCTTTGTCATTTTTTATATCGTCAACCCTATTAACCAAAATCTTTTCTTCCATGGCTTTCTCACAAGCATCCACAATTTGAGATTTATTATTTGTCCCCAGTACGACATTAACACCTTCAATGTCTGCAACTTCTTCAGGTTTAACTTGTACATAACAACCGACCATAGCTATAATAGCTTTCGGATTTAACTTTTTAACTTTTGAGATGGCCTGCCTAGATTTTCTATCGCTTAAGTTTGTTACGGTACAGGTGTTGATTACAAAAACATCACTTTTATCTCCTTGAGAAACAACTTCATAATTTCTGTTTGAAAATAGTTCCATCATAGCTTCTGTTTCGTATTGATTAACCTTGCATCCTAAAGTTAAAAAACTTACTTTTTTCATAATTTACCTTTCTAATTCATATCCTATTATTGACAATAGATTTAAAGATGCCGTTTCAGTTCTCAAAATCCTTTTACCCAGTGATATTGAGTAAAACCCCTGGTTGCCCAAAGAACTAACCTCCTTTTGAGAAAATCCACCTTCCGGACCAATCACTATATCAATTTCTCTAATATCTTTTTTATCTCTTAACAAATTTTTTAAAGGTTTTTCAGAGGCTTCAAAAGCCAACAATCCTAAACCCATTTCCGACTTTTTAATTTGATCAAAACTTATAGGTAGATGTAATTTTGGGATATGATTTCTTTTAGACTGCATGGCTGCAGCTTTTATAATCTTTTCATATCTTACTTGTTTTTTTGAATATGATTTTTCTTTATATTTTACAATAGTTCTTTCAGATTCAAAAGGTATAATTTCATCAACACCAAGTTCCACAGCCTTTTGAATAATATATTCAAACTTGTCCCCCTTAGGAAGGCCCTGAAACATTCTAATAGTTGTTAATTTTTCCTTTAGTACTTCTTTTGACATAATCTTAATGATTAAATCTTCTTTTGTAATTTCTGAAACCTCTCCAAAATATAAAACATCTCCACAAACCAGCTCTAAATTTTCACCTAAATTTAGCCGTAAAACATTTTTAGCATGGTGAAAATCCTCACCATATAAAAAAATTTCGTTGTCCTTTAAGTTTGAATCATCTATAAAAAATCTATACATTCTTTCTTCCTAATATTCCTGTCCATTCGCCTTTATCAATATCTAAAACTATTTGAAAATCATTTTTTATAAGTTCTTTCATAACCATGTCCTTTTTCTCTAAGATTATTCCAGAAACAAGTAAATAACCATTATTTTTCAGTTTTTCAACAGCTTGAGGTATCAATTCAATTATTACATCGGGTAAAATATTTGCGATTATTAAATCATATTTCTCAGAAGTAGAACTTAGCAAATCTCCACTTAACACCTTAATTTTATCATTACAATTGTTTATATCAACATTTTCTTTAGCAGTTTTTACAGATTGGGAATCAATATCTATGGCCAAAATAGAATCAGCCCCAAGTTTTGCACTGGCAATTGCTAAAATACCAGACCCAGTACCTACGTCACATACTTTTTTATTTTGTAAATCTAATTTTTCTAACATACTTAGGCAAATGGAAGTAGTTTCATGACTTCCTGTTCCAAATGCCATACCTGGATCAATATTCAAAATTAATTTATTTGAAATATTATCATAATCTTCCCAACTAGGAACTATTACAAATTTATCGCCAACTTCAAAGGGTTTAAAAAATTTTTTCCATTCAATAGACCAATCATATTCTTCGCAGTTTTGTCTATATATTAATTCAATATCTTTTGAGATCTTTAAAAGATCATTTTTCAAGTTTTTTACACCTTCCTGGTTTTCGGTATTTTCCTCTAATAATGTCTTAATGTAGAGTTTATTTTGACCAATTTTTAAATCATTATCTATTTCAACCCAGTAAGGTTTCGTATTTTCAACTTCATCAACAGTTCTGTCATCAACGACTTCGAAAGTGAAGATATTATAGTCATAAAGAGTGCTATAAATTAAATCTTCATATTGATAGGGAGATATAATTGTGATTTCTATCCATTTCATACTTCAAATTTCTCCTTAATCTTTTCAAAAATGGTCTTTTTATCTTTTTTATTAGGGCTTAATTCTTCATTGGATTTTTCTGCAAACTCTTTTAAAATCTCTCTTTGCTCATCGTTTAAATTCTTTGGGGTTATTACTTTAACTTCAAAGTATAAATCACCTTTATTTCCTGGACTAGTATTTAATTTTTGAATCCCCTCTCCTTTAATTTTAAAAACCGTTCCAGTTTGAGTAGATTCAGGAATTTCATATTCCATAACATCATCCAATAGAGGAATTTTTAAAGTGTCTCCTAAAGCTGCTTGAGAAAAGGAGATTGGCATCTGGAAGTATAAATCATAGCCTTGTCTTTTAAAAAAGTCATGTTCTTTTACTTTCATTACAATATAAAGATCTCCTGATGGGCCTCCGTTTTCACCAGAATTACCTTCATTTCTTAAATTAATAACAGAATTGTCATCTACCCCTGCAGGAATATTTATATTTATAGTTTTATTTCTAACTATTTTTTTCTTTCCATGACATTTTGGACACTTCTCCTCGATTATTTCACCAGTACCGTGACATTCATCACAAACAGAAGTTCTAATAAAGGATCCAAAAGGAGATTGTTGTGAATATCTTACTTCACCTGTACCATGACATTTTGAACAAACTTTTTTTTCTGTTCCCTTTTTTGCCCCTGTTCCATTACATTCAGTACAATTTTCTGTTCTTCTAAAAGTAATGTCCTTTTTTACGCCAAATGCAGCCTCTTCAAACTCTAAATTTACTACAGTTTGAAGATCTTCTCCCTTTTGAGGATAATTTCTTCTCTTAGAAGATGAAAATCCACCACCAAAAACATCTCCAAAAATATCCCCAAACAAATCTGAAAGATCAAAGTTAATATCACCAAAGCCACCACTACCATTGAATGCTGACTCTCCATACATATCATATTTTCTTCTATTTTCATCATTTGATAAAATTGCATATGCCTCATTTATCTCTTGTAACTTTTCTTTAGCTTCTTCATTGTCAGGATTTAAGTCAGGATGATATTTTTTTGCAAGTTTCCTATATTTTTTCTTTAATTCATCCTTTGTAAAGTCTTTATCTACACCTAAAACCTCATAAGGGTTTTTCATATATTTTTCCCTCCATAAAATCAAGCACCCAAAATTTTGAGTGCTTAATTGTTCAAATAATAAATCTCATTTTTTCAAATGAGATTTATTTACTCCAAATTTTCCTTAATATCTTATCATAGATTGATGAAAAACAAAAATTTGTTTAGGAATTTTCCCATATTTTTTCCAATTTATACAACAACATACTAAGTTCTCAAGGAGTTATTTTAAACTTATATCAAAATTGAAAATTCATTGATTTTTAAGAAAAGGACAGAGTTGTGAACTCAGTCCTATAATATTAGTTATTTTCTTCTTCATCATCCACAACTTCATAGTCCGCATCTACTACATCGTCATTAGATTCATTATTTGAATTTGCTTGTTCCCCTTGGTTTTGAGCATATAGCTTTTCGGACATTTTATAAAGTTCTTGAGTTAAATTATCTGTTTTGGATTTTATATCTTCTGCATTGTCTGAAGTCAATACATCTTTTAAGTCTTTTATCTTACTTTCAATTGATGATTTTTCATCGGAACTTACTTTGTCACCTAAATCTTTAATGGTTTTTTCAGTTTGATAAATTACAGATTCCGCATTGTTTTTGCTTTCGATTAATTCCTTTTTCTTTTTATCTTCTTCAGCAAATTTTGCAGCATCGTCAACCTTTTGCTTAATTTCTTCATCACTCAATTTAGTAGATGAAGAAATAGTCATCTTTTGTTCCTTTCCAGATCCTAAATCTTTTGCAGTTACATTTACAATACCATTTGCATCTATATCAAATGTTACTTCTATTTGAGGTACTCCCCTTGGAGCAGCCGGAATGTCCGCTAGAGTAAACTTACCTAAAAGTGTATTGTCCGCTGCCATTTCCCTTTCACCTTGTAAAACAACAACTTCAACATTTGTTTGACCATCTGCAGCAGTTGTAAACACTTGACTTTTCTTAGTAGGAATTGTTGTGTTTCTCTCAATAAGTCTAGTAGTTACCCCACCAAGAGTTTCAATTCCTAGAGATAAAGGAGTAACGTCAAGAAGTAGTAAATCTTTTACTTCTCCACTTAAGACCCCACCTTGAATTGCAGCGCCCATAGCTACACATTCATCAGGATTCATATCCTTTTGAGGTTCCTTTCCAATAAGTTTTTTTACAGACTCTTGTACAGCAGGAATTCTTGTAGAACCACCTACTAATAAAACAGATTCAATATCAGAAGAAGAAAGCCCTGCATCCTTTAATGCAGCTTTAACTGGCTCTACAGTTTTTTCCACTAGATGTGAAGTCAATTCTTCAAACTTAGATCTGCTTAAGTCCATATTTAAATGAGCTGGAACTCCATTAATAGCTGTAATGAACGGTAAATTGATATTAGTCTTTAAAGTAGAAGACAATTCTTTTTTTGCCTTTTCAGCAGCGTCTTTTAATCTTTGTAGAGAAGTAGGATCTTGTCTTAAGTCAATTCCATTTTCTTTTTTAAACTCTTCTGCTAAATAGTCAATTATAACATTGTCAAAGTCGTCTCCACCTAATTTATTATTTCCTCTAGTGGCAAGTACTTCAAAAACTCCATCTCCAACTTCTAGAATAGATACATCAAATGTACCACCACCAAGGTCATATACCATTATTTTATGTTGATCATGATCCTTATCTAGACCATAAGCTAAGGCTGCTGCTGTAGGTTCATTTATAATTCTTTTTACATTTAATCCAGCAATCTTTCCTGCATCCTTAGTTGCTTGTCTTTGACTATCAGTAAAATATGCAGGAACAGTTATAACTGCTTCAGTAATTTTTTCTCCCAAATAATTTTCTGCATCAGTTTTTAATTTTTGTAAAATCATAGCTGAAATATCTTCAGGAGTTAAATCCTTGCCATCTATATTTACATTATAGTCTGAACCCATATGAGTTTTTATTGAGGAAATAGTTCTATTTGGATTTGTTATAGCTTGTCTTTTAGCTGTTTCTCCAACTAATCTTTCCCCATCCTTAGTAAAAGCAACTACTGAAGGAGTAGTTCTATTACCTTCAACATTAGTAATGATACTTGCTGTTCCACCTTCCATTACAGCAACAGCTGAATTTGTTGTACCTAAGTCAATACCAATAATTTTTCCCATTTTATTCCTCCTAATTATTCACTAACTTTTACCATACTTGGTCTAATAACTTTTCCATTGAGGACATAGCCTTTTTGGAAAGTCTCAATTATATTTCCAGATTCAATTTCATCATTCGGTTCCATCAATATTGCTTGATGGAAATTATGGTCAAAGGGCTTACCCGTTGACTCAATCTCTTCCAGTCCTTCCTTCTTTAATATTTCAATAAAATTACTTATTATAATACTGATTCCTTCAGAGAACTCAGAATCCTTTGGTAAGTGTTCAAAGGCTCTTTCCAAATCATCTAGAACTGGAAGTAATTTCATAATCAATCCTTCATTAGCTAGCTTTATTGATAAAGCTTTTTCCTTGTTTATCCTATTTTTGTAGTTTATAAAATCTGCTTGAAGGAGTGCTAAAGAATTGTTTAAACTTGATATTTCTTCATTTAATGATTTTACCTTTTCATCCTCATCAACTTTTAAATCATCGTTATCAGAAGAAATATTTTCAACCTCATCTTCTACTTTTTCATCGTCTTTTTCTATATCATTTTCTAGTTCCTTTTCATTGTTTTTTATACTTTCATCTTTTGATTCCATTAAATCCCTCCTAAGCTATAAACCAACTAATTTCCAAGATATGTTATACAAACTTGAAATTATTTTTTTATAATCAGACCTTAAAGGAGATAAAACTCCAATTTTGATTTTATAAGAATTATCCAATATCAATTCAGTTACTATTAAACTATTATCTTTTAATTCTTTAAAACCAATTTCTTCTCCAATAAAAGCATTAATATGAGAAGATAACTCTCTATCTAAAATCCTCTTAATATTTTCCCTATTGTCAACAAAGTTTAAGAAGGATTTGATATCCTCTAAATTTTCATATTCCGGCATATCTAATATATTAGTTAGGCCAGTAATTTTAGTTTTAATTTTAGAGAGCCTATCGTACTCCGATTTTATTAAATAGAGAAAAGATTGAATCATATCTTTGTTGATTTCCAACCCGTTTAATTCTTGAAGTTCTATAAGATCTTTTTTATAACTGTAACCTAAGTCCAATATCCTATTTATTAAGAAATTCATCTTTTTTAGTTCTGACTCATTTATATCAAATTTCAAAGTAAAAACTTTACTTGAAACCTCTAAATTATCAAGAATAGATACAATTACATAAGTGTCCTTACTAATATTCAAGACTTCAATTTTCTTTATCCTCGGTTGATAAAATCTTTCTAAAGATGACACAATTACAGATTTAGTAGTCTCAGAAAGGATATCGCAGGCTAAGTTTAAAGCACTTTCACCTTTAATACTAGGATTTTCGTTTCTAACAGTTAAAGAAGTGCTCTCTACATTAGATTTTTGTTTATTAAACAAACCCAATATATTATCCACATAGTACTTATAAGCAAGCTTCGATGGAATTCTTCCAGAAGAAGTATGAGCCTTTTCTAAAAGCCCCAACTCCTCCAAGTCACTCATCTCATTCCTTATAGTGGCTGCAGAAACTCCTAGTTTAGAATTTTTGGAAACAGTTCTCGATCCTACAGGAAGAGAACTTTTCAAATATTCATCTATAATAAATTCCAATATCACTTTTTTTCTATCTTCAATATTAGAATAAGGCATTAAATAACAAATCCTTTCTTTAGTTAGCACTCACTAACCTCAAGTGCTAATACAATCATAAAACAAAACAGATCTTTTGTCAACATTAAATCAAAAGATCTGTAAAAAACTTATTCGAAATATTAAATCCTTTTTCAGTAAAGGCAATCGAATCTGCATTTATTTTTAGGAATCCTCTTTTTTCATAATCTTTAATCAGATTTCCATTCTTTTTGTAAATATCATATCCAAATTCCTCTAATAGTTCTTTAGTGGAAACTCCAGACACCAACCTCATATTCATTATGATTTTTTCAAAGATTTTATCTAACTCATTTAGCTTCTCAATGTTTTTAATTGGAAGCCTATTTTCGTCTAAGATCTTGATATAATCCTTATAATTATCGGTATTATTATAGCGAACACCTTTAAAATATCCAGCCGCTCCTAGTCCAAAAGCTAAATACTCTTTATTTTTCCAATATTTAAGATTATGCTTAGATTTAAAACCAATTTTAGAAAAATTAGAAATCTCATATTGAAAAAATCCACTTTCTTTTAATTTTGTAATTACCTTATGATATATCTCTCTATTTTCGGATTCCGATGGAATGTTTAGGTTCCCTTTTTTATATTCATAATGAAATCTAGTATTTTCCTCTATAATTAGATCGTAGTATGAAATATGTTGAATATTCAACTTATCGATAAGCTCCATGTCAAATATTACATCATCAAGTTTTTGATTCGGCAGACCCATAATAAAATCTAAACTGATATTTGAAAACCCCAAATCCTGTAACAATAAAATTTTTTGATAGGCTTCTCTTCCACTATGCGTTCTTCCAATACTTTTAAGTAGTCTGTCTTTAAAGGTTTGTACACCCAATGATATTCTATTGATTCCACATGATAGATATGTTAAATATTTTTCCGGATTGATAAATTCAGGATTTCCTTCTATTGTATATTCTATTACTGGAGATATGTTAAACTTTGACCTTAATAAACCGTCTAGTTCTACTATTTTTTTAGAAGGTACATAATTTGGAGTTCCTCCTCCCAAGTAAATTGTATCAATTTCATAACCGTCCAAATTCTCGGAAAAAAGTTCTATTTCTTTAAAAAGATGACAAAAATATTCGTCGAATCTTTTTTCTTGATATGGTAAAGTAGGAAAATCACAGTACAAACACTTGGAAGAACAGAAAGGGATATGAATATATAATCCAAGCTTTTTCATTAATCCCCCTTTAAATTATTATTACTTTTCTTCATCATATTTTAATACTGCTAAAAATGCATTTTGAGGAACTTCTACCGCTCCAATTTGACGCATTTTCTTTTTACCTTCTTTTTGCTTTTCCAATAATTTTCTCTTTCTGGAAATATCTCCACCATAACATTTTGCTAAAACGTCTTTTCTAAGGGCCTTTACAGTTTCTCTTGCTATAATTTTAGAACCTATAGACGCCTGAATTGGAACAGCAAATTGATGTCTTGGGATTTCATCTTTTAGTCTTTCAACAATATTTCTCGCTCTATCATAAGCTTTCTCACTATGCACTATCAAAGAAAAGGCATCTACCAATTCACCATTGATTAAAATATCTAATTTTTCTAAATCGGACTCTTGATATCCTTTAAATTCATAATCCAAGGATGCATAACCCCTAGTTTTGGATTTTAAAGCGTCAAAAAAGTCATAGATAACCTCATTTAATGGCATAATATAATTTATATTTACCCTCTTCTCATCTAAGTACTCCATATTGATGAAGGTTCCTCTTTTGTTTTGACAAATTTCCATTATTGGACCAACATAGTCAGTAGGAGCCATTATATTTGCATCTACTATGGGTTCCTCCATATATTCAATTTCAGATGGATCAGGCAAGTTTGATGGATTTTGAATAGAAATCATTTCTCCATTTTTCTTTTTTACATTATAGATTACAGAAGGAGCAGTAGCTATGATATTTAAATCAAATTCTCTATCTAGTCTTTCTTGAATTATTTCCATATGAAGTAGTCCTAGAAAACCACATCTAAATCCAAATCCTAGAGCTTGGGAAGTCTCTGGTTCAAAGACTAGGGACGCGTCGTTGACTTGTAATTTCTCTAATGCTTCTCTTATAGAATTATATTCTTCTCCCTCGGCCGGATAGATTCCGCAATACACCATAGGAGTAACCTTCTTATATCCAGGTAGTGGAATTTTTGTAGGATTATCTAAAGAGGTTATTGTGTCCCCAACTTGAGAATCTCTTACATTCTTTATTGATGCGACTACAAAACCAACATCTCCTGCACGAAGAGATTTAGTACTAACGGGACTTCCAGTACTATAACCCACTTCAGTAACTTCAAAGGTTTTTCCTGTAGACATCATTTTTATTTCCATTCCAGGTTCAATAAATCCGTCAAAAACTCTAACATATGATACAACTCCCTTATATGAATCATAGTAGGAATCAAATATTAAAGCTTTTAAAGGCTCATCGTCGTTACCTGTAGGTGCAGGAACATTATTTACTATATCTTCTAAAACCTTGTCGATATTTGTTCCAGCCTTTGCTGAAATCAATGGAATATTTTCAGTATCTAAGCCTATTATTTCCTCTATTTCTTTTTTTGCAAATTCAATATCCGCTGAAGGCAAGTCTATTTTATTTATTACTGGTAGTATTTCCAAATCTTGATCTAAAGCAAGATATACATTTGCCAATGTTTGTGCTTCCACCCCTTGGCTTGCATCAACTATAAGAACTGCACCTTCACATGCAGCTAAACTTCTTGAAACTTCATAGGTGAAATCCACATGTCCCGGTGTATCAATAAGATTTAAAATATATTCTTCTCCGTCTTCTGCCTTATATTTTAGTTTGATAGCTTTTAATTTAATAGTAATTCCTCTTTCCCTTTCAAGATCCATGCTATCTAAAACCTGTTCTTCCATTTCACGGCGAGAAAGGGTTCCAGTATTTTCTATTAACCTATCAGCCAAAGTTGACTTACCATGGTCAATATGTGCTATAATGCAAAAATTTCTAATATTAGATTTTTTTATGTTCATTTAATACTCCATTCTAATAAGTAAATTTTAAGTAAACCTATCTCAAATTAATAGGATGAAAGTAAATAAGGATTGCTAAACAACAGTAATTAAAACTTTATATTAATAAGTAGACCAACCTACCGAAGGTTCTCGTTGACTTTTATTAGCTCTTTATTTATTTTAAAGTAGGATTTAATATCAAAAATTTATTGCAATCCTTGAAATCAGTAACATTATATCATAAATTTTCTTGATTTTTGCCCATTGCTATATTATAATAACAATGTTATGTTCAGGAGGTGAAACAATGGCAAATATTAAATCAGCTATTAAGAGAATCGGCGTTACTCAAAGACAAACACTTGAAAACAAGGTAAAAAAGTCAGAAATTAAAACTTATACAAAAAAATTCGAAGAAGCTGTCTCTTCAGAAAAATTTGATGAAGCAAAGGAATTGTTAAAATTAATTGATAAAAAATTAAAAAAGGCAACTTCTAAAAATATTATACACAAAAACACAGCTTCTAGACATTTAAGTAGATTAGCAAAAAAGTTAAACATTTCTAAATAGTAGATTAAGGCTCAAGAGATAATGGTTTCATTATCTCTTATTGATTTCCCTGTCGAGCACTCTGTCTTTGAGTGCTTGATTTAATCTATTCTAATTACAAAGATTGATTATATAGTATTGTAGTTGTATTTTCGGTTTAATGGATTGACTTTTTAAACTAACCTCTAGGTCATAAGAATCGTGTAAAGCCTCTTTAAGATTATTATAGGTCCATGTATTAATATGTTTTTCAATTTTTTTTACTTCAAAGTTTGAAAGGGAATATTTTTTAGAAATTTGAAAACTATTCATCCCTCGTCTCCTTGCCTCTTTTACTATTAATATGTTTCGTATAGTTCGAACTATCATATAAAAAATCTTAAAAGGATCTTCATTGTCCTTAATCAATTTTATAAACACTTCCAAGGATTTGTTTATAGACTTTTCCAAAATACTGTCAGTCAAATTAAAAATATTGTAAGTATTCATCTTAGTTAAGGTGGAGATTAAATCTTTTGACTTAGAATTTTTATTTAAATTTTTTATCTTATCCAACTCATTATTTAAATCGTATAGAGTTATATTTAACTCTTTTATAAGATATCCACTATTCTCAACGATAAAATTGATTGCCCTAGGGTTATCTTTTATGGAAATATTTAAATATTTACAAATATATGAAGAAAGCTCAGGCTTGTTTAATTTATTAAAAGTATAAACTTCTGCAATTTTAATTAATTGTTTATAAAACTTGCCTTTAAAGGGCTTGTCATTAAAAGAGGTTAACAATACGTAAGTAGAATCTGGAATATTTTTTAAAACATCAATTAAATCTTCAAATTTTGTTTTAAACTTTGAAATAGAAGCCTTATCTAATAGGACGTCATCTAAAATTACGATTTTATTTTCACTCATCAAAGGCAAAGTTTGAACGCTATTATTGAATTCTTCAACATCTAGATGATTGAAATCAAATCTTGACACATTAAAATCGGAATAAGATCCATTAACGATTTTATTTCTAATTTCTTTAGCTTTTTCCTCTATAAGAAAATTTTCATTACCTTGTAAAACAATTACATTCTTGATAAGTACCACCTCCTATTTTGAAAATATACCAAAAATAAAATATAGATAATCCATAAAGCCCAAGTAAAACCAATCCGTAATTAGAAAAAAATATATTTCTCACATATTGAGTAGAATTATATGCCACAAAATAATCATCATAAAAATCCACATAGCCATTGCCCTTTGTATCTGTTCTTAGAACATTGATTCCGTTATTTTCAAGATAATCAATTATTTTTGGATCTGGATGATTATATGAATTATATTCTCCAACGGAAATTAAACTAACCATAGGCTTAACTTTATCAATAAAAGTTTCTGTTGATGAGTATTTTGACCCATGATGTGAGATTTTTAAAATCTGGGATGCTATATCATCTTCTAAAATTTTCTTTTCTATCTCACTGCTAATATCCCCTGTAAAGAGTAAATTATGTTTGCCAATTCCAACTTTTAGTACTAAAGAATTATCATTTTCTTCTTCCTTGTCCTGGGAGTTTAAAACCCTTATAGACAAGCTATCATATACAAGCTTATCATCTTTGTGTAATTCTTCCAAGTTAATAGGTCCTTTAACATATTCATTTTTCAAAGTTTCATAGCTTTTTACGTGGGAATATAATTTAGTATTTGGAAATTTAAATAGTATGTATTTTAAATTTCCAATATGATCTTGATCAAGATGAGATAGAAAGATCCCATCTAGAGCCTTAACTTTATTGTAATTCAAATTATCAATAATCACTTTGGAATTATCACCTTCTCCTACTTTACCTCCAGTATCTATTAAAAAGGATTTTTCATTATATTTCAGTAAAAAACAATCACCTTGACCGATGTCTAGCATCACTAGTTGTGCTTTCGGTTTAAAAACAGGTATTATGAAAGTTAAAGTAACAATGGTTAGCAAATAAAAAATTAAGCCTTTATTATAATCTTTTATGATTTTATAGATGTGTTCTTTGTAATACACCAATAACATAAGGATTAGGATTATTGAAAAATATATCAAGATATCCATTAAAGTGAAGGTAATTTTAAAACTATTAAATCCTTTAGATGGTGACAATCCTAAAATCACATATTCTGAGAAGCTATAAATCCCCTCAATCGAATTTTTAATTACCAATCCCAAAATCGGAACAAAACCTAAAAGTAAAAACACTATAAACAAATATGTAACCGCTGTAAGAATAGGGATTACAAATAGGTTCCCTAAGAAAATAAAAGGTGAGACCTCTTTAAAATAATAACTTTGAAGCGGAAATATCATAATACTTACTGATAGTATAATCCAAATCCTATTAATCAAACTAGAATCTTTTTCTTTATTATTCTTAAGTACCGGATAAAGCAATTCCATCCCTAAAACTGCAAGGAAGGACAGTTGAAATCCCAAATCAAAAATACTACTTGGAAATAACACCAGTATTATTAAAGCAGATACAGAAATGGTCTTCTTGTTATCTTCTGGCTTATAAAGTAGATAGGCTAAAACCTCAATAGCTAAAAATAAAAAAGCTCTTAGGGATGAATAGGGAAAGTCAATTAATAGACAATAAAAGCCTACAAATAATACTCCTAAAATCTTCCTAGTACTCATAGATATTCCTATAAATTCAAGTATAGAGACCAAAAAGGAATAAATTATCATTATATGAAAACCACTAATTGCTAAAATATGAGAAATACCAAGATTTCTATAATCCTCTTTTATATTTTCATATATAATATTTCGTCCTGTGAAAGTTGAGTATAAAAATCTAGCAGTGTTTTCTTTAAAATCGCTAGTTTTATCCTTTATAAATTCATCAAATTTTCTTTGTAAATTCAAAATAGTTGACTCATTTCTTCCTACAATAGACAATGAATCGACATATGAGTAACTTGTAAGGTCCTTGGCCAATAGATAATTATAAAAATTAAAACCTCCGGGAATTTTTTTATTTTTTGGAATAAAAATCTTATTCTTAAATTTCACAATATCCCCAATTTTAGGTTCTAATTCACCAAAGAAATAGCAATAGATATTCGGACCTTTGCTTTCGTTATCCAAAACCGTATCTTTTATATATAGAATAGTATACTCTTCTTTAGGTAATATTCTAGATACCGTTCCACTAACATAAAAAAATTTATTATCCTGGCTATAATCAATTTGTGAATGAATATTTGTATATCTGTAAATCACGAGGATTCCAAGTACTATTCCTAGAGATAAAAATATATATCTGGATTTTAAAAATAAAAAAGCGAATAAAAACACAAAAAATAAAGGTATTAAAACCCCTAGATCCAATTGAAAAAAATAATTTACAAAAATTAAAAATAGAACTATCATCAAAATTATAATTGAGTTGTATTTTTTCATATTCGACTCCATCAATTTTTATCATCTCAATTATAATATAAAAATCAGATTTTACATAACAGCAAACAATTTCATATAATTTAAGGGTTTACAGGTCTAATATTTTTCAATAAAAAAAGTGCCAGATTGACTCCGGCACTCAAACATTTTATTTAATATTGTAGAAAGCATTTTTTCCTTCAAATATAGCTTCATCTTCTAAATAATCCTCTATTCTAAGAAGTTGATTGTATTTAGCTATTCTGTCGGTTCTAGAAGCTGAACCAGTCTTAATTTGACCACTATTTACAGCTACAGCTAAATCTGCAATTGTACTATCTTCTGTCTCTCCAGATCTATGGGATATAACACAAGTAAAACCATGTCTTTTTGCAAGTTCTATAGCATCTAGGGTTTCAGTGATTGTACCAATTTGATTCAATTTTATTAGTATTGAATTTGAAACTCCCATATCAATACCCTTTCGTAACCTTTCTACATTGGTAACGAATAGATCATCCCCAACTAGTTGAATCCTATTTCCTAACTTTTCAGTTAACTTAACCCATCCATCCCAGTCATCTTCAGCAAGTCCATCTTCAATGGATATTATTGGGTATTTTTCAACTAATTTTTCATAATATTCTATCAATTCTTCTGTTGTTCTAACTATACCTTCACCTTTGAAATTGTATTTACCATCTTCATACATTTCTGTTGAAGCTACATCTAAAGCCAATAAAACATCTTCGCCTGGTTTATATCCTGCTTTTTCAATAGCAGTAACTATCGTTTGTAAAGCTTCTTCATTGGAGGCTAAATTAGGAGCAAAACCACCTTCATCGCCTACAGCAGTATTTAGGCCCTTATCCTTAAGAACTTTCTTTAAAGAGTGAAATACTTCAGCTCCCATTCTCAAGGCCTCTTTGAAGGTTTCTGCACCAGCAGGCATTACCATAAATTCTTGAATGTCTACATTATTGTCAGCGTGCTCTCCACCGTTGAGTATATTCATCATAGGTAATGGAAGAACCTTTGAGTTTACTCCACCCAAATATTCATATAGGTGCAATCCCATCTCATCAGCAGCTGCCTTTGCAACTGCAATTGATACTCCTAAAATTGCATTAGCACCTAATTTTCCTTTATTTTCAGTACCGTCTAGTTCAATCATTAAATTGTCAATTCGAACTTGTTCTAATACTTCCTCGCCTATAATTTCTTCTGCAATGACTTGATTTACATTGTCAACAGCTGTTAAAACACCTTTACCTAGATATCTTGACTCATCATTATCACGAAGTTCTACAGCTTCATGGGCTCCAGTAGATGCACCAGATGGAACTATTGCTCTTCCTATCCCGCCTGCTTCCGTCACAACTTCCACTTCCACTGTAGGATTTCCTCTAGAATCTAAGACTTCTCTTGCGTATATATCTATTATTCTACTCATTATTACCTCCAATTAATAATTGATTAGTTGAATAAAACTATCTACTTTTAAGCTGGCTCCACCAATTAAGGTACCATCTATATTTTCTTTTTCCATTATATCTTTAATATTTTCAGACTTAACAGAGCCACCATATAAAATCCTAATAGAACTTGCTAAATTTTCAGAATACATTTCTTTTAAAGTGCTTCTAATAAATGAACACATTTGTTCTGCATCCTCAGGAGAAGCAGTTTTTCCTGTACCTATAGCCCATATTGGTTCATAAGCAATTACTAGGTTTTTCAGTTCATTTTCTTCAAGTGATTCTAAGTCCTTCAATAATTGACTTTTAACCTTTTTTTCTTGAAGATTGGATTCCCTTTCTTCTAATGTTTCACCACAACATAAAATAGGGTTTAAACCATTATTTAAAGCTGACTTTAATTTCTTATTTAAAAGTTCGTCACTTTCATTGAAAATCTCTCTTCTTTCAGAATGACCTAAGATAACATAGGATGTCAAATCTTTTAACATTAATGGAGATATTTCTCCAGTAAAAGCTCCTTTGTCTTCAAAATACATATTTTGAGAAGCAAGTTTTATATTGGTATCTTTTAAAAGTTCTTTTGCTTTGGATAAAGATGTAAAAGGCATTGCGATAATAGTTTCCACATCACCTGAAATTTCTTTTTCCTTCAATAAATTAATAAACTCTTCTGTCTGAGAAACTGTCATATTCATTTTCCAGTTTCCAGCGATTATGGGTTTTCTCATAAATCCTCCTATTTGTCTGAAATGGCTGCTATTCCTGGCAATTCCTTTCCTTCCAAGAATTCTAAAGAGGCCCCTCCCCCTGTAGAAACATGAGTTACACTGTCCTTATAACCTGATTTTTCTATGGCAGAAGCTGAATCACCACCACCTATAATTGTGATAGCATCAACCTTTGACAAAGCTTTTGCAATATCAAAAGTCCCTTTACTAAATTGTTCTATTTCAAAAACTCCCATTGGGCCGTTCCATACAATAGTCTTAGACTTTTCAATCTCTTCTACAAAAACATCTATAGTTCTAGGTCCTATATCAAATGCGGAATCTTCTGGTGTAAATTCTTTTATTGAAATAACTTTAGATGGAGAATCTTCAGTCATCTCATCCGCAACAATAGCGTCTATTGGTAAAAAGAACTTCACACCTTTTTCCATAGCTTTTTGTAGAAGTTGTTTAGCTAAATCCAACTTGTCGTTTTCTACAAGGGATTTACCAACTTCATATCCCTCTGCTTTAAGGAATGTCCATGCCATTCCCCCACCTACTAAGATTCCATCAACTTTATTGATAAGGTTATCAATAACCCCAATCTTATCACTGACTTTAGCTCCACCTAATATTGCAATAAAAGGTCTCTTAGGATTTTCAAGTGCATTGCCCATCACTTCAATTTCTTTTTCTACCAAAAATCCTATGGCAGATTCTAAATATTTTGAAACACCTACATTTGAGGAGTGAGCCCTGTGGGAAGTTCCAAATGCATCATTTACATAAAGATCAGCTAATGAAGCCAATTCTTTGGAAAATTCCTCACCATTCTTTGTTTCTTCAGATCTAAATCTGGTATTTTCCAGTAAAGCTATTTCTCCATTTTGTAATTCTGACCATTTCTTTTTAACATTTTCGTCTACAACTTTATCGGAATAAAGGAATTTTATATCTTTTCCTATTAATTCAGATAATTTCTTTGCTACTGGTTCTAAAGAAAATTTCTTTTCAGGACCATTTTTAGGTCTTCCTAAATGGGACATAAGGATTACCTTAGCATTATGATCTACAAGATATTTAATGGTCTCTAAAGAAGCTTTAATTCTTGTATCATCGGTTATTTCACCTTCTGAAGACATAGGTACATTGAAATCAACTCGAACTAAAACCTTCTTACCGTCTAAATTTAAATCTTTTAAAGTTTTTTTATTTAGCATATTATCACCTTTACTTTATTAGAGCCCGGACTTGCCGGGCTTAATTGTTATCAATTGGGTACTACAGTTTTAAACCCAATCGATCATGTTTATTTATAGTTTTTTGCTACTAAAACCGCAAGGTCTACTACTCTTTGAGAGTAACCCCATTCGTTGTCATACCAAGAAACAACTTTTACAAAATTGTCATCAATTATTGTTGTCAATTCAGAATCGAAAATGGAAGCTCTTGGATCCTTTTGATAGTCTATTGAAACTAGAGGCTCGTCAGAATATCCTAAAATACCCTTTAAATCACCTTCTGAAGCTTTCTTCATAGCTTCATTTATTTCTTCTTTTGTTACATTCTTTTCCAATTCAAAAGTTACATCTACAAGTGAAACAGTAGGAACAGGTACCCTTACAGCATATCCACTCAATTTACCTTCTAAGTGAGGTAGCACAAGAGCTACTGCCTTTGCAGCACCAGTTGTAGTAGGAACCATACTCAATGCCGCTGCCCTTGCTCTTCTCAAATCTCTATGCTTGTTATCATGTATATTTTGATCTCCTGTATAAGCATGAATTGTAGTCATTAATCCTCTTTTGATTCCAAAGTTTTCGTCAATAACTTTTGTTACAGGTGCCAAACAGTTAGTAGTACAAGATGCATTAGAAATTATATGATCTTCATCAGGATTATAAGTATCGCAGTTAACCCCCATAACGATTGTTTTAATTCCCTTACCTGGAGCAGTTAAAATAACTTTTTTTGCACCAGCTTCGATATGTTTTCCAAGACTTTCAGCATCCTTAAAGGCTCCAGTTGAATCAATAACCAATTCAACTCCCAATTCTTTCCATGGAAGATTTGCAGGATCTCTATCATTTACTATTTTGACTACTTTGTCATTTATAACAAAGGAGTCATCCTTAACTTCTATAGTTCCATCAAATTTTCCATAAAGGGAATCATACTTAAAAAGATGAGCCATAGTATGAATATCAGAACTAAAGTTAATTGCTACTAATTCTAGATTCTCTTCATTTCTTTCAAATAATTGTCTAACAACATCTCTTCCTATTCTACCAAAACCATTTACAGCTACTTTCATTAAATTCCTCCTAAGTTTTATTTGAATTCATCAACCGTCACTAAATTTAACGTTTGATGGATTGATTACATGTAGATTGCCATTAATATTACTTATCTAGAAAAGAATTTTCAGATGAATATAAGTACACTATCAACTAACATGTAACTTATACCCAAAAACGGAAATTTATCACTATAACTTTAATACAATGTCATAAAATAAACCGTTATTGTATAAATCACAAAAATTCTACGACTCTAGACAAATAAAATTTCTAAAATGTTATAAAAAATCAACTAATTATAGTTTATTATAATCTTCAAAACTTGGCAAATCCTATTCTAAATCGAAAAAATCCCCTTGCCTTAACGCTTCATATAGGATAATCGAAACAGAATTCGACAAGTTTAGAGACCTTTTTAACTTACTAGTCATAGGAATCTTGATACATCTATCCGGATTCAAATTTAAAATAGATTCCGGTATACCTTTAGATTCTTTTCCAAACATGATGAAATCACCATCTTTAAACTCAACATCAGTATAATATTTACTGGCTTTTGTTGTAGCATAGTATATGTTGATATTGGGATTCTTTCTTAAAAAGTCCTCATAATCATCATAAATAACTAAGTCAACATCCTTCCAATAATCTAAACCAGTTCTTCGTAAAGTTTTATCATCCATATTGAATTTAAAGGGTCTAATTAAATGTAATTTAGACTCGGTTAAATAACAAGTTCTTCCAATGTTTCCTGTATTTGTTGGCTTTTCAGGTTCTAACAATACTATATTATACATTTTTAACCTCTTTTTTGTAATATAGGCAATAAGAATTTACAGGACAAGAACTACAAAGTGGTTTTCGAGCCTTGCAAATTCTCCTACCATGAAAAATTAATACATGATGACTTTTGCTCCATCTATCTTTATCTATTCTTCTGCGAAGTTGTCTTTCCGTCTCTTTAACATCTGTTGCATTTGCGATACCTATTCTATTAGAAACCCTGAATACATGGGTGTCTACTGCAATAGAAGGCACATTAAAAGCATTGGACAATACTACATTGGCAGTCTTTCTTCCTACTCCTGGAAGTTGTACAAGCTCTTTCATAGTATTTGGAACTTTTGAATTGTATTCCTCTACAAGTATTTTACTCGTTAACAAAATATTTTTGCTCTTTGTATTATAAAAACCACAACTTTTAATAAATTTACCCAGTTGTTCTTCTGATAGTTCCAACATTTTTTCAGGAGTATTATGTTCTTTAAACAATTCCGCTGTCGTAAGATTTACCCTAACGTCGGTGCATTGAGCTGAAAGTATCGTTGCTACTAATAGTTCAAAGGGTGAACTATAATTAAGTTCTGCCTTTGCATCTGGGAAAGTTTCTTCTAAAATATCTAAAACATTAGAAATTTCAGAAATTTTTAAATGTTTACTCATTTTTTAAGTCCTTTAAAATCTTTATTTCTTCTCTATATCCTTCTATATCATTGGGAGTCTCAAGGATAAAGGGAATATTTGTAAATCTTTCATCGTTTATAAATTTATGAAAGGTGTCAAATCCTAAATTCCCCTCGCCAATAATACAATGTCTATCTTTTTTTGAACCAAGCTCTTTTAAAGTATCATTTATGTGAATTACCTTTAACTTATCAATTCCAATTACCTTATCAAAGGTCTCAAAAACTTCTTCATAATTATTTTTGATATCATATCCAGCACTATACATATGGCATGTGTCAAGACAGACACCTACATTGGAATATTCAATATTATCGATGAGATATGATAGCTCCTCAAACTTGCTTCCAATTTCTGTACCCATTCCAGACATGGTCTCCAAGCATAAATAAAAATCGTATTTATCACTGAGAACTTCATTTAGTCCTTTGACGATTAACTTCAATCCTTTCTCAATTCCTTGACCCACATGATTTCCTGGATGTAGTACATATTTATCAACGCCTAGAAGATTCAATCTTTCAAAATCTTTTCTTAATATATCCTGTCCGTTTTCAATAACATGATTCTTATTAGAAGCCAAATTGATAATATAAGGTGCATGACTGACTAGTGTTTTAAAATTATACTGATTTCTCAAAGCCTGAAATTCATCAATTTCTTTATCTGAAATATCCCTTCGTCCATTTCCCCTTGGATTACTTGGAAAAAATTGAAAGGTAGTAGCTCCTATACCCTTTGCACTTAACAATGCAGCAGGATATCCTTTACTTGTTGAAACGTGAAAACCTATTTTCATAATCCACCTCATTGATATTATAGCATAAACATAAATTGTAAATTCTGTGGTATAATTACACCAGGTGATTTCATGTTTAACATACGTAAAAAAAACTTAGGAAAACTAGATGCAAAGTTGTTCATAATCCTATTAGCACTAATATTTTTCGGACTAATAGTTCTTTATAGTGCAACTAGGAGTTTAAGCCATAAGACTATTCTATCTCAGATAATTGCTACAGTTATTGGTTTTATAGCTATTATAATAATAGTATGCATAGATATGGATTTTGTTAAAAAGTCCTACCTTCCTATCTATATAATAGGAAATATTCTACTTCTTTTAGTTCTAATATTTGGTACTGGAAGAGAACAATGGGGTTCTAATAGTTGGATTGTTATAGGATCCTTCAGATTTCAACCTGCAGAAATAGTAAAACTTGGATTTATACTTTCCTTTGCTAGATATTTAGAAATAAATCAAAAAAATATTAATAAGCCAAAAACCCTACTTAAAATTCTTGCTTTTGCTGGTTTACCTGTATTGCTTATACTAGGTCAACCTGATATGGGTACAGCTTTTGTTTTCGTTTTTATAATAATAATTATGCTCTTTATCGCAGGATTAGATTTAAAATATTTCTTTGCAGCCTTAGGTGCAGGAATAATATCTTCTCCTATAATATACAGCCAATTGGAGCCTTTTCAGAAGAAAAGAATTTTAACCTTTTTGAATCCTGAACACGATATGTCAGATTCCAGTTATCAGGCATTACAAGGTAGGATTGCAATTGGTTCGGGAAAATTTTTTGGTAAAGGTTACCTAAAGGGTACACAGGGTCAGTTTAACTTCATACCAGAAAAACAAACAGACTATATTTTTCCTGTTTTGGTTGAAGAGTTTGGTTTTGTAGGCGGACTAATAGCCATAGGGCTATATGGTGGACTATTATATAGATTTGTAAAATTAGCAGATAGAAGAAAAGATAGTTTTTCGAAATTGGTAATCATGGGTTTAGCGGCAATGTTTTTATTTCATATCTTTGAAAATATAGGCATGACTTTAGGCGTTATGCCAGTTACCGGTATTCCCCTTCCATTTTTTAGCTATGGCGGTACATTCCAATTAATAAACCTAATCGCAATAGGACTAGTTTTTTCAGTATCAATTCAAAAAGAAGCATTGTCATTCGAATAGATTAAAAATAATGAAAAATAATTTCCAATTAAGAATATCATAATCTGAATATCAAACAAAAGTTAAAAAAGCTTCAAATTCGTATTTTGAATTTGAAGCTTTTTATTATTCTAATATTTCTATGCTTAAAATTTTGCATTCTTCTTCTGGCTTATCTAGGGCATCAGTAGCAGATCCCTCTATTAATTCCACTATATCCATACCTTCAATAACTTGACCAAATACCGTATGCTTAAAGTCAAGCCAGAAAGTACCACCAAGCTTATCATAGTTTTCTATGATATTTTCAGAAAATAAACTTTGATTATTATCCCTTAATTGATCTAGAAAGTCTTTTTCAACTTCCCTTTTAGTAACTATAAAAAATTGACTGGAATTGGTATTAGGACCTCTATTAGCCATTGAAATAGCCCCACGATAATTCCTTAATTTTGTAGAAAATTCATCTTCGAAATCCTTACCCCAAATACTCTCTCCACCCATACCAGTACCAGTTGGGTCTCCAGTTTGAATCATAAAATCATGAATCACCCTGTGAAAAATTACTCCATCATAATAATTTTTTTTAGAAAGTTTTACAAAGTTTTCAACAGTCTTAGGTGCCAAATCAGGAAATAAAATAATTGATATATCGCCCTTATTTGTTTTGATTACAGCATTAATATTATCTTCATTTTTAATGTCAAATTGTCGTAATGTCATAACTACTCCTCTAATTTTCCAAAGTAATACCCCTTGCCCCATTTTGTTCTAATAATATGACCTTGAACGTCATCAATCTTCTCTCTTAGCCTTTTAATATGAACATCCACAGTTCGCAGATGCCCTTCATAGCTATTCCCCCAAATTTCTTTGGCGATATCTACTCTTGAATACACTATACCAGGATTTGAAACTAATATAAATAAAATATCGAATTCTTTACCTGTTAGATCAGTATCTTCGCCATTTATCTTAACTTTTCTACCTACAACATTAAATTCATAATTATCAAATATAATTAAATTTTCTTTTTCTAAGTTGTCACCAGAACCATCTAGCTTTTTATTAGTTCTTCTCAATACTGCTCTTATCCTGGCCTTTAGTTCCAAAATATTAAAAGGGTAGACTAAATAGTCATCTCCTCCATATTCCAATGCTAACACCTTTTGGATATCATCATTTACATTTGTTACAAAAATTGTAGGAACATCCCTTGTATCATTCATCTTTTTCTTTAAATCAAGGCCATTTCCATCTTCATATTTCATATCTAAAAGAACAATATCAAAATCTTTATTTTGGAATTTTTTTAAAGTATCCTGTACTGATTCACTAGTTGTAATTGAATAATTGGTATCCTCAGCGAAATTGTAGAGAATTTCCTCTTTGTAGTTTGATTCGGGAAAAGAGATTAAAATTTTTATCTCCATAAGTCACCTCTTCATAGTTAAACTAAATATAAAGAATTATCCTTAAATTCCTTCACATTTCCAATGATTGCTGATTCTATATTATTATCTTTCAAATCTTTTAATAATGCCTTTCCTTCACGCTCTGGCAAACTAAATAGTAATCCACCTGAAGTTTGAGGATCAAATATAACGTCAATATTTTTATTGTCATTTAAAATTTTAATTTTGTCGCCAATAAAAGCTCTATTTTGGTATGCACCTTCTGGCAAAAGTCCCATATTTAGCATATCTAAAGTACCATCTATTATAGGGATTTTATCAAACTCCAAATTAATTGTCTTATTACTACCCTCTGCCATCTCTAGAAGATGTCCTGCCAATCCAAATCCAGTAATGTCAGTACAACTATTCACTGGATAGTTAAAAGCTACATCCTTGGCATATTTATTAAGTAAAGACATGTACTTAACAATATTTTTTTCTAAGGTATCGTCGATTACTCCACCTTTAAAGGCTGTATTCAAAATGCCTGTACCAATTGGTTTAGTAATGATCAATACATCATCTGTTTGACAATTGGAGTTGGCCCAAACCTTATCAGGATGAACAGTTCCAGTTACAGATAAACCAAATTTCGGTTCATCATCTTGAACTGTATGTCCTCCAACTAATAAACAATTTGCTTCCTTAACTTTTTCCGCTCCACCCTTTAATATTTCAGATAGAATTTCAGGATCTAAGCAACTAGGAAAGCATACAATATTTAAAGCTATAAGAGGGTCTCCTCCCATTGCATAAACGTCAGATAAGCTATTTGCAGCAGCTATCCTTCCGTAATTATATGGATCATCTACAATTGGGGTAAAGAAATCCAAAGTTTGTATTAATGCAATATCATCTGTCAATTTATAAACTGCAGCATCATCTGAAGTTTCTATCCCCACTAACAATCTTTCATCTGTAATATTTTCTTTTGGTAATTTACGCAAAACTTGCGCCAAGACATCCGGTCCAAACTTGGCAGCTCACCCAGAAGTTTTTGCATAATCAGTTAATTTTACGTGTTTTTTTGTCATAATTCCTCCAAACTCTAATAAACCGAAATTAAATCCTTAAGTTTTTCATAAGTCTTTGACCCAATCCCAGAAATATTTTGCAAATCTTCAGGCTTAGAAAATTTATTTTCTTCTCTATATCGGATAATTTCTTCAGCCCTAGTGTCTCCTATTCCAGGTAAGGTCTTTAAAGTATCTTTATCGGCAGTGTTAATATTTACTTTGCTAGAAGAACTTTCTTTATTATCGCTACTTACATGATCTATGACCATTTCTTGAGTTGAAGGTATATATATTTTCATTTCATCTTCAACTTTTTTTGCAAGGTTTATATCCTTTAAATCTGCAAGAGCTGTAGTTCCACCAGCCATTGTTAAAACATCATTTATTCTACTGGAATTTTTTACCTTATATAGACCAGGTTTATTTACTTCTCCATCAATATGGACATATATATCTGATACGGCATTCGTTTCAGATCCCTCAGATGAATTAACAATATGTAAGGTATTTAATTCTTCATTTTTAGAATTTGCAATAGGAGATTTTTTAAAACCAAAAAAACCTGCCAGCATGATACAAATTATTAAAATGAATTTATCTTTATTTGCTTTAATCATATTTACCCCTCTTTATCTTAACATTAACAGGTAAAAATATCCATAAAAATTACAAAATCTAAAGAAATAGGCTAAAAAGTTACATATTATAAACAATTATACAATAAAAAAGTTGGGTTATTATTATTAATACCCCAACTACATTTTACATTTTAAAAAAACAGATGGGTAAAACCCACCTGCATTTATTTTTTATTAATCTAAGATTCTTCTTGCTGTTACATAATTATTAACATAGTAACTTGTGTTAATATCAGTCAAAATAACCCCAGTACCAGGAGTGGATGCATGAATCATCTTGCCACCACCAACATAGATACCAACATGACTTATTCTAGAACCGCCTGATGTTGCAAAGAACAATAGGTCTCCAGCTTTTAGATTGTTCCTACTAACAGCGTATCCATTAGAAGCTTGATCTCTAGAACTTCTATTTAGAGTTACTCCTGCATGAGTTTTGTATAGATAGTATACAAGACCAGAACAGTCAAATCCTACATTAGGGTTTGCTGAAGCATACACATATCTATATCCTAGATATCCATAAGCGCCATTTACAATCTTATCTAATGCAGCGGAACCTGTAGCAGTTTGATTATTATCTTCTGTTTTAGGACTTTCTACTGGTTTAGGTGCCTCAACCTTAACTTCCTTGTCAGAAATAAAAGATCTAGCAATATATCCTGTATAATTCTTGTAAGTTATTTTTACCCAACCATTATCTAAGGTACCAGAAACTGCTGTTCCCTTTGGCAATACAGTCAATATCTTGGTGTCTGTACCTTTTCCTTGCCTTAAATTCAGATTAGAAGTAATCCAACCCTTAACATTTTCTGTAGTAACTACTGGTTTTGTTTCTTCTTTAGGCTCTTGTTTTGGCTCTTGTTTTGGTTCTTCTTGCTTTTCTTCTTGAGGCTTATCCTTTGGTTCTTCCTTTTGCTCTTCAACTACAACCTTTGAATTAGATAAATATTCATATGAGATATATGCAGGACTACCCTTATAATCAATTTTAATCCAACCATTGGACTCTATTCCAGAAACTTCAGTTCCAACTGGAAGTAATCCTATTATATTATCACCAATTCTACCAGAAGATCTTACATTTAAATTTTTTGTAAGATATCCCTTAACAGGTAGTTCAATTATTTTTGATTCGTCGATTTCTACAGTAGGAGCTACGATATCTTTTTCAGAAGCTACAAGTTCATTTCCTTCTACAACTGGAATATCTGAATCATTATTGTTGTCAGCTTCAGTAGCTTCTTCAGCCTCTTCAGAACTCTCAATATCTACTTCTACTTCATCTTTAACTTCTTCTACTTTTACTTGAGCTGTATCATTGTTTTCAGTTTTAGAAACAACTTTTTCACTAGAAACAGAACTCAATTCAGAGTTACTATTATCTTGTTCATTAGTGCTTGCTACAGCTTGGTCTACATTTTTAGCTTCAACTGGTTTAGTAGTTTCTGTTTTATTATAATCTTTAGAATCAAGCTGAATATCGCTTGAATTTCTTAAAGTTTCTAAGTAACTACTTTCTTTTGCCACTTCTAAATCAGAAGTGTAAATATTATGTGAATTAATTTTATTTCTTTTTACTGTTGAAATAGGTTCAACATATCTTTCAGGACTCTCCTTAACAATATTAGATAAGTTTTCACTAGTATAAGAGACCCCTGAAATCATAATTACAGAAGCCAAACCAATTGAGACTCCTAATTTCTTTTTGTTCATGTTAATTTTTTCCTCCCAAAAAACTACTACAATTATAGTAATTGAATTGGCCTTTAAAGTCAACAAAAGTTACAGAATAGTTACAGAATTGTTACAAAAAAGTAAAATTCAAGTTTATTTAAAGGAAAAAACCCCTATTTATTTGAGTTGTTCAAAGCTTATTTGCCAAATTTTGAATATTAAAATACTATTTGGGTACAAATTTTTTCAGTCAACATCCCAAATTCTATATTTTTTATTACTGTTTTCAACTTGTATAACTTAAAAAAGCAATTTGAAATGGAAAAACTACTCTTAAATATGGCGATAGTACAGAATAAAAGAAAAGAAAGCGGCCTTTAACTACCAATTGTAAGTTAAAAACCGCTTTATAAAACTAATTTTATCTCCTTGTTCCCTATGGTATACCTAAGGAACTTTTATTTTAAATTTTAGATAAATTCACACTAATATACCACTACAGGAATTCCCATATCTGCATTGTCATATATCAGTTTCATAGCCTTATAAGGAGTATTTATACACCCATGACTTCCAGCGTATTTATATCTATTGCCCCCAAAGGAGCTTTGCCAATATGCATCGTGGATTCCAACGCCAGTATAATCTATTTGCATCCAATAATTTACCCAACTTTTATAGTCGGATCCATCTGCATTTTTTCCCTGCAAATATCTATCCTTGTTTTTTATCCACACTTCCCAAACCCCTCTTGGAGTATTGTATCTACCATTGGGAAGACCTGTTACAACGGGTGTATCGACAACTACTTCCCCATTTTTATAAAAAATCATCCTTTGACTGGCAAGGGATATTTCAATATAGGTGTTTCCTATAACACCATTGTTGATTGACTTACTAGTATATACTATGGGAACCTTGTTTTCAGATTCTGTTGTCAAGGTATTATATATTGCCTCTGTTGTCTTATCCCGGTTGATTTGAATTCCGAAATTACCACCAGATACCTTAATATTATCACCAGAGAAAGTTTTAAAATCTCTTTCACTTCTTAGATTGTCATATTTATTTTTCAATTCTATTACATAATCTTTAACTTTATCTTTTGAGACAACAAAGGACTTTTCATCTATAAATTTTTCATAGTCATCTAAAGTCGTTTCGACTCCATCGGACATTACCAAAACTATTTTTTTATCCGCCAACTTGTTGAGAGCTATAAGTTTATCTTTTAAATCCTCTTCATAAATCTGCGGTTTAATATACTCTTCCCTTAAAACAATTTGATTATCAAAATTTAAATAAGCTTTTTCAATACTGTCGACCAACTTAGAAATATCTAATTTCTTTCCTTCAACTTCCTTTATAAGTTCATATTTATGATCTTTGAAGGAAAGAGTAGCATCTTGAGGCTCAACTTGTCCTTTTATCAGCTCTGTATCATTTAGCCATTTCATCAAATTTTCTTTATTTACTTCACGAATCAATTTATTTTCATAATTATGATCAGTAAAGATCTGAATTGGCCATAAATATTCCTTTTGATCTAGGATAATTTCTTTTTCCCATTCGGATTTAAACCCTAAATTCTCAGGTTGTATCCTATATGAAACATCATCCTTGTCTAGAATAATTAAATCCTCATATCTACTAGACTCAAAGATCTCGTTTACAGGTTTAAACGCAATGTTTTGACCATTTATAGTCGTTTTAGGATAGGTATATCTAGAAAAGAAATACACTCCACCAAAATACGTGATAAATATAAAAAGGAATATAATAGCAGGAATGGCAATTTTCTTTTTCTTATTCAATTTACTCACCCTTTTGTTTATTACTTTCAAATATGGAAATTATTTCAACAGAAGTTTCTTCAATAGTCTTACTACTGACATCTATAACTGTACAACCTAACTTTTCATAAAGTTCTTTAGCAAAATTTAATTCCTTGTCAATTCTATCATCAGAGCTGTACTCTGCAAAAGAATTAATTCCAAGGGACTGTAATCTTTCTTCTCTAATCTGATTTAACTTTTTCTTATCGATTATTAGTCCAAAGATCTTTGATGGATTTACTTTAAAAAGTTCCTTTGGAGGCGTTAATTCAGGCACTAGAGGTATATTACAAACCTTATAGTTCTTAAATGCCAAATTTAAGGATAGAGGTGTTTTAGAAGTTCTTGATATCCCTATTAAAACTATGTCTGCTAGTGCAATGCCTTTAGGATCCTTTCCATCATCATATTTCATTGCAAATTCAAGAGAGTTAATTCTATCAAAATATTCCTCACCTAACTGATGAGATAATGCAACCTCTCTCTTAGCCTCCTGGCCAAAGAATTTTTCAGCAGCAGCAAGAGGAGCTTCAAATAAATCCACAAATAAAAATTTATTGTCCGCAGATTTATTCCTTAAATATTTTAATAGCTCTCTATTAACAATAGTTGAATAGATTAAATTTTCTCCAGCTAAAGTTTCAAAAATTCTATCTATTTCTTCTTTAGTCATAATATTGTGATATTTTAAAATATTTATTTTTTCAATATCGAAATGGACTTTGATGGCATCCGCAACAGCAGAAGCAGTCTCCCCTGTTGAATCAGAAATTATAACGATATTTTTATTCTCTTTCATCGGTATCTCCCTCTGATAATTTTTCATATGTCTCAAGTATATTATTAGGGTTTTTACCTAATAACATGTCCAGTTTACAATAATCATTGTAATTTTTTACAACATCTTCTCTAAATTTTGAAATTATAAAATTATAAATTTCAGTCTTCAATTCTGGTGTATCTAACACCATATTACCATTTTTAATATACAAATATAAATTGTCGTCAATTAAAGTTGAAATGTTTAAGCTCCATTTATTCTGAATGATCAATTTAATAATTCCTGATGCATACCTTCTAATTTCTGAAGTTTGATACTCAGAAGTACTGTCATTTAATTTAGAATAGATAAACCAATTGGTTATCTCATCCAATTTATCAGCTAAGCTTAGAATTTTACCAGTAGTAGTCGATGGCATTGTATCGTGAAAGTATTTAGGTTTATAATGACTCTTAATTGCTGTTGATATTATATCATTATTGCCTTTATTCTTTGAATACAAAAACCCTATAACTCCTTTTAATTGAGGGTAATCTATTACAATCTTTGTAGTCAAGTCGAATTTAGATATTTCTGCAGCTTCCTTTACATTATCCTTAGTTTCATCTCCAACTAATAGATAATCTCCAATAATAACAGAAAGATCCATTAACCTTTTACTCTTATCAAAAAGAGTACCGACCCTTTCGGGTAATTTTGTTTCCTTCATTCTTTCAGAATATATTTCATAGTCCCTATTTAAAACCAATTTCCATTCACTTAGAATTTCAGACAACTTATCATTGATTGTTTTCAACTTGTTTTTTTGAAATTCTTCATCCTCTTTTTGGACTTTTTCTATACAATAAATATAGTAAGGCATCAATTGCCCTCTATCGGTAAATAGCGGGACTACATTACATATATCTATAAGAATACTAATTACTAATTCTTTAGGAAACTCTAATAATTCCTTATTAAAATCTCCTACAATTGGATGAGGCAGATTGAACTCTGCAATAAATTTTTCTATTAAATAATCAACATGATGTATTTCACCACCGTGTTCTTTAGCTAATTTATTTGACTTTTGTAAAAAGTATTCCTTTCTCTTTTTGTTTTCAAAAATTATATTATTATCGGAAAGTTCCTCTCTGTAGGACTTAGTATCTTTCATTTTATAAAAAGGCACCTTTGTGTCCCTATGAAATTCTAAATTAGAAAAGTCTAGAGACTGTTGATCAATTACTCCTTGTACCCATAAAATATAGTCTCCCAGTCTATTGGAACGTTTTAATCCTCGAATAGGGATAAATACTTTTTCAATAGTATTTTTAACAAAATTTACTATATCGCCTTTGTTGTATTCTGAGTCTAAAAAATAAAAATTTATTAATATTCTGTTTTTGCTATAGTTGATTTTTAAATCTTTGAATTGGATTTTATAATCCTTAAGTCGTCTCCTCACAGATTCAAAAAGAGAATTCACGGCTACATCGTATAGATTATAAGGTAAGCCCTCAATTCCCAACTCTATTAATATTTCTCTTTTCATAATGACCTTCCTATTTATGTCTTAAATATGATAAAGAATTTAACTTTCCAATCTCAAATATCTTCATAATCGTTTGAATAATAGTTTTCAAAAGCATGTATCCATCTTGAAAATCAAAATCTGGAATTTCCTCAAATTTAGCAAAAAGTAGATTTTTGATTAAATTACATTGGTTATAATCTAAAACCACCACTGGCGAATAGTTATTAGGCTTCAAGTCTATTCCACCCTCATCTACATTATAATAATAATTCCTACCTTGAATCAATTCCTCTTTTGAAAAATTAAAAGTAGTTCTATATCCATTAATTCCTAATAATTTTAACATATAGGCAATAGTAAGTAAATTTTCGTTGTTTTTTAGTGACATATTCTGCAAGTACACACTAGTTAAATCGTAAGTCTTACTGTCTGGATATAATTTTGGATAAATTTTACTTAAAAGTTCTAAAACAATATTACCTAATATGTTTTTTTGTGGGTTTTTTACGATTCCATAATTTGAAGATATAATTTCGTGTTCCCGCATAATACTTATTTCTGGTCGCACAGTTAATGAACAATAATGTTCTGAAAAAACATCTAACAAATTATTTTTTGAATTTAGCCCAGTCAAATTTAAATTTAAGTCAATCTTTCCAAAGTCACGGCTAAAACAACTGATTATTCGAGACTTTTCTCTTAAATTAAAATAATTAAGTACTATAATTTTAGTTTCTTTATTATCCATTAATTAAAACCAAAGTGCTTTAATTTTGAAGCACTATTTCTCCAATCCGTATCAATCTTAACCCAAAGTTTTAAATTTACTTGACTTTCTAAAAACAACTCAATATCCTGCCTTGCTGTTGAACCTATTTTTTTTATCATGGAACCGCCTTTTCCAATTACAATTCCCTTATGACTTTTCTTTTCCACCACAATAGATGCTTCTATATCATAAAGTTCCTTATTCTCTCTTTTTTTAAACTTATTGACTTCAATGTTGATCCCATGAGGCACTTCTTCCTGAAGAAAAAGCAAAGCCTTTTCTCGTATTATCTCCGAACAAATGTCACGTATACTCTGATCGGTAATCTCGTCTTCAGCATAATATAAAGGTCCCTCAGGTAGCAAATCATATATCGTATTAAAATATTCATCCACATTTCTACCGGTTAAAGCAGATATGGGTAATATTTTTTTGAAAATTCCTATTTCTTCAAATTTCTTTATAATCTGTTGACATCTTTCCTCAGAAATAATATCGGTCTTATTTATCAATAGGACAATCGGAATATTTAGTTCTTTAAGTTTCGAAATTATAAATTCTTCGTTTTCTCCAATAATTCCTGAATTGTCAACGATATAAGTAACAACATCTACATCCTTAAACGCAGATGTTGCCGATTCTAACATGTATTCACCTAATTTATTTTTAGGCTTTTGAATGCCTGGAGTATCAATAAAGATACATTGCATTTTTTCATCTGTATAAATTAATTTAATATTGTTTCTTGTAGTTTGAGGTTTATTGGATACAATAGAAATCCTCTCACCTAAAATTTTATTTAAAAATGTTGATTTTCCAACATTAGATCTTCCTATTATGGATACAAATCCAGATTTAAACATTTTCCCTCCGTTTAAATTATTAAAATAAGCTTGAACAAAATAGTGGCCACTAAAACACCTAATATCCCTCCAAAAATCACATCGGATATATGGTGTATTTTTGCTTCTACTCTAGACTCCGCTACTAATACTGCCAACAATATAGCCAAGATAGTTACAAATGGATTTTGTGCTAAAAATATGATTATCATAGCTAAACAAAAAGCAACTGCAGAATGGCCACTTACAGTTCCTCCCTTTAAATGGGTTCCTCTATCCTTGTAAAAATAAGATTTAAACAGTAGCGTAGCTAGTATAACTATAACCAATGCAATAAATGTTAAATGTATAGGCGACTTTTGAATTTTAAAAATCGCAATATTGGATAATGGGATAATTCTGTCGTAAAAGATGAAATATCCTACAAATACAGAATTAAGAGCAGAAATCAATACCGCTCCTGCTCCAACATCCTTTGCAATTTTTGCCCTTGGTTCATAGTACTCATAAATTAAATTTACAATATTTTCCAAAGCTGTATTGATAAGCTCAGCAAATAATACAAAGGTGATCGTTATGCAAAGTATTGCCATTTCCACCCTTGACATATCAAAAAACAAGCTTACCAAAGCAACCAAAACCGACATTAAAATATGTCTTTTAAAATTATCTTCATGTTTGAAGGTATGTATAATACCATCGATTGCATGATTAAAACTTTCTATCAAATTCTTGTTTTTAAAAAAATTACTGTCTTTCATCTCGAAATATTCCTATTTCTTTTAAAATCATCTTTTCTTTTTTTCTCATAAGCACCTTATCATTTTCATCAATATGATCATAACCAAGAAGATGAAATATGGAATGAACAAAGAGGTATACAAGCTCTCTTTCAAATGAATGTCCATATTCAATGGACTGTTCCTTGGCTCGTTCTAGGCAGATTACCACGTCTCCTAAAAGAACTGGGACCCCTTCTATATGGATATTCATATCTGTAGGAAAAGATAAAACATCGGTTACATCATCTTTATTTCGATATTCTTTATTTAAAACTTTAATCTCCATGGGTTTTACAAAGGAGACAGATACTTCTACTGGTTCAAACACCTTTTCACTCTTTAGTATTAAATCCAAGGCACTTTCATATTCGTCAATAATGGAATCTGGAATGTCAAATTTTGTATCTCTATTATCTATTAGAATTTTCATTTTCCTTATCCACCTTTTGATTTTCATAGGCATTGATTATCTTTTGAACTAGAGGGTGTCTAACTATATCTGAAGTTTCAAATTCCATAAATTCCAATCCCTTGATATTTTTTAAAATTGTAGATGCATTTTTTAAACCTGAAGTCTTTCCCCTCGGTAAATCTACTTGGGTGATGTCCCCAGTAATAATTGCCTTAGAACCGTAGCCAATTCTTGTCAGAAACATCTTCATTTGTTCATTTGTAGTATTCTGAGCTTCGTCTAGAACAATATATGCATTATCTAAAGTTCTACCTCTCATATAGGCTAAAGGTGCAACTTCAATTAGTCCTCTTTCCACAAGTTTAGTATATTGATCATATCCTAAGATATCAAAAAGTGCATCATAAATCGGTCTTAAATATGGATCTATTTTTTCTTGTAGATCACCTGGTAAAAATCCTAAACTCTCTCCTGCTTCTACTGCTGGTCTAGTAAGTATAATTCGTTCAACATCATGATTTTTAAAAGCTTTAATAGCCATAGCCATTGCTAGGAAAGTCTTTCCAGTTCCCGCAGGACCTATTCCAAAGACTATATCATTTTTAGCAATTAAATCTACATATTTCTTTTGCCCCAGGGTCTTAGGCTTAACTGGTTTCCCCTTGTGATTATGAACGATTACATTGCTAAGTATCCCATTTGATATCTCACTTTTACCACTCTTTATCATTTTCGTGAAATATCTTATCTGTTGATCTGTAACATCATTTTTTTGCTTAAAAGAGTTATAGAGATCTTCAAGTAAATTTGATGCAGCCGTAACATAATCCTTTGAACCTTCTATAGTCAATCCCCTTTCAAAAAGGTTGATGTGAACATGGAATTCATCTCTAATTATATTTACTTTAGATTCTAAATTATCAAACAGCTGGGTTATAAATTCTTGGTCTTCTATAATGACATTTACTACGCTTTCTACGATAATCACTCCTTTTTGGTTCAAGTAAATTATAACATATTAATATGAAAATAAAAAAAGGCACTACCTAAGTAGCACCTAAAATAAACTGATCTGATTTGATTCAGACATACCAGACAAAGTTCCATGTTCTTTCAAAGCTTGCACGGCAACTTTGTTAATTCCAGTTCTAGAAATAAGATCCTGTATTGAAATAAAATCTCCCTTCAATACTTCATTGTATATAGAAATAGAATGGGCATCGGAAACTCCTTCTAAAGCTCTAAAGGGAGGAATAATCGATCCCTTCTTATCATAGGTGAAGTTTAAGTCTAAAGATTTATGAAATTGAACAGGATCCATCTTAATTCCCCTACAATACATTTCCTCTGCTAATTCTAATACAGTTAGAATATTTTTCTCCTTTGCAGTTGCTCCATATCCCTTTTGTCTAATATCTTCCATTTCATTTCTAATGGCTTCAAGACCAGAAAAGACAATCTGACCAGGAAAACAATCATTCTTAGTAGTAAAGTAAGTGCAATAAAAAGCTTCTGGATAGTGAACTTTAAAATATGCTATCCTATAACTCATTAGCACATATGCCACTGCATGGGCCTTTGGGAACATATATTTTATCTTTCTACAAGAATCTATATACCATTCTGGAACGTCAAAGGATCTCATATAATCTTCTGTTTCATCATCTAAGTCCCTGCCCTTTCGTACCCTCTCCATTATAGTAAAGGATCTTTTTTTCTCTAGGCCCTTTTGTATAAGATAGGTCATAATGTCATCTCTCGTTGAGATTACATTCTTTAAAGTTGTAATACCATTCTTAACCAGCTCTTGAGCATTATTAGTCCAAACATCTGTACCATGGGATAACCCCGAAATTCTAAATAGTTCAGAGATATTGGTTGGGTTGGTTTCAATAAGCATTTGTCTTACAAAATTTGTACCAAACTCCGGTATCCCCAGGGTACCTACTTGTGAATTGTCATAGGGCACTTTGAACTTTAATGCATCTGTTGAATTAAAAAGACTCATTGTCTTTTCATCATCAAAAGGAACATTTAATGGGTCCACACCCGTTATATCCTGTAAATGACGAATTATAGAAGGAACATCGTGTCCTAGAAGGTCTAGTTTTAAAATTCTCCCAGATATCGCCTTATAATTGAAATGTGTAGTAATAATATCGCTATTCATATCATCCGCAGGATGTTGAACAGGGCAAAAATCATATATTTCTTTATCCTTAGGAACTATCATAACCCCTCCAGGATGCTGGCCTGAGGTTCTTTTAACACCTACTAATTTTTTTTGCAATCTTTTTATCTCAGCTTGTGAAAAGCTTGCATCCGTCATTTCCATATATTTTTTTACATATCCATAGGCTGTGTTTTCAGCAATTGTACCTATTGTTCCTGCTCTAAAGACCTTATCTTCTCCAAATAGTTCTTCAGTGTATTTATGACAAATTGGTTGATATTCCCCTGCAAAGTTTAAATCTATATCAGGTTCCTTATCCCCTTCAAATCCTAAGAAAACTTCAAAGGGTATGTTGTGACCATCCTTTATTAAATCTGCTCCACATACTGGACATTTTTCATCTGGCAAGTCCAATCCAGAACCTATATTCATGTCATCTATAAACCTTGAATATTTGCATTCACCGCATCTATAATGGGGCAATAGTGGATTTACTTCAGTAATACCCGCCATTGTTGCTGCAAAGGAAGATCCTACAGATCCCCTTGAACCAACTAAATATCCATCATCATTGGATTTTTTAACCAACTTTTGAGCAATGATATATAAAACGGCGTACCCATTTGAAATTATAGAATTTAATTCCTTATCCAATCTGCTTTTAACATATTCCGGAATCGGATCGCCATATAAGGCCTTTGCCCTATTATATGTTATATCCTTTAAGGTTTTATCCGAGCCTTCGATTACAGGAGGAAAAGTCCCATCTGGAATAGGTTTGAAATCCTCAATCATATCTCTAATTTTATAGGTATTTTCAATTACCACTTCTCGCCTTAATTCCTCAGATAAAAAAGAAAATTCCCTAAGCATTTCATCCGTTGTTCTAAAGTATAGTGTAGGGTATTTTTCTATATTTTCTCTTCTCACAAAGGGCTGAGCAGATTGAACAATATTCCTTAAAATATAATCTTTAGGTTCAAAATAATGACAGTCCGACGTGGCAACAACTAATTTTCCAATCTCTTTTGCCCTTACTATAACTTCCATTAGTATCATTTCCACTTTTTGCATAGATTCAATCTTTCCAGAATCCACTAAAGGACGATAATTTAATGGTGGTTGAATTTCTATAAAGTCATATTGTTCCATAACTTTATTAATATGGTCTGTGGGATATCCACTGATAATGCTTTGAAATAATTCTCCTTTAAAATTACCAGAACCAATAATTAAGCCTTCTCTGTATTTTTGAAGTAGATTTTCTGGTATTCCTGGAGAATTGTTGAAATATTCCATCGAAGAGATAGAAATAAGCTTATACAAATTTTTAAGCCCCGTTAGATTCTTAGCATAAATAACCGAATTATAGCTTTCGTTTTTATACTTTGGCCAAGTTGTCTTTATATAATTTAACTCAGTTAAATCTTTAATTTCACAAATAGTTTCCTCTTCCAAAGTCTTTATAAAAATTTGTGCAGTAGCCATTGCATCATCACAGGCCCTATGATGGTTTTCCAGTGAAACATTTAAGTGTTTAGAAATTGTATCCAATTTATGATTTTTTAAATTTGGGAACACACCTCTACAAAGTGCTAAGGTATCCAGATAAGCATTTACAAATTCAATTTTTTCTCTTTTACAATTTTCCCTAATGAATCCAATATCAAACTCAGCATTATGTGCTACTAGAGTTGCATCTGACACAAAATCCATAAATTCTGGTAATACCTTATCAATAGTTGGCTTGTCTATTAGCATGGAATCCGTAATATTTGTAATTTCAATTATCTTTTGAGGCAGTTGAACATTGGGATTTATTAGTTGATTAAATTCATCAACTATTTTTCCGTCTTTAACCTTTACAGCTCCAATTTCTATAATTCTATCTCTTACTTTAGAAAAACCTGTAGTCTCAATATCAAAAACCACAAAACTGTCATTATTAAAAGTTTTATGAAAATCCGTCACAACTCTAAGGTTGTCCTTTAAAATTTTTCCTTCTATTCCATAAAGAGCTCTAATATTTTTCCCATTTACCGCTTCACTAATCTCTGGAAAACCTTGGGCAACTCCCTTATCTGTTACTCCTATGGCTGAATATCCCCATTCTTCCAATTGTTGGATAAATTCATCAATTTTAATGAATCCATCAATAGCACTATATTGACTGAAGAGATGAAGTTCTACCCTCTTATCCTTTGCCTTATCTTCCCTTTTAGACATCTTGTAAACTTCAATTGAATTAACATTTATAATATTTGACCTGGAAAAATTGTCATAACTGTATTTTCCTTCAACTTTGATACATTTTCCCGGCTTTACTATATCAGAGTATTCCTCGTATTTATCACTTTGAAAAAATGTTTTGCATGTAACCGATGATGTATTATCATAAATATCATAAGTTAATATAATATATTTATCATTTTTCGTTCTAACTTCGCTACAATCTAACACTTCTCCTGCAACACATACAAAATCCCAGCTATCACCTAACTCACTGATCTTAGTAACAGTATTCTTTATCTTTCTACCAAAGGATTCTTTTTTAGAATCATCTTTAGCTTTTACTTGCTCCATTTCTTTTTTCTCTATTCTATCCACCGCTACCTTGGCTATTTTTTTCTCCTGACTCTTTAATCCTTCAATAAAATCTTCAGTTGTATCATCCAGATTTTCATAAGAGATATTCATAGAGTTAATCTCAACATTATTATCCTGCAACAATTTAGATAATTTTAACTCAAGTTCTTCTAGCTTAGGAGCATTGGCAATTTGCGGAAGTGTAATTGTTAAGATTTCATTGATGCAAAAAATTTTAATATCATCTCTATCAAATCCTTCCTTAGAAAAAAATGTTAAACACAGTTTTGATATATCTTCAAAAGATACAGACTCAGAATCATGTTGAAGATAGTTGATTTCTATAGTTGATATACCATTTAGAACTTCATTAAAAAACGAAGTTATACTTTCTCTAGAATTATCATCTACATTCCCGGAAAGGAGAATTTCAACTTTATCAAAGTATTTAGAATATTTAACTTGTTTTACTTCAAGTTCTTCTTTAAGATTGAAATTATAACCAAACTTACTGCCTAATTCTATTAAATTCATAGAACACCTACATCTTTTCTATTTCTTTTAATAATTCATTCAACAATTCCTCTTCAGGAACCTTTTTTATTATTTTCCCCTTTTTAAAAATCAATCCTTCACCATTTCCACCAGTTATACCAATATCCGCTTCTTTTGCTTCACCTGGACCATTTACAACGCAACCCATAACAGCGACAGTCAAATTTTTGTTTATGGATTTTAATTTCTTTTCTGCTAATTCAACTATCCTTATTAGGTCTATTTTAGTCCTTGAACAGGTAGGACATGATATGATATTAATTCCTTCTGTGCGAAGTTTTAATGATTTCAAAATCTCTCTTCCAACAATTACCTCTTCTTCTGGTGGAGCTGTTAGCGAAACTCTAATAGTATCCCCTATACCTTGGCTTAATAACGAACCTATTCCAACACTAGATTTGATTATACCAGTGGATTTTGGACCAGCTTCAGTTATTCCCACATGAAGAGGATAATCCGTTAATTTTGCGATTTTTTTATAAGATTCAATGGTCATGTTTACATCACTAGACTTTAAAGCTAGTTTCATATTCGTAAACCCAAGGGATTCCAAATATTCAACTTGGTCTAAACAACTATAGACAAGAGAATCAGAATTCACACCTTTGTACTTGTCAATGAATTTTTGATGAATACTTCCCGAGTTTACACCAATTCTAATTGGAGTATTGTACTCTTTGCAGCAATTAACCACTTCTTTAACTCTGTCTTTACTACCTATATTTCCAGGGTTGATTCTAAGACAATCTGCCCCATTTTTTACCGCTTCAAGGGCTAATCTATAGTCAAATTGAATATCTGCAATAATCGGAATATGAGTGTTCTTCTTTATTTCAGGGATAGCCAACGCATCATCTATGCTATTAATGGCAGATCTAGAAATATCACATCCATAACTCTCCAGTCTTAATATTTGTTCTACAGTACTTTTTATATCACTTGTAATAGTATTTGTCATCGATTGAACAGTAATAGGTGATGTTCCACCAACGGGTACATCACCTACATAAATTTGCTTAGTATTATTTCTCATTTAAACTCCTCTTAAAATAGTTGGACTATATCTTTAAAAGTAACTACAATTATCAATCCCAATAGGATTATAAACCCTATTAGATTTAAAATTCCTTCTTTTTCACTTGGTAACTTCTTACCAGTTATCATTTCAAAAAGTATCAAAACAGCTCTACCACCATCTAATGCTGGAAAAGGTAAAATATTAAATATACCTAGATTGATTGACAGTAAAGCAATGAAAGATAGGAATGTAACCAGTCCTGCCTTAAACGAATTTCCTATTGCCTTAACAACTCCTACTGGGCCACTAACCTCTTTCATGGATAGTTTACCCGTAATAAGCTGACCAAATCCCTTTAATATTGCAGAAAAGTAGAATTTAAAATCCTTAAAACCATTTATAATCCCCTTTTTAATCGAAGCATCTGAAGAGTTATAGGATTTACCATGGGTAATTCCTATTCTATAAATACCCTTACTATCCCTTTCAGGCTCTAAGGAGATAGTTTTCTTTCCCTCTTGATTTTCAATTTCCAAATTTATAGGATTACCATCGGATTTTTCAATCATCTCTGTAATATCCAAGGAACTTTCTACAGACTTATCCATTATACTAATTATCCTATCACCAGGTTTAATACCTGCTAAATCTGCAGGACTTTTTGGAACCACATCCACAATCCTATAGGATGCAAAAGTGTTCAATATAATTAGGATTAGGAGTCCCAATATAAAATTCATAATTACACCAGCTATTATTACACCCAGTCTTTTTATTGCAGGAGCATTGGCAAAAGATCGTGGATCCGACGATTCACCATCTTCTCCCTCAATTGAAACATAGCCTCCAATTGGTATAGCTCTTAAACTGTAATTGATATCATTCTTTTTCTTTTGTAAAATCTTAGGCCCCATTCCTACAGAAAACTCATTAACTTTAATTCCTGACTTTACCGCCATAAAGAAATGACCTAATTCATGTATGAATATGACAACAAGAAATACAACTAAAGACGAAATTATTGTTATCATTGTCCCTCCTTGAAATTATGACATTAAAAATATTAAGTAAATATATGGTGCGGTAAAAAGTACTGAATCAAATCTATCTAAAACACCACCATGTCCAAGAAAAACGTAACCGTAGTCCTTAGCTCCAGATAGCCTTTTGAATTTAGATGCACATAGATCTCCTAACTGGGCCATAATTGAACCTACAACCGCTCCTAGCACGAGTATGATGTAATTATCTAATTTCATAAAATATGCAAATAAAAGGGTTAATATAACCGCCCCTAATATACCACCGATGGAACCTTCAATAGTTTTTTTAGGACTTACTTTTTCCGCCAACTTATGCTTCCCAAATAGACTACCTGCAATATATGCAAAGGTGTCGGTGCCCCATGCACAAATATACACTAACCATACCAAATTGCTTTCCGCTAATAATAATATCCTGCTAAAGGACAATGGAATATATATTAGTGTAAAAACTTGAAGAAAAACAGTGTTAATATCTAGTTTTTCTTTAAATGTCATGATAAACATCAATATTGTAGAAAACAATATTATAACATTGCCCTCATATCTATTGTAACCTAGATAATTAATAAGAACTAGAACAATTGCAAATAAAATGCCCAGGAGTAAATTTGGCTTATACTCCAAATTTTTCATAATTTTATAAAATTCATATACCCCAACTACAGAAAGAAATAAAATTAGAGAAAATAAAAGGATTCCCCCTTGTAAAGTGGAACCTACTAAAATAATCACTAAAAAAATTCCAGTAATAATTCTTAAAGCTAAATTACTCATCAAATTCCTCCAAATCGCCTATTTCTACCTTGAAAATCATAAATGGCTTTATACAATTCTTCTGCAGTAAAGTCTGGCCATAGACAATTAGTAAAATAAAGTTCCGCATAGGCTATTTGATATAACATAAAATTGCTAAGCCTCTGTTCACCACCGGGACGAATAAGTAAATCTAAATCCGGTTGAGACTTAGTATATAAAAGTTCTTTAAAAGAATCTTCTGTCAATTCATGCATCTGTTTGGGGCTGTTGATTAGCTTCTCAACAGCCCTAACAATCTCACTTCTACTACCATAATTTAAACCAAGGTTTAGAACCATTCCAGTATTTTCCTTTGTTTTTTCACAGGCTCTTTCTATAGCTTGTTTTGATTTTACTGGTAATGCCGAAATATCTCCCATGGTCTTAACAATAACATTGTTATTCATTAGTCTTTGTAGTTGTGACTCAACATAAATTATTAGAAGATCCATTAATGCGCTTACTTCTTCCTTTGGGCGTTTCCAGTTTTCTGTCGAGAAGGCATATAGAGAAAGGTACTTTATCCCTAGATTACTAGAGGCTTCAACAATGTCTACAACCCTTTTCATTCCTTCGCGATGTCCAGCGACCCTTGGTAAAAATCGCTTTTTGGCCCATCGTCCATTACCATCTAAAATAATCCCCACATGGATTGGTATTCTATTGGAATCTAATTTACTAAGTAAGCTTTCTTCCATTAATTTTAAACTCCTAAATTTCCATTAACTCGTCTTCTTTATTCTTCGTAATCTTATCTACCTCTGCTGTGAATTTGTCAATAGTCTTTTGAATGTCTTCTTCAGCAGCCCTTAACTCATCTTCAGAAATCTCTGAATTCTTCTCCATTTTTTTGACTGTATCCATAGCTTCTCTTCTTTGATTCCTCAAAGCAATTTTAGCATTTTCAGAGTATTCCCTTACAACTTTAGCCAATTCTTTTCTTCTTTCCTCTGTCAACGCAGGGAATGGTAACCTGATTATTTTACCATCATTTGAAGGAGTTATTCCAAGATTTGATTTTAGAATAGCTTTTTCAATTTCTGGTAACACACTTTGATCCCAAGGTTGAATAGTCAAAAGTCTTGCCTCAGCAGCATTTATAGTTGCCACTTGGTTAATTGGAGTCATCGTACCATAATACTCCACAGATATATTTTCCAAAAGAGATGGATTTGCTCTACCTGCACGGATATTCTTCAAATCATCAACATAAGAAGAGATACTCTTCTTCATTTTATCTTCTAAATCTTTAATTACACTTGAATACATATTAATCTCCTTTTACTATCGTTCCTATATTTTCGCCATTTGCAACCCTTATAAGGTTTTCAGGATTATCAATTCCAAAGACTAAAACTGGGATGTCATTATCCATGCAAAGGGATGTTGCTGTAGAATCCATTATACCCAAACCTTGATTGATAATTTCAATATAATTTAATCTGTCATATTTTACAGCGTCGTCGAACTTATTAGGGTCCTTATCATATATCCCATCTGTTCCAGTTTTACCAAGTAAAATTACATCTGCTTTAATTTCAGCGGCACGCAGAGCAGCAGTTGTATCCGTTGAGAAAAATGGAAGTCCAGAACCAGCTCCAAAAATCACAACTCTACCTTTTTCTATATGCCTTATTGCTTTTCTTCTAATATAAGGTTCTGCAACAGCCTGCATAGTAATTGCAGTTTGAACTCTAGTGTCAACTCCGAGGTTTTCTAGACTAGCCTGTAACCTCAATGCATTAATCACCGTTCCCAACATACCCATATTGTCGGATGTAGGTCTGTCTATATTTTCAGAAGATCGTCCTCTCCAAAAATTACCTCCACCAACAACAATCGCTATTCCCATTCCAAGTTCATGTACTTCCTTAATGGACTTGCAAATATTTTCAATGACTTTATCATCAAGACCATGTCCCTTGCCTCCAGATAAAGCTTCTCCACTTAATTTTATTATTGCTCTCTTAAAAGCTAATCCCAATTTTACCTCCCAAAACTTTGTATATTCTATATAATAATATCATCAAAACCGCTACAATTCAACTGGTTAAAGTTATTCCAGTGTATTTTCTCAATAAATGAAGCACTCAGCAATTTGAGTGCTTCATTTTAGAAAAAAAGCGAGTATTATACTCGCTTTCGACTTCAAAAATATTAGTTATTCATTTGCTTTGCAACTTCTTCAGCAAAATCTTCTTCTCTTTTTTCTAAACCTTCACCAACTTCAAATCTAGCAAATCTTCTAATCTTGATGTTTTCACCAATTTTCGCAATAAGATTTGTTAAAAGAGTTTGAATATTAATGCTAGGATCTTTAATGTAAGCTTGATCAAGAAGACAAATTTCTTCATAGAATTTGTTTAATCTTCCTTCAACCTTCTTTTGAGCAATTTCTTTAGAACGTTCAGGATCCATGCCTCTTTCAGCATTTTCATTCATAGCTTGATGAATTAAAATATCTCTTTCTTTAGCAACTTCTTCTTCAGGAACTTCTTCTCTAGAAACATACTTAGGAGCAGAAGCAGTTATTTGCATAGCAATATCCTTAGTGAATTGTATAAATTCTTCGTTTTTAGCAACAAAATCTGTCTCTGTATTGATTTCTACTATTGAAGCTATTCTTCCACCATGAACATAAGATTGAACAAGTCCTTCTGCTGCAATTCTACCAGCTTTTTTAGCTGATGCAGCAAGTCCCTTTTCCCTTAAAAGTTCTTGTGCTTTTTCTATATCTCCGTCACATTCTTCTAACGCTCTTTTTGCGTCCATCATACCTGCACCGGTTTTATCTCTTAATTCTTTAACCATTGATGCTGTTATAGCCATTGATATTCCCCCTTTAAAATATTTGAAAATCAAGCACTCAAAAACTTGAGTGCTCGGTTACTTACAAAGGGTAAGAGAATAACTCTTACCTATAGATTAAGAATTTATTTCATCGGAAACTTCTGCGATTTCTTCATCGGTTACTTCTTCAGTTCCCTCTTCATTTACTTCTTTTGTTTCTTCTGAATCTTCTTCTGAAGCCTCAGATTCCACATCATCGTGTTGAGCTCCTTGATTTGCTTCTACAACTGCATTTGCAATAACGCCAGTAATTAGTTTTACCGCTCTAATAGCATCATCATTACCAGGAATAGCAATGTCAACTTCGTCTGGATCAGAATTTGTGTCTACTACAGCAACTACTGGAATACCTAAAATCTTAGCTTCATTTACTGCGATTTTTTCTTTTTTAGGGTCGATAATGAAAAGTGCATCAGGTAGTCCCTTCATGTCTTTAATACCACCTAAGAATTTTTCAAGTCTTTCCATTTCATGACGTAATTGAATAACTTCTTTCTTCGGTAAAAGATCAAAAGTATTATTACTTTCCATTTCTTCTAATTCTTGAAGACGATTAATTCTTCCTTTGATGGTCTTATAGTTAGTTAACATACCACCCAACCATCTTTGGCTTACATAAGGTTGTCCTGATCTCTTAGCTTCTGTTTCTATAGCTTCTTGAGCTTGTTTCTTTGTTCCAACAAACATTATAGTTCCGCCATCAGCTACAAGATCCCTTACATATTTGTAAGCTTCTTCAACTTGTTTTACAGTTTTTTGCAAATCTATAATATAGATTCCATTTCTCTCTGTAAAAATAAATTTTTTCATCTTTGGATTCCATCTTCTAGTTTGATGTCCAAAGTGTACTCCTGCTTCTAACAGGTTTTTCATTGATACTACTGCCATTAAATATTTCCTCCTTGTTTTTACCTCCATTTGAGTCAGCTTGAAGAAGGACTTTTAAGCAACTCTTCTCCAATCGTCAAATGTGTGTTTTCCTCGTGTATAATACCATACTTAAAGAAATTTCGCAACTTTTTTTATTTTTTAAAGTCACAATTTTCATTAGAACATCGTATCTCATCTACATTTCTATTTTTCTTATGAATAAGGATTGAACCGCATTTCGGACATTTTTCATCAATTGGCTTATCCCATAATGCAAAGTCGCATTTTGGGTAATTGTCACAACCATAAAACACCTTGCCCCTCTTGGACACTTTTTCGATGATATTGCCACCGCATTTAGGACAATTGACCCCTATTTTTTTCAATATAACCTTAGTAAAAGTACAATCTGGAAAATTACTACAGCCTATGAATTTCCCGTTTCTACCATGTTTTATTACAAGATCGTGACCACATTCAGGACATTTTTCTCCTGTTTTCTCCGGTTCTACTTTGAAATTATCATCATCCTTCTTTGCGTTTTTCAATTGTTTATCAAAATCTTTATAAAAATCACTTACAATCTTTTTCCAATCTAATTCATCATCAGCTATTCTATCTAGATCTGACTCCATCTGTGCAGTAAACTTTTCATTTATGATTTCATCAAAATATTTTAGGAGAAAAGAGTTTACATTCTCCCCTAGATCAGTGGTGAAAAATCTTTTCTGCTTGAGTTCAACATAATTTCTTTTAATTAAACTACTGATTATAGAAGCATAGGTACTAGGTCTGCCTATACCATCCTCTTCCAAAGTCTTTACCAAACTAGCCTCAGTAAATCTAGCTTTAGGTTTTGTAAAGTGTTGGTCAGACAATATGTCCATTGTCTTTAAAACTTCACCTTTTTTTATCTCAGGTATGATTACATTGGTGTCATTAATAGGATAAACCTTAGTAAAGCCCTTGAAAGCTTCAACATTTCCATTTATTTTAAAAATGAAATTATTGTTATTTATGATTACAGAAGTTGTTTTATACTTAGCAGGCGTCATTTGACTTGCTAAAGTCCTTGACCAAATGAGATTATATAATTTGTATTGATCAGAACTTAAATATCTTTCAATTGATTTTGGATTTCTCATCATGGAACTTGGTCTAATTGCCTCATGAGCATCCTGTGCTCCCTTTTTGTTCTTTCCATAGGGATTGCCTTTAGATGCAAATTCCTTTCCATAGTTTTCTTGGATATACTTAAGACTATCGGAAATAGTTCCTGAGGAAATTCTAGTAGAGTCGGTTCTCATATAAGATATTAAACCGACATTTCCCTCTTTACCAATACTTATCCCTTCGTAGAGTTGTTGTGCCAGAGTCATGGTCTTAGAAGCAGAGAAATTTAATCTTTTATTTGCATCCTGCTGTAAAGTACTAGTAGTAAATGGAGGATATGGATTTCTTTTTTTGGTCCCAGTTTTTACATCCTCAACTTTAAATCCATTCCTATCAAGTTTAGAAATAACTTTATCTACTCCTTGTTTAGTCTTAATATCTAATTTCTTTTCCTTGCCATTTTCATAAAAGCCATAAAAAGAAGATTCAAATTCCATACCCTCTTTTTCATGCTTTGCACTTATAGTCCAGTATTCTTGAGGTTTAAAGTCCCTAATTTCCTTTTCCCTCTCACATAATAGCCTAAGGGCAACGGACTGAACCCTTCCTGCACTTAACCCACTTTTTACTTTTTTCCAAAGTATTGGAGAGATTTCGTAACCAACTAGTCTATCCAATACCCTCCTAGCTTGCTGAGCATCTACTAAACTCATATCTATGGTCCTAGGTTCTTTAATAGATTTTTTTACAGTGTCCTTTGTAATTTCATTAAACTCTACTCTATTTTTTGAATTTTGATCCATTCCTAGCAAATTCGATATATGCCAAGAAATGGCTTCCCCCTCTCTATCAGGGTCAGTTGCCAAAAATACATTATCTGAATTTTTCGCTTCTTTTTTTATACTTTTTATTATGTCACCTTTTCCCCTCACATTTATATATTGAGGTTCAAAGTTGTTTTCTATGTCAATTCCCATTTTACTCTTGGGTAAATCCCTTAAGTGACCTACAGATGCAACTACCTTATAGTTTCTTCCTAAAATTTTACCTATTGTCTTTGCTTTTGTAGGCGACTCGACTATAACCAAATTTTTAGCCATCTATCTATCCTTTCTGAACTACAGGGTAAAAAACCCCTCCTATTTCCTCTATAACATATCCTTTCATTTCTAACTTTGTCAAATTAGCATTGACTTCATCTATAGGTAATCCTAACTGATTTGAAATAATATCACAAGTGCATGGACTGGAAATAAGTAAATTAATGATGTTGTTTTCAATCGGGTCATCTAAAGTCAGTTGAATAACTTCCTCTTGCTTTTTATTTGGACAGTGGATTTCTTCCAGTATATCATCAACATCCGTTATTATTTTAGCACCGTCTTTTATCAAGTCGTTTGTTCCAACACTATAAAAGCTATTTATATTACCTGGTAGTGCAAAAACATCCTTCCCCTGGTCTGCAGCATAATTGGCAGTTATTAAAGTTCCAGATTTTTTTTGAGCTTCTATTACGACTACGCCTTGGCCTATTCCAGATATAATTCTATTCCTATATGGAAAATTATAGTGAAGAGGCTCAACTCCCAGGGCGTATTCAGAAAAAATCACTCCATTATTTACTATTTTTTTATAAAGCTCCTTGTGCTTATATGGATATACAATATCCAAACCGTTTCCTATAACCGCTACTGTTCTATTATTATTTTCTAAGCTAACCTCATGTGCAATTCTATCTATACCATAGGCAAGCCCGGAAATAATTGGAATTTTATTTCTTGAAAGTTCATAAGCCAATTCCTTACAAGCCCATGCGCCATAGGATGTGCATTTTCGTGATCCAACTATGGAAAGTCCTAGACCATCTTCTTTGCTTAGAGTACCCATATAATATAACATCAAAGGAGGATCATCTATATAGTTAAGATTTTCCGGATAGTCATCATCCCCAAAAAAAGTCATGGATATACCAAGTTTCTTTAGCTTTTCTAGGTATTCATTTAAATTGAGATCTCGATTTTTAATTATTTTATTAACAGTTCTCTTGTCTAAGTTAAGTATTTCGTTTAAATCCGGTATATTAGCTATAAATTCCTTATAGCTGGTAAATTTTTCTAATAAGGCTATAGTTACCGGATTTGAAATTGATAAAATATTACAAAATAAAACGAGATTTTTATCCATTATTTACCTCCATGGAATCAAGATGCCTATACAATTTATTTTTATCCAAGTTACACTTTTTAAGAATGGTAATAAACTCCTCTCCAGGTAAAGCGCCTACAGATATCATTTTACCTGTAATAGGATGGCAAAATTTAAGAAAGTAGGCGTGTAACATCTGCCTTGTAGCATTGACTTTCTCTTTTTTAAGTCCATAGGTCCTATCTCCTAAAATGGGATGATGGATAGAAGATAAGTGTACTCGAATCTGGTGTGTCCTTCCCGTTAAAATTTCTACATCTACCGAGGAATAATCCTCATTATACTCCAAAGGTAGAACTATGGATTTTGCATATTTACCTAGCTCTTCGTCAACAGCCATCTTTGTTCGGTTATTCAAATCCCTTCCTATAGGCTTTTCAATGACTATCTTTTCATCAATAGTACCCTGGACAATTGCTACATAATGTTTTTCAATTTTACGAGCTTTGAAGATATCTTTAAGCTTTTCATGTGTAACATTATCCTTAGCTATTACAATAAGCCCTGTTGTATCCTTGTCTAATCTATGAACAATACCAGGCCTAAATGGGGCATAAATATCGGATAGGTTTTCAAACCAATATTTAAGCCTATTTACCAATGTTCCAGATTTTATGCTCTGTGTTGGGTGAACTATAAGATGTGGTGGTTTATTTAAGATAGCAAGAAACTGGTCTTCATATATCACATCTAAAGGCTTATTTTCAGGCAATATTTCAAAAGTGTCATCCTCTGGTAGCTCTACAGTTATCGAATCTCCAATCTTTAGAATATAGGATGGTTTTATTATTTTATCGTTAACAAAAACTTTTTTAGCTTTGATTAGAGATTTTATATAACTACGGGTATAGTCTTCCATATATTCTGAGAGATATTTATCAATACGACCAAATTCTAAGGGCGTTTTATCTTTAGATTCACATAAGTTTGAATCCTCTTTAATAAGTATTTTTATTTTTTTCATATGTTCTCAATCTGCCAATCAATAGGATTTAACCCATTATCTTTTAAATATCTATTTGTTTTAGAAAATGGTCTGCTGCCAAAGAAACCTCTATAGGCCGAAAGGGGTGAAGGATGAGGTGATTGAATTACAAGATGGTTTTTATTTTGAATAAAACGCTTTTTAGATATAGCATGAGCTCCCCACAGAATAAATACTAATGGGTCTTTTTTTTCTCCCAATATTTCAATTATTCTATCCGTTAACACCTGCCAACCTATGTCCCTGTGAGAATTTGCCTTTCCCCTTCTAACGGTCAAAGTAGTATTTAAAAGAAGAACTCCCTGGTTTACCCACTTCATTAGATATCCATTATTTGGAATATAACCTCCTACATCATCTACAATTTCCTTATAGATATTTCTTAAAGAAGGAGGTATCATCACCTTTGGCATAACAGAAAAGCTATGACCATGCGCTTGACCTGGACCATGATATGGATCTTGGCCTATAATCACAACTTTGACATCTTCATAGCTGACTTTTTTCAATGAATCAAAGATTAAGTTCATGTCTGGAAACACTTCATAATTTTTGTATTCATTGATTAATATTTTTCTTAACCTTTGATAGTAATCCTTCTTAAATTCTTCTTTTAATAATTCATCCCAACTATTATTGAATATTATCATAAAACACCCTCAAAATCCTTAGTAGTAAAAAATGCTAAAATGATAAATATCGTTCCAATTACAACACAGATGTCCGCAACATTAAATACAGGAAAATCATATCCATTTGGAAATGTAACGGATATAAAATCTATTACATAATGTCTAAAAACCCTATCTATCAAATTGCCTATAGCTCCTCCAATTATTAATGACAATCCAATTTTACTTATAAGAGAAAACTTATTATATCCCTTATAGAGATAAAAAGACATTGCCAAAATAACCCCAAGGGTTACAAATGTTAAAAAAAACTTCTTGCCTTGCAAAATACCAAATGCAGCACCCCTATTTTCAACGTAGATAAGGTTTAAGTAACTATCTATGATTCCGATTGAACCCTTTTTTAGTCCAATTGCCAAATACTTAGTGATTTGGTCTATTAAAATAGCTAAAATAATTATTAATAATCCCAAGTTGACTCTCCTACACATATTTTAAAATTTCTACGATATAATTATCTTTTTTAGTTCTTCCTAAGATTTCCATAAATTTAAACCTGCCATATCCCCGTATGGATATTAAAGATTTATCTTCTAATACTTCATGGGTGATCTTAGATTCAATATAGTTGACTTTGACATCACCCTTTAATATCTTATCCCTCGCTTTATTTCTAGATACGTTCATTATCCCAGAACAGATAGTATCCAAGCGAAGAGATGACACTACGATATTTTTCTTAATATAATTTTTCTCAACTTCATTGAAGTCAAATTCTTCAAGCTCACTAATTTTAACATTGTAATTATTAATTTTATTCAGGTTGATATGAATAAAATTTGAAATTGTATTTCTTAAAAAAATAACGGACCTATCTTTTTGAAAAGAATATCCCCTATTTTTTCTCTCATTACTCCTAAAGATAGTATTGCCCCAAGTACATCTCTATGGTTTATTTTTGTCCCTTCAGTTTTAAAAGAAAGAATTTTAATATACTCTTTTGGATTTGGAACATTGTAATTACCATGTAAAATAATTACATTTCTTTCACATTCTTCTCTACTTGGATAGATTATATAATCTTCAAAACCATAAGTATTTAGCAGGCTTATGCAATATTTTAGTTCCCCAGGAGTTAAAAAATCAGTACAATAAATAATTTCTTTGTCCATAACAACAAATAGACTATCAGCAAAGCTTTTGATAGTCTTTTTTGTATCTATATCTGTGATATGGCCTAGAATCCTATCAATATCTCTTTGCATTATAATTGATAAAATCCTTTGCTTTGGATCTGATCTTTTAATTTTCCATCTATTTCAATTTCTTTCGGCGCTATAACAAAAATATCCTTACTAACTTTTTGTATCTTTCCGTCGATAGCGTAAATACCTCCACTAACAAAGTCGAAAGTCTTCTTCTTTACGTCAATTTCTAACATTTCTAAATTTAACACAACCACATTTTTAGCTATAATATCATCTAAAACAGGTGGTGCATCCTCGTAGTTAATAGGTTCATGAATCAAAATTTTAACTCTTTCAGATGCAAAATTTTCATTTATACTAACCACATTGCTCTTTTTAAATCTATTTGTTGTAGGTTTAACCGGTTCCTGATATTCTACTACAGGTTCTTGATTGTCAGTAAACTCTTCCTTCTTATCATAATAGTCCTTGTTAATATAATCATCGTCATAATAATCTTCATCAATATAATCATCTTCTAATCCTAGAAGATTTTTAAATTTATCAAATACGCTCATATTCCCTCCTAATTATATACTCTCTTTCCAAAAATATCCGTACCTATTCTTATTATATTAGCTCCCTCTTCAATTGCAACCTTATAATCATGGCTCATACCCATAGATAGGTATTTCATAGAAATATTCTTAAAATCTTTGTCTTTTAACTCTAAAAAGAGATTGTTCATCCTTCTAAATAATGGTCTTATCTCTTCTACATCCTCAACAAAAGGTGCTATCATCATAAGTCCATGAACTTTTACATGAGTAGTGTCCTCGACAAGATTTAAAAACTCGTCCAAATCCTCTAAATAAATACCAGATTTTGACTCTTCTTTTGCCAAATTGACTTGGACCAAGCAATTAAAAGTATAATCTTCCTTACTACCTCTTTTTTCCATCTCCTTTAACAGAGATTTTCTATCTAGAGAGTGTACTAGTTTTGTATTGTTAACCAAATATTTTACTTTATTACTTTGAAGATACCCAATCATATGAAAATCTATATCTAAATCCTTTAATTCCTCTTTCTTCTTGATGAGTTCTTGAACTTTATTTTCTCCAAAGTCCCTTTGACCATGATCATAGGCCTCTTTAACCCTAGCAGAATCTACAGTTTTTGAAACTGCAATCAAATTAATATCATAGTTTATGTTCTTTATTTGTCTTATATGTTCGATATCTTTTTTTATTCTATCAATATTATCGCTAATGCTCAAATTCTCACCTATTCTAATAATTCATTATCCTTTACTAAATTTGGATGTAAAATTACCTCATCATATAGCATTATAGTGCTATGTTTTTTACCTCCTAAGGAAATCTTAGAATTGTCCCCTATTGAAACATAGGTCTCATTATCATCTTCCTTAATTATTTCAACGGGCTTAAATTCTACAATTCCTGATGCTGTCTTCGTATATACTCCCCAAAGATTCTTTTTCTTAACTATAGCCGAATTGGGAAGGATAAAAGATTTTTTTTCATAATTTATCAACTGCGTTTTAATAAATCTTGTTTTTTCAACATTTTTAAAACCTGAGTTAAAATATAATAATAATTTAGTAAATTCCTCGTCTTCAAACTTATCTTCAATTTCTCCAGTTAAATAAGTTTTGTCAATCTTAACTTTTATAGAAGAACCTATATCATATTCCTTTAATAATTTAGAAGTCGGTATTTTCAGGTATAAATAGAAGAAATTGTTATTAACAATTTTTGTTCCCACACTTTCCTTCGGTTCCTGTGTAGTTTTTTCTAAATCAAAATCAAAATCCTCAAGGTCTATATTATAAGGATTCAATATATCTTCATATCCATCTAAGTTTTCACTTATTATACCAGGGACAGGAGACTTCATATTCTCACCGTTATTTTCCAAGACATTAGAGATTACTCTATACTTATTTTTTAAGTAATTCAACTCTTCTCTATTGTCAGAAAGGTACTGCCCAGAAGTTTCATCTAACTTATAAATTTCATTGAATTCAGAGTTCCTTATTTTTTTATAAATAACATCCTCGTTCATCAATATAACAGGTTCTTCTTTTTCTTCCTCGGCTTTATTGTCTTCGCTCTTTTTTTTCTTCATATATACATTTTCTTCATTATTTAACTCATCAAACTTTTTTTTAGCTTCATCTAAATCTAAATCCAGATTATTTTGAAAAGAGTTAATCGAGCCGATATTTGAATTGGCAGAAATTTTTGAATCATTTTCCTGCTCCTTATTAATAAATTCATTATAAGAGATTAAAAACTCTTCCCTAATCACAAGTCCAGTTACGGATATTGTATTTTCATAGTTATGAATATTGTCGATGTCAATTGTCTTCCCCTTAAACGCTTTTACATAAAAATTTCTAGATATGAGTATGATTATTAAAAAAACAATTATAAGCTGCGGGGAAATTTTTATGCCCTTTTTTCTCTTTTTCTTCATAAGATATTAATCCCTCTATTAAACTTCATTGCTATTATAACATAGTTAAGGTTGTATCAGAAATTGAGAAATTAAAAGTCTATCCCTTTTAAGCTTGTCTTGTTATAAATTTTAAATTTGGACAAATCCTACTTTTCTGTATACTTTCCTCAACGTTTTATTAGCCATATATGAAGCCTTAGAAGCTCCTTTTTCCATAACCTCTTCCAAATACGATTTATCTTCTATCAGCCTATTATATTTTTCTTGAATAGGTCTTAAACTCTCAATTATGACTTCTGCTAAATGCAGTTTAAACTGCCCATAGCTATCTCCCTCATAAGTTTGTAGAATCTTTTCAACTGGTTCTTTAGAAAATGCTGAATAAATATTGATTAAGTTTTTTAGACCAGGTTGTTTATCTGAATAGCAGAAATTGGCCTCAGAATCCGTTACAGCTCTCTTAATCTTTCTCTCTATAGTCTTAGGATCATCCAGCATTAAAATATAACTATTTTCATCTTCAGAAGATTTTGACATTTTTATATTGGGTTCTTTTAAACTATATATCTTACCTGTAGCCTTTTGAATCAAATTTTCTGGAACTTTGAATGTATCTGAATATTTGCTATTAAACCTTATGGCTAAATCCCTAGCAAGTTCCAAATGTTGTCTTTGATCTTCGCCTACAGGAACAAAATCCGTTTGATATAACAAGATATCTGCAGCCATCAATACTGGGTAAGTAAATAGAGCTGCATTTAAATTTTCTTCTGATTTTTGAGCCTTATCCTTATATTGAGTCATTCTTCCCAATTGTCCCATATATGAAATAGAGCTTAAAACCCAACTTAATTCCAAATGTTGATGCACGTGGGATTGAAGAAAAACGGTGGACTTCTCAGGATCCACATCACATGCCATATATACCGCTAGAAGCTCATAGCTTCTTCTTCTCAAATCCTTTGGAATTTGAGGAACTGTTATAGAATGTAAATCCGCAATAGCATATATACAATCATAATCTTCTTGAAGTTTTGCAAAATTTTTAATAGCTCCTAAATAATTACCTATTGTCAAGCCTCCAGACGGTTGAACCGCACTTAATACTACTTTCTTATTCATAAATCCTCCTAACAAATATTACTTACATTGTATATCATTTTCATAAAAAGAAAAAGCACAGTTGTCCTTAAAACTCTAAATTTAAGAAAACTGTGCCATACTTTTTAGTAAATCACAAAATTTTTATTTATTTTGCTTTAAATTATTCTTGTATTCCCTATGCGCTGGACAAGAAGTTACATTGCAACTGCCACATCCAGGACAAGTGCTTTTTTTCTTCTTCATATATCTCACTGCTAATACAATAATAGCAATAAGAATAATAGAAATTATAAATGTAGCCATTTATTACTCCTTACTTTTACTTTTATTAGGATCAGGCTTAAATAGTAGATATATAAATATTAAAGCAACTCCAATACTGATATATGTCCAAATATTAAAGCCATCTCCCAAAACAATTACTCTACCAAATTGATAGATCATCAACGAAATGCAGTAAGCAAAAACAATTTGATATCCTAGGGCAAATAATGTCCACTTTGTATCTTTCATCTCATTTTTTATAGCCCCAATAGCAGCAAAACATGGAATTGAAAGTTGGTTGAAAATCATAAAGCTAAGGGCGGAAACAGAAGTAAATGCAAGATTTGCATAGTTTATCATATCAGCAGACTCTGCAGTTAAATCCGCGCCAATTCCCGCAACTAAACCGTAGGTACTTACTACAAGTTCCTTTGCCACAAGTCCAACAACTGTGGAAACAGCCGCTAGCCAATTACCAAATCCAAGAGGAGTAAATATTGGAGATATTACTTTCCCTATACCCTCTAAGATCGAATGGGAGCTTCCTGAAAATTCATGAAATTCGCCAGTTAAACTAAAGTTCATCAAAAACCATAGTACAACCGTTGCAACTAGAATAATTGTCCCCGCTTTAATTATGAAGGATTTTATTCTAGTCCATGTCACTTTAAAAATATTACTAAATTTTGGTGCATGATAGGATGGAAGTTCCATAACAAAGGGAGTTGTGTCCCCTACAAACATAGAAGTCTTCTTCAGTATCAATCCACTTATTATAACTGCTAAAATTCCTGCAAAATAACATAATGGAGCAAACCACCACTTTCCAGCAAAAACAGAAGCAGTCAATAAAGCAATTATTTCCGTTTTTGCGCCACAAGGCATAAAGGAAGCTACTATAATAGTCATCCTTCTATCCTTTTCAGACTCTATGGTCCTAGTGGCCATAATACCAGGTACAGAGCATCCCATCCCCATTATGATAGGTATGAAAGACTTTCCCGATAATCCAAGTCGTCTAAAAATCCTGTCTAGAATAAAGGCAATTCTAGACATGTATCCAATATCTTCCAATAGGGCTATAAATAAATACAATGCAGCAATTACTGGTAAAAAGCCAAGTACAGATCCCACACCATTTATTATCCCGTCTACAATTAAACTGACTAGCCAAGGAGCTGTATCAACGGACATTAAAAAGTTTCTTGTATTTTCCCCAATTATTTCTGCAAAAAACACTTCATTAACCCAGTCTGTAACAGGTCCTCCAACAATTTTCATCGCCACATAATAAATGCCTGTCATTATTAGAATAAATATAGGAAAGGCTAAAATTCTATTTGTAAGAATCTTATCGATTTTGTCAGAGGCACTTTCACCTTTATTGCTTTTAGTTAAGGATTTTTCTACAACAGAAGAGACAAAGTTATATCGCTCATTTGTAATGACTCCTTCACCATCGTCTTCAAACTCCTCAAATAATTCTTTTTGGACCCTTTCTAATTCGACTCTATCCTTTTCATTAAGTCCTAATTTTTCGATTATTTTTTTGTCGTTTTCAAGTAATTTTATACTGTTCCATCGATAATCGTTATCAGTTTCTTCTATGACTATTTTATCTCTTATTTCATTTAATTTACTTTCAACATTTTCGTCAAAAATTACATACTCTTGCTTTCCTCTATTCACCCTATCAATACAAATTTGCATCAGTTCATCAATACCGGTTCCCTTTAGGGCAGAAACTGTAGCAACTTCACATTTCATGTATTTTTTTAAGGATTTGATATCTAGTTTTAATCCAGTCTTCTCAACTATATCCATCATATTTAGCGCTATTACTACTGGTATATTTAGCTCCATAAGTTGAGTTGTCAAATATAGATTTCTCTCTAAATTCGTTGCATCTACAATATTAATTATCAAGTCTGGCTTTTCATCTATAAGAAAATCCCTGGAGACAACCTCTTCTGGTGAATATGGAGAAAGGGAATATATCCCTGGCAAATCTACAATTTTTATTTCCTTATCCTTTAAATAGTATCCTTCTTTTCTTTCAATTGTAACGCCTGGCCAGTTTCCAACATATTGATTGCTTCCGGTAAGTAGATTGAAAAGTGTAGTCTTTCCACTATTTGGATTTCCAGCTAAGGCTATGGTCATTTTACTCATCAATCTCTTCCTCCACGTCAATTATTCTGCCATCCTGTCTTCTTAAGGTCAGTTCATAACCCCTTAAAGTCATTTGAACAGGATCACCAAGGGGAGCTACTTTTTTTATAAATATTCTAACTCCCTTTGTTATGCCCATATCCATTATTCTTCTACGGATAGGTCCTTTTCCATTTATTTTTTTAACTATGTAAGTCTTACCGACTTTAACATCTGATAATGTAATCACTTAATCCCTCCTAGTCGTCTTAATCTAAAACAATCTAGGTATTAGTATAACGTATTAGATACTAATTATCAATACCATTGATATCATGTATCAACATTTAATAAAAGTAAGGTCCACCCTACTCATTTAACTCTAAGTTAGGATAGACCTTTAAATCCAATTCATCTCTTTTGCCAGATATATAGTTGTAATATGCAGCAGAACCTATCATAGCTGCATTATCGGTACAAAATATCTTTGTTGGGTAGTACAATTTTACTCCATTGTCATCACAAACACTTTGCATTTTCTCAATTAACGAAGAATTTGCAGCCACTCCCCCGGAAATAATAAATTTATCCATGGAGAAGGACTTAATCAATCTCTCTGATTTTTTGACTAAAACGTCCAATACAGCTTCCTGGAAACTTGCTGCTACATCATCAATATTGATTTGTTCTTTCTTTTGATTTTTTTGGTTTAAATAATTTAATACTGAAGTTTTTAAACCACTAAAACTAAAGTCATAGGTGTTGTCATCTATGAGAGGTCTTGGAAAGTTAATAGCTTCTTTGTTTCCATTTTTTGCTCTTTTATCTATTTCAGGTCCTCCAGGATAGGGCAATCCCAAGGCTCTCGCAATTTTATCAAAGGATTCCCCTGCGGCATCATCCTTAGTTCTTCCCAATATCTCGATATTTTCATAATCTTTTACATTGACAAGGTAAGTATGTCCTCCAGAAACTACCAATCCTCCAAAAGGCGGCTCTAAATCCCCATGAACTAAATAGTTAGCACATATATGCCCCTCCATGTGATTAACTCCAATTAGGGGTATATTTAAGCCATATGAGATAGCTTTTGCAGCCGATATACCTACTAAAAGTGCTCCAATCAAACCAGGACCTTTAGTGCATGCGACTACATCCACATCCTTAAAGCCTATATTAGCTTCCTCTAAAGCTTCTTTAATGATATGGTTTATACTCTCAAGATGCATTCTACTTGCTATTTCCGGCACTACACCACCAAAAACTCTATGAGTATTTATCTGAGAAGAGATAATATTTGATAAGACTCTTCTCCCGTTTTCTATTACGGCTACAGAGGTTTCATCACAGGAAGTCTCTATAGCCAAGATTTTTATTTTATTCTTCATCTAAATCTAACCTCATTAACAATCCATCTTCAGATGGATTTGAATAATATCCCTTTATTCTTGTAAGTAGCTTAAAACCAAATTTTTCATAAAGTCCAATGGCTTTATAATTAAATTCCCTTACTTCCAAAGTTATTGTATTTACATTATTCTCATTACATATTTGAATAATTTTTTTAATTATAAAATTGCCTATACCTTCTCCCTGATATTTTGGTCTTACTCCCACACTATATATATCACAATCATCAAAGATCATCATAATCCCAAAATAGCCTACGAGTTCATCATCTTTTAAAACCAAGTAAAAATGATTGAATTTATTGTCCAAAAAACTGACAAATGATTCATAGGCCCAAGGAAATTTAAATATTTCCTTTTCCATCACTGCAACGTCTTTGATATCTTCATATTCCATTTTCTTAACTCTATACATAATACCTACTTTTCTAAATCCCTCTGGGCTTGAGACTTTCTAATATATTCCGGTTTAAGATCCAAATAGTCCTTTGTTGCAATATCCCTTTTGTCATAGGCAATTTTACAGATATTAGAAGCTATATTTGTGCTCATATTTTCAATATATCTATATCCTTTTTCAAATATCTCTTCTTTAAAACTATCCACATCGCCAACAAAAATATATTCTTCATTTTTTTTGTCTAAATCTATTAAAAGGTCTTCAAAATAAATTAAATCTTCTTTTTCAAGCTGCCTTAAATCTTTATCTATCCATTGATAGACTCCATAATAGACTCTTCCACCACGGGCATCGATTAAAGGTATAATTTTCTTTTCAGTAAAAGTACCTTTGGCGATAGCTTCCAAAGTGGAAACTCCAATAATATTTTTATCAAAAACCATAGCCAAAGTCTTTGCAACTGTCATACCTATTCTAAGTCCAGTAAATGAACCAGGACCTTTTCCAACGGCATAATAATCTACTTCTTCAGGGCTTAATCCCAATTTGTTCAACAATTCCTCTATCATGGGAACTAGAGTTTCACTATGAGTTCTCTTTTGATTTACATTAAATTCCCCAATAATTTTTCCATTTTCCATCACACAACAGGATGATATCATTCCAGATGTGTCTATCCCTAAAATATTCATTGTAATTCCTTAATTAATCTTATTTCCTCTCTATTATTTCCTCTTATTTCAAACCTACGACCTTCTAATGAAGTCTTGTCGATATAAATTTCAATTAAATTTCTAGGCAAATAGCTTTTTGCACGCTCTGCCCATTCAATTATGGTAATGCCTTCAGGATAAAACAAATTATCTATATCTAAAGTTTCCATTTCTGATTCATCTTCTAGTCTATATAAGTCCATATGATTTATCGTATACTTTCCCTCGTAACTATTGACTAAAGAAAAAGTCGGACTGGTGATATAATCTTCCACACCCAAATTTTTTAACAAATATTGAGTAAAAGTAGTCTTTCCAGAGCCCATCTCCCCAATTAGAGATATAACATTTCCTGGTATTAAAAATTTAGACAGATTTTTTGCAAAATCTTTTGTATCTTCTAAGCTTTTAGATTCAAATTTAAACATTACTAACCCCATCAATAAATAATTCATAATCTGTGTGATAATCCAGCGTTGTTTAAAGGATGGCATATATAAATAAAATTGACAAAACAAAAAGCTCAATTAAAACTTAGCCTATAGAATAGTAGTCTTTGTGTCCACATATATAGTAAGTGGACCATTTCTACAGTGAGCTAAATTTTTTGAGCTTTATATTTAATATGCAAAATTCTAATAAGAATTTTTCATCCTATGCTCTATTTAAATATTTTTCAACTGGCTTGATCAGTCCCAAAGCTACAATTGAAGCGAGAAATCCCTTAATAATATTAAAAGGAATAATTGAAATCAATAAAAAAGTAACAGTGTTTTTAACTAGTGGGTTGATTTTCGAAAAAGTTTGAGCATATTCTGGAATTTTCAAACCATAAAGTGGAAATATCACAAAATAATTGCTCAACGCCGCAAGTATTGACATAGCAATTACTCCAATTGCCAAAGAGACAATTGCATTCTTAACACTCTTATTCTTTCTATATAGATAAGAGGATGTGCATACCAACGCACTGGACACTATTAAATTAGATAGCTCACCTATCATTCCCGTACTAGTTGATTGTACTATCAACTTTACTATCAACTTAATTATTATAACATAAAACCCTGCCAATGGTCCCATTGTAAACCCAGCAATTACAGCTGGAGCTTCTGCAATATCTATGTCCATAAAAGGCGGAAACATAGGTAGAGGGAAGTGTAATGTCACCATCAATATTCCTGCTATAGCACCTAATAGTGCTATTCTGATCAACTTTGATAAATTCATCTTTTCCTCCTAAAATTTAGGGCTTTATCAAACGAGTTGACAAATAAAAAAGCCCCATATTCCTTCGGGGCTAAAATATAAAAATTAATTCTTCTTTCATCCAGACTTTACTGTCGGTTTTGGAATTTCACCAAATCAACCCATGATGGGCTCGTGGACTTTACCACCGGTGAGGAATTGCACCTCGCCCTGAAGATATTTTTATTATATCATAAAAAATACAAAACGTAAATTTGAATTGATGTTACAATATAAACGAGGTGATTAAATGAACAAATATGTTGATGGACTTATGGAATTTATCGATAAAAGTCCTTCCGTTTACCATGTAAACCAAAATTCTATAGAGATGTTGACTAAAAAAGGTTTTAAAGAACTGAAGAGATCACAGAGATGGGAGATTAAAGATAATAGTAGTTACTTTACTTCCATAGGAGATTCGGCAATAATAGCCTTTACTACTGGTAAAGTATCTAAATTTACTCATTTTAATATTGTTGGGTCTCATAGTGATTCACCTACTTTTAAAATCAAGCCAAATCCAGTAATTATAGAAAAGGAAAAATATATTAAACTAAACACCGAAGTATATGGTGGACCTATTTTAAGTACTTGGTTTGATAGACCACTTTCCATAGCCGGTAGAATTTCTATGAATTTAGAAGGAGAAATAAAAAGTAAATTAATCGACTTTAAAAGACCAATAATAACAATCCCAAACCTTGCCATTCATATGAATCGCGAGATAAATAAAGGCTATGAATATAACGCACAAAAAGACACTTTACCTATTATGGGATTGGTAGTAGAAGAGCTTGAAAAGGAGAACTTTTTATTAAATCTTATATCTAAAGAATTAGAGATCGATAAGGATAATATATTGGATTTTGATCTATTCTTATATGATACTACACCTGGATGTTACCTGGGCCTTAATGAGGAATTTTATTCCATTGGGCGAATAGATAACTTAGCTATGGCCTATGCTTCTTTAGATGCACTTATGACGTCAAAAACAAGTTCTGCAATAAATATGGTACTGATATCTAATCATGAAGAGATTGGATCTATGACAAAAGAGGGAGCGGATTCCCCATTCCTTCGCGACACTTTGACAAGAATTGTATTTGCAATGGGAGGAGATTTCCAAGACTTTGATATTGCAATAGATAAGTCTTTTATGATTTCTGCAGACCAAGCCCATGCACTTCATCCAAACTATGTTGAAAAAAACGACCCTACAAATTATCCGATAATTAATGAAGGACCGGCTATTAAATCCTCTGCCAGAATGAGCTATACATCTGATAGTATATCCTCAGGATATATAAAACAAATATGTAAGGACAATAATATACCTTGTCAATATTTCGTTAATCGTTCTGATATGCCAGGAGGTTCAACAATAGGACCAATAAATAGTTCTCATTTGAATATAAAATCAGTCGACATCGGCTGTCCTATTTTGGGAATGCATTCCATTAGAGAACTTGGTGGTTGTAAAGATCAGGAATATCTCTACGATTTACTAAATAAATTTTTCGAAAAATAGGAAGATAAAATTGAAGCATCCATCTAAAACTCAAATTGAGTAATTGATGAATGCTTCTTTTTTTATAATCGATAATCTTAGATTATATTTTAATTTTTATGACCAGAAAATAAGCCGTGTTCTGTATTTGATAATCATCTGTCTAGTCTCAAAGTTACCTTTGAGTTCAAGCGATCTACCTACGGTGTGACGAGCAGCCACAACAATTCCTCTTGATCTTGCACCGAATGGGGTTTACATAGCCACTTAGTCGCCTAAGCGCTGGTAAGCTCTTACCTCACCTTTCCACCCTTACCAATAAAATTGGCGGTATCTCTCTGTTGCACTATCCTTAGGGTCGCCCCCACTGGACGTTATCCAGCATTCTGCTCTATGGTGCACGGACTTTCCTCGTTATTTCACGCGATTATCTCTTCTGCTCAAGTCTATTATAACATATTTTTTCTAAGTAAATTTTAAACTTACTGTGAAGTAACCCTTCATTCAAAGAAAATTACATATACAATATGGGCCTCAATAAAAATCATCAAATGATTTTCCTATTAGAAACGTCAAATCTATAGGTGAATATAGGTTCTTCTATTATTTTTGAAAAATACTTCAGTAAGTAGTTTGTCGATTCTATCTCTGAATTATAATGTCCTATATCTAAAATAGCCAAATTATTCTCCATCGCTTTTTGACCATCATGATACTTAATATCTCCAGTTATCAAAAGATCAAGTTCCAGTTGAACAGCTCTATCAATGGCGAAAGAACCACTTCCACCTACTACACCAACTCTACTTATAACTCTGTCTAAATTCCCATAAATTATAAGATTTGGAAGGCCAAGAAGACCCTTTACCTTTTCAGCCCAGTTTAATAATGTCTGTTTTTCTATCACACCAAACTTGCCAAGGCCATTTCCAATTTCATCAACTGGTAAAAGTGTTTGTATATCCTTTAGCTCTAATCTATTTGCTAAAATATCAGAAACTCCAAAGCTTACCTTGTCGAAATTGGTATGGGCTGAATAGACTGTAATTTTGTTCTTTATTATTTTTTCAAGGATTTTGCCCCTAACACCATAAAAATTTAAGGACTTAATGCTTTCAAAAAAGAAAGGGTGATGTAAAAAAATAAAGTTACAATTTTTTTCTATTGTAAAATCTAACAGCTCCTTTGATAAATCTAAGCCTATTACAATCCCCCTTAGACTTTCATTTGAAAAATCTATTTGAAGTCCTGAATTATCCCAATCTTCTTGTAAATCTAACGGACAATCTTCTTCAAATTTATTTATTAGGTCTATTATCTTCAACTTCCTTCACCACACTTACGAGACTTTCTTTTCTTCTACTCAATAGTTCTAGCTTATCAGTAGATTCTTCATGACTTAAAGTCCTTATTTCGTCAATTATTATGTCTATTTTTTCAATATTTCTTTTTAAATAAGTCAAGAGATTTTTAGAACCCTTATTTATTAAAATCCTTCCAAACTCATATTCTAAATCATTATCATAAACTTCTAATCCACACTTAACTTTTAAGATCTGATAATATTTATCTTTCTCATAGACATCTGATTCATCAACTATGACAAAACCATTTTCATGAAGAAACTTTCTTAAATGCTCTATATTGTTATTTCCCTGAAGAATTAATGTGTTTGCGGACTTTGCGATTGATATACTTTCAGAAATTATCTTTGATATCAATATGCCTCCCATTCCGGATATTATAATAGTATCCACCTCAAAGGGTTTTAAAGCCTTTAAACCATCGGAAACCCGTGTCTCGATATTATCATAAACATAATTGTTTTCTATTTTAGATTGAAGTTTATAAAGTGACTTTTCACTAATATCAACTCCAATAATCTTCTTCGACACTTTATTCTTAGACAAATATATTGGAACCAATCCATGATCAGTTCCAATATCTGCAACAATTGAATTGTTATCTACAAAATCCACAATTTCTTGTAATCTATCTTGAGACATAATTACTCCAAAAAATCTCTCAGTTTTTGACTTCTACTAGGATGTTTCAACTTTCTTAAAGCTTTAGCTTCAATTTGTCTTATTCTCTCCCTAGTAACGTTAAATTCTTTACCAACTTCTTCCAAAGTTCTAGGAGTCCCATCGGTCAATCCAAATCTTAATTCAAGAACCTTTCTTTCTCTATCATTTAAAGTGGATAAAATATCATCTAATTGTTCCCTCAACATAGTAAAATTAGCTGCCTCATCTGGTGCTACTGCAGTCTCATCCTCAATAAAGTCTCCCAGATGACTATCCTCTTCTTCACCTATTGGAGTTTCCAAAGAAACAGGTTCTTGAGCAATCTTTCTTACTTCCCTTACTTTTTCTACATCAATTCCCATTTCCTTAGCAATCTCTTCGTTTGTTGGATCTCTTCCTAACTCCTGAATCAATTGTCTTTCAATCCTTACCAATTTATTAATGGTTTCTACCATATGAACAGGAATTCTTATAGTTCTAGCCTGGTCTGCTATCGCCCTTGTGATAGCTTGTCTAATCCACCAGGTTGCGTAAGTGGAAAATTTGAATCCACGGGTATAATCAAATTTTTCAACTGCCTTCATCAACCCAAGATTTCCCTCTTGAATTAAATCCAAGAACTGCATACCCCTACCTACATATCTCTTTGCAATACTTACAACAAGTCGTAGATTGGTCTCAGCAAGCCTTCTCTTAGCATATATTTCTCCAGCTTCCATCCTCTTTGCTAAATCTACTTCTTCATCTGCAGTTAGAAGGGGAATTTTACCTATTTCTTTAAGATACATCTTAACTGGGTCATCAACACTAATACCCTTCATGTCCTGTGCTAAATTTTCAACTTTATCAAGAGGATCCTTCTTATTGTCATCTTCTTCCTCGTCATCATCCTTTAGATCATCTTTTTCTTCTTCCTCAGAGTCATTTTCCCTCTCGATATCATCCTCTTTTAAAAGTTCAATATTTTCTTTTTCCAGTCTATCTTCAATTTCTTCAATATCTTCCTCTGTAAGCTCTGAAAAACCATCAATTCCGGTGAACTTCTTATATTCTATCATTCCATCATTATTTGATGCTATAGAAATAAGTTCTTCTAAAATATCTTTTATTAAATCATCGTTGATATCATCGAAACTATTTGTTGGTTTAGTATCTTTCACTTTACCCTCCCCTTACTGGATATTCTTTAAACGTGTATCGATTTTAAATATATCCCTCGCTATTTCTGCATATGCCTTTTTAAAATCTTCATTTAACTCATCATTTTCCTGTAGCAACGCTAACTTTTCTTTAAGATCATCCCTCTTTATGGTTAAAACATGTCTCTCTAGGGATTCTAAAAATCTTTCCACATTGACCTTATTTACATAATAGGAACGATTTTTAGTGTTTAGCGTATACTGGACTATCTTTTTTACATTTTTTTCGCCATCTATCTCAGATAAATCCTTCAAACCTGTGTCAATTCCAATGTCATTGTCCTCTATAAAAACAACAGTTGGTATAAAATACTCAGTTTCATCTTCCATAAAACTGATAGATTCTAGAATTGACCTTCTCAAATCCAAGTCATTGTTGAAAATATAATATCTCAAGCTCTCTAGAAAAATAAACTTATAGGATCTGTTTATCTTTTTAATCACTGGAGCATTTCTTATAGGTCTTTTACTATTAGATTTATTTTTATTTATTTCATTTTTTAAGCTTTCAGGATCTAACTTTAAATCCCTGGAAAATCTATTTAAATATTCATCCCTAATCAACTCATTGTCGAGTTCACTTAAGAGTTTCACCAATTTTTCTAAGAATACCGTCTTTTCATCTATGTTCTGTAAGTCAAATTCTTCTAATAATTTATTATAATCGAATAAAACGGGGTTTAATGAATTTTCAAGTAAATTTTCAAAGGATTCTTTACCATATTTTTTTATAAAATCATCAGGGTCCAATTCATCTGGTAATTGAATAATGTTTGGATATATCCCTATTTCCTTAAAAATCTGTATGGCTCGTTCCGTAGCAGCTTTACCAGCGGAATCTCCATCATAACATATATATACATTTTCAGTATATCTTTTTATAAGTTTCCCCTGTTCTTTAGTTAAAGCCGTTCCAAGAGAGGCAACACAATAATCTATCCCATAATTATACATGGAAATCACATCGATATATCCCTCAACCAGGACTACTTTGTTCTTTTTGGAAATATTATTAAAATTTCCAACTCCATACAAATTCCGTGACTTATGATAAACTATGCTCTCCGGGGAATTGATGTACTTGGCCCTATCATCAACTAGGGTTCTTCCTCCAAACCCAATGACCTCTTTTCTAGTATTCAATATAGGAAAAATCAATCTATTCCTATATGCATCATAAAGTCTGTTGTTTTTTGACTTCTTTATAAGTCCCAACTCTAAAAGGTCATTTGTATCGACATTTTTATTTCTAAAATAGTTTAAAAGATTATTGAATCCATCTGGAGCATATCCTAACATAAATTTGTTTACGACAGACTTTTGTAAACCTCTTTGGGCCAAATACTCCTTAGGTTTCTCATAAGTAAGAAGCTGTTGAAAGAAATAGTACTTAGCTTCTTCGTTGATTCTATACAGTTTTTTTCTATGATCATATAACTCTTTATCAACATTTCCCGTCTCTATAAATATACCTAATTTATCCGCTAAAAATTGAATTGCTTCAATGTAATTTAAATTTTCCTTCTTCATAATAAAAGAAATCGCATCTCCCCCTTCACCACAACCAAAACAATGGAAAATTCCCTTGGTTTTGGACACGGTAAATGAAGGTGTCTTTTCATTATGGAAAGGACATAATCCTACAAAATTTTGTCCTGAAGGTTTCAATTCTACATAGTCAGATATAATATTGACAATATCCAATTGATCTTTAATTTCTTGAATTTTTTCCTCAGGTATATATGCCATCTTTCCTCCATCATTTCTAAATATGCCATTGTTTAGGAATAAATATCTCCTTATACTCATGAATGGCAAATGTATCAGTCATTCCTGCAATATAGTCAGTTACAATATCTTCTTTTGTCGATTCTTGAAGTTTATCTGACATTCTATAAATTTTTAAATGTTCAGTCGGTAGTTTATCAATGTTTTTTAAGTAGTATAAGTATAATCTTTCAATTATTTCTTTTGCCTTGTCTTCATCGGCTTTGACAATAGGATTGAAATAAACCTCTTGAAACATAAATTTTCTAAGTTCTAGCATTAACTTATATTCCTCTTTGCCCATCTGAATATCATTTGAATCCATGCTAGCATTGATTACATTTACAACCATGGAATTAATTCTTTCCGAAGGGGAATTCCCAAAGGTCTCCCTTATGTCATTTGGCAGATTTTCTTCAGAAAGTATTCCCGCCCTGATGGAGTCATCAATATCATGATTTATATAAGCTATCCTATCAGCAAATTTAATTACTTTCCCTTCCAAGGTGTTTGCACGATTCTCTCCAGTATGATTCTCTATCCCATCAACGACATCCATTGTCAAATTTAATCCCGGCTTACCCTTGCTAATCTCTAAGAACTTAACTATTCTAGCAGACTGTTCATAATGTTTAAAGCCCTTTGGATTCAAAACAGATAGTGCATCCTCACCCATATGCCCAAAGGGGGTGTGCCCTAAGTCATGCCCTAAGGCAATGGCTTCTGTTAAATCCTCATTTAAACCCAATGCGCGAGAAATGGTTCTTGCTATTTGAGCGACCTCTAGGGTGTGAGTCAATCTTGTTCTATAGTGATCTTTTTCTGGTGAGATATAAACTTGAGTCTTATGTTTTAATCTTCTAAATGACTTGGAGTGAATTATTCTATCCCTATCCCTTTGATAGGAAGTTCTAAAGTAGTCCTTTTCTTCTTCGATTTCACGTTTAGCAAATTTACTCTTTGATGCAAATTGAGATAGGTACTTTATTTCAAATTCCTCTTGTATCTTTCTGGTAATCATAACTCCCTCTTTTCGATAGCTTGGCTTTATGAAGATTGATACCCATTTTTGCCACTTAATCCCCAAAGGTCTTAATAAAAAAAGATAGAGTAAACTCTACCTTTTTTTGTAGCAATCAATCACTCAAGTTTGAGTGTAAAATTAATTTATTCTTCCACATCTTCTGAGTTTTCATCAAGCTTTGCTTCTATGATCTCACCAAGATTATGCTCTAATTCTTGATTTTCATACTCAGGAGCTTTTTCTTTTTTAGGTTTTTGAACTCTCTTCTTTGGTTCTGGTCTTGGTTTAGACTCAGGTTTTTCCTTAGTTTCTTTTATACTTAAAGCGATTCTCTTAGTTTCAGGACTGATTTCAAGAATTTTAACTTCTATTTCATCGCCAATATTAAGTTCATCAGATGGTTTTTCAACATGTTCATAACTAATTTGTGAAACATGAACTAAACCTTCAACACCTTCTTTTAGTCTAACAAAGGCACCGAAGTCCAATAGATTTACAACTTCTCCCTTAACTATATCCCCTTCTTTATTGTTTTCCATAAACTCTTCAAAAGGTTTCTTAGTTAATTGTTTTAAACCAAGAGAAATCCTGTTTCTTTCTCTATTAGCTCGTAAAATCTTAACTTCAATCTCATCGCCAACCTTAAGAACATCAGATGGATGTTGAATTCTCTTCCAAGAAATATCAGAAATATGGATTAATCCATCCACTCCTCCTATGTCGACAAAAGCTCCAAAATCAGTTAATCTTTCAACTCTACCTTCTATTACCTTACCAACTTCGATGTTTTCCCAAGCTTTATCGATTTGCTTTTGAAGTTCTTCCTCTTCTACAGCTCTTCTTGATAAAACTAATCTTCTCTTCTTTTCATCTACGTTAATAATTTTACATTCTAAAGTTTGCCCAACATAAGGAGATAAGTCCTTAACATAAGTAGTAGCAACTTGAGATCCTGGAATAAATGCATTGATATCAAAAACAGTAGCTAGAAGACCACCCTTAACCTCTTTAGTAATTGTAGCTTCAACTGTACCATCATTTTCAGATATCTCTACAAGCTTTCTCCAATTTTTTAAGCCTTCCACTCTTCTGGTTGAAAGAACAACATTTCCTTCACCATCATCTAGCTTAATAACATATACTTCAACTTCTTGACCTTCTGTAAAAAGATCTCTTGGCTTAACATCTGGATCGTTAGAAAGCTCATCTTGTTTAATAATTCCATCTGAAGTGTAACCAATATTTACCATAACTTCAGAATCGGTAACGTAAATAACACTACCTTTAACCACATCTTTAGGGTATATCTTTGTTATACTACCCTCTACTTGTTCCATAAACTCATCTTTGCTGTAATTATCCATTACTTGAACAACCTCCTCAATTATCCAAGCAGGTGTGGACGCACCTGCCGTAATTCCTATTCTATTATATTTACATACCTCTTGTAAAGATAAATCATCTATGGTCTCAATCATAAATGTATTTTTACAATGCTTTTTGGACAATTCAAAGAGCTTGTTAGTATTCGAACTTGTTCTTCCTCCTATAACGACCATTGCATCTACTTTTTTTGAAAGTTCAATAGTCGCCTGTTGTCTATTCTTTGTTGCATTGCATATCGTATTTTTTATCAATACATTAGTATTGCTACCCTCTATTATATCAGATAATTCAAAAAATTTCTCGTAAATATTTGTAGTTTGTGAAACAACAAATAAATTCTCTAAGTTTTTTATTTTTTTAGCTTCTTCTTTTGAATTAACTATTATAGGTTTATTTTTCAAATGTCCAGCCATAGCTTTAATTTCTGGATGATCTTTATTTCCAATAATAACTATAGTATAACCATCCTCTTCTGCTTTTTGCATTTGCTTATAAATTGCTAATAGTACTGGACATGTACAATCTACAAGAGTATATCCTAACTTTATATATTCTTCTTTCTTGTCTAGGGACTCTCCATGGGCCCTAATAATCAAATTTGTATCAACCTGAACTTCTTCCGGAGTTTTATTTACAACTAATCCCATTTTCATAAGTCTATCTACTTCCTGGGGATTGTGAATTATATCTCCAGTAGAAATTGTTTTTATTCCAGACTTTAATGCTTTTTCAGAATTTTGGATTGCATTTTTCACTCCAAAGCAAAACCCTGAATTTTCTGCAATAAAAATTTGCATGTTCACTCCTTAATATCATAAATTTTATAATACACAGCTTTAGTAATCTCTCTATTGATTTCTCTTCCACATTCGCTAAAATCCAAAGGATTGACCTGTTTTCTAAAATGAATTTTAACCGGTTTAAACATTTTATATTCCGTATCTATAAAGACTGGTTGGATAATGGATTTGCTCCTATTTGAAAGCATCCCTATTCCTTCCTTAATATTTTCTATGGACACTGTCTTAACCCTAGTCCCCTCAGGAAAAATCCCAAGAACATCTCCTCTTTTTAATATTGCCATAGAAGTTCTAATACTCTTTAAATCGGATTTAGATCTATTAACCGGAAAAGCTCCAACTCTGTCCAATAGAAACTTAAGTATTGGATTGTCCCAAAGTTCCTCTTTTCCCATAAAATGAACTTGTCTATCCATTGCCACCGCTAATACAATTGGATCCAATAAACTTTTATGATTAGCACATAATATCAACGGTCCTTCTTTAGGGACATTTTCTTTTCCATAAACCTCTATCTTATATAAAATTTTAATAAAAAAACCTACTACCCCTTTTAAAAATTTATACATTTTCACCTCTAATATTTGTAATGACTTCTTCTATGACCTCTTGTAATGACATGTCGGTAGAATCTATTAGCTTAGCATCCTCTGCCCTTTTTAAAGGAGATATCTTTCTATTGATATCTATTTCATCTCTCCTTTTGAGATCTTCTAAAATAGAGTTGTAATCCTTGTTTAAATCACTCTTACTGTCATTTAGTCTACGTTTTGCTCTCTCTTCTACAGAAGCTGTAACGAAAAATTTATACCTGGCATTTGGAAATACCACAGTTCCAATATCTCTTCCATCTAAGACTATGGACTTTCCTTCTGCAATCTTTTTTTGTAAGTCTACAAGGTGATTACGAACAATTTGAAATTTTGATACCTCAGAGACATTTTTAGTAACTAAATTTCCACGTATATCTTTGGATACGTCTTTCCCATTTAAAATTACCTTATCCTCAAAAACATCTATTTGAATATCGTCAATTATTTTTTCAATCTCTTTTTCATTAAATTCGATATTATTTTCCAACAGATACAAGGTGAATCCTCGATACATGGCTCCTGTGTCCAAATACTCAATTCCTAATATTTTTGATATTTCCCTAGCCACCGTACTCTTTCCCGATGCAGAAGGACCATCTATTGCAATGACAAAATTCTCTTTCCTAAGACTTTCAATATAAATATTAAAATTATCCTTATTAGACAAAATAGATACACTTATAAAGCCTTCGAATCCTGATGAATTTAAATACTCAACTACCTCAACATGACTTTGAGGAAGAAAAATGAGAAAATAATCAAAATTCTTTGAAAGTTTTTCTATGCTCTCTAAAATTACTTCTGCAACTTCTTTGGGATTTTTATTGTTAACTCTTGAACTATTTATTATCATTAGACTTTTCCTTTATAGAATTTCCAGCAAGAAAACCAGTAGAATATGCAATTTGAAGGTTATACCCGCCTGTAAAGCCGTCTAAATCAAGTACTTCTCCTGTAAAGTATAAACCTTGTACTTTTTTAGATTCCATTGTTGAGGAGTCAATTTCAACTACATCTATTCCTCCCCTAGTGACAATAGCTTCATTAAAATCACGTAATCCGGCAATATCAAATTCAAACTGCTTTATGGCCTTCACCAGTCTTGCTCTTTCTTCTTTAGTAATCTGATTGATTTTTTTATCTTTTGGAATTTCCGCGTTAAATAAAATTGGTTCTATCAAACTCTTAATTAAAAGGTCTTTCAAACCATTTTCAATATCTTTATTTAAGTATTTATTGAAATCCCGATTTATTCTATCATCTAATTGACTAATATTCAAACCTGGTTTCAAATCAATGGAAATAGAATATTTAGAATTTGGATAGATTAGTGAAGATAAACTTAAAATTATCGGTCCTGAAATTCCATAATGAGTAAATAAGGCCTCACCAAAGTCGGTCTTAAATTTCTTATTATCCTTTAAAAGGGTAATTTCAACATTCTTTAAATTAACCCCTGTTAGTTTTTTATACAAATCTCCCTTTAAGTTAACACCAACCAATCCAGGATAGGTTTGTGTTATATTCAAGCCGAAATTTTTTGCAAATTTATAACCGTCTCCTGTAGAACCTGTGGATTGATAGGATAAGCCTCCAGTGGCAACAACTAAATAATCACAACTATACCTTTCGTCTTTACTATATAGGTAAAACTTTGATTTTCTTTTTTCAATATACTTGATTTTCTGGTTAAAAATTAAAGAGATCTCCTTATCTACTAATATTTTTTTAAAAGTTTTTATAACATCTGAAGATTTATCAGTTTTAGGAAATACCCTTTCTCCCCTTTCTACTTTATATTCCAATCCATTTTTAGATAAAAGGTCTAAAATATCCATATTTGTGAAAGTATAAAAAGATGAATATAGGAATTTTCCATTTCTATTCATCTGTGTGAAAAACTCAGAAATATCCCTATAATTGGTTATATTACATCTACCTTTTCCAGTAATATAGAGCTTCTTTCCCAACTTTTCATTTTGCTCAATTAAGGTGACATTATTATTTTCATTTTTTGCAGCGATGGCTGCCATCATTCCCGATGGACCACCACCTAAAACTATGATGTCTTTCATTTTATCTTCTCCAATGTAATTAAAAATGGTGGATTATTTACTTGATTAATAAAATCAAATTTTAAAATTTCATATTGTTTCTGATTTAAACTTCTAAGAAATTCCTGAATATACTTAGATTCCTCTCTACCAGAGTCATGTCCAGGATAAAAGGTTATAAAAATCTTTCCTCCAATATTTAAACTGGTTAATAAATTTTCCAGGCTAGCAATTACAGTATTATAATTTGTAACTATATTCTTATTGCCTCCTGGAAGGTACCCTAAATTATATATTGCTAAATCCACTTTTTCTTGTACGTGCTCTTTAATATTTTCATGACTATCTAGGATTAAATGAATGTTTTTTAATTCCTTATCATTAAAAAGTTTCCTAGTGTTTTTTAAACTCAATGGTTGAATATCAAAACCATAAAATGTACTTTTTGAATCACAAATATCGAAGGCTCTTTTTAAATCATTGCCATTTCCTAAAGTTAAATCGCAAAAAACTACCTTCCTACCTTTAAAATCCAATAAAAGGGAATCTAGCAAACCAATACAATTTTTAAACATTTTTTGAACAATTCCCCTTCAACAGATCTGGAATGTAAGCTGGAGAATTTATAAGAATCTTTTCAAGTTTTTCGATATAATTGAAATACAGATATTCAAATCCTAAGTCTAAGACTTTAGAAGCCGTTGCCTTTAAGAAAAAATCCATATCATAAAATCCGTAATCACCTTCAACTATTAGGTCTGCAAGGTATGGTTTATTATCCTTAATGATAATTCTAGAATAACCTATTATGTCACTTTCTTCAAAAATTGTAAAAAATATTTCTGGAACTGTATAGTCATGACTAAATTCTAAATTAAATTTTTCTTTGATATACTCCAAATCCTTAGGACTAGAATCCTTTACTACTAGCATTATAAACTCCTTAAATATTCCAATTCTCTATGGGATAAAATTCGATATTTCCCTTCAGGCAACCTACTGTCAGAAATCTTTCCTATTGCAACCCTCTTCAAGTCTAACACTTCACATCCTATGTGCTGAAACATTCTTCTGACTTGTCGATTCCTGCCTTCAGATATAGAAATTTGATATTTAAAATCCCCAATATTTTTAATTTTTGCCTTCTTGGTTTTAAAACCATCCATAAAAATTCCATCGATTAATTCTTTAAGACCTTTTGAACTGGGCTTTTTATCTAAAATGACATGGTAGGTCTTGTAAATATCTTTTTTAGGATGGGTCAATTTGTATGTTAAATCTCCATCATTAGTAATTATTATCAAACCCCTACTATCTTTATCCAATCTACCAACTGGATAAAGTCTTTCTTTAGAATCGATTAAGTCAATTACTGTTTTCTTGGCAAAGGGATCACTTACAGTTGAAACAAAACCCAAAGGTTTATTGAGTAGGTAGTATTTGAATTTTTCAATAGGCTCAACTATTTTACCATCTACTTCAACTATATCAGACTTTTTAATATTTAACCCTACCTGTACTACCCTTTTACCATTTACCTTAACCCTTCCATCTTCTATGAGATTATCTGCTTTTCTCCTTGAACAAATTCCGCTATGGGCTAAGAATTTATTGATTCTCATCTTTATCCACCTCTAGAAACAATTGTTGAATCTCTTCAATCTGTGGAAGCTCCTTTAGATTTTTTAAATCGAATACCCTTAAAAATTCATCCGTAGTGCCATATAATATTGGTCTACCTATTTGCTCCAACCTTCCAACTTCTTTAATCAAATCCCTACTGACTAGAGTGTCGATAGGACCAGATGATTTTACACCTCGTATTTCCTCTATCTCTATTCTGGTTATTGGTTGCTTATATGCGATTATGGATAAAACTTCCATAGATGAGTTGGTTATTCTTCTAGATTCATTCCTATTAACTAATTTTTGAACAAAGTCATAATTACACTGCTTAGTAACATATTGATAACCATCTCCAAATTGTTTAAGCTCAATTCCTCTATTGTCAAATTTGCAGTCAGCAATCATATCATTTAAAATCTTTTTAGTTTCTCCCGGAGATATATCCAATGTTTTTGCAATGTCCTTATATGATAATGGTTCTCCCCAAATATATAACAAAGATTCTATAATCGATTTATAATTCATCTTCACACCTTAATTCTATAAATATTTCACCAAAATTTTCTCTTTGAAATAGTCTTACAGCGTTAATCTTCAATAATTCTAAGATAGATAAAAACAAAGTTACTAACTCGCCAACTCCCGTAGACTTTTTAATGAAACTTGTAAAACTGGTTTTTTTTCCTCTTTTTAGTTTACTTTTTACAATTTCCATATATTCATCTACTGAAAACTCTTCTTTTTGAAGGACTTCGAATTTTTCTAAATTCTTTTTACCCTTCTCTATCCTATTTAAGACTTTAAACAATTCTCCCAATAGAATATCAGAATCTCCAATTACTTTATTGACGGGTTTATCCTCAAAAAAACCGGACAAATCTTCCTGTAATTTAGGGTATGACATGTCCGCCTTATCTTTGAACTTTTTAAGTTTTATTGATAATTCCTTAAATTTCTTATACTCCCGTAATCTTGTGAGTATCATCTCTTCAGTTACAACTTCCTCTTCATCTAAAAATTCATTTTTAGGTAAGAGTTTTTTTGACTTTATCTCCAATAAAGTACTTGCCAAAAAAATAAAATCCGCTATGTTTTCAGGATTGACTTCCTTTAATTCTTCGACCTCTTGAAGAAACTCCTCTGTAATATCACTTAACTTAACGGTGTAGATATCTATTTTATTCTTTTCTATTAAATTTAACAAAAGGTCAAAGGGACCACTAAAATAATCGGTTTCTATCTTTAACATCTTATCTTCCTAATATTGCATACATAAAACTGAGGACTCCATTTGCAATGAAAACTACAACTCGTGAGATAACACCTGTAATTATAAGTGCAATCAAGATCATATTGGTATATCTTTCAAAACTATAAAGCCTTTCTGAAATATCCACTGGCAAAAAGGACATAACTAACTTAGATCCATCTAAAGGAGGTAATGGAATAAGGTTGAATACCCCCAAGAACACATTATATTGTACCATGGACTTTATGAATAAATATAAATAGGGATTTAAATTAGCATTTTTTAATGGAATTTCCAATAAAAACAAAAAAATAAAAGCCAACACAAAATTTGTTAAAATCCCCGCAATTGATACTAAAAAATCTCCTAGCTTTCTATTTTTAAAATTATAAGGATTAATAGGAACCGGTTTAGCCCATCCAAAATGGAATATCAATAAGGACAAAGTTCCTAATAAGGATAGATGCTTTAAAGGATTTAAAGATAGTCTTCCTCTATCCTTAGCTGTACTATCACCCATATATAAGGCTGCAACACCATGGGCATTTTCATGTAAAACAAGAGATATAATCAGTGCAGAAAAAATTATTATATAGCTAAGAATGTAATCAACACTAAGCATTACTACAATTCCTCATATTTAGATATAGAAGTCCAATAATAGTCTTAGAATCCTCTATTTTACCTTCTTCAATCATTTTCAAAGCTTCTTCAAGAGTATATTCTTCAATATTTAAAAACTCATCTTCATCATTTTCTCTTTTTGATGGAAAAAGTTCTGTCGCCAAAAAATAGGACATCTTTTCATCTGTAAAACCAGGGGAAGAATAGCTATCAAATAGATATTCGAAGTTTTTAGCATCGTATTCAATCTCTTCTTGTAATTCCCTACTAGCTGCTTCCTTTGGAAGTTCATTAGACTCGATTAGTCCAGCGGGAAGCTCTAATAAGTCCTTATTAACAGCTTTTCTAAACTGTCTTACAAATACAATCTTATCTTCCTTAAAGGGAATTATAGCCACAGCATTGGCATGCTCCACAATCTCCCTTTTTGAATATTTTCTATTTTCAAGTTCTACAGTATCAACTCTTAAATTGAGTATCCTTCCCTCGTATATCATCTCAGATTTTATAGTCTTTTCTTCACTCATCATAATTCTCCTCTAGATTAAAAAGTTTTTTTCCTTGAATTAACATATCCTTTGCTTGCTGTATAGTGTTTTCAGTAATATCTACTCCGCCTATTAACCTGGATATTTCCGATATCCTTTCATCTTCATCTATGGAACGAATGTTAGAAATAGTTCCTTGAAGATCTTCATTTTTTTCAATTAATATATGAAAATTTGCCAAGGATGCTATTTGAGCCAGATGAGATATGGTAATTATCTGTCTGACTTTTGATATTTTTTGTAATTTCTCCCCAACTAAAATAGCCGTTCTCCCACTAATACCAGTATCAACTTCATCAAAAATTAATGTTTCAACATTGTCAATAGAAGCTAGTGAGGTTTTTAAAGCTAACATTATCCTTGAAAGTTCTCCTCCAGAAGCAATTTTTGATAGAGGCATCAATTTTTGTCCAACATTAGTAGATATATAAAAATCTATATTATCCTTTCCCTTTGAAGAAATTTGTTCATTTTCTTCAAACACTATTTCAAACTTTGCATTTGGCATATTCAAATTTCTTATATTCTGAAGAATATCTTTCTCCAAGGCTTTTCCTTGAATTTTTCTCAATTTTGTCAATTGATCACTAAGTAATCTACAACTAGAATATACTTTTTGTATCTCTTTGTCCAAAGAACTTATATTTTCTTCAATACTATTCAAAGTATCTAAACGCTTTAAAGCCTTATCTCTAAATTCTATTAAATCAGTTATAGTTGGACCATATTTTCTCTTTAATTCAGTTATAGTTCTTAGTTTTTCATTAAGTTCTTCCAATTTTACTTCATCAAAATACAGTCTATCACTATAGTTTTGAATTTCATTATAAAGATCCTCCAATTCAAAATAAGAGGATTCTATTCTATCAAATATAGGCTTCAATTCCAAATCTAGCTCTGAAAGCTCCTTAAAAGAACTCATTATTTCACTCATGGCATTTAGAATTTCAAAGTGTCCAAATTCTTCAGTTCTAAAAAGTTGACTGGCCCTATTTATGGATGTTTTTATATTATCCATATTAGTCAAGAGTCTCAATTCATTTTCTAATTCTTCCTCATCTATATTTTCCAAATCCAATGAAGACAGTTCCTGGATTTGAAATCCTAATATATCTTTTTCTCTGTCAACCTCTTCAGAACTTAAATCCAAGGATTCCTTTTTTTCTTTTAAATCCTTTAGCTTCGACAATTCACTTTCTAGTTGGGCTAAAATCGGTTTAGTTTCCTGTAAATTAAAGGAATCTAAAATATCAATATAATTAGAACGTTTTAATAGGGTTTGATTTTCATTTTGACTATGAATATCTATTAAATCCTCCATTAAGACCTTTAAAAAATTTAATGTTACATTTCTACCATTTATCCTATTAAAACTATTATTTGATTTGGAAACTTCCCTAGTGACAATAAGGACACCATCTTCAAGCTCATATCCCATATCCTTAAATTTGTCTAATTTCTCTTTAGATTCTATAATAAATTTTCCCTCAACAATGGATTTTTTAGAAGAATTACCTATGTAATTTTTCTGAAATCTATCTCCCAATAACAATTTTAATGCATTCACTAGGATGGTTTTTCCCGACCCCGTCTCTCCAGTTATAACATTAAAGGATGGGGAAAACTCAATACTGACTTTGTCTATAATTACAAAATTTTCAATATAAAGCTCTTGTAACATTCTTCACCTTACCAAATTTTATTTCATAATGGATTTAATTTCATCAACTATCTTATCCAACTTACTCTTATCATCCACAGCTATAAATATAACATCATCTCCCGATAAAATTCCACATACATTTTTAATTTTTGCATTTGTTATAGGTACTGCACATAGCGTTGCAGTATGTGAAATGGTTTTTACAATGACCATGTCGCCATTGTGGTCGATGTTTAAAACGGCTGATTTAAAAATTTTATTTAATCTTTCATTTAAAGAATCATGGACTGTATCAATTACAGCATATTGATATTCTCCATCCCTTGACTGGACTTTCGAAATTCTAAGCTCTTTAATATCTCTAGATATGGTTGCTTGAGTTGCTCGAACTCCATTTTCTTCCAATAATTCGGATAATTCTTCCTGTGTCTTTATTTCATTTTTTTGAACTAGGTCTAAAATAAGTCTTTGTCTTGCATACTTTTTCATATAATTTCTCCTTATAACACTAACAATAAAAAGCTAAGGTCCTTCAACCTTTTATGTAATCTTAAAATATTTTAATAACCCCACATAGTGCTAATAGGAAAAACGAAACCTTGTCAAAATAAGACAAACTTTATATTCTTCTAGATCAAGCACCCAAGTACTTGAGTGCTTGTCTAAAAACTAAACCTCTCTGTTTACCAACTCATTGGTTAATAGTACTAAAAATTCAGTATCCTTTTTCAAATTACTCAAATTTTCCAATGCTTTATTAGAATGTTCTCTAATTAAATCTTTTATTTTTTCCCTATTATTGACTATGGTAGCATAAGTTAATTTATTAGAACTTAAATCTTCCTCAAAATCCAATAAGTCATCCTTCAATTGAAAAGCTAAACCTAAATGGTATCCAAATTTTTTTGCAAATTCTATTTCTTTTTCATCTGCCCCGGAACATATCGCTCCACATTTACAAGATGATTTTATAAGCCCACAGGTTTTCTTATCGTACATATCGATAAAATCGTCCTTAGTATTCAATTGGTTTTTAATATCCAAAACCTGTCCTAAGATCATTCCATTATATCCAGACTGGGAATATAGGTACTTTGCACTTGAAATGAAATCAGTTTTTTTATCCGCCTTCTCAATGGCCATTAGCACAAGTTCTATACTCTTATTTAAAAGGCCATCTCCTATGAGAATTCCCATATCCTCGCCATACTTAATATGGGTTGTAACCTTTCCCCTCCTAAATTCATCATCATCCATTGCTGGTAGATCATCATGAACAAGAGAATAGTTGTGGATTAATTCTATTCCACAAGCAAAATCAAAAGCCATTTCATCTAATTCTTTAAAAAGCTTATAAAATTCTAAAAATAAAATGGGTCTAAGCCTTTTTCCTCTATTCATTAGAGCATATCTTGATCCTTCTTGTAGAATATTGTCTTTTGAAAAAATTACAGATAACTTATCATTTATCAAACTTCTTCTTGATTCAAATTCTTCTCTAAAATTATTCATCGGCACCTAAAGTATCTGGATTAAAATCAGAGATACCCTCTTCTGTCATCATTCTAATCTTGCCTTCTTCCCGATCAAGTATTTCCATTAGCTTCTTATGGAGTCCTAAAGCTTCTTCATATAAAACCACATTTTCTTCTAATGTTATATTATCTTCCTCTAATTTCTCCAAAATTTCTTCCAATCTTTTTAAACTCTCTTCGTAGTTCGAAAATCTATTTTCCATTTTCAATACTCCTTATTTCACTGGTAGCAGTTCCATCTTCAAAATGCAACTTTACAAGATCGCCTAAGGATAATCCTTTCAGGGATCTAATATATTTATCCTGAGATGAAACTCGAATATAACCTAACTTTTTTATTCTATCATCATCATGACATTGAATTTTTATATAAAAATTCTTAAGTTTAAGCCTTTCCCTTTCTATATTTCCTAATATTTTAATACTTATTATTCTATTTAAATTATTTAACTCATCTCTGATAATCTTAATTCTGTCAGAAGGGTTATGCTTTAACAATTTTATTTCAAATTTCTCTATCCTGTCCTTTTTCCTGGACAAATTTATTAGTGTTTGATGAATAATTCTGTCTTTTAGTCTATTTGTTTCTATTTTCATCTTTCCTATTTTTTCCATAGGACTGTGGAATTTTATCACATTTCCATAATAGTCCAACTTTTTTCTCTCTTCCAGGAAAAAATTATGATAATTTCGTTCGATTGAGACCATCCTATTATTTATATGGTCAATTAAATCCAATAGACTAGGAGTAACCAACTCTCCAGCAGCAGTTGGAGTAGGAGCCCTTAAATCGCTTACAAAATCCGATAACATATTGTCCACTTCATGTCCTACAGCTGATACAATCGCCTTTTTAGACTCAAAAATTCTCATAAGCAGTTCTTCATCATTAAATCCGTTTAAGTCTTCAAAGGATCCACCTCCTCGACCAATGATAATTAAATCTATGTAGTCTGTAGAATCCAATAAATTTAGACCATTAATTAGACTTTTTGGCGCATTTACACCTTGCACTATAGCTGGATAAACATAGATATTAGCTATGGGAAATCTCCTGTGAATAGTGGTTATAATATCCCTGACAGCAGCACCTGTCGGAGATGTGACAACCCCAATGTTTTCAGGCATTGATGGAATCTTTTTTTTATGAATTTGGTCAAAATAACCACCAACCCTCAGTTTTTCCTTCAACTTCTCATATTGCTTAAAGATATCTCCTAAACCAGTATTGACTACTTCCTTTGCCAAAAGCTGATAATAGCCACCTTTATCAAAGGTTATTACACTACCTCTAATGGATACTTTATCTCCATCAGACAAAGTTAAATTCTTTGATAGTTCCATGTTTCTAAACACTACACATTTAATTGTGGCGGTTTCATCTTTTAAGCTAAAGTATATATTTCCACCGGATTTCTTAAAATTAGAGATTTCTCCTAAAACTATAACCTCGTTAAGTAATGGATCTCTAATTAGTAACGCTCCAATATATTTAGTTATCTCAGTAACAGTAAAGGCTTTAGCCTTCATTTTCATCACCTTTTGCTATGGATCCCAATACGCCATTAATAAATTTAAAAGAATCTTCAGATGAATATTTTTTTGCAATTTCAACAGCTTCATTAATAGAAACTCTACTAGGTATATTATCATCGAATAGCAGTTCATTGGTTGCCACTCTTAAAATAGATATGTCAATATTGTAAAGCCTATTAAAGTCCCATCCAATAAGGTTGTCTTCTATCTTCTTATCTATTGTTTCTAAATTTTCAAGGATAGATTTTACCGAAGAGATAATAAAGTCTCTATGTTTTTCATCAATTTCAAAATGTATCAAAAAAGATTCAATATTTTCCAATTTATATTCATTGTTTAAGGTCATTTGGAATATTAATTTTACTATCCATTCCCTTGCTTCTTTTCTACTCAAATTTCCTCCATAATAACCCTAGTACCGTTAAATTGAAATTAGTAACGGCGTAAGGGTAAAATCATTAACAATAATCAAGCACTCAAACAAGTATGAGTGCTCAATTGACTAGTAACCCTTATATTACAAGGGGTAAATTTAATATATACCAACAATACTTGTGTTAACTTGTGCAACATTTAAACCTGTGATATTTTCTACATTTTCCTTTATTTTTGACTGTATGTTTTTAGATACCTCAGGTAATCTTACACCCATCCTCAAAATTACATTAACAGTAATTTTTACAAAGTCTCTTCCTACTTCCACTTCCACAGCTCGTGAAGCACCACGTAAACTGTCATATATATATTCTCCTAAATTGCCTGCTAGTGCCACAACTCCCTCTATTTCCAAAGCAGTTGTGCTTGCAATTTTATTTATTATTTCATTAGACATCTTCACTGTACCATTTTCAAATCTATTTTTATTCAACATAATTAACCCCCATAATTCATTTTAACAAATGTTATAATTCAATGCAATAAAGTAAACTATTAATTAAAAATTGCTTGAATAAATTCAGTTGGTTCAAATTCCATTAGCTGATCGATTTGTTCTCCTACCCCAATATATTTTATTGGAATATTCAATTCCACTTGAAGAGGAAAAACCATACCTCCCTTAGCAGTACCATCTAACTTAGTTATTACAACACCTGTAATATTGGCAACTTCTTTAAATTGTTTTGTTTGAAGTATCGCATTTTGGCCAGTAGTTCCATCTACAACTAGAAGAACCTCTTTTCTAGCTTCAGGATATTCCCTGTCAATAATTCTATGAATCTTTTCTAATTCATTCATTAAATTTTTCTTATTGTGAAGTCTCCCAGCAGTATCACAAATAAGTATATCAGTGTTTTTAGACTTTGCAGAAGCAATTCCATCATACACAACAGAAGCAGGATCAGCACCCTCCTTATGAGAGATAATGTCTACCCCCGCTCTAGTAGACCACTCAGTCAACTGTTCAATGGCAGCAGCTCTAAAGGTATCTGCAGCTACCAAAGTTACGGTCTTACCTTGCTTTTTATACTTTGAAGCCAATTTTCCAATGGATGTGGTCTTACCTACGCCGTTAACTCCTATTACAAGGATTACCAGAGGAGTATCATCAATGTCCACCCTATTATCTAAATTAGTGTCTTTCAGTTTTTTGGTCATAATATCTATAAGCATTTCCTTAACTACTTTAGCATCTTTAACCCTTTTAAGCTTAACTTGATCGGTCAACTCATCCATTATATCCATAGTAGATTCTACGCCTATATCTGCAGATATTAAAATCTCTTCCAGTTCTTCTAATAGATCTTCATCCACTTTTTGATAATTAGCTAAGACTTCATCTATTTTATTAGAAATATTGTCTCTAGTCTTTTGAAGACCTTTAAAGAGTTTGTTGAAAAAACCTTCTTCACTTTCCTTCTCATCCTCTTTAAAGCCCTGAGTATTCTCTTGTATTTCACTATTATTGGAAATTGAAGCTTCAGACTCCATTTTCTTATCAGAAAGTTCATCTTCATCAATTTTTGCATTTTCATTTTCTAAAGATTGATCGATTTTATCTTTCTCATTCGAATCCTTTGTCTTATTTTTTTTGAATTTATTAAAAAAATTTTCTAGCATAAAACCTCCTACTTTAATTTTAGGGAGATCACCTTACTCACTCCCTCTTCCTCCATACTTACCCCATATAATACATCAGCAATCTCCATTGTGGTTTTCCTATGGGATATCATTATAAATTGAGTTGATTTTGTTAAGGATCTTAGATAATTTGTATATCGAGTTATATTTGCCTCATCAAGGGCTGCATCTATTTCATCCAAAATACAAAATGGAGACGGTCTAGTTTCAAAAATAGCAAATAGCAAGGCAACGGCAGTAAGAGCCTTCTCTCCGCCAGATAGTAATGATAGACTTTGAAGCTTCTTTCCTGGTGGTTCCGCTACTATTTCAACTCCTGAAACTAAAGGATCTGAACCTTCGAGTCTAAGTTGTGCATTTCCACCATCAAAAAGAATATTAAAGATCTTTTTAAATCTCTGATTAATATCTTTAAATGAGCTTAGGAAAATTTCCTTCATCTCCTTATCCAAGTTCGAAATAATCTCTTCAATATCCTCCTTGGATTTTAGTAAATCTTTCTTCTGATTTAGAAGAAAATTCAGATCCTCATCAACAATTTTAAACTCTTCAATTGTATCTACGCTAAAATATCCTAAATTCTTTAACTGCCTCTTTAAATCCTTTAACTCTTTTCTAGAAGGATTCTTTACCTCTTTAGTCAATGTAAATCTATCTATACATATCGAGTATTCATCTTTAACTACACGACAGATCCTGTCTAAATCTACTTTTAAATTTTGTAGTTTTTCATAATTTAACTCCAAAGAGTATTCCAACTTATTTACTATATTCTTTAAATCACTTATTTCATCTTTTTTCTTGATGAAGATCTCGAATCTATTTTCATAGTCCAGTTCCAAACATTCAATTTCTTCATGAAATTCATTTAAATTCACTTTAAGCTGCTCTAAGTTATCTTCCAAACTAGATATTTCTTTAGTGCTAGTTTCAATATCAACTTCTAATTTCATCTTTCTTTCAGCATTAGAATTTAATCTAAAAGATAAATCCTTCTCTTGGTCTAAAAGATCCTTAATATTATTAGCTAATATATTTTGATCCCGCTGCATTCCCTCTACTTTTGAAGTAATGGAGGCCTTTTTAATCTCGAATTTATTAACCTCTAACCTCGCTTCTTCCAAAGAGGAATTTAAACTCTTTTCTTGTTGGATTAAACTATTAAGTTTTAGATTTAAATCTTCAAGATCAAAGGAATTTTCATTATCGATAAATTTACCATTAATCGCCTCTAACTTCTTCTCTAATTCTAAGATTAAGGACTCCTTGACCTTTAAGTCGTTTTCATTTAACTGCAATCTCTCATCAATGATCTTTTTCTCATTCAAATTCATTTCCTTATTTTGAATGAGTTCAGACAGTTTTCCCTTAGACTTTTTTAAATCTAAAGTTATTTTATCAATTTGAACCTTTAAAGTCTCTCTATCTTTGTATAAAGATGAAATTTCTGATTCTAATTCTATTATTTTATTGTTCCTGTTGAGGATTTCCGCAGTAAATGACTTTCCTGAATAACCTCCTACTATGGAGCCCCAAGTATTAAATATCTCCCCATCAAGAGTTACAACTCTAAAACCCTTGTAATTCTTAGATACTTCAATAGCATCATTTAAAGTTTCTACAATTAATGTTTTATTTAAAAAGTGATTTATAAGACCTTTATATCTATTATCGACCTTTATAACTTCTGAAGCTATTGATAAAATTCTTTTATCGTCAAATTTGACTAAATTATCCCTTTTATAGATTTTATTTAGTGGAAGAAATGTTAATCTACCAATTTTTTCCTTTTTTAAAAACTCTATCAAATCCTTAGCATCCAGCTCGTCTTCAACCACTATATTTTGTAACGAACCTCCCAAGGAGTTATTGATTGCCACCAGATACTTATCGTCAACTTCAATTAAATCTGCCAGAGTTCCTATAACCTTAGACTTAAGCCCTGTGTTTTTAATCCTATTTAAAAAATTAGAGACCTGTCTATTATATCCTTCATAATTGTCTCTAACATTTGTAAAGAATTTTAGCTCTTTGTTTTTTGTATTGAGATCAACTTCAATCTTTTGGAAATTTTCTCTTAGGATATCTAATTTTTCTTTATTTCCCTCAATTGAATCATTAATTTTAAGTAGGTTTTCCTCTTGTAAATTGAGATTTAGTTGTATTCCCTTTAAAATTTCACTAAAATTATCTTGATCCTTTTTAAGTTCCCCTAGCTGATCTTGTAAACTAAGTTTTTGGCTTTTCATTGAAGAAATATCCTCTTGCCTATTTTCCTCCAATTTTTCTCTAGTCAATCTCTCAACATTAATTCTATTTAGATGGTCTCTTAGTTCTTCTATCTTCTTACTTTTTATTGTCAATTCTTCTTCCACTTTGATTATGTCAGTAGACATTTTATCAATCTCTGATTCCGTATCTGTCAATTCCTGCAAACTCTTCTTTAAATTTTCTTTTAAGTTAACATCTTCTTGGTTGTATTGATTGGATTTTTCTTTTATTTCCCTTATCCTGTCTTTAAAATAATCCTGTTCTGAAGCTAGCCGTTCCACTTCTTTTATATCATTTTTTACTCTTTCCCTAGTCAAAGTTAATTTTAAATTGGAATTTTGTAATTCTTTATCGGATTTATCTGATTCAGATTTCAGATTTTTTATTTTATTTTGTAATTCTTTTAATTCCTCTTCTTCTTTTATAAAATGAGGTTCTTGTTTTGTTATTACAGTTCTATGTTCATCGATTTCATTTTTTAAATCCTTTGTTGCCTGCAGGATTTCCTCATTCTTCAAATTGATATTATCTACATCAATTAGATAATAATGTAAATCTAATAATTTTATATCTCGACTAAGTTCTAAGCCTATTGTCGCTTTCTTAGCCTGTTTAGCTAAATAATCCCTATTTTCCTGTTTTTGGATCAGAACATCTTCAATTCTTCCAAGGTTATTTACAGTCTTTTCAAGTTTCTTAACAGCTTCATCCTTTTTATATTTATATTTTGATATGCCTGAAGCCTCTTCAAAAATATAGCGTCTGTCCTCACTTTTATTTGAAAGGATTTCATCAATTCTACCTTGTCCTATTATTGAATAACCTTCTTTTCCAATTCCGGTATCCATAAAAAGTTCCCTGACATCCTTCAGTCTACATGGCTTTTTATTTATATAATATTCGGATTCTCCCGATCTAAAAACTCTTCTCGATACCACAACTTTCTCATAGTCAATGGGTATCCAATGTTCACTATTGTCAAAATAGAGTGAAACTGAAGCATAATTTAGAGGGGCAATTTTCTCTGTCCCAGAAAAAATAACATCCTCCATTTTATTCCCTCGAAGAGATTTTGCGCTTTGTTCTCCTAAAACCCAGCGAATACCATCGGAAATATTGGATTTTCCACTGCCATTAGGACCAACAATAGCACAAATAGGTGTATTAAATTGTAAATTTACTCTATCTTTAAAAGATTTAAAACCTCTTAATTCTACTGATTCTAACTTCAAATCTTACCTCAACCGCTCTATATAATTCCTTAAAAAAACATCAAAATCCAGTTCTTTATTTAAATTATCTGACTCAACGTATATTTTTTTATTTTCACTTGATTTAAATTTTAAACTTGGGATTTTGAACTTTTTAATTAAATTTTCTCTATTTGCTCCTTTATTTCCCACAAGATAATTTATTTGACTATCATTAACATAAATAGTAACAGCTTTTTTATAAAAATCCTGCAACTCCTGTAACATGAAATCCCTATAAAGGCTTTGTAATACCAATTGTCTAATTGAAGGATGAAAAGGTCCTGCTATTACATCCTTACCTAAAGTTATGTTGTCCGTAGGCTGTAAACCAATTCTAATAATTTCTATCTCAGAAGAATAATACATGCAAAACAGAATTTTTGTAACCTTTATGGTCTCCTCCAATGAATAGGGTTCATAATTTCCACTATTGTAAAGATCTTCTAAAAAGCTGTCTCTGATTACCAAAGTTGGATAAATTCTTACAAAGTCAGGTTCTAATTTTAAAAATTCATCAGTTGTATATATATCCCTTTCCTTATTGGATTTGTAAAGTCCCAGCATCTGCTGTAATCCTAAATCAAATCCTCTTGTCTTTATTAAGCTTGCAGAAGTCTTTACAATTTCAGAAAGATGGTTTCGTCTATTTGCAATTAAAACTTCATCAACCATGGACTGTACTCCCAGTTCTATGGTCTTGACGCCATACTTTTCTAAAGTACTTAATATTTCGTTATCAATATAGTCGGGACGAGTTGATAGCCTTAAAGAATCTACCTTTCCTTCGTCGATATATGATTTTCCTATCTTTAAAAATTCTTCCATTACATCCTTAGGAAGACCTGTAAAACTTCCACCATAAAAAGCAATTTGGGTTGTCTTTTCCCTATTGGAGAAATAGCTTAAATATTCTTCTATCGACTTTCTAGTCTCATCAAAATCTTTAATATAATCCTGATTTGTAATCTTTCTTTGATTACAAAATATACAATCGTTGGGACAACCATAATGAGGTACAAAAACTGGTACTATATTTATCTTACTCAAAATCTATTCCCAACTTTATAATTGTATTTTTTGCAGCATCCTGTTCTGCCTGTTTTTTGTTTTTCCCAACACCTTGTTCTAAAGCTCTATTGCCAGAATATGCAGTTACATAAAAAGTCTTGTCATGATCTGGGCCTGTAGAAGAATCCAGCTTATAAGTAAGCTTTTCCTTTTTCTCCCTTTGAATGTAATTTTGTAAAATAGATTTATAATTTTGGCTAGAAGTTTCTAGATATTTCATAAAAAGTCCTATATGTTTCTCAGTAATTAGTCTATACACAACCTCATATGAAGAATCTAAATATATCGATGCCATAAGTGCCTCAAAAGTATCGGAAAGAGTGGAGGCCCTATTTCTACCACCGGATTTTGCCTCTCCTTTTCCAAGTATAAGCAATTGACCTAATTTAAAATGATCAGCCACATAGTTAAAACTATCTTCACAGGTGACCATGCTTTTAAGTTTAGTCAATTTTCCTTCATCCTTATCCCTATGTTTTTTAAAAAAGTATTCTGCAAAGACAGCGCCTAAAATTGCGTCACCTAAAAATTCTAATCTTTCATTAGACTTGTAATCGTCGCTTTTAGACTCGTTAACCTTTGAGATATGGTGAAAGGCGAAATCCAATAATTCAATATTTTTGAATGTATATCCTATTCGCCCTTCTAGTTCATTTAGTTCTTTGATCCGCTCTTGCTTTAATTTCAATATTAACCTCTTTTTATTTCTTCTATGTTACTTACAATATCCCATACAGTAATTATTCTGTCCAATTGGGAGTCATCTATTTCTATATCAAATTCATCTTCTAAAGCCATAACAAGCTCTATCAATCCAATAGAATCCGCTCCCAAATCTTCTCGTATAACTGTCGACATTGTAACATTTTCTACTCCATATTGTTCTTTTATTATTTCTGCAACTTTATCAAAAATCATACCTATCTCCTTATAAATTTTTCTCTATTTTCTTTATAACATCTTTTTCAACAAATTGAATTAATTTGTCAATTCCCTTTTCTATTGCTCTGGCATTTGAACTTCCATGGGCCTTAAAGACAGCCTTTTTAACACCTAGTAACGGAGCTGCTCCAACCTCATTATAGTCCAAAGAATTTTTTAAGCTATATAGGGCTGGTTTCATCAATAAGGCACCTAATTTATTCCTAAAGGAAGAATTTATGCTATCTTTTAATATATCTGTAAGTAGTATGGCAGTTCCCTCAATGGATTTTAATAGCACATTTCCAGAAAAACCATCGGAAACTATTACATCGACATCCCCTGTCAATGCATCTCTTCCTTCAATATTACCAATAAAATTAAGGTCCATTTCCTTTAAAAGCCCAAAGGTCTCTTTACGTAGAGAATCTCCTTTATTGTCCTCTGCCCCCACAGATAGTAATCCTATTCTAGGATTTTTATTTCCTAGTACTTCTTTTGAATATACATTACCCATTATGGCAAATTGGCATAACAATTCTTTACTACAATCCATATTTGCACCTGCATCAACCAATAGGACATATCCAGTTTTAGAAGGCATTACAACCGTTAAAGCACCACGGGAAATCTTATCTAGTCTTTTAGTGATTAAAGTTGCCCCAGCCAATAAAGCTCCAGTACTTCCACAGGACATAAAACCGTCATATTCTTCTTCGTTTAATTTTTTAAAACCAAGATGCATAGAAGAATTCTTTCTTCTACGAATGGCCAGTGCAGGTTCTTCATCATTTGAAATGAATTCTGCTGTATCAATTATAGATATCCTTTTAGAATCTTTAAATTCTGTTTTTACCTTATTAATATCCTCTTCTACACCTATAAAGGTTATTTCGAGTTTTGGATGATTTTCTAAAGCCTTTAAACCACCCTCTACAACTACCTCATATCCTTTGTCAGCACCAAGAGTGTCCAATAAAATTTTCATATAACACCTCACTTCATTTTACCATAGATATAGATCAATTAATATTTTTGTGATAAAGTTCCCTAAGATTAGGATATTAAAAGAGGGACCCATTCAGGTCCCGTCTAAATATTATTCTGCTTCTACTGATAAAATTTCTTCGCCGTCATAATATCCACAACTTCTACAAACTCTATGTGGTAATTTAGGCTCATGGCAATTTGGGCATTCAGTTATAGTTACTCTTGGTAATCTATAAGATGATGCTCTTCTTTTATCTCTCCTAGTCTTGGAAGTTTTTCTCTTTGGTACTGCCATTATTCCACCTCCCTTAATACTTAAATCTTATAAATTTTTACTTAAGTTATGGGAGGGTTATAGTCCCATAAACTAAAATTTCGTTATGATTTCTAATTATCTAACATTGGTATTATACAGATTAATATAGTCCTTGTCAATACTACTTAGTTAATTCTAATGTATCTCTTGCTATCATCAATTCTTCATTTGTAGGAACAATAAAGATTTTTATTTTTGAATCATCTGTAGAAATACAAGCTTCTTTTCTAACCTTATTCTTTTCTTCATCAAGAATGATTCCAAAGTTTTCTAAATCCTTTAAAATCGCAGCTCTAGTGGTAATGCCATTTTCACCAATTCCTCCAGCGAAACATAGTGCATCTACATCGCCAAGCTCAAGCAGATATGCTCCCAAGAACTTTCTAACCCTGTTGTGGAACATGTCAAGGGCTAAAGTAGCTCTTTCATTTCCTTCATTACTTGCTTGTTCTAAGTCTCTAAAGTCTGAACTAAGGCCAGAAATTCCATAAACTCCAGATTTTTTATTTAAAAATTGATTCATTTCATCTGGTGAAAGACCTTCTTCGTTTTGGATAAAGTTTAGAACAGTAGGATCTAAGTCTCCAGATCTAGTTCCCATAATAAGACCTTCTAAAGGCGTAAGTCCCATAGTTGTATTTAAACACTTACCATTCTTCACAGCTGCTAAAGATGAACCATTACCTAGGTGTAAAGTAACAATATTGATGTCATCTTGGTCCTTTCCAAGTAATTCAGCTGCTCTTCTTGTAATATATTTGTGACTTGTACCGTGGAAACCAAATTTTCTTAATCTATATTTTTCATAGTATTCATAAGGTATTCCATACATATAATTGTAAGCTGGCATAGTCATGTGGAAAGCTGTATCAAATACGGCAACATTTGGCTTTCCAGGAAGAATTTCTTCGCAAGCTTCAATTCCCATTAAGTTTGCCGGATTATGTAAAGGTCCGAACTTAATATATTCTTTTATAACTTCTTTTACATGACTATCTATTATAGTTGAATCTACACAACCTTCACCGCCATGTAGTACTCTGTGACCAATAGCATTGATTTCGTCAACGCTCTTAATAGCACCCTTCTCAGGATCAGTTAAAAATTCGAATACAAAAGTTAAAGCCTCTTTGTGAGTAGGCATTGCAGCTTCCTTAGATAATTTTTTATCCTCAACTTCTTGAGAGATCTTTGATCCTTCAATACCTATTCTTTCTACTAAACCCTTTGCAATAACAGATTCATCTTCCATATCAAATAGTTGATACTTTAATGATGAACTACCGCAATTTACTACTAATATTTTCATATGCCCTCCTGAATTTTCTTTTATTCGAAGCAATCTAGCACTTAATAAAAAGTGCATGATTGCCGATTTCCTAAACAATTATAACATATATAGCTATTTTTTGCCTAACTTTGCCTCTTCTCCCTTCAATAGTCTGGAAATATTTTGTCGATGTCTATAAATCGCTATTGTGGCCAGGGACAATAAGAGTATTCCAATATATTGATTTTCCTTTAGAATATTGATTATTCCAAGTATCACTCCCACAACAGCCCCTCCGATAGAGCCCAGGGAAACAAACTTTGTAAGTAGTACAAGTATGAAGAATACACATACTAATATAAAAGCGTATATTGGATTAAATGCCATAAAAACCCCAAAGGATGTGGCAATGCCCTTTCCTCCTTTAAATCCAAAAAATATAGGCCAATTGTGACCAAGCACTGCCCCTAAACCTGCTAGGAGTACCCCCTCATTTCCGAATAATCTATATCCTATGAAAGTAGGTAAAAATCCCTTTAAAAAGTCCAATAAAAAGGTGATAAAGGCTACTTTCTTTCCAAATGTCCTATAAATATTTGTGGTCCCAGCATTTCCCGATCCAAAATCCCTTATGTCCTTTTTATAAAAAACTCTACTGATTACAACAGCCCAAGAGATACTTCCTACAAGATAGGAAATTAAAAATAATATTATCTTCATAATTAGCCCCTTGGTTTCAACTCGAACTGGATTGGCACTCCTTCAAATCTATAATATTCCCTTATCTGGTTTTCCAAATAACGCAAATATGAAAAGTGCATCAATTCCTTTTTATTGATATGGAATACTATTTTTGGAGGTCTTGTTGAAACTTGACTTACATAAAAAATCTTCAATCTCTCTCCCTTATCTGTAGGCGGAGCACTGTGCAAAACAGCTTCATTTATAATTTCATTAAGGGTTCCAGTACTTATTCTCATGGAATAGCTCTCATTTACAGCTTCAATAACTTGAAATAGTCGATGAACTCGTAGATTGTTTTTTACAGACATGAAGATAATAGGCACATAGGTAATAAAACCTAACTTATTTCTAATACTTATCTCAAACTGTCTCTGACTGCCCGTATCCTTTTTGACCAAATCCCATTTATTTACAACTATTATCATAGCCTTCCCATTGTCATGGGCATATCCTATAATCTTAGAGTCCTGCTCTGTAACGCCATGTTCTCCGTCTATCATAAGGACACAGATATCCGAATTGTCTATTGCGCTTAGAGTTCTTATAACACTGTATCTTTCAACATCTTCCTCAATGGACCTCTTTCGTCTAAGACCAGCAGTATCCACTAGGACATAGTCCTTTCCATTATGTCTAAAGTTTGAATCAATGGAGTCCCTCGTAGTACCTGCAATATTTGTCACAATCATCCTATCTTCACCAAGTAATCTATTTACCAGTGAAGACTTTCCTACATTTGGTTTACCTATAATTGCAACCCTTGTAATATCATCGTCAAGATCATCATCAGTAATAGGCGTAAAATTCTTAACAACTTCATCTAGTAGGTCGCCAATACCCATGGATCCCTCTGCGCTAATAGGTAAAACAGTAGGAATTCCAAGTTCATAGAACTCATAGACTAAATCAAAGTTCTTTTTACTATCAATTTTATTAACTACTAGAATAACCTCTTTCTTCGATTTTCTTAAGATATTTGCAATATCCCTATCTTCATTGGTTATTCCCATTCTTCCATCTACAACAAATAAAATTACCTCCGCAGTTTCGATGGCAAGATTTACCTGGTTTATAATCTCCTTTGAAAAGATATTGTCCTTTCCAATTTCCATACCACCGGTATCCACAAGAGTAAAATGTCTATTTTGCCATTCTGCATCTTGATATAATCTATCTCTGGTAACACCAGGATCGTCTTGAGTAATAGCAACTCTCTTTCTTACTATTCTATTAAATAAAGTGGATTTTCCAACATTTGGTTTTCCAACCACTGCAACTATTGGCTTTTTCATTGTCTCACCTCTTTTTTCATTCAATACTATTTTAACATCTTTCTATTTAATATGAAATATCAAGGCCTTCCAATAGTTTTTCATTCCTAAGTAAAACCCCTAAGACTTGCGCCTTAGGGGTTTAAAATATTAATATAATGGATATTCCTTTGCCAATGCTAGAACATCTTGTTTTATTTCTTCTGGTGATCTTTCTTTTTTCAAAGCTTCAATCATTAAATTACCAATTCTCTTGAAAGCATCTTCCTTCATTCCTCTTGTTGTACAAGCAGGAGTACCAACTCTTATTCCAGAAGTTACAAATGGAGATTCTGGATCATTAGGTATAGTGTTTTTATTTGTAGTGATATTAACTTCTTCTAAAAGCTTTTCAGCTTCCTTACCAGTTAAGTTCAATCCTCTAACATCAAGTAAAAGTAAGTGGTTGTCAGTACCTCCAGATACCAATCTAATTCCACCTTCTTTTAAAGTTTCTCCCAATGCTTGAGCATTTTTTAATACTTGATTGATATAATCTTTGAAATCATCTTGTAAAGCTTCCTTGAAACAAACTGCCTTAGCAGCTATTACATGCTCTAAAGGACCACCTTGTAAGCCAGGGAACACAGCCTTATCAATTTGCTTAGCATATTGCTCTTTACACAAAATTGCGCCACCACGAGGACCTCTAAGTGTCTTATGAGTAGTAGTAGTAACAAAGTCTGCATAAGGTATTGGGCTTGGGTGAACTCCAGCTGCAACTAAACCAGCAATATGGGCCATATCAACCATTAAATAAGCTCCTACCTCATCGGCAATCTCTCTAAACTTTTTAAAGTCAATTATTCTAGGATATGCACTTGCTCCTGCTACTATAAGTTTTGGTTTATGCTCTAAAGCCTTTTCTCTAACTTCGTCATAGTCTATTACCTCTGTTTCGGAATTTACACCATAGTCCACAAAGTTGAAATATAGTCCAGATATATTTACAGGTGAACCATGAGTTAAATGTCCTCCTTCAGAAAGGTTCATACCAAGAACAGTATCCCCAGGTTTTAAGCATGATAGGTATACAGCTAGGTTTGCGTTTGCCCCTGAATGTGGTTGAACATTTGCATGATCCGCTTGGAAAAGTTCACAAAGCCTATCTCTAGCAAGGTTTTCTCCCACATCTACAAATTCACATCCACCGTAGTATCGTTTACCTGGATAGCCTTCTGCATATTTGTTGTTTAAAGTCGTGCCAAGGGTTTCCATTACCGCTTCAGAAATAAAGTTTTCAGAAGCTATTAATTCCAAATGTTCCCTTTGTCTATTTGTCTCATCGACAACGACTTGATGGATCTCATTATCAAAATCCTTTAAATTTGGTAGTTCTCTTAAGCTCATCTTAATTCCTCCTAATTCAGTTTTTTTATTGTCAGAATATTATTAGTATTCTTACTAACTTTTTTATCGATTCCTTTTAAAATAAACAAGGATAATCCTAAAAATACTAAACCAGTTAATAAACTTATAAACTCATAGTTATTCATATTATATTTCTCAAGTACCATTGTAGCACAAACAACCCCTAGAATAAACCCAATGATAGGGATGATGTAAACAATTGCAGAATACTTTAAAACAGTGGAATTTTTCATGGTTAATTCTACTCTATCTCCCTTATTTAAAGTACCATCATCCTTTACATTTAAAATCAAGGGCTTGTCTTCTCCAGAGCAACCTGCACAACTTTCGCATTTTCCTCCACAAGCACTCTCTCTTATAACGAGGATATCCAATTTATTACCATCTTTATTTATTACAAGACCGCTCTTCTTCATTTAATCCTTCCTAACTTTAATTAAATCCCTTATAACCTCCCCGGCTATGGCCAATCCAGCAGCCGGTGGAACAAAGCTAATACTAGATGGAGAAATTTTTTTCGTCTCTTCATCTACATATCTATCTCCCGAAGGTTTTTCCTTAGACCATACGACCTTTAGACTTTTAACACCTAAGTTCTTAAGTTCCCTTCTCATAACCCTTGCTACAGGACACATTTCTGTCTTATATATATCGGAGATCATAAATCCCGTTGGATCCAATTTATTACCTGCTCCCATGGCAGAGATAAGTCTTAGATTATTATCATAGGAAAACTTAGCTAGTGCTATTTTCCCTTTTAAAAAATCGATACAGTCTACAATATAATCATATTCCACTAAGTCAAAAAACTCAACATTTTCTTCGGTTAACTTTTCTTTATAAACCTTGACTTTACATTCAGGATTTATATCTAAAAGTCTCTCTCTCATAACTTCGACCTTCGGTCTTCCCACAGTACTGGTCGTTGCAATTATCTGTCTATTGATATTGGTTACATCAACATTGTCATAATCTACAATTGTAATATTAAAAATACCTGCCCTGACCAATGCTTCAGCACATATTCCACCAACACCTCCAAGCCCAAAAACTATTATTTTGGACTTGGATAATTTTTCTATAGCTTCTTCACCAATTAACAGGGCAGTTCTTTGAGTAAAATTATTCTTCATGTTTTAGTAAATCTATATGAATTTCTTCAAGTTGTTCTTTATCCACATTCGCTGGAGCGCCGGTTAATAAATCCGTAGCAGATTGAGTCTTTGGAAATGCGATGACATCTTTAATATTATCGGTTTCACATATTTGCATCACCAATCTATCAATTCCATAAGCAATTCCACCATGTGGCGGAGTTCCATATTTTAATGCATCCACAAAGAAACCAAATTTAGCCTCTATCTCTTCTTCTGTAAGTTTCAAAGCTTTAAATATTCTCTCTTGAATCGAAGAATTGTTTATCCTGATTGAACCTCCAGCTGCCTCTTCACCATTTATTACTAAGTCATATGCCTTGGATTTCATTTTTTCAGGTTCTGTTTCTAAAAGGTCCAAGTCCTCTTCCTTAGGCATTGTAAAAGGATGGTGCTTAGATACCATTCTTCCTTCTTCCTCTGAATATTCAAACATAGGAAAATCAACTACCCATAGCATCTTAAACTCTTTTGGATTTAAAAGTCCAAGTTCTGAAGCGATATGTCTCCTTAAAGCTCCTAAAGAATCGTATACCACCTCATCCTTATCAGCTACAATAAGTATTAGTCCATTATCAGTTACTTCAAACTTCTTCAGTATCTTATCCAATTCATTTTCTGATAGGAATTTAGCAATTGGAGAGTTTACTTCTCCCTCACTAACCTTTATCCATGCAAGTCCCTTTGCCTTGTAATTTTTAACAAATTCACCTAAAGCATCTATTTTTTTTCTAGAGTACTCTGCTTGGTATTTTCCTATATTGATACCCCTTACAGAATGACCTTCAGAAACATTGTTTGAAAAGACTTTAAATTCACTATCCTTTACGATATCTGAAATGTTTTTAAGCTCAAAACCAAACCTTAAATCCGGTTTATCAGAACCAAATCTTTCCATAGCTTCATCGTAGGTAAGTCTTTTTAAAGGAAGTTCAATATCCACTCCCTTTAGTTCCTTGAATAGTTTTTTAACCATATTTTCATTTATAGTCATAACATCATCTTCGTCAACAAAGGACATCTCAATATCCATTTGAGTAAATTCCGGTTGTCTGTTGGCTCTTAAATCCTCATCTCTAAAACACCTTGCAAGTTGATAATATCTATCCATTCCAGCAACCATTAAAAGTTGTTTCATCAATTGGGGACTTTGCGGTAAAGCGTAGAATTTATTAGGATTAACTCTAGAAGGAATTAAATAATCCCTTGCACCTTCAGGAGTTGGCTTTCCAAGATAAGGAGTTTCCACTTCTATAAAGCCTTCATCATTTAAGTATTCTCGCATTAGGGAAACTACTTTAGCCCTCTTTATCAGATTTTTTTGAATTGAATCCTTTCTTAAATCCAAAAATCTATACTTTAATCTCATCTCCTCAGAAACATTATCATCGCTCTTAATGTAAATAGGAGGAGTTTGAGCAGAGTCTAATATTCTAAACTCCCTACATAAAATCTCTATGTCTCCAGTTGGAATATTAGGGTTTTTAGATTCCCTTTCTCTTACAATTCCTTTAGCAGCAACTACAAATTCCGTTCTTACAGTTTTTGCCTTGTCAAAGTAGTCCTTACAGTCTTCGTCATTTACTACTACTTGGACAATTCCTGCTCTATCTCTAATATCCATAAAGATAATATGACCTAAGTTTCTTTCCTTGGCAACCCAACCCATGACTATAACTTCTTTACCTATAAAATCCTTTGTAATTTCCCCACACATTGTGGTCCTTTTAAAATTTTTAATATTATCCATTTCTACTCCTAACAAATTTATTTACTGAACTATACATAGTTAAACACTGAACAAAGTGTTTAAACAATAAAAAAACCCGTCTCAAAGGGACGAGTCAACTCGCGGTACCACCCTAATTAGGCAAACCTCACTTTAAATCTATAACGCAATTACCAAAGCTCCTAGGTGTCATCAAAAGTAAAGATAAATAGGTTTCACCAAGCCCCATCTCTCTGAATATCTTTAACTTTATCCTTCCTAGTCATCGCTAATATTTACTTACATACATTATAATTTGTTTGTCAATAAAGGTCAAATTAACGTTTTTTAAACTTTCTCTTTATCTGATTTACCAAATTATAAGCTTCTTTAACCCTTAACAAAAATATTAAAACCACATATACCATCGCAGCTAAAATAATCGCTAAAAACATGCTCTTATTCGCTCCTAAAGAGCTATAAAATTTATTATTTACAAAATAGGCAACTCCTCCCATTACTATGGAAGCAATGGTAATTTTGAAGGTTTCTACCATCAAAATATTAACTTTGCTAAACTCGCCTATCTTCTTCTTAAGATTAAAATATAGCAATATAGCACCAAAATAAGCAGCAACTGTAGTCCCTAAAGCTAAACCTGTCAGTCCTAAAAATCTAGAGCTCACCACAGAAACTACTATATTCATCGCAATCATAAACATAGTATTTTTTGTAGGAGTTTTTGTATCCTTCAAACTATAATAGGACTTAAAGAGGATATCTCTTAAAGCTATGGCAACCAGTCCTGCAGAATAGATCATCAAGACCGGAGCTGTCAACAAGGTGTCTTCCCTTGTAAAATTTCCCCCTTCATATATAAACCTTACAATTGGCTCAGCTAATACTATAAGACCTACCATTGCAGGAATTACTAAAATAAACATGGATGTAAATGTATCTATAATAGAATCCTTGAAATCCCCTATTCTCTTTTGGCCTGCAAACTTACTTAATATTGGATACATTACCGTACTTACCGAAATAATTACAATCCCATTTACAAGCTCGCTTAATCGAGAGGCATATTCCATTACATTTATACCTCTTTCACCCATAATCAAGGTAGCTAAGTTTTTGTCAACAATAACATTTAATTGATTGACAGATACACCGATTATTACAGGGATAGCCATAATGAGCATACCTCTTATTTCAGGTTCTTTTGTATCGAATACTTTAGTCCATTTAAAACCCTTTTTAATAACTGCAGGTATATATGGCAAAAATTGAACTGTAGAAGCCACAGCTATCCCAACAGCTAAAAAGTACACATTGATAAACTTTCCTAAATAAAGACCTAAAATGATAAAGACATTTAAAATGAACCCTTGAAGAGCTGTCACAATAAACTCTCCATGACAATTTAAATAACCTCTATACACGGTTGCAATAGAGATGGGAACAAGAGAAACTAATGATATCCTTAAAAAGTTAGTTGTAAGCTCCCTTGCCGTATCATTTAATTTAAATGCAAATACATAGGTCAATTGTTTTGCAAAAATTTGACATAAAACCATCAACACAATTGTTATGACAGTCGTTATATTACAAAGATTACTTGTGAATCTATCGGCTACTTCTAATCCACGATTTTCTTCAAGTCTTTTATATGTTGGAATAAATCCAGTTGTGATCCCTACGGCTATAAAACTGAATACAACCACGGGAATGGACATTGCTAAGTTAAAAGCTGCCGCTTCTGCTCCCGTACCAAAAAGTCTTGAAAGTGTAGCAATACGTACAGCCCCTAAAATTTTAGAAAGCACTGTAAGTATCATTAAAATAATAGATATACCCTTCATATTTCTCCTCTCTCTTCAATAGCTATATAACTTTATCACAAACCTGGATTTCAATCAATATTCTTATTACACTTTAAGAAATTCCTGGTATTTGATATACTAAAATGTAGTAAATATAGGGAATAAGGTGAAAAAATGCTATTAAATCAACTGACTCACATTGACGAACTAAAAATCATAGACAGTAATATACTTAAGAATGAAGATATATATTTAACTTCAACCAGCAATTTGGTAAATAATAATGTACTTTCAATAATTGAGGAAGAAGAAATAATTAAACTCAATCCAAAAGAGGGTAATTTTTTTGTTCTAAATTCCACGGGCAAATTCAATAGCCTTGAAAAAATAAATGTTTTATTCTCTTCCATTGAAAGTCAAGTAGAAGCTTTGAAAACCCTACAGAACATTTTAACAAATAATTTTAAATTTACAGAAAAAATTTATACAGTAATATCACAGGATTTAGGTCTGGAAAAGCTATTGACCACTATAGGAGATCAGTTTAAGGACAAGGTGTGCCTTCTTGATAGCAACAAAAAATTATTATACAACCCCTATGATTTCAATAAAGTAAGTCAGCTTTTCCCATTAAAATATATTTCAGCAACCTCTTCGAGACTATTTGCTTACCTAGCCTTTGAAAATAATCATGATGAAGAAAAAAACATAATAGATTATTTGAATTCAATTATTTCAAATTATGTATATAGAGAAATGAAAAAATTACAAACTTCCTATGATAGTTTTTATGACAGCCTGAAAGGTCTATTAAATAAGGATTTTTCTGACGAAGATTTCGAATTACTTAAAAACTTAAACTGGGATATAAACGATTACTACGAAGCATATTTTATAAAACTAGAAGGTGGTCTGTTTAAATATAGAGAGATGTTTGTCCATGGAAATAGGTTTATCTTAGACAATCCACAATATCTATTCTCAGTTTTAAACAAAAATCACTTGATTATTATAATAAATAAGACAAAGCTAAATAAAGAGAAAATCCATGAAGAAATTTTAGATTTTATAAGAAAATACAAACTAGATTACTATAGTCACAATTTGAAAAATAATTTGCTCGATTTAAATAAAGCCTATTCATTGGCAAAATATATCTTTGAAAACGAAGTTGGATTACAGTCCAACGGACAAAACAATCTTCATAAGTTATTTTATTCAAGAATTGGAAACTTGGATTTTTTAAATATATTGATTCCTGATGAATTAGGACCTTTACTAGAGCATGATTTAGAAAAGAATTCAGAATTTCTACAAACTTTGTACCTGTATTTATTAGAAGAACGATCTTTAATAAAAGTAGCTGAGATAATGGACATCCACCGAAATTCCGTGGTATATAGGATAAATAGGATTTCAGAACTTGTAGATATAGACTTTGAGGATTTAAAAGTAAGATATAATCTATTGATTGGTTTAGAAATCCTAAAGGAACTATATCCAAAGCTAATCACCTTATAAAACAATTCTTAAATAAGAAGGCACCCATCTTGAAAATGATAAAATCATTTCACTATGGGTGCCTTTTCTCTATTTATCCAAAGTCTTAATCTTTTCCAATAATATCATTGCATTATTAAAAAGCTCTTCAGAAATATCATAATAGCTAACTACATTTTCTAAATCTTCCTTAGCTTTATCCACTAAACCAAGATTCAGGTAGATTACTGCCCTATTAAATAATAGTGGTGCATTTTCACCTATGGAATCTAGTGCAATATTAATAATTCCTAAGGACTCCATAACCAACCCAACTTGAGCTAGTACAAAACTATAGTCTATAAAGAAACTTGGATCCTTTAAATCTTGATGTTCCTTATGGGTGTCTTCAAAAATGTTAAGTGCTCTTTGAGTATTTCCTAGATTATAATGGGCCATTGCCAGATATTGATTTTTCTTGTAATTAATTGTATCAATATTTTCTAAAATATTTACAACTTCTTTATATTCTCCCCTTTGTAGGAGATTAAAAGCCTTTTGAATTCCTGAATCAGTTACAACCTCATGCAAAAGAGGTGCAATTTTATCTCTAAGTTCAGCTTCATATGAATTTCCACTGGAAAGTTCCAGTGCCTTTCTTAAATAGTATTCAGCTTTCATCGGATTTTGTTCAATCATTTCTATTGTTCCAAAGAGTATATAATTATATGGATACCCTGGATATTTTCTTATATTTTCATTCAAAACCTTTTTTGACTCTTCTAAAAATAAAGCATCTAAACTATTGTCAAAATAGTCCTTTAAGGCTGAAGCATATGCAAAATCTGAGGCTTCAGATGAAAAATTTTCATGGATAAATTTAAAGAAGATAAGTGCATTTTCATGGTTGAATTCCACTTCTTCCATCGCTAAAGTCATCAAATATCCTTCTGGGTTATCTATACTTTCCTTAAGAAAATTTAAATACTCTTTTTTGTATAGAAAATCCTCATCCACTCCACATATATATAACATTCCTCTAATGAAGTAGTCCATATCTATCTCTTCTGTGAAAGTATCATTTTTTAATTCTTCCATAAAATCAGATTTTATTATGGGAAGAGGGAAATTGTATATTCCCTTATCCTTTAACTCCAAAAAGTAAATATTTTTTGTTTTGTCATTAAAAAAATCCCTTATATTATTCATTATTAAAATTCCTCATAAACTCTCTTTTCCTTCTAGAGGACCCATTTAGTTCATCAAATAAAACCCCTCTATATATCATGTAAATTCCCGCAAGTAATACTATTAAAACACTTACTAAAATTCCCTTTATATCCTTCAAATTTAAAATTGCCAATAGATTTTGACCTCTCATCACATAGTAAAAAATTAAAGATATAATTATATTTGAAAGTCCCCAATTAACTAAATTGTTTTTAAAAAAATCTACACTATAAACAATTGAGTTGAATCCGTCATATTCTTCTAAATAAATAGTCTCTGGCAATGCATTAAAGACCAGCAGTGAAATCAAATATATGATTCTATACAAATTACCATTTACCGTTCTCAATAGGAAATTAACCAAGTACAAAATAAATCCTATTTGTAGTATTTTTATGGCAAACTGACTAAAGTCATAATTTTGATACAGGGTTTTACTTTTACTATCCTTAACAGCTCTATATAAAATTGACATAAGAAATCCAATTATAAAAACTCGTAAAATGTAGATAAGTAAACCCGAAAAATATCCACCACCTTTAACTATTCCAAAAAGTATATTAGATAAAATATTAGTGGATATTATGCCAGCAATAATTATTGCCGATACTATAATTATATATCGTGGATTCTTAAAAGTTCTCTTTAATGCCTTCTGTTGAATATGAAAAAAATCTTTAAAAATATCCATTATTACCTCCAATATCCCGTTAAGTTATAATATACCCCATCCCTAATTCTATACAACAGTACCAAATCTTCCTTAACGATACTTTTAGAGCAGATATTATAATTGTATTTTATAAAAATGTATTCCTTAACTAACTTTTTTGCGGGAACATCCTCTATTTCGATTAGTTTTAATACTTCTTCATCTTTCAACATATCGTGTTGAATTGAATTTTCTACTCTTTGAGGCTTTAGAAAAAATGGTATCCTTCCATTTGTAATGACATAATCATGAATGAGTAATTCACATAGTAAATCCAAATCCGAAAAATCTCTCTTAATAAAAAAGTCTTTTAAAATAGAGTACAAACTGTCCCTGGAATGATTCACTAAAAAATGTCCACTATTATCCCAGTAATTCGCCAAGTCCAAGAAGAAAGAGTAATAGTCAGGATATTTATTTTCAAAGAGGTAGTTCAATGTATTAGAAAAATAACCCTCATTGTAGTATTTATCCAGGATTACTTCAATCTTTTTTACTTCCTGAAGTTCCATATACGAAATCCATTTCGTAGAAATTACTTCAAAGGGCGCCTTGGGATCGAATTTGATTTCAAATTCCTTGGTCTTTTCATAAATCGGAGAACCCTTTAAAACTTTTAAAAAGCCCAATTGTAATTTATCCGGTTTAATAGAGATTATATCGTTAAAAGATTTTCTCAAACTCTTTAAATCTTCATAGGGAAGGCCTGCTATTAGATCTAGATGAAGGTGAATATTGCCAAAGGACATAATCTCTTTACAAACCTTTTTTATCATATCAAAATCTCCTACTCTTTTAATAGCTTTGCAAGTAGAAAGATTTGTAGACTGTACTCCTACCTCAAACTGAAATAAGTCCTTCCTAGCCTTTTTAAAGAGATTTAAATAATCCATATCGATAAGTTGAGGATGTATTTCTAAGTGGAAAGTGGTTAATCCATTATCGTTTTCTAAGATAAAACTAAGTATTTTCAAACTTCTTTCCTTATTAAAATTAAAAGTCCTATCTATAAATTTAACCAAGGGAACATTCTCGTCCAAGAACAATTTTATGTCCTCTAAACATTTGTCCAAGGGATAAAATCTCACCCTTCCCGTGGAAGAGGATAGACAAAATTCACAATTATATGGACATCCTCTGGAGGTTTCATAATAGACGATTTTCTTGTCCTTAATGTATTCAGGAGTATATTCTATTAGTGAATTTTCCAAGTTTACCTGTTGATAAATATCATTTCCTACAACCTCTTCACCATTTAAAGTCACCACTCCTGAAGGAAGTTTTTCTGATTCGTTACTGATATAGTCTAAAAGCTTTAAAAAAGACTCCTCTCCCTCTCCTGACATAATAAAGTCAATATGTGGATGTTTCTTTATCAAATCCTTAGAATTAAAGGATACTTCCGGACCACCAAGTAAAATTATCAGGTCTTCATCTATTAACTTCAATTTCTCTACGATTTCTAAAGTCTTCTCAACATTCCAAATATATGTGGAAAAACCTACAATATCGTATCTTCCTCTTATGATCTGATATATGATATCATCACTGTTTTGATTTATCGTAAAATCAATACAGTCACAATTGTATTTTGGATACACAGAGTCCTTTAAATATCGAATAGCAATATTACTATGGATATACTTTGTATTCATAGATGTAAGTAAAATTTTCATGATTTCCCCTATTTCAATTCTACAACGGTGACTCCAAGGCCTCCCTCATTAAACTCTCCGTCTCTAAACTTTTTAATCAATCTATGGGTCCTAAGATATTCTTGTACTCCCTTTCTTAAAACTCCAGTACCCTTTCCATGAATGATAGAAAGTTCTTTTATTCCCACTATATATGCATCGTCAAGGAATTTATCAATTTCATAGATTGACTCTTCAATATTTTTCCCCCTTAAATCCAGTTCTCTTTTGACATTTGAACCAGACTTAGATTGAATTATACTCTTTATACTATAATTTGCTTTTTTCTCCTCTTCAGATTCTACTAATTTGAGATTCTTAATATTGGCATTTACCTTCATTATGCCAACTTGTACTTGAACTTCACCTTTTCTATCAGGATTGGTAACTACTTCACCAACTTCTCCCATTCCAAGTATTTCAACATTATCTCCCAATTTAATATCTTCTTTTCCAGATTTTTTATTAACTTTTAAAATAGATTTGTTTTCAGATTTTTTATCTAAATGCTTATTAAATCTATTTTCAATGTCAACAGCTTGAGAAGCAATATTGTCCTTATTAGAATTGCTTAAGAATTTTAGCTCTTTTAATAGTTGGGAAGATTCCTCTTTAGCACTTCTAATGATTTCATAGGCTTCACTTTGAGCCTGTTCTATAATATTTGCCCTTTCATTCTTAGATTTTTCAATTTCTGAGTCCAGACGTCTTTTTAAATTAGAAACCTCTTGCTCCAATAAAATCTGTCTTTGTTTACTCTCCTCGATTTCTTTTCTATCGGTATCAATTTGGTTTAATATATCTTCGAAGGACTGCTCTTCCTTTGGAATAATCTTTTTTGCATCAGAAATTATACTTTCAGAAAGTCCTAACCTTCTTGAAATCTCAAAGGCATTTGACTTACCTGGAATACCGATTGTAAGCTTAAAAGTTGGACTAAGTGTCTTTACGTCAAACTCCACAGAACCATTTTTTACCCCAGGCGTATTTAATGCAAATAATTTCAATTGAGAATAATGGGTTGTAGCAACAGTTCTAATATTTCTCTTTAAGAGCCTACTCAAAATGGATATTGCAAGTGCCGCACCTTCAGTAGGATCAGTGCCAGCTCCAAGTTCATCAAATAATACTAGGGAGTTTTGTTTTACATTTTTTAGAATATCAACAATATTTGTCATATGAGAAGAAAATGTACTGAGGGATTGTTCGATACTTTGTTCATCCCCTATATCACTATATACTTCATCGAATACGGCTATTTTTGTATCCTGTTTACAAGGAATTAAAAGCCCAGACTGAGTCATAATAGTTAAAAGTCCTAGGGTTTTTAAAGTTACGGTTTTACCCCCTGTATTAGGTCCAGTAATAACCAAAGTATTATAATCATCACCTAAATTCAGATCAATGGGAACTACTTTTTCAGGATCTAGGAGAGGGTGTCTTGCGCTTTTCATATCAACTATTCCTAAGGTATTCACTTCTGGCCTAATACCGTTTAAATCTATCCCTAGAGATCCCTTTGCAAAAATAAAGTCCAACTGAGCCATATTATTTTGATTATGGATGATATCTTCATGAACATTTAATAGAAGATTAGATAGCTCCTTTAAAATCTTTTTAATCTCGTCGGCTTCTTCAAGTTGTAAAGTTCTTATATCGTTGTTAATTTCTACTACAGCTATAGGTTCGATAAACACGGTTTGTCCTGAACTGGATTGGTCATGTACTATCCCCTTTACAGAGGACTTGTTCTCAGATTTAACTGGAATAACATATCTTCCATCCCTTACTGTGACATAGGAATCCTGAAGCAATTTTTGTGAACTTTGGGACTTTAAAATTTGATTTAACTTTACTCTAATCGAATCCGTTTTCGAAATAATTTCTCTTCTAATCCTCTTTAACTCAGAACTTGCGTTATCACTTATCTCCGTCTCAGAGATAATAGCATTACTTATCTGTCTTTCAATATTAGGATAGGGTTTTAATAAACTTATAAGATTACCTACAATCGGAAATTTTTCGATGTTTTCTTCATTATCATTAAAGTACTTTTTTGTATCTTGCACCGATCGTAGTAAAGTCGCAGCATCCAAAAGCTCCCTATTATCCAAACTTCCACCTTTTTCAACATGCCTAAGCAATAGCCTAAAATCTTGTATCTCATAAATTGGAGGTCTTCCAAGAGCATAAATTAAAGACAATGCCTCTTCACTTTCCTTCAACTTATGAGTGATCGTTTTAATGTCGTTAATTGGCTCAAGTTCCATTGCCAGTCTTCTTCCTAGGTTTGAAGATGTATGGCCAACCAATCTATCTTTAATTCTATTAAACTCTAAAATCTTCAAAGCCTTTTTATTCATCTATTCAATCCCCTTCTCAAAATGTCCTGTAGTATATTTTTCAATATCAAAAACATTTTCGTCATCTTTTTTTCCGTTGATCTTCTTAAAATATATTCTAGATAGATCCTTAGTAGTTCCATTGTCAATTACTCTGACACTACCATTGGAAACGAAATTAATCCTGTGTAGCAAATAATACGCAAGCAATTGTTTTGTATGGTACAACTCGCTATATCCACTTTTTCTGATTATTTTAAATCTGTCCTTCCTTTCATTTTCCAAATATCCAACGTTAAAATTGCAGTACTCACAATTTTCATCATTTACACAATTTTTAAGAATAGAAAATGGACAATGCTTCATAATCATTGAAATTAAAGGACCGTGGACAATAATCTCATATCTATTACTTACGTAGTTTAAAATATAATTTAATTCTTTTAAGTTTAATTCTGTGGATAGGGTAATCCTCTCTAATCCTAAACTTTCTAAAAATTTAAAACTATATATGTTCAGCACATTCAACCCATAATCAGAAACTATTTGCTTATGTGGGAAATTCTCCTTAATGAATTGAATATCTCCAATGTTATTAATTAAGAATCCTTTAAATTGATAATCCTGTAATTCTTTTGCCAGCTTATTTAAATCCCATGAAAATATAATTCTTGGCATTTTAAAATAATTTCCATTTAAATAACTTCCTAAATTTTCAGTATAGATTTCTCCATATGGATTTTCCTTTTCTTCTGTTAAATTATTTTCTTCTAAATTAACAGAAATTATTCCATTATTAATATTGGTCAATGGCAAAACTTCCAACTTTACATGCTCCAATGGCTTTCTGTCATGGTAATTTGTAAGTTTAAAGTCCAATTGGGAAATGGCTCCCCTTCTAAGGGAATTAAGGATCTTTACGGGAATAAAGATATTGTCATCCATGTCAATTTCTATATTTTTTGTGAAATAATCAGTATTACCAAGCTTCTTCAATGATGAAGAGACATCTTTTTCACTAATAGGGCTATTGATGGCCTTCATGATTTTATAGTCGGAAATTTCTCGTATTTCAATGTCCTTGTATTCTAAGTATAGTTCAGGTTTTTCTCCCAGCCTACCAATGAATTTTAGAAATATCTCCTGTTTTATTTCTATTTCCTTATCTTTGATTTCATCTAACAATCTCGCTGAGCTTGACCTTATTACATTGGAATCTAATCGTAAATCAAAAAAATATTTTTCAAAGACCCTATCTCCAACTCTATAATCTTTTTTTAATGTATAGGGTATGGATTTGCCTTTTTCCGTTTCTAATAATAATATATCCATTTCGTCTACATCTAAATTAAATTCTATTCCCTTATTACCCTTTATATTGATTATCTGTCCAACCTCTAAACCCTTCTTTCCTTCCTGACGATTTAGCTCTATATAGTTTTTGCCAAAATCTCCAAAAATTGTGCCCCTAGTATAACCTCTTAAGGCAACTTGTCTTAGTCTGTTTTCGTCAAAATCCAATCCATGAACCCTGTCATAGTAGGTTTTCACAACATTATAGACGTATTCAGGTTTTTTCATACGCCCTTCTATTTTAAAGGATTTTACACCGATTTTTTGAAGTTTTTCAATATTATCTATAGTAGAAAGGTCCTTTGGACTGATAACAGAATTATAACCATAATTTTTGTCGATCTCTTTTTTATTTTCATTTAATAACTTGTAATCCATTCTACAAGGTTGAGCACATCTACCCCTATTTCCACTTCTATTTCCCAAATAAGAACTCATAAGACATTGTCCAGAACAAGAAACACAAAGGGACCCGTGAACAAAAACCTCTACTTCAATATCAAGTTCTTTACAGATCTTTTCAATCTCTTCTATAGGAGTCTCCCTCGCTAAAACAACTCTTTTAAATCCCAGTTCCTGTAATGCTTTCGCTCCATAATAATTGTTGATATTCATTTGAGTTGAAGCGTGTAAGTCCAAATCTGGAATGTGTTTCTTCAGAAGTTTAAATAGTCCCAAATCCTGAATTATTACTCCATCAACGTCCATATTATATAAATCGATGGCAAAGTTTAAAGCTTTTTCCAACTCCTCGTCATGAAATAGAGTGTTAACGGTAATATAAACCCTCACTCCTCGCCGATGGCTCAATATGACAGCTTGTTTTAGCTCTTCTAAATCAAAGTTTGTGGCATATGCCCTTGCAGAATATAGATTTCCTCCAAGATAAACTCCACTTGCCCCTGCCTTTATAGCAGCTTCTAACATTTTCATATCTCCTACAGGAGCAAGTATTTCAGGAAAATCTTTCATTAATTACCTTCCTTAATCCTTATCAATTCATCGATAATTTTTTGCAGTTTACTATTATTACCTTTATTCTTATTAATTAGATCTAAATTTTTTCTTTTCATTTCCTCATTTTCTTTAGATAGTCGGTTATTCTCGTCTTTAACCCTTTTCAAATCAAGAAGTGTACTATCATATTTAGCTTTTGTTTCATTTAGTTCTAACTTTCCTTGATTGCTAAGTTTTAATATTTCATCATATTTTGTTTTTACTTCATTTAATCTCTCATTGTTTGCAGATGACGCAGCTTTATAATTTTCTTTCTCAAATTTTAAACCTATTATTTCAGATTCTTGCTGTTTCATATAGGCCCTCGTCCTATTAACGTCTTCAGCAAAATATAATAGTGTTAAAGTAAAAATCATATCATTGGATAATGAATTATTGTCCTTTTTTATATTTTGAATCTGACTGTTGATTAACTCTTCCAAACTTTTTATTTCTTCTTCTGATTTGTCTGAAAGTAATTTATAATTTTTACCTAAAATTGTAATGGAATGTTTTTCTTTATTTTGCATATTAACTCCTTAAATGAGCATCCAATTCCTCTTCTAAGCTAGATACTATTTCATCCATTAATTCATTTACCTCTTCTTCTCTTAAAGTTCTATCTTCACCTTGGAATTTTAGATTGTAAGCAGAACTTTTCTTACCTTCTTCAATATGTTCGCCCATATACACATCAAATAGCTCTACGTTTCTCAAAAGCTTTCCACCCTTTTCGAGCATGATCTTTTCTACAACACTAGTTTCAACATCCTTTGAAAGTACGATTGCAATGTCACGTTCTATTGTTGGAAATTTACTAATCTCTATAAATTTAGGATTTTTGATAACATGAGGCAAAATAGATTCAAAATCCAACTCTCCAATATAGACCCTATAAATAAAGTCATAGTTTTTAGCTACATCAAAGGAGATTTCTCCGATTTGACCTATTTCTTTTCCAGCTACAATCACTTTTGCAGCCCTTCCTGGATGAAGAGTTTTATCTTTAGAAACCGATTCAAATTCTATTTCAGATAGCCCAAGTTCCTTTAGTAAAGTTTCTACAACTTCCTTCAAGTTATAGAAATCTACGTTCCCATACATCCCAAGACCGATCTTTTTCTTTTCTTTTAATTTTCCATCTTGGTCTTTATAGAATGTATTCCCCAATTCATAAATTTTAAGATTTTCTACTTTATTTTTAGAATTCTTTTCCATTATATCCAATAAATTTGTTAAGGTCGTCGTTCTCATCACAGAGAAATCTTCCCCTAGTGGATTTAGTAATTCAATGGATTCTTCGGCATTATAGGATACAAAAGCTTTATCATAGGATTTTTTACTAATAAAAGAATAGGTCATTACTTCATATATACCACATCCATAAAGAATAGTTTTAACCCTATCCTCAACTTGTCTTTGGTAACTTTTATTTCCGCTTAGAAGGCCTCCTACCAAAGGTTTGGGCTCTATATTATGAAATCCGTAAAGCCTTCCTATTTCCTCAGCCACATCTTCAACTATATGAATATCAGTTCTAAAATATGGAACTGTAATCTTAATAAAGTCTCCTTTAACTTCTGTCACAAACTCTAAATCTTCTAAATAATCCACAATTTCATCTATTGTCAAATTCGTTCCTAAAATCTCATTTATCCTATGGTAGTCAAATTCAAAACTTTCCTCTTGAACTTCTTTATTTACTACATCATATTCTCCTTTAACCACCACTCCAGAATTAGTCTGTTCAATTAAATTGCAAACTCTATCCATAGCAAGACTAGCTAGCATTGTAGGAACTTCTTTTTCAAATCTCATGGAGGCTTCAGTTCTAAGGTTCAACCTTTTCGAAGTATTTCTAACACAGTCTGGAGAAAAACTTGCAGACTCAATAAAAATCCTTGTTGTAGAATCTTTTACATCCGAGTCCAAACCACCCATTACGCCAGCTATGGCTACTGGATTATCTCCATCATAGATGATCAAATCATCCTTCGTCAATTCCCTTTTTTCCTTATCCAAAGTAGTAAAATTAAAATTATTATCAGGTTTTCCAACATTGATTACTTTTGACTTCAAAGTTTCTAAGTCAAAGGCATGAATTGGTTGTCCAAGTTCTAAAAGCACGAAGTTTGTAATATCTACTATATTGTTAATAGGTCTAATGCCAGCTTGCATAAGTCTATTTACAATCCACTGAGGTGAATTTTTGATTTTTACATCCTTAACTACCCTGCCTATATATCTATAGCAGTCATTAGAGTTGATATTTACACCATCAAAATAGTCGCCAATATCCCCCTCTTCATTTTTTATAACACTTTTAGGAGGGTTTACCCTTTTTCTAAAAGTAGCAGCTACCTCTCTAGACATTCCCAATATAGAAAGGCAGTCTGGCCTATTAGGTGTTATCTCAAATTCTATGACAGGTTCTTCCAATTGAAGAACATCTACTATAGGAGTTCCTGGTTTTGTATCTTCAAGGATTATTATTCCGTCTTGAGAATTTTTTGGAACTACATTTTTAGAAAATCCCAATTCTTCATATGAACATAACATACCAGGCGATTCAATACCCATTAAGTCTATTGGTTTAATTTCAAGACCGTTTGGAAGTTTTGCCCCTACTTGTGCAAAGACAACAGAATCTTCTTCATTCATATTCCTAGCACCAGTTATTATTTCTATCGTTTTAGACCCATAGTCCAATGTAACAATGGAAAGTTTATCCGCATTTGGGTGTTTAGTAATTTTCAATATTTTAGCAGTTACTATCTTGTCCAATCCTTCACTCAAATCCATTACAGACTCTACATGGGATCCAGATAGTGTAACTTTATCAGCAATTTCTTTACTATCCTTATCTATATTTAAATAGTCCTTCATCCATATTAAAGGTAAAAGCATTATATCCTCCTAAAACTGTTGTAAAAATCTCTTATCGTTATCGTATAACAATCTTATATTATTAATTCCATGTTTAATCATCGTAATTCTGTCGATACCCATTCCAAAGGCAAATCCTGAATATATTTCTGGATCAATTCCACAATTTCTCAGTACATTTGGATGAACCATACCACATCCTAGTAATTCCATACTCCATCCAGTGTAGTTACATTGAGGGCATCCATCTCCATGACAATTGAAGCAAGAGACATCGACTTCTGCTGAAGGTTCTGTAAAGGGAAAATGATGTGGTCTAAATCTAGTTTCCATATCTTCGCCAAAGAACTCTTTAATAAACACATTTAAAGTATCTATTAAATTAGCCATAGTTACCCCTTTATCTACTACCAAACCCTCTATTTGGTGAAACATAGGTGAATGAGTATCGTCAACTTCATCATATCTAAAAGTTCTTCCTGCCGATACCATTCTTATAGGTGGTTTTTGTTTTAGCATTGTTCTTATCTGTACTGGTGATGTATGTGTCCTAAGTAAAGTTTTTTCATCTATATAAAAGGTGTCAGAAGTAGATCTTGATGGATGATTCTTTGGAGAATTCAATTTATCAAAATTATTCTCTACAGTTTCAATTTCTGGACCCTCGATAATTGAAAATCCCATTCTTTGAAATAGGTCTTCCAATTCTTCCATAGTTTTATTTAGTGGATGTCTATGTCCAATTTCAAATCTACTTATGGATCTAGTGATATCAATCTTTTCGGCTTTTACTTTTCTTTCATTCTTAATTTTTTGAAGTTCTTCCCTCTTATTACTTAACAAATTCTCTATTTCAGTTCTAACTTCATTGGCATATTGTCCAACTATAGGTCTTTCCTCTTTTGATAATTTTCCCATTTCCCTAAGAATTAGAGTAAGTTCTCCTTTTTTACCTAAAAATTTTACCCTAATCCTATCTAACTCATCCAACTCATTGAGCTCTTTGATATTAGAAAAGGCTTTTTCTTTAATCAAATTAATTTTTTCTTTCATAACTCCTCCATACTTATAATAATTAAATTCTTAAAGATATTAATGCATGATTTAAAAAAATCTTCCATCCCAAACGGGACGAAAGATTCGCTATACCACCCAAAGTAAACTCTATTAACGCTAGAAACGCTTGGCATTACCCAAGAACTCTGGAGCGAAAAAAGTAAAATCAAATGCCATGTCCCACCAAATTCACAGCTCTCTTTAAAAATGATTATACTTACCTCTCCTTCTTAGTTACTATTAACTTGAGATAAAACATAGAAATTCCCGTTGCTATTGCGGCATTTAAGGAATCTATTTTGTCACTTATAGGGATAATAATCTTCTCGTCAGCTAAATCTACGATTTCCTTTCTTACCCCATTGGACTCATTACCAATTATTATAACATGCTTAGATACATTTGTCATAGTTGTAATGTCCACCGAATCCTCATCTAAAGTAGTCACCAATATCCTATGGGTTTTTTTAAGTTCAGGAAGGATATCAAAATCCGCCTTTTTTATAGATACCCTAAAAATGCTCCCCATGGTGGACCTTAAAACTTTGCTATTATATATATCTACACAGTCTCCTAATAATAAAATATTCTTATATCCAAAGGCTTCTGCAGTTCTTATTATTGTGCCCATGTTCCCAGGATCCCTAAGACTATCTAAAATTAGAATGTCATCCTCTAAGTCGATCTTTCTATTTCTTTCCTTACAAATCAACATAATACCTTCAGGGTTCTTTAACTCGGATACCTGCTTGAAAAGCCTCGTTCTAAGTCGGGTCACTTTACCATTTAAATCATCTCTTATTGGAAATTCAATCTCTTCATTTAAAATTATATCTACAATTTCAATGTCAGATTCAATAGCCTCTTGTGCCATTTTAATGCCTTCAACTACAAATTCTTGACTCTTTCTTCTATTTTTAGAAAGCTTTAGAGAATTTATCTTCTTTACAATGGCATTGTTAGTACTTGTAATAACATTAGTCATTTGTTATCTTTACCAATGCTTCAACATGACTTGTAGGGCCTAACACAAGTAATATGTCCTTTTCTTCGATTATCTCTTGAGGACTTGGATTGACTATATCTTCGTTGTCTCGCCTTATAGCTATTATGGTCAAATCATCATCCTGACGAATTCCAAGGTCTATAATCTTCCTATCGATCCAAGTAGCAGGCGCCTTAACTTCCATCATACTATATTCATCAGAAACCTCTATAAAGTCTAAAATTCCACCTTTTACAAGGCTATGGGCAAGTCGATATCCAGATTCCTTTTCAGGAATAATGACTTTGTCAGCTCCGACCTTTGTCATGATTTTACCTTGGAAACTATCTTTAACTTTAACAACCACCGTTGGAACTCCAAGTTCTTTAGAGATTGTAGTAACAAGTACAGATGCCTCAAAATTTGCACTCATCCCCACTATCACAACATCAAAGTTTTGTATTCCAAGCTCTTCAAGTACTCCCTCTACCGTAATATTGGCAGTAACAGCATGGGTTACATAGGAACTTAATTCATTAATGACCTCTTCATCTTTATCTATAGCTAAAACCTCTTGATCCAGTTCAGATAATTTGATTGCAAGGGCTTTTCCAAACCTACCGCAACCAACTACTGCAAATTGCTTCATAACTCACCTAACCTAAAATAATATTTCCATATGCTTCTTTATATTTTTTTTGTTTTCTTTCACGTGTAGCAAATATAATTGTCAATATTCCTACCCTTCCAAAATACATTGTAATGATTATTAGAATTTTGGATATAGGAGATAGTATTGCCGTTATACCCCTAGAGATACCTACGGTACCAGCAGCGGAAACCACTTCATAAAAAACATCCACCGTCTTGAAAGGTTCTATATATGTTATTATATTGCCCACTATTAATATCCAGAGCATGTAGATAATAAAAGCCGAAATAGCCTTTTTAACTTGGGAAAATCTAATTGCCCTGTTAAATATAATTATATCATCGTCTCCCCTGATTTCCGAAATTAAAACCATAAAAATCAATGCAATTGTAGTGACCTTCACCCCTCCTCCAGTACTAGCAGGTGCTGCTCCTACAATCATTGCAACCATGGAGCTAATAGCAGAGCTATTATACATTCCCGTCTGGCTAATTGCAGAAAATCCTGCAGTTCTAAGGGTAACGGATTGGAAGAACGAATTTATGACCTTATCCCTAAGGCTTAACATTCCAATTGTCAAATCATTATTGAATTCCAACACCAAAAATATCGTAGTAAAGGATAATAGAAGTATCAATGTAGTGGTCAATACCACTTTGGCATGGAGTGAATATTGATTAAAGTTCAGTTTATTCTTAGTAATGTCCATATAAACATTAAAACCTATACCCCCAATAATGATTAAAAGCGCAATGGGTATCATAACTTGGGGCATATTCCTTAAAGTCATAAGACTCTCTTCACCAATTAAATCGAATCCCGCATTACAAAAGGCAGATATGGAGTGGAAAATAGAAAACCAAATCCCCTTTAAAAAACCATATTGAGGAATAAATGTAAAAGAAAGTAAAAATGCTCCAATAGACTCTATTATGGCCGTGGAAATCAAAACATATCTAATTAGTTTTACCATACCGCTATATCCATGGGTCCCAACCTGCTCCCTTATTACTAGTCTTGAAGAAAGTGTAATTCTTTTTCCTAAAACTAATGCAGCCAATGTTGAAATCGTCATTACACCTAATCCACCAATCTGAATAAGTGAAATAAGTATAAATTGTCCAAATAAATTCCAATGGGTAGCTGTTACCACTGTGGTCAGCCCTGTAACACACACTGCGGAAGTAGATACAAAAAGGCTATCCAACAATGGAGTTGCCTTTCCATTAGCCGCCGCTAGAGGCAGTGCCAACAGTATGGCTCCTGTGAAAATTACAACCAAAAATCCCAAAACCAAATACAATGGTGGATTGTGTAATAATTTTTTATTTAATTCGCTTATTTTACTGAGTTTTTTTATAATAAACATCTCTAAAAGTCCCTTTAACGCAAAAAAACCCCATTATTTGGGATTTATGCGTTTTTTGCTATATCAACTAGCTTAGCAAAAGCTGCTGGATCTTTAATTGCAAGATCTGAAAGCATCTTTCTATTCATATCTATATTAGCTTGTTTTAAACCATACATAAATTTACTGTAACTAAGACCATTTTGTCTAGTTGCAGCATTGATTCTAGCAATCCATGATTTTCTGAAGTCTCTTTTCTTTCTCTTCCTACCGATGAAAGAATAAGCCATTGACTTCATTATAGCTTGGTTAGCTGTCTTGAAAAGCGTATGCTTTGAACCATAATATCCTTTTGCAGCTTTTAATACTTTTTTATGTTTTGCATGGGAAGTAGTTCCCCTTTTAATTCTAGCCATTAATATACCTCCTTAATTTACGGAATCATATGATCAATTCTTCTTTGATCACCTTTGCTGATTATAGCAGATTTTCTTAAGTTTCTAATTCTCTTTTGTGATTTTTTACCAGTTAAATGGCTATTGTAAGCCTTAAATCTTTTAATTTTACCAGTACCAGTTCTTTTAAATCTCTTTGCAGAACCTCTATGAGTTTTCATCTTTGGCATAACTTTACCTCCTAATTTTTTTCTGTAATAGGTGCTAAGAACATCACCATGCTACGACCTTCCATTTCAGGCTTTTTGTCAATTTCTCCATTTTCTGAAGTCAATTCAGCAAATTGCTTAAGTACGTCTTTACCAATGGATGTATGTCCTAATTCTCTACCTCTAAATCTTACCGCTACTTTTACCCTGTCACCCTTTTTTAAAAAGTTATTGGCTTTATTAGCCTTAACTTCCAAATCATGTGTGTCAATATTAGGTGAAAGTCTAACTTCCTTAACATTAATTACTTTTTGTTTCTTTTTTGCTTCTTTTTCTCTTTTTATGGCTTCATACCTATATTTGCCATAATCGATAACCTTACAAACTGGTGGTTTGGCATTAGGTGCTATGTTGACTAAATCCAAATTACTGTTTCTAGCAACCTCAAGAGCCTTTTGAATTGGAACAATCCCAACTTGTTCTCCCTGAGCGTCAATCAACCTTACTTCCTTTGCCCTTATACCCTCGTTAATTTGTAATTCTTTAATGATTACACCTCCGTAAATTTCAATAAAATCCATTATCCAACAACAAAGTTAAACTTTGATATAAAATCAAAAAATTTTTTAAAATTAATTAGGCACTCAAAGTTGAGTGCCTAATTGGATAATAAAAAAAGGCAGATAGAAATATCCGCCTAAAAATTCACTAAATTATTACCTTATGCACGCCTTTGTGATAAGGTGAGAGCGGATAACTCTACTTCTTCAACAAAAAACATTATAAACTTTATTTTTAAAGCTGTCAAGTTTTTTTCTTAAAAAGTCCAATATCCGCCTAATTAGTATCTATATCTATAAACATCAACTTAATAGAGATTACAAATTTATAGTTCACAATGGCCTACAGTTCTTGGGAAAGGTAAAACGTCTCTGATATTTGACATACCAGTTAAGTACATAACCATCCTCTCAAAACCTATACCAAAACCACCATGGTGCACAGTACCGTATTTTCTAAGATCTAAGTACCATTTGTAGTCCTGAGGCGAAAGGCCACATTCTTCTATCCTTTGTTTTAAAACGTCATAACGATATTCCCTCTCGCTTCCACCTATTAACTCTCCAATACCCGGCACTAGTAAATCCGTTGCTGCTACAGTCTTTTCATCGTCGTTTAACTTCATATAAAAGGCCTTGATATCCTTTGGATAATCGGTAATAAAAACTGGTCCCTTTACAATTTTTTCAGATAGATATCTTTCATGTTCCGTCTGTAAATCCATACCCCATTCAACAGGATATTCAAATTTAGTATCAGCTTTCTTTAATATATCTATAGCTTCAGTGTAGGTTAATGATTTAAAATCACTGTTTGCAACTGCTTCTAGACGGTTAATTATGCCCTTCTCAATAAATTTGTCGAAGAATTCCATCTCTTGTGGACAGTTTTCTAAAATATATTTTATGATATATTTAACAACGTCTTCTGCTAAATTGCAGACATCTTTCAACTCTGCAAAAGCAATTTCTGGCTCAATCATCCAAAACTCTGCAGCATGGCGTGGGGTATTTGAATTCTCAGCTCTAAAAGTTGGTCCAAAAGTGTACACATTTCTATGGGACATAATAAATGATTCTACTTGTAACTGACCACTTACCGTCAATTTAGTACTCTTGCCAAAAAAGTCCTCACTATAGTCAACTTCTCCGTTTTCATCCTTTGGGACATTATCTAAATCCAAAGTTGTAACCTCAAACATCTCTCCTGCACCTTCCGCATCAGAGCCAGTGATTAGAGGTGTATGAACATAGACAAATCCTCTTTCATTAAAGAATTTATGAATTGCAAAGCTTAGTTCAGATCTAACTTTAAATACTGCATTAAAAGTATTTGTCCTTGGTCTTAAATGTAATAGAGTTCTAAGAAATTCAAAAGTATGTCTCTTTTTTTGAAGAGGATAATCATCTTCAGACTCTCCTTCGATATATATATTTGAAGCTTGAATTTCATAAGCCTGTTTAGCTTGTGGACTTGCAACAAGTGTTCCCTTTACTATAATAGCAGAGCTTAATCCAAGTTTGTCAACCTTGTCAAAATTTTCAACATCCCTACTTACAACAATTTGTACTGGTTTAAATTGAGTTCCATCATTCAATTCAATAAAGCCAAGTTGTTTTTGAAATCTTGAATTTTTAATCCAGCCCGCAACTTCCACTTCTTTCCCTTCATATTTTTTAAAATCTTTTTCAATATCCCTAAGTAAAATCAAATTATTCCTCCTCTTTATCCTCTAAGAATTTTAAGATATTCCTTTCATATCCCCGATTTTCAGGTCTATAATATTTTTTTATATCATAATTTAAAGGCATATACCTTTGTTTAACATATCCCCCTTTATAGTCATGGGGGTATTTATATCCTATACCATGTCCCAAGTCCTTCGCTCCACTATAATGGGAATCCCTTAAATAAGGTGGGATTTCAAGCTCTGAATTTGCTTTGACATCTGATATAGCTTCCATTATCGCCTTATAAGAACTATTGCTTTTTGGAGCAGTTGATAGGTATGTGACACCCTGTGCTAGATTGAGTTTACACTCTGGCAAACCGACAACCTCTACAGCTCTAAACACGTCATTTGCTACAGTCAATGCCCTAGGATCCGCATTGCCTATGTCCTCAGAAGCAAAAATTATCAACCTTCTTGCAATAAACTTTGGATCCTCCCCTGCTTCAAGCATCTTAGCTAAGTATATCAATGCAGCATCAGGATCAGAACCCCTTAAGGATTTAATAAATGCAGAGATGGTATCATAGTGAATATCCCCACCTTTATCATATCCTATATTGTCTAAGAAAAAACTATCTCTAATGGTATTTTCATCTAAAATAATTTCCCCATCGGTTTCCCTCGTAGATAAAACCGCAACTTCTAAACTGGTTAAAGCATTTCGAAGATCTCCAGAGGAAAGTCTTGCCAATAGATCAAGCTCTTTTTCACCGATTTTCACATTGTAATCTTTCAATCCATTTCTATGATCTATCGCTCGTAATAAGGCTTTTTTTATATCTTCATCTGAAAGATGCTTTAGTTCCACAATTTTCGTTCTCGACAACAAGGCTCTATTAACTTCAAAAAACGGATTCTCAGTTGTTGCCCCTATTAAAGTGATAAGTCCTGATTCAACATGGGGTAAAAGCGCGTCTTGTTGGGATTTGTTAAATCTGTGAATCTCATCAATAAAGAGAATTGTACCCTTGTTGTAAAAATTCAAATTGTCCTTTGCATTCTTAACTACTTCTTTAATGTCCTTAATACCAGAAGTAACTGCCGACAACTTTTCAAAAACCCTATTTGTAGAATTAGAAATTATCCTTGCTAAAGTGGTTTTACCCGTACCAGGAGGTCCATATAATATCAAAGAGCCAATCCTATCGGATTTTATAAGTCTCATTAAAGGACTATTTGGATATATAATATGCTCTTGGCTAAAAAATTCATCAATAGTCTCTGGTCTAACCCTTTGAGCTAAAGGAGAATTGTCTTTCTTTTTCTTTTCTAAACTATACTCAAATAAGTCCATAAAACCCCTCCAAGTTTAATTTATAGTACCACAAAATTCACTAAAATAAAATAATACTCGCTATTTCTTTAACTTATCCGACACCATATACCCTTTAAATAATAAAAAAACCTCAAATAAATGAGGTTTTAATCTTTAACTACTTCCAATTCATCATAAAATGATTCCACATCTTGAAATTCTTTATATACTGAAGCAAATCTTATATAGGCAACTTTATCAATTTTTTTCAACTTTTCCATGATTAATTCACCTATTTTAGAAGATGGAATTTCTTTCATATTTAAATGATTTAACTCCAATTCAATCTCCTTAGTAGCCTCCTCCAAGGTTTCTATAGGAACCTTTCTCTTATAACAAGATTTAATCATTCCATTCAATATTTTATTTCTATCAAAGGATTCTCTTTCCTGATTCTTCTTAATTACGATTAGAGAATTGATTTCGTATTTTTCATAAGTAGTAAATCTCTTTTTACAATCATTACATTCTCTTCTTCTTCTAATCGATGTTTCATTTTCCACTTGTCTCGAATCTACAACTCTGGTATTTACCGAGTTGCAAAAGGGACATCTCATATCCTAAAATCCTCTTTTCTTTAAGAAAGAAGGAATTTCTATATCATCTAAGTCACTTGATCCTAAGGAATCTTTCTTTTCGTCTTCTTCCCCAGAAACATCATTTTTAAAGTCCCTGTTATTAAAACCAGTAGCTATAACCGTTATCTTAATATCGTCCTTTAAGCTCTCATCAATTCCAGCACCAAAGATAATATTTGCATCAGCGTCCACAGCTTCTCTAATCAGTTCTGATGCCTCATTCACTTCAAAAATTCCCAAATCAGAACCAGTAACGTTAATTAGAACCGCCTTAGCACCATCGATAGATGTTTCTAATAAAGGACTTTTAACAGCAAGTCTTGCAGCTTCTACAGCTCTATTCTCTCCTGTTGCAATACCAATACCCATATGAGCAATACCTTGATCTGACATAATTGCCTTAACGTCGGCAAAGTCCAAGTTAATTAAATTTGGAACAGCTATCAGATCTGAAATACCCTTAATACCATTTAATAAAACTTCATCAGCCATAGCAAAAGCTTCTTTCATAGTAGTTCTTTTTTCTGCTATTTGTAAAAGTCTATCATTAGGAATAGTAACTAGGGTATCAACCTTATCCTTTAGTGCTTCAATACCTTGTTCTGCTTGTAATTGTCTCTTTCTTCCTTCAAATGCAAAGGGTTTAGTTACAACTCCAACTGTAAGAATTCCCATTTCCTTTGCAATTTCTGCTACCACCGGTGCTGCACCAGTACCAGTACCTCCACCCATTCCAGCAGTGATAAATACCATGTCTGCACCTTGTAACATCTCTACTATTTCATTTCTACTCTCTTCAGCAGCTTTTTGTCCAATGGATGGATTTGCTCCAGCCCCTAGACCCTTTGTTAATTTTTCACCTATTTGAAGTTTGTTTTCAATATTGCTGGCAATTAAAATTTGTTTGTCAGTGTTCATTGCAATAAGTTCAACACCTGTTAAACCTGTTTCCAACATTCTCATTAAGGCGTTGTTACCGCCTCCACCAACACCAACTACTTTTATTTTTGCCATATCATTGTCATTTGCTATTTCCATTTCGAAACTCATTTGTCATCCTCCCAAAAAATATTAACCAACGTCTTGATTACTATTATATCCTATCCAGCAGAATTGTCAAAGCGAAATGGCTAAATTTCAATCTTTGTCAAGTTTTTGCAGTTCTTTAGTATTATTGATACATATAAGGAATTATGTAGGAGAAATCGTTGAATTTTAGGCACTCTTACCTATATCCAAATCATAAAATATTATCGGATTTGATTTTCTCGATCATTTTTTGAAAATAAAAAACATAGGCACTGTTTTAAACCTATGTTTAATTTTTGCAAATTTTTCTATCGTTGTTATATGAGTACATCAATATTTTAATCAAGTCCAATGTTTATTCCTCTATAATTAGCGGTTTAGATACATTGCTTAGTTTTATATTTTTTATCTTTATATCCTTAGCCTTAATGTCTGAAAGAATCTTAGAAAGTACTTCAAATTTCTTATCCATTTCTTTTTTATTGCCTAAATCCACTTTTATTTCATCTACCACAATAAATAAATTGTTTTTATCTACCAAATTTAGTTCAGAATACTCAATCTTATACTTAAGGATATTGTCGTAAATCTGTTTAATATCTGGGTCATTAAATATGCTGGTGTTTTTAATAAGATCCGTATTTACCCCTACGATTTCTGGCAAATTTTCATTATTACCTTCACCTTTATCTTGACTGATATTTCCCAATGTGTCGATAAACACCTTATCCTTCTTGTCATTTACTATATAGGCAATGTTGACTTTTTCTATAATATTAGCAATTACAGTATTTGGATATTTTTTTTCCAACTCCACCTTTACAATTCTTGGATCTCTAGATATATTATCCTTTGCTTTATCCAAATTGATTAAAAAATAATTTTTACCTATTATCTTACTATCCCTTTTAAAATCCTCAATACTATAGGTTTTATTGCCTTTAATTTCCACATTGGTCAGGCTAAAATAGGGATGATTAAGCATAAAGTAACCTATTACAATTCCCATTAAAAGGATTATAATAATTGTCCAAAGTATAGTAAAATGCCCTGAATTTCTTTTTCTATTATCTTTCATCTATAATCCTTCTTCTACAATGTTCTTTATGATATCTTTACTGGCATTTGGGGTTGCAAAAGTTTTTGCTTTAATACCCATATCCTTTAATCTATCTTCATCCTTTAACAAGTTAACTATTATATCTTTTAATTCACTTGCACGTAAATCCTTCTCTTCAATCATGATGGATGCTCCTGAATTTTTGAATTCTAAGGCATTATATACTTGATGATTTTCTGTAGTATAAGCTTTAGGTATCAAAATAGAGGGCATCCCCAGATAGGAAAGTTCAGCCAAAGTAATTGCACCTGAACTTGTTATTACCAAGTCCGAAATAGAATAGGCCTCTTGAATATTGTCTAAGTAAGGATATACCTTAACATTTGGTAAAACCTTCATATCCTTTACAAAGTCATCATAATTATTTTTACCTGTAACAAAAAAAAGATTAAATTCATTTGCTATTAAATTGCCATTGATTATCTCTTTAAAAGCATTATTAAGCTTTCCTGAGCCATTGGATCCGCCAAAAGCTAAAACATTTTTATTGTCATTATTGAATCCCATATGAAATTTCGCCTTAGATTTTATAGAATCAATATCGACAAATTTGTTCCTTATAGGATTTCCCGTAACAATTGCTCGTTCTTGATTTTTAAAATATTTAATACTTTCCTTAAAAGTAACGAAATATTTTTTTGCAAATCTTGATAAAATCTTATTTGTTACTCCTGGATAGGAGTTTTGCTCATGAAAGAATACTTTTTTACCAGCGAGATGGGCTGCCAAAAGAACAGGTCCTGTTACAAATCCTCCTGTCCCTATAACGAAGTTTGGGTTGAACTCTCTAATAATTTTTTTTGATTCTCTAACCCCTTTTAATGTATCTTTAAGGGTTTTTAAAGTTTTAATACCTATTTTTCTTGATAGTGGGGCTGCTGTGATTCCATAAAATTCATATCCGCTATTTGGCACTAGAATAGATTCTAAACTACCCTTTCTTCCTATATAAAGTACCTTTGTATCGGGATATTGTTTCTGAAACTCTTCTATTATTGCAATAGCCGGGTAGATATGTCCCCCTGTTCCTCCACCTGTAACTACTATTTTCATATTATCTCCTATCTTTGTATCTAGATATATTTAATACAATTCCAATCATAAATAAAAAAACCAATAGGGAGCTACCGCCATAGCTTATAAAAGGCAATGTCAATCCTGTAGGCGGTACTATTCCTAGGGCTACAGAAATATTTATAAATGCTTGAATTCCAATTAAAAGCATTATTCCAATAATCATCAGCTTTCCAAAGCTATCTTGAATTTTAAATGCTAATTTCATTCCTGAATATACTAAGTATAAATACAGAAAAACAACTGTCATGCCTCCAATAAAACCCAATTCTTCTGCAATTATTGCAAAGATAAAGTCATTGTGGGCTTCGGATAAATAACTGAACTTATGCCTCGATTTTCCTAATCCAACTCCAAATATTCCTCCATAGGAAACAGCAAATAAGGACTGGGCCAACTGCCATCCTTTATTTGAAAAGTCCTTTAAGGGGTCTAACCAGGCTTCAATTCTAGAAGATCGGCTATAGGAACTCCTTGCATTTACAATTCCAAATACACCTATGCCCCCAAGTCCAAAAATGGCAATAGCTGATTGTTTTAAACTTACTCCACCAACAATGAATATACTTAGAACTATAGCTCCCATAACCATGGTAGTTGAGAGATCTGGCTGTAAATATACTAGAAAACAGGATATACCAAGAAAGAATATCATAGGTATTAAACCGTAGGCTATGGTATAAATTCTATTTTTATTTAAGGCGATATACTTACAAACTGCCATAATGGTCCCAAGTTTTAAAAAGTCTGAAGGCATTATGGTAATTGGACCCAAATCTATCCATCTTCTGGCAGCAAATCTACTTAGATCGCCGGTAAAAAGTACAATTATAGATAGTATAATCGTAAGGATATAAATAACGTATCCGTATTTCCTATAAACACGGTAATCTATAAAGGATGTAATATACATCCCAACTATGCCTATGATAGAAAATAGAGCCTGTTTTATGATGAAATTGTATGGATTAAGTCCTAACCTAACTGCATAGGGCCAACTTGAACTAAATACCATAATATTTCCAAAAACAACCAATATTATTGTCGTAATAAGTATTTTATAATCCAGTTTTCCCTTACTTCTCGATTTATTCTTCATCTAATCACCAATTTTATTTTACGAATTCAAATAGTTGAAATAATTTGTTTCCAAGAATCGGTTCTACAAATGAAATTCACTTGATCAATTTTCAAATGCATTTAAATTATTTACCAAATTTTTAAAATCATTTCCTCTTTCAATGTAGGAATTATACATCCCCCAGCTTGCACAGGCAGGAGAAAGTAATACTATATCCCCTGAATCCATGATTTTAGTGCTTAAATCTACAGCTTTTGACATATTTTCTACAACTGAAATACCTTCAATTCCTGCTTCAAGGGCTTCTTTCTTCATCTGAGCTGCAGTACTTCCCATTAAAATCAAATGTTTTATCCTTTCCCTACCATCTAAAAACATCTCTTTAAAAGAAACCTTTTTATCATAACCTCCAGCTATTAGAATGATTGGATTTTCAAAAGAATATAAGGCTTTCATTGTAGAGTCGACATTGGTTCCTTTAGAATCGTTATAAAATTTCACCGAATTAAAGTCACGTACAAACTCTATTCGGTGTTCCACAGAATTAAAGCTATAGCATGCCTTCTCAATATCCTCATCCAATACTCCTAATGTCGATGTTATAGCAGCTGCAATTAATGTATTTTGAATATTGTGCAACCCTGGAATGTTAAGTTTATTAGTATCTAAAACCGTCTTATTCCCATGGTTTATAAAAGGTTTATCATAATAAAAATCTCTATTTTTATCAGTTAGGGATACGGTTATAACTTTGGATTTTATTTCCTTACCTAACCCCTTTAAATACTCATCATCCATGTTAAGAATAAGCTTGTCTTCGCTATTTTGATTTAAAAAGACCTTCTTCTTTGCATTAAAATAGTTTTCAAAGTTACCATGCCAGTCAATATGATCTGGAGATATATTTGTAATGGCTGCAACTTTAGTTCTAAAGTCTTTTGTAGATTCCAGTTGAAAGCTTGAGGATTCAATTACAAAAAACTCTATGTCCGGATTGGAATAGATCTCCCATAACATTCCTATTCCAATGTTGCCAATGGCAATGGATTTTTTACCGCTTTCGTTTAAAATGTGATTCACCAACATGGTTGTAGTAGTCTTTCCATTAGTTCCCGTTATGGCGATAAGGTTTTTATCTCCAAAAAGTCTATATGCCATTTCCAAGTCGGATACTACTTCAATCTTTTTATCTAAAATAGTTTTAATAATTTCACTATTTACTGGAATTCCTGGGCTTTTTATACATATAAAGTCCCTATCTTCTAAATCCTCTAGATTAAATATAGGAGAAAAATCCACCCCTTTTAATTCTTCAGGTAAATCTTTCTCATTTTTAATTTTACTATCAAATCCATATACATCATATCCAAGTTTGGACAATGTTTTTACGGTAGAAATGCCGGTAATTCCAAGCCCTAATACTAAATATTTCATACTAACTCCTAAGACCTATTATGGTCAATATAGAAAAAATTGTTGAAAGTGTTGTAAATGCCGCAACAATTTTAGGTTCTTTATATCCTTTTAGTTCATAGTGATGGTGAATTGGCGACATAAGAAACACCCTTTTTTTATTTCTGGTCTTGTAGCTGATAACTTGAATGATTACTGACATTGTTTCAATTACATATACACCACCTAATATTACCAAGTATAGTGGGGCATTCATAATCAATGCAATCATAACCAAAGCTCCACCTATGGCCATTGAACCCGTATCTCCCATAAATACAGATGCCGGATTGGAGTTATATACAAGGAACCCAATTAGAGACCCTAAAAATATAATCGTAAAAATAGGAATTGAAGAATTCCTAGAAAGTCCTATGATGGTCAAGGCTGCAAATACCGGTATTGATACAGAGGTCACTAAACCGTCAATTCCATCAGTGATATTTGTAGCATTTACAGTACCTATCATGATAAAGGCTAGTATAGGATATGCAAATATTCCTAAATCAAATTCCACATTTGTAAATGGTATAGATATCAATGAAATAGATTTTTCTGAAACTCTAGATGCAAGATAGATAAGTCCAAAGCTCATAACGATTTGAAAAACTATCTTTTGTAATTCAGTTAAACCTAATGACCTTTTCATAACCAGTTTGAAAAAGTCGTCTACAAATCCAACCAATCCAAATCCAAGCATACTTAAAACTATAAGTATATTTTCATGACTATACCCCTTAAATATCAAAAGAGTAATAAGTGTAGAAATAATAAATATGATTCCTCCCATTGTTGGGGTTCCCTGTTTAGTAAGATGGGCCTTAGGGCCATCATCTCTAATACTTTGACCAATCTTTGCACGTATTAATAATTTAATAAGAAATTTACCCATAACTAGGGATAAAATTATGCTAGTCAAAAGCATAATTGATAATTTTGATATGTCTAAATTCATTTTGTTCTCCTTTGCTCATTTTATTATTATATCCTAAAGAGGCTTAAATGTTAATTTAAATGGTTAGATCCTTTAGACTTTCCAAATTTAAAATTTCAATCTCTCCCTTTGGCAACAACTTGATGAGACCAAGGTCTTCAAAATGACTGAGTTTTCGAATTAAAGTCTCCCTAGCCACCCCAGAAAAACTCCCCAACTCCATCCTATTCATATTGTGCTTAACCACAATTCTTCCATCTTCCTTTTTGTAACCAGATCTATTAGCTAAGTCTATTAAACTTTTAGCAACCTTCATATCTCCATTTATCACGGATAACCTATCGATTAACTCTTCGCTTTTTCTTATTCTAAGATAGCTTTGAATTAGCATATGCTTAAGAAAATATTCATCATGCATTAAAATATTGAGAAAATCATCTTTCGATATCTTTAATATTTGACATTTAGTCAGTGCTATTCCGTTATAAAGGTAACTATCCGAAGTAATTAGATTCAACCCTCCAACAAAATCCTCATCTTTATACACATAGAGAATTTGTTCTCTACCATCGGATAAATCCATAGAGATCTTCATTGATCCAGTCTTTATAATATACATGTATAGCGCCTTATCAAAAGGGCGAAATACATAGTCTCCTCTTTTTACAGTTATAAGCTCAACAGATTTTGATAGCTGTTCTTTATCTTCATCTGACAGAAAATTAAATAGCTTAGTTTCTTTAATTATCTCTTTCATATTCCCTCCACTATAATTATATAGTATGGGAATTTTTAATCAAACAGCCATATTAAACTATCGAATTTTTAGTCATAAATAAAAGAAATACTCATAGATCCTATATAGATTTGTAGAATAGTAACCGAATAAAACAGGTAGGGAAAAACCCTACCTTAAACAACTCTTTTTATATTTCTTTGATTTTCCAAGTATTCTATTAAAAAATTCTCCAATTCTTTAGCTCTAGACTTATCCATAGGGTCCACGCCCTTTAGTTCATATTCCATGCCAAGTTCATCATATTTCCCTTCGCCAAAGGTCATATAGGGAAGAATTTCTATCTTTTCAACTCTATCATATAAAGGTAAAATTCTCTTGGCCAATTGCTTCATAGATTCTTCATTGTCGGTCCAACCCGGCACCATCACATGTCGTATCCAAAGTCTAGTTTCATTTCTAAGGAGAGCTTTAATAAAATCCTCTTGCATATTAATGGGTCTTTTAACCAATTTCATATGCTCCTTTGGATCAAAATGTTTCAAATCTAAAAGTACTAAATCCGTATATTTTAAGATTTCATCATATTTGGATTTATCACCAAAGCCTGAAGTGTCCACTACAGTACAAATCCCTTCCCTTTGAATTTTTTGAAGTAGTTCGATTAAAAAATCTCCCTGTATGAGGGGTTCACCACCAGAAACTGTAACTCCGCCCTTAGACCTTTTAAAATATGGTTTAAACCTTTTTACAATATTCAAGATTTCCTCAGAATCCATCTCATGTCCACCGTTTACCCTTTGGCTATCAGGATTATGACAATATTGACATCTTAAAGGACAACCTTGTAAAAAGACTACTGTCCTTATTCCAGGCCCATCTAAAAGCCCCATAGTTTCTATTGAATGAATTCTACCTTTCATAATATTATATCCTTTCGTGGAATGTTCTTGAAATTACCTCTTTCTTTTGTTCCTCAGTCAATTTGTTGAAATGTACCGCATATCCACTTATCCTTATAGTTAAATTAGGATATTTTTCAGGATTGTCCATTGCATCAATTAGCTTTTGTCTGTTCAGTACATTTACATTTAAGTGGAAAGCTCTTTGAGAAAAGTATCCGTCCATTATAGATACAAGGTTTTGTTTCTCAGTTTCAACCTCTTTTCCTAAAGCATCAGGAACAATTGAAAATGTATTTGAAATACCATCTTCACAAACTCCCTTATAAGGTAATTTTGCTACTGAATTAAGACTGGCTAGGGCTCCTTTGTCATCTCTTCCATGCATTGGGTTTGCTCCTGGAGCAAATGGTTCACCTGCTCTTCTTCCATCAGGAGTAGTACCTGTTTTCTTTCCATAAACCACGTTGGAAGTAATGGTTAGAACTGAAAGAGTGTGTTTAGCATTTCTAATTGTAGGAGTTTTACGCAATTCGTCCATAAAGAACTCGAGAACTTTTACTGCAATTTCATCTACCCTATCGTCGTCATTACCGTATTTTGGATAGTCCCCTTCAATTTCAAAGTCTATTGCTACACCTTCTTCGTTTCTAATAGGAGTAACCTTAGCATATTTAATTGCAGATAAGGAGTCAGCTACAATTGAAAGACCAGCAACTCCAAAGGCCATTGTTCTATTTATATTAGAATCGTGTAAAGCCATTTGACCCTTTTCATAAGCGTATTTATCATGCATAAAATGTATAGTGTTCAGTGCATTTACATATAGTGGTGCCAATTTTGATAAAGTGTATTTATAACTCTTTAGCACATGATCATAATCTAAAACATCATCTTCAATTCTAGGAATTGCTCCCAATGGCATTAGAGGAGAACCATCCTTCTTGTTTCTCTTCATTTCATCAATTCCGCCATTTAAGGAATATAGTAGAGCTTTTGCCAAATTTGCCCTTGCTCCAAAATATTGCATATCCTTACCTATTCTCATTGCTGAAACACAGCATGCAATAGCGTAGTCGTCCCCATATACTTCTCTCATGACATCATCATTTTCATATTGAACAGAACCTGTGTCCATACTCATCTTTGCACAGTATAACTTGAATTTCTCAGGTAAGTTCTCAGACCATAAAACAGTCATATTAGGCTCTGGAGCAGAATCTAAATTTTTCAAAGTATTTAAGTATCTAAAGGCTGTCTTAGTAACTAAAGTTCTTCCATCTTCACCCATTCCACCAATGGATTCAGTTACCCAAGTAGGATCCCCAGCAAATAGTTCGTTGTATTCTGGAGTTCTTAAATGTCTTGACATTCTTAACTTTATTACAAGTTGATCAACTATCTCCTGAGCTTGTTTTTCATCTATTAAACCATTTTTTAAATCTCTTTCAATATATATATCTAAGAAAGTAGTGTTTCTTCCGATACTCATAGCTGCTCCATTATTTTCTTTAATAGCAGCTAGATAACCCATATATAGAAATTGGGCAGCCTCTAAAGCATTTTTAGCAGGCTTTCTTAAGTCTATACCATAGGAATCTCCCAGAACTATCATTTCATCTAAGGCTCTAATCTGTTCAGACAACTCTTCTCTAGTTCTAATGGTCTCTTCGTCAGCAACACCAGTAATATTTGCCTTATCCTTTATCTTTTCAGCCTTCAATCTATCAATTCCGTAAAGAGCAATTCTTCTATAGTCACCAATGATCCTTCCCCTACCGTATGCATCTGGCAAACCTGTGATTAAACCAGCAGTTCTTGCCAATCTCATATCTGTAGTATAAGCATCAAAAACTCCATCATTATGAGTTTTTCTATACTCTCTAAAATGTCTTTCACTATCTGGGTCCATTTCTAGTCCATAGGCCTTTAAAGAGTTTAGTACCATTCTATATCCACCATATGGATTAACTATTCTCTCTAGAGGTTTTTCTCCTTGATAGCCATAGATAATTTCATTTTCCTTATCTAAATAAGCTGGTTCAAATCCTGATATAGAAGAAAATTTCTTAGTATTTACAGGAATAACTCCTGTTTTTATTTCTTCTTGAATTAAGTTTTCTGCCTTACCCCACAATGCGGCAGTTCTATCTGTTGGACCTTCTAGAAATTCCTCATCACCTTCATAAGGAGTATAGTTATCTTGAATAAAATCTCTTACATCAATCTCATTTTTCCATTTTTCACCTTTAAAATTGTCCCAACACATATTATTTTCCTCCTTGAATTATTTATTTTAACTCCGTTACTATCATTCTAGTATCTTGGCATAAAAATAACAGTAATCTAAATCACTATAGAGAAAATTTCAAATTTTTATCAAGACTTTTTATCTTATAAGACATAAAAAAGAAGGCTCCTATAATTTAGAAACCTTCTTTTTTCCTATAACTCATTTTACTCCTCTGAGTCGTTTATATTTTCTTCTTCCTGTTTTTTCGATTCTTCATTTTCCACATCTTCTTGCTCTTGACTATTATCTTCTGTGTTCTCTTTTTTCTTTTCATCCTTTTTCTTTTTAATAGGTTCATAGATTAATTCAAGAGTGTCACCTTGGCGTATAAAGTCATTTACAGGAGGATTAGTCTTTATTATTCTAGATTTTTCAGAATCCCCTGTGTGGGTAATCTTTAAATTGGTGTCCTTTAATATGGATAGGGCTTCATTCTTATATTTCCCAACCAATTCTGGGATTTTAACCGCTGCCTCACCAGAATCATCAGCAATTAGACTTATAACCTTATTTTTGTTTATTTTTGCACCTGCATCGACGGACTGTCCTTTGATTATTATTCCATCTGAATCAGAAGTGTTTATAATCTCAATTTTTATACCCTTAGAATTTGCAATATTTACAGCATTTCTTAAGGTTTCTCCAACAAAATTAGGCACATCTATATCCGTAAGCTCAGACTCTGTACTACTTCCTTTATTAATATTTTTAAGCTTGGCAATTTCATCATTCACCCTTTTTGCTATATCTCCAGCCACAGCATTCCCTGAATTCATGCCCTTGGGTTCGTCCACTACTACCAAAACTGAAAATTCAGGTTTTTCCATAGGAAAAGCAGAATAAAATGAAGCTACTGTCTTTTCAGAAGTATAGACTCCATTTTCTAATTTGATTGTAGTTCCTGATTTTCCTCCAACTGAATAATAAGGTGACTTTACAGCATTAGCTCCTCCATTTTCAACATTATTAACCATTAAAGCTTTCATTCTCTCACTTGTCTTTTGAGAAATAACCTGCCTTTTTACAAGTTCTTCCTTAGGATGAAGCTCCTTGCCATCTATCTTATTGGCGATAGTCGGAGTAATTAGATATCCACCGTTTATTAAGGCATTACAGGCTGTAATCACTTGAATGGGAGTTGCAGCAATACCATGTCCATAGGACATTGTAACCAATTGTGCAATGTTCATACTAGATGCAGAAGATGGAATAAGCCCCTTTTGTTCCCCTATTAAATCAATTCCAGTCAAATCCCCAAATCCAAAGGCTTTCAAATATTGGTGCATCTTTGCATAACCTATTTGTTCAGCCATTTGTGCAAAGGAAGGGTTGCAAGAATTGGCCAAAGCTTCTTCCATAGTCTGAATACCATGGGGGTCATACCACCTATAACATTTTATAGTAACACCCTTGGTTATATTATAGTATCCCTTGCATTCATAGGTGTCCCTTTCAGTAAAGACGCCTTCCTCCAAACCAACGGCAGCAGTAATCAGTTTATATACTGATCCTGGTTCGTAAATGTCACTAATGCATCTATTTCTCCAAATGTCATATAGTTTATTTAATTTTTCCTTGTCCTTTAATCCATCCAATTCCTTTTGTTCCTCTTCAGTTCTACCTTTCCGAGGATTATTAGAATCAAATCTAGGCGAATTTTCCATGGCAATAACTTTATTTGTCATAGGATTAGTCACTATTACGGAAATGGACTTTGGACTGTATTTCTCCTGGGCATCTCTAAGAATATTTCCTATTATACCTGAGATAGATTGTTCTATATTTAAAGTAATATTTTTCCCTTCGTGAGATTTGACCTCTCTATTATCTTCAAAAGAGATCAAACTTCCATTTCTAGAACCAGCAAAAATATTTAGACCATATTTTCCCTTTAAAAAATTATCATAAAAATTTTCAACACCATAAAGCCCTTCACCATCGCTATTTGTAAAACCTAAAACATAGGAAAGTGAAGTTCCTTCGGGATAGTATCTTCTATTTTCAACCGTAAGACTTAAAGAATTCTCACCTAAATCTCTTATTTCCTTTACCTGCTTAGAGGTGAGGTTCTCCTTAACTCTTACGGTCTTCTTACTCGCTAATACTTTGTCGATCTCTTCCCCTGACATATCTAGAATAGTTGAAAATCCATTTATAATTTTATTTCTAGAATCTTCTTTTAAATCTTGGGGAAAGTAATATAGACAATTTACTTTTACATTCTTTGCCAAGACATTTCCACTACTGTCGAGTATTTGTCCTCTCTTAGCGGGAATTTTTAATATCCTTGTCCTCTGTTCTGCAGCCTTTGTTTTATATATTGAATTATATAAATAGATCATCCTTGCTGCAAAAACAAATAACATTATTAAACTTATTAAAAATATACCAATAGTTCTATTTTTAAATTTTCTATTAAAATTAGTTCTTCTTCTCTTTTTCATTGTTTTTGCTAACCAGCGTATTATTTTCTAACTTACCTGAATTATCCATTTTTTTGTCTTCGCTCTTTGAAATATAGAAGTATTGATTTTCATTAGGATAAACCATACCCAATTTATACCTGGCTATTTCTTCAATCCTTTCAACAGATGCATATTTATCTATTTCCATGCTATAGTAATCTCTGGTAGCTTCAAGGTCCTCAATTTCAGTTTTTACACTGGATATTTTACCCGTTAGAACCGTTGAAGTCACATAGGAATATAGTAGACAAATAGATAATAGAACATTAATCAGTCCTAAAGTAACTAGAGCTTTTTTTCTAGTAGCAACTTTAGTTTTCTTTCTTGTCCTCCCTTTGACTTTAATATATCTGTCTTCATTTTTCAATACCCTTAGGTCGGCATTTTGATATGCTGTGTTTTCTACAGCATATGAAAAATCATAGTTTCTAGCTTCCATATCTACACTCTTTCTACAATTCTTAACTTAGAACTCTTGGATCTGGAATTCTCTTCCATCTCTAGTTCTGTAGGAGTAATTGGTTTTCTAGTAATTATCTCTACTTCTTTCTTTTTATTACATACACAAATTGGCAAATCCGGTGGACATATGCAATCAGTATTTAAATCTTTGAAGATATTCTTTACAATTCGATCCTCTAAAGAGTGAAATGTTATTACACATAATCTCCCACCTTTATTCAACCTCTTTACAATCCTTGGTAGTACATATTCTAAAGCTCCAAGCTCATCGTTAACTTCAATCCTCAAAGCTTGAAAAACTCTTTTTGAATAATGTCCTTTAGATTTCTTCCTGACCTCTAATGGGACTGCTGAATCTATTATCTCTACAAGATCAAATGTAGTTTCTATCTCTTTTTCTCTTCTCTTTTCAACAATAAATTGAGCTATCCTATAGGACCATTTCTCTTCACCATATTTAAAAAAGATATCCGATAACTCCTCAACCGAATAATTATTGACTATAAAAGCAGCCGTCAATTCCTGTTGTTTATCCATTCTCATATCTAAAGGTGCATCCTCCATATAGGAAAACCCTCTTGATACCTCATCTATTTGGAATGATGAAACCCCAATGTCCATCAAAACTCCATCGACTTTTTCAATTCCCAATTGATCGAGTATCTCTTCGAAATACTTAAAATTGGATTTAATAAATGTGATTTTATCCGAATAGTCCTTTAGTTTAGCCTTTGCTGCATTTAGAGCATCTAAGTCCTGGTCAATGCAAATCAACCTTCCATCCTTAAGCCTCTTTGCTATCTCTAAAGAATGACTACCTCCACCTAAAGTGCAATCCACATAAATTTTATTTTCTTGTATTTTCAATCCTTCTATAGTTTCTTCTAAAAGAACTGGTATATGCTTAAATTCCATATTAAACCCCTAAAAATCTATGTCTAAATCCGACATCCTCTCAGTTAAAATGTCATAGTTGAAGTCTTCATCATCATTGTAAGACTCCCATCTGTCCTTATCCCAAATTTCAACCCTGGTAGAAACACCGATAACTATCGCTTCTTTTTTCAACATTGCATACTCCCTTAAGTTACCAGGCAAAAGTACACGTCCCATCTTATCCAAAGAAACATCAATCGCTCCTGCATAGAATAATCTAGCTATTCCCCTTGCCTCTTTTCGAGACAATCTCAAATTATTAATTTTTTTATCCATCTCTATCCACTGTTCCTCTGGAAAAACGAATAGACAACCGTCCATTCCCTTTGTGATGTAAAAGCTTTTTCCTAATTCATCTCTGAATTTTGAAGGCATGGTTATACGTCCCTTAGAATCCAAATTATGTTGATATTCGCCTATGAACACATAACCACCTCCCACTAAAAATTAAACACTTTTACCCACTTTCTACCACTTAATACTATAATACACTATTAACTTAGTATTTTCAACGTTTTCATGTTAAATCCATGCTAACGATTTTACTATTAGATACAAACTTATGGCTATTTGGTGAGGTTTTTCTTTTATTCTGATAATTTGTGGGTAATTGTGTATCGATTTTCTTGTTTTTACCAAATTATAGATGAATGCCTGTGCTTCACTAGAATACAAACTTATATTTTTAGAGTTAGGGTATAAATATAGTGAATAGATTTAGCTATTCAAAAAAATAATTTCAGTAATAGGAGGGACGATGATGAAACGACTTGAAGGAAAAGTTGCTATTATCACTGGCTCCAGTGAAGGTATGGGAAAGGCTACTGCTGAATTATTTGCAAAAGAAGGAGCAAAGGTAGCCATCACCAGTAGAACAGAAGAAAATGGAAAAAAGGTTGCACAGGAAATCAATGATAATGGCGGAGAAGCCATCTATATTAAATTAGATGTCTCTAAAGAGGAAGACTGTAAAAATGTAGTAGAAAAGGTAATAGAAAAATGGGGAAAGTTAGATATCTTGGTAAATAACGCAGGGGTAACTGGAGTGGATAAACCGACCCACGAAATATCATTGGAGGAATGGAATTTTGTTTTTGACATTGACGTCAAGGGTGTGTTTTTTATGACAAAACATGCAGTTCCCCATCTTAAAAAGTCAGGAAAAGGTTATATTATAAACTTTTCTTCTATCTATGGTTTAGTAGGATCCCATGAACTAACTGTTTATCATGCAGCAAAGGGAGCTGTGACCCTGCTGACAAAAAAGGATGCTATAACTTATGGTCCAGATAATATTAGAGTTAACTCTGTACATCCTGGAACCATATTGACCCCTCTGGTACAAAAACTTATTGATGAAGACCCTGAATATAAGGAAAAACAAAGAGCAAAACATCCAATAGGAAGAGTAGGAAAACCTGAAGAGGTAGCAAATTTAGTACTATTTTTAGCCTCTGATGAATCCAGCTTTATTACTGGAGCGTCAATTCCAATTGATAGAGGATATACTGCTCAATAATTAAATGAACCTTTCAAAATTTTGTAAGAATTTCTACAAGTAAAAAATCGAGCTTAGCGCTCGATTTTTTCGTTCTAGAGTTTAAAAATATTAAATTATTCATAGACTGAGATAAGCCATAATTAAGACCTAAATATATTCTCTTGATTATCTTTTCTTAACCATCTGGAATATAATGGAGATTATCCCCGTCAAAAATCCTCCTATAGGAAATATTACCCAAGAAATATGCCAGTTTTTGGTAATAAAGCTATATCCAAAATAAATTGCAACGATAACTAGCCATAAAATACTTATTAAAGGGCCCGCAATTTTATTCTCTTTTTTAGTATCAGGATGGTATTCCCCTATTTGCAACAATTGTTCATAACTCTCCTTTATTATTGAAACCCTCACTATCAAGTTGACTCCAATAGCTACAATAAATAAAAGAAATACAACTGCCATCACTTCCATAAAAGGATCAGGATTTTCCATAAATCCTGTCAATAATACAGGAATTACACTGAGAATGCAAAGTGGAACACCTATAATTATCCCTCGTAAAAAAGAAGGTTTGAAAATTTCCCGCCTTTCCTCAGCCATTCCCTTTACTCCATATTCCGTATCAAAGTCATCTTTCTCCAAAAACTCGTATTCTTTTAAACTCTGATAGGTCAAAATAAGTAAAGCTATTGCAATGGCGATAAATGAAATTAAAAAAATTGTACCTATAGTGTTTGCCACATTTTCTGTAATTGAAATTCTTTTTCCCTCTACCGCTCCTACCAATCCCAATAAAATTGTAGGTGAAAGTATCAAAAGAGAAACTCCTAAGCTAACTCTAGATGAAGCCTGCCTACTTAAATCGATAAATTCATTGGCCTCTTCCAGGGATACTTTCCTAAGATCGTTGTCATTGACATAACCATCTGAAAATTCAATTTCTTCCATTTCATCCTTAATAAGATAATCTGTGGAAACTGAAAATATCTTACTCATTTCTATAATTCTATTTAACTCTGGAGTTGACTGGGCACTCTCCCATCTCGAAACAGATTGCCTAGAAACATTTAACATATCCGCAAACTCCTCTTGAGACCATCCATTTCTCTTTCGTAAAAGAATTATCTTGTCAGCTAAAATCATTTATTTCTCCTCCTTTTCTATTCTAATTTTATAAGATTTTTCAGTTGCAATCTAGAAACTAACATTGGAAATTTGTAAACCACCAGGTTACATTTAAATAAAATACAGTTGCAATGTTGAAGTTTGAGGTTTACCATATGTACCCTATTAGAATATTAAAGTAACCTAAGACTTAACTATATTTTAAGTTAATCTAAGAATTAAAGAAACCTCTATGACATTTTAAAAAAATCAACTTATAATGATATTAGAAAAAGCTAATGATGAAAATAAATCTAGCATATAAATAAAAGGGCAAAAAAATGCCTCAAACAGCCGAAAACAGCCATCTGAGGTTTAAATGGTGCGGGAAAGAGGACTTGAACCCCCACGTCAAAGACACTAGATCCTAAGTCTAGCGCGTCTGCCAATTCCGCCATTCCCGCATGTATGGGGTGGGTGATGGGATTCGAACCCACGACCTTCAGAGCCACAATCTGACGCCCTAACCAGCTAGGCCACACCCACCGGATGAGTACCTAATAATAATACCATGTGTTAAATCTTTTGTCAACATTTTTAGCATTATTTTAATCGTGCACCAAAATCCATCAACATCACAAAAAATATTATACACGAATTTTTCATTCAATGCAAATTTTTTATTTGTTTTTTACAAAACTCTTAATAGATTTTTCTCACCCATCCAGTATACATTAAATTTAAATTTATTTCCAGTACTTATCCAAATTTTATAAATAATTGTGTTATTTAAACAACTGTTTAATAAGACGTAGAAACTAATTTAACAAAGAAATCAAGCGTCCAAATTTAAACGCTTGATTTCATCTAAACAATAATATTAATTTTCGTCATCGCCGGGTTCTGCTGGTTGATCCGGTTGTTCTGGTTGCTGTGGTTCAGCCGGCCTATTGTCCCCGTTATTTCCATTATTGTCATTATTATTGTCATCATTTGTATTGTTATCATCGTCGTCATTTCTAGGTTTCTTAGGTTCTATACGTCTAAAGATATTCCAGTCCCTAGGATAGATTCCACTATTACCTGGATCATATGGAATCGGCCTTACAAGTCTTAAACCAGTACTTGTGAATTGATGGACTTTACAATAGTCCGTTGGCTCGGTTCCAGCAACGAAGATTTCCTCTTTAACTACTCCTCTATGGTCCGCATAGCAAGCCCTAGTAGGTTTAGCATCCCCAATAGTACAAACTGTCATATGGACTATTCCATCGGGTTCTTCGAATTTGGAAGGTTCTTTATTCTCCAAAATCTTAGAATTTACAGCAGACCATAATCTAACTGCCTGTCCTCCATTTTGAGACAATTTTAATTGTTGATTGTCAAAACCTATCCAGGATCCGATTGTATAATGTGTAGAAAAACCTACAAACCAAACATCTTGATTTTCCTGTGTCGTACCAGTTTTCCCAGCAAGGTCATTATTTGAATCATATGCAACATTTCCATAAGGCACAGTCAAAACATCCTTCATAATATCCGTAATAACATATGCCAATTGCGGACTTATAACCTGTCTTCTCTCCCCTACATCTTCCATAATAATATTTCCTTTGGAATCTTCGATTTTTGTAAAGGATAGAGGTTCAATATATTGTCCTTTATTTGCTATAGCTGCATAAGCGCCTGTCAAATCAAGATTTGTAACACCATAGGTCATGGCACCTAAAGCCATAGCTGAAGAGTTTTCATCATTTATCTTTATATTTTCACTTGCAGATACATAGGAATCCTTAGTTGGATCATTTTTATTTATCAAACCAAATTTTTCCCAGTATGTCTTGGATTTATCCACACCTACATCTTCTAATGTCTTTACTGCATTGACGTTTATGGAGTCTCTTAAGGATTCCCTCAAAGAAACCAGTCCCTTATAGTATCCATATACGTTTTTTGGCCACAACTTACCCTTGTAATACATCGGGGTATCATCAATTGGCGTAGCCGCAGTATAACCGTTGTCTAAAGCAGGCACATATACAGACACAGGTTTAATAGAAGAACCCGGTTGTCTAGGAACATCTGCTGCTCTATTTAGAATCATTCTTCCCTTTTGATTTCTACCACCAACTATAGCTTTAATAAGACCACTCTTATGGTCAATCACCACTATAGAACCTTGAGGCTGTGGTATTCCTTCCCTATCGATGTTGAAATAATTAGGATTGAAGATCAAATTGCCATTTGCATCAATGGAATATAGATCGGAGTTGTTGTCCATTACTGCCTTAGCAATCAGTATTCCCTCGTTTGTCAACTGAACTTGATCTTTTTCAACCACCGCTTTACCGGAATTGGTTATCATATGAGTTACTAAATTGTTCTCATCGTTTACTGTATAATAATCCTTTGGATCAATAAAGTTTCCATAAACTCCAAACTTTGGACTAGTAATTAATAATCCACCATCTGAATTTATTTTATACTCCTGAGGAGTAAGAATTATATAACCGTTCTCAGATAGTAAGTTCTCTTCTCTATAATAGACAACTTTTCCATTGAGATTTGTTATATTTCCATCATAGTCTGAGGACCAATTTAAAAATGCAGGTCTTCTTTTACTTCCCGAATTTCTTAAAACTACAGAAGAAAAATTACCAAAAATATCTTCAATCTGATTTTGCATTTCTATATCGATGGCTGAATATACCCTTATTCCTCCGGTATAGTATTTTGCTGTAGCTTCATCCTTAGTATAATTTAATTCACTTTGAAGCTTTTCTATAACCTGTTTTGCAATTAGATCAGAATAATAGGAAGATATAACTTGTTTAGTTGAATTCTGTCCTGGGTTTAAGGCTTGGGATATATCTTCTGATACTGCTCGATTGTATTCTTCCTCGGAGATATAGCCTTGATCTAGCATGTTTTTTAATGCATGCTTTTGTCTTGCATTGGAATTGTCATTATATACAGTTTTATATATTGTTCCATTAAGTTCAATATCTCCTTTGACTATATCATTTCCCTGCACTTTTTCAGGAAGTATAGTTCTATACAAAGCAAAATTACTAGGGCTTTTCACAATTGAAGCGATAGCTGCACATTCTGCCAAAGTCAAATCCTTAACATCCTTGGAAAAATAGGTTTTACTCGCCGCTTGTACTCCATAGGCGTTTTGTCCTAAGAAAACGGTATTCATATATTTTTCCAAAATACCTTCCCTTCCCAAGGACTCTGTAAGTTGAACAGCTAGATAGGCCTCCATAATCTTTCTTTGGATCCTCTGTTCAGAGTTCAAGTAAATATTTCTTGAAAGCTGTTGAGCTAATGTCGAGGCTCCCCTTAGCCCTGAAGATGTGAAATTGTCCCAAATTGAACTCAATATTCCCTTTGGGTCAACCCCATTATGTTCATAAAATCTTTCATCTTCAATTGCAATAAACGCATTGATTAAATTTTTAGGGATTTGATCATATGTAATCAACTCTCTAAATTCATTAGTTTGAATAGTTTCTATTTTGTTTCCCGATGAATCTAAAATCTCAGAAGTTTGGGAAAGAAGTTCATCTATTTGACTGGGTTCAACTTGAGGAGTATTTTCCAATACACCTACAATTGAAACTCCTACGGCACCACAGATTAAGGTAAAAGCAATTAAAAGTAAAATTACTATTAACTTAAAAGTTTTTACAATGCCGTTTATAAAAGTATCTTTCATAGTAACCTCCATCTTTTTATCCTTTATATTATAACATAGAGGACAATTTTTTTGAATTTTCCTGCAGTTTCTCAATTTCTTCTAAAACTGATATAATGAAAAAATAGGGTATTAGTATCAACTGGAGATGGTTATGTGTATAAAACTATTTTAAAAGAAGAAGAGATATCAAACGAAATTAAAAAATCTATTTTTAAGGCCAATATATCTCCTGTAGGTAGTGAGGTGGAGGCAGAAGACTTCATCGCCAGAATCAAGGACTCCAATAAGGAAGCAAGACATCACTGTTTTGCATATATTATTGGAGAGGACAGACTTATCCAAAAGTACTCCGATAACGGTGAACCTCAAGGAACTGCAGGGTTACCAATTTTAGATATACTTAAAAAGAAGGAACTTACAGACATTTGTGTTGTGGTGACAAGATACTTTGGAGGAATTCTATTAGGGGCTTCTGGACTTGTTAGAGCCTATTCCCAAGCTTGTAACGATGTTACATCTAAGGCAAAAATGGTCTTTAAAAAAGAATTTCTGGATATAAGTCTAAGAATTGACTATAATAGTCTAGGAAAATTTTTAAATTACTGTGAAGATGAAAAACTCTATATCCATAAAAAGGACTTCTTAGATTTGGTTTACATCGGAATCTACGTTCCTAAATCCCATTATAAAAGCTTTAGCGACGTCTTGATGAATTTAACTTCAGGAAAGGCAGTTATGGAAGTAAAAGATGAGCTTTTGATTAATACTTTAGGTGATGAATTGTTTATTTAGGAGGAGCTATGAATTTCAAAAAATTAGAAAGTGATCTTTCAAATTGGATAGAAGAATATGTTTCTTCTGCCGGTTCCAAGGGAGTGGTTTATGGGTTAAGTGGAGGTCTTGACTCCTCTGTCGTTGGAGTGCTATCCAATAGGATATTTAAAGAAAATTCCCTAGGAATAATAATGCCTATTGAAAGTAAGGGCAAAGACTATCAAGATGCCTATACACTTAGGGATCTATTTGATTTAAATACCTTGGAAATTGACTTAAGCAAGCCTTATAACTCTTTAAAGTCCCTTTATATTCCAAGTACAAATAACTTGGCTTATAGTAACATAAAGCCTAGACTTAGGATGACAACTTTATATTATCATGCACAAATAAATAATTATTTAGTAATTGGTACCACAAATCTATCAGAGTATACAATTGGCTATAGCACTAAATATGGTGACTACGGAGTAGACTTTTCCCCTATAGCTGATATTACAAAATCTGAAATTTTTGAATTTGCTAAATATCTTGGAATTCCTGATAGCATTATAAATAAAAAACCTTCAGCAGGATTGTGGGAAGGACAAAATGATGAAGATGAACTAGGATTTACCTATGCACAACTGGATAGATATATTCTTGAAGGTACAGGTACACCAGAACTAGTTGAGAAGATTAATAGATTAAAAAACAAGAATAGACATAAAAAAGAAATGCCAATTGTCTATAAATTCAATAGAGGTGATTATTAATGGCTGGACATAATAAATGGAGTAAGATAAAAAACAAAAAAGGTAATGAAGATAAACGTAGAGGTAAGATTTTCACAAAACTTACAAGGGAGATTATCATAGCAGTTAAAGAAGGCGGCAGCGACCCTGATTACAATAGTTCTTTAAAATCTGCAATTGACAAGGCAAAGGCAGAAAATATGCCAAATGACAATATTGAAAGAGCAATAAAAAAGGCAAGTGGGTCATCAGAACAAGACAATTATGAAGAAGTTGTATACGAAGGTTATGGACCAAGTGGAGTTGCGGTAATTGTAAGTTGTCTAACGGACAATAGAAATAGAACTGCACCGGAAGTAAGACACGCCTTTGATAAATTCGGTGGAAACTTAGGAACTACCGGTTCTGTAATGTTCACCTTTAATAGAGTTGGGCTAATTCAAATAAAAAAGGAAGGCATCGACGAGGAAGAACTGATGATGCTTGCCTTGGATTCTGGTGCAAGTGATTTTAAAGAAGATGAGGATGTCTTTGAAATAATAACCGAAGTAGAATCTTTTGCAAAGGTAAGAGATGCCCTATCTGCCGAAGGATATAATTTTATTTTTTCTGAATTGACCTATATTCCAAACAATGAAATAAAAGTAGATGATAAGGAAGATGTAGATAATCTTGTAAAATTAATCGATATACTTGAAGATAATGACGATGTACAAAATGTATATCATAATTGGGATATACCTGACGATTTAGAGGTGTAGTATGGAATTTAATATCGACCCTGTAGCCTTTACTATCTTCGGAATAGATATTATGTGGTATGCAGTACTGATCACATCGGGAATTCTCCTTGGAATATTTTTAACTGGTAAATTGGCTAAAATAAAAAATCTAGATCCGGAAATGCCCTCTGATCTACTATTGTGGGCGATTATTCCAGCTATTATTGGAGCTAGAATATACTATGTAGTCTTTAGTTGGGATTATTATAGTAAAAATCCTTCAGAGATAATTAATATAAGAAATGGTGGACTTGCAATTTATGGTGGACTATTAGTTGCCTTTTTAGTAGCATATATTTTCTCAAAAAAGAGAAATATTCCCTACCTTACCATTTTAGACATTTTCGCTCCAGGAATCGCACTGGGACAAGCTATAGGCAGATGGGGAAATTTTATTAACCAAGAGGCCTATGGAACACCTACGGATTTGCCTTGGGGAATAATAATTGATGGTACAAAGGTACATCCAACCTTTCTATATGAATCCCTTGGAGACTTTTTAATATTTTTGCTGTTATTTAATATATGTAGAAAAAACAGACATCAAAAAGGTACGGTAATCGCACTTTATTTTATTCTCTATGGAATATTGAGATTTTTCGTTGAAGGTATGAGAACAGATAGTCTTTACTTCTTGGGGCTAAGAGTCTCACAGATTTTAAGTCTAATATTAGTGGTTATTGGATCTGTAATTTATTTTACCAATAGAAAGAAATCTAAAATACTACAAAAATAAAATATTTATCTCCTAGCTGTTATGGGAGTATGAAAAGAGAGCACTCCTTAATTTATAGAGTGCTCTTTTACATATTTTCTATTGAAATTTACTTAACTTGGTTCCTGTGGCTTTTATAAAGTAGCCCTTCCATAAATCAGCATTATTGCCAACAGGCCAATCCGCTTTAATAAGTCTCTTATTATATTCCTTTGGCAATTCTACTTTCATAATCGGTTCTTCTGAGGTTATATTGTAGAAAATTAAGTTACTCTCCGTCAATATAACATAAAAATTCTTCTCTGGAGAGTAGATTATATCGATAAGATCTGGATTTTCTTTTTTTAAATCCTCCCATTTCTTATCCAAAGCAGACTCTGTGATTAAACTATTTTGAATAGGTAGATTCAAATCTATATCCCTATAGGTAATATCTTCATCATCGCCGGTTATTAAACTTGTTTTAAACTGCCAAACTCCATTTTTTCTCACTAATCCTAGATTAAAGTAATCCGTAATCACTTTTATCGAACTCTTTATCTTAGCCTTTTCCTTTTCTTTACTTAATAGCTCCTTTATGAACTTGACACCTTCAGACCCTGCAATATCCTCAATGTCAAGGGGTGGATCTTCATTAGAGGAATTTATCGATCTAATTCTATAATCGATTTTATTCTTATTTGAAGGGTCCGTTAGCATAATGCTGTAGTAATTACTTGACATATAGGTTAATTCAAAGGGAACCGCAGACTTATATATTTCATAAAGGTATACTCCTTCTTCCCCATCGCCAATTTCCGTTACATCCAATCGTCCAGAATACTTTTCATTAGTCCAATCTTCAGTATAGGCAACGGTATTAAAGGTGTTTTTCCTTACCAAAAAGATATTATCCATTTCATAGGCGGATTTCGTCTTAACATTTCCTCCAGAATTATCGTAGTATAGATAGTAGGTTTTATATTCAGTTACAGTATGTCCATCTTCCTCTTTTTGAAATTTAAGAGTTATCGCTCCTCCTATTATTCCATTATAGGCTTCCTTTGTAGAAATATCTCCGTCGGCATATTTAGTTAATATATCCTTTGAAACGGTTGTTGCAGTTTTAACCAAAAAATAATTAGTCTGGTTTGATTCTAAAAAAATTGTATTATCGTCTATCTTTACCAACTCTTGATAAAAACCTTCCGAATCTGAAACTACAACTATTTGAACAAACTCTTCAGTAGTGATATCCTTTGGGTCAATTTTTGTCTGATTTTTAAAATAGGAATCCCTACTTACAAGCTTTGACTCGTATTGGGGATTAACTGAAAATCTATTTCCAAACTCAAACACATCATTGGATATATATAGATTTTTAACATCTAAATATGCCATATCCGCATTTGAAGTAAAATTGCTCTCCTTGACTTTCCAAGTTCCCTCAAGCATTAAGTCTTTGACTTCAGGCGCTACTATTGCTGAATTTGCATCGTATTCTTCTAAATCTAAACACCCTGTTAAAGTGATAAGAAGAATAGTAAAAGTTAAAAGAAATTTTAATCTTTTCATTCTTCTACCCCCTTTGGTAAAGTTATCTTAATGGTCGTTCCCTCACCTAATTTACTTGAAATCATCATTTCTCCATCATGAAGTTTAACAATTTCTTCACATATAGATAGACCTAGGCCAGTATGGGAATTACTGTTCTTGCCCTTATAAAATTTACCGGTTATTAGAGAAATTTCTTCATGGTCAATTCCAACACCAGTATCGATAACTTCAAAGTGAATGTTTTTTTCATCTTCTGAAAGATTAAGTATAACAACACCACCAGCCTCTGTAAATTTCAGTGCATTATCCAATAAATTGATTAAAACCTGTCTAATTCTATTTGGATCCAATGATGCAAAGATATGTTCTGGTTCAAAGTTAATCAACAGATCGATACCAAGGGACTTAGCTCTAGGGGTAAGTTGCCTCTTTATTTCAATACATAGTTCTGTAAAATCGACTTTTTCCTTCTCCAGTTTTATCCTATTAGAAGTAAATCTAGAAAAATCCAATAGTTCTTCAACCATAAGACTAAGTCTATTACATTCACTTTCAATTATTTCTAGACCCTGTTCTACAAGTTCCGTATCCTTAGGATCCACCAATAGTGTAAGGGCCCATCCACTAATCGAAGTCAATGGAGTTCGCAGTTCATGGGATACAGATGAAATAAAATCATTTTTTAGCTTTTCCTTCTCTTTTATATTATCCGTCATATAGTTTAAGGTGCTTGCCAGGGCATCTAACTCCTTAAACTTAGAACCTTCTACCCTGGTATTAAACTGACCTTCTGCCAGCTTTTCAGCAGATTTTGTCAACTTACTAATCGGTCTTGTCAAATTATTTGATACCAGAATGGATATCCCCACGGTAAAAAATAGAACAAATAGTCCAAAAGCTAAAAATACAAAAAGCCTATTGCTAATCTTTGCATTGACAGCTTCCAAAGATGTTATAAATCTAATAACACCTATTTGTCCCTCCTTTGTCTTTATGGGTACAGACACTCCCATAACCATGTCCTCAGAGTAAGGCATATGTCCTATAAATTGTCCAGTTTCCCCTTCTACTGCCTTTTCGATATCCACATAGTTTTTAAGGGAAGTTCCAACTACATTAGTTCCAAGACTATCGTAGATGGCCATTTTAGAATTATTTAATATTTGTACTTGAGGCTTCAAACTTCTAAAATATCTATCTGCATCATCGAGAATTAAATTTTCAATATTACCATCTACTAAATTGGATTTGTACTTATCCAAGGTATACATTATTTCATTTTTTAAATTGTCATTAACCACCGAATAATAGTAATATCGTACAAAGTACATGGAGAATATCTCAAATACTATAACGGTGATTAGAATTATTAATACAAAAGAAGAAACTATTCTCCTCTTAATCGTAGCCTTCAATACTTATTCCTTCTTCCATCGATAACCCGTTCCCCATACAGTCTCCAAATATTTTGGCTTACCTGGATTATCTTCAATTTTTGATCGCAATCTTCTTATATTTACATCCACTATCTTAGTCTCACCTAAATATTCCATTCCCCAATGGATGTCAAGAAGTTCAGTTCTAGAAAAAGCCCTGCCAGGATTTTTCATAAATAAAGTTACTATGGCCAACTCCGTTGGTGTTAGATCTATAAGTTTACCATCCTTCTTTAAGGACTTAGCATTTAAATCCAATTCGAAAGGTCCTCTTCTCAAAAAGTTTTCACTTTCTGTGTCCTTTAGTCTTCTTATTAAAGACTTTATTCTAAGAATTAGTTCTTTAGGATTGAATGGCTTTGAAAGGTAGTCATCAGCACCTTTTTCCAAACCAAATATCTTATCATCCTCCTGGGTTTTTGCTGTAAGCATAATGATTCCCGTATTAGGAATACTCTTTCTAAGAATACTACAGACCTCATAGCCATCAATTCCCGGTAACATGATATCCAAAATTACAACAATGGGATTTTCTCTTTCTGCTATTTCCACACCAAGTTCTCCTGTTTCGGCCTCAAGAACTTTAAACCCCTCTCTTTCAAGGTTAATCTTAGTAAATTTTCTTATATTTTCTTCATCTTCAACCAATAGTATCTTTTCGTCCAATTTTACCTCCGTCAACATAGTCAATAATGATTTCTTTTAAAAATCTTTTTTTTTCTTCATTAAAATCTATCTTAGTTTTGAAGCTATTGCGTAAATTTATCAATTGTAATTCAATCTTTTTGTCCTTATAAGCCCCTTGAACTACCATTCCATAAAAGACCAATTGAATCCAATAGTTCTCAATTAAACTTCTATTATTTAAAGCTGAATATTTGTAATCCGTTATTATAATTGTATCATCAAATTCTTGAATATTGTCAATTATTCCTCTGAATATACAATTTTTAACCCGGTATATAAAATTCATTTCCCGTCTTGCTAAAAAATATTCCTTAGGTAGTTTTTCCAATATCGATTGTAACAGACTTGTTATGAACTCAAAATTATCATCATCAATTAGAAATTCTTCCATAACCCTACTAAGAGTTAGTTCAAATTCACCATTATAAATCTGGGCAAATCTGTGAATGATACTTCCTAGTTCCACTTCCGATATATTCGACTGGTTGTCCTTTAAATTACTATCGTAAATTCTTGGAATACTATTTTCTCTATTATAATTTTCCATGATCAGTGAAATATTTAAATTCCTTATAGAAGTTTTCGAACTTTTCAAATCTTTAATATAGTCAAAATCCATAGAGTAATCCCCTTTATACTCCTCACTTTCCAAGTATGAAATATTCAAATAGTCCTCTTCTTTGATAAAATTGTTCAAGTAATTCTCTTTTATAATTGGATAAATTACTTTTTTATAACCAGAATTCCTTCCCGCTACCCCCAATACAAGATCCTCTTTAGCTCTTGTCATGGCAACATAATAAATATTATCATCTTCCACTTCATCATGTTTTCTTTTGATATCTTTATTTTTATTAAAGATAAATCCATTTCCAAATAGGTTTATTCCAACACCATAAACTTTAGTAAAGTTAATAAGACTCTTATCAGAAGGTGTCATCTTTGACATTTGGGGAAGGATAACCCTATTAAATCCAAGGCCTTTAGCGCCATGTATGGTCATCAACTTAATCACTTTGGACTGCTCATCTTCTACTTGCTGTTGATTTAAAGTAGAGTATTTGTCCTCTAGAGTGTAAAAAAACTCATCAAAGTTTTCATTATTTTTATCAGACTCTTGAGCAATTTTCAACATCATATACAAGTTTCCCTGACCTTGATAATCCTTTTTCTCATAATTCCAGGCTTCAAGGATTTTGAATTTTCTATAAATTTCATTCAACAATTCAAAGTTCGAATAAAACCTTCTTTGCCTTAATTCAATTATTTTTGAATATATGTCATTTTGTGAATTCTCCAATGCCTTAGATGAAGATTTAATTGCTTCTAAAATCTGCACATCAGTATGGCCATAAATTCTAGAGTTCAATATTATATAGTAGGATGAAGTATTTGAAGGATTTTTATAGAGCTTAAGAATTGCACGTATTAAATTTATTTCTTCAGTGATGAAAAAACCTGGTGAGTCAAAGGTATAGTAAGGTAATTTATAGTTTTTAAAACTTTCTTCAAATTCCTTCATTCCAGATCTCATGCGAAATAATAAAGTGAAGTCCTTTAAATTACATTCTTTAGACTTCAATGAATTTAAAATAAATCTGGAGGTTAAATCTACTTCTTGTTCCTTACCATCATTTTTATCACCATCGATAATTAGGAATTTAGATTTTCCCGAGTCTTTACTATAATTCAAAGGAGTGTATCTATCCCCCATTACCTGGGAATAGATATTATTAATCGGTTCAATTATATCTTTGTCAGATCTAAAATTCATTCTAAAATCGATTAACTCTCCGCCACTTTCCAAAATGTCCTCTAAAGTTTCATTAAATACATTAATATTTGCCCCTCTAAAACCATAGATAGATTGTTTTGGATCTCCTACTACAAAGAGATTGTCTCTGTCCAAAATGTCATCCTGCGAGCATATTTTATAAAATAGTTCCTTTTGCATATCGTTGGAGTCTTGATATTCATCGACCATTAAATATTTAATCTGTTCTTGAATTTTATTTTTTACTGTAGGAATCTCCAATAGTTTTAATGCCATTTTTAAGACATCAGTAAAATCAAACCTTCCTAGACTCTTCTTTTCTGTAAAGATTCTACCATCCAATTCATTAAATAAATCAAGTAATAAAATATTCAAATCTAGGTGTTTACATTCTAAAAACTGATATTCTAAATCTATTAGGGACTTTACGTAATCGTATTTTTCAGCTTTAAGTGAGTTCATAATAGAAACTAAACCCATAAAGGCATTGTAATCTTCCTTCAATAGATAGTCTATGTTTCTATCCTGGAATAAAAACTCTTCCAATTTTTTTGAAAGTTTCCTCTCTTCATTTAACTTAATTAACTCTTCATATATTTCCTGTCTTTTACTAAATCTATTAAATTCAGAGGTTTTATTATAAATTAGGTCCTTGTAAAAATTTGTATCTTCTACACTTTCACAAACTTGTTTATACACTGAAGATATATCAGATCTAATTTGATCAGCTTGTCTTTTTCCCGTAACATTTAAAATTTTAAAAATGATTCCACTATATTTTTCATCATCTAATAATTGGTTTAAAGTTCTATTAAATAATTCATCGCTTTCCTTTTCGTCCATTATAGAAAAATTTGGATCAATATTTAAGTGATAGGAGTTTTCTCTAACCAATTTCCCACAAAAACTGTCTATCGTAGAAATATTTGGGTTATTTAGATCTCCAAGTAAACTCTTTAGATATGGATCATTTGATTCATTGACTAAATTTTTAACCCTTTGTTTCATCTCTTGGGCAGCTTTTTTGGTAAATGTTATAGCAACAATAGAACTTACTTCTTGGTCTTTAGTAAATACACCATTTTTTAAAAGATGCACATATCTTCTAGTAAGTACTTCTGTTTTTCCCGTCCCTGCACCAGCATTTATAATTACATTTTTATCTATAGTTTCAATAGCTTTAACTTGCTCATCTCTAAGCTTCATATCTTTCACCTATATTTGCAAAAATCTTTGTATTCACAGAATCGGCATGTATTTTTACTAATTGCCCCATAAAAAAAATCCTCCTGGGAAATATGTTTTATGGTCTCATCTATGATTTCATTCATCCTAACTTTCATCGAATTAAGATACTCTTGTTTAAATTCCCCCTCTATATAATAGGAATAAAATTCGTTAATACTTATGTCGTCAATACAGATATATCTACAGCTACAGGCTGTTTTAATAGAACCGTAGATAGGAAATTGCAAGCTAATTCCCTTTTTATAAAAATCATCGTATTTCATAATTCCTGATTTCCCCAGCTTATAATCAACTAAATGCAAATTTCCATATCTGTCTTTATCGACTCTGTCAATGATACCAGATAAATAAATTCTTTTATTATCAATATCTATGGAACCATTAAAATTCTCCTCAAAGGAAATAGGAGTCAATTCTCTTTCATGGATAAAGATCAAATCCCTTTCTATTGTTTTATCTATTAGATAAACATATCTATTAAAATCATCTTCAGTATTTTGGTTGATTGTATAATCCTGTAGTCGTAATTGCTTTTTTAAAATTTTCCCGATAAGCTCCCTGGTCTTAATCTTTGGATTTAGATATATTTTGTAACTTTCAAATAATATTCTTAGAGTCTCATGAACAGCAGAACCTATCTTAAGGACATCGACAGAGGGTTTAAAGTAATCCTCAATTTGTAAGATATATTTGTAAAAATATTTAATAGGGCATGAAATATAAGTTTCCAATTGGGATGAAGAATAATAATTTATGTCTTTATCACTTCTAAAAATATTCTCATTTAGGGAAAAATCCCTGGTCATTTTAACATCTTGTCTGTAATAGGAACTTAGATATTTATTTTTATCCACCTCTGAAATGACTTCATTTGAATTAGGTCTAATAAAATTTTTTAAACCATATTTTTCTTCAGGAAATCGCATATTTAAATGGTCTATAAATGGAGAAAGGACTTTTTCATCCTTTCCCACATAGCTGAAATATACTTTTTTTAAGTCACCATCGAATATATTGCAAAAGTTCAACAGCTCTTTGTAATAAATCTCCCTATTACTGAGGATATTAAATCCTAAAGCCTTGTACTTTTGGATTCTTGTATTGTTAAAGAAATAATTGGAAGTCTTGATCAAAGGATAGTTACTATCATCAAATCCAATAAAATAGATACTGTCATAATTTAGTAAATTGAACATTTCAAAGGAAGTTAACTCTATGTCATAGTCTTCATTTAAAGTGGATCTTATTTTAAAATTGTTTAAAATATCTTTGAAAAAACTAATCCAAGAATCTTCCTTTAAATCCTTTATTAGATTTTTATAGCCAGTTAAAAGGGATTTCAAAAAATCATTAAATTCAAATTCTAAACTTTCTTCCTCTAATGCCTCTTCTTTAATATAATTTTCACATAGACCTAGAACAAATTTTAAACCATCTATATTTCCCCTATTATTTAGGATATTTTTATTTATATAATTAATTCTATCGAATAGTTCAGGATAACCGGCTAAAGACTTAAACTCCTCTAGGGAAAATAGTTCCTCCACTAGTTCGAATTTGTTTTCGCATAATATTTTCTCAAAATCCAATATTTCATCCTTTGTCTTAAAAAGAAGTGGATTTTTATAATTGATCAACAAATACTTATTTAATTCAAAATCCAAGGAAAAAAGATTCCATAGTTCTTTTCCTAAAGGAGAGTCGATAATTTTATAGTCCTCTCTTATCCCTAATGTCATATTACTAGAATCAAATATCCTTTGTATCTGTGGTAAAGTATCAGTGTCTCTTACTACAATACAAGTTTTTAATTCTGGGTTCTGTGTTAAATCTCTTTTTAATTCTATAGCCAATCTATTTATCTCTAGTATTTCATCTTCACATTTAACAACTTTTCCTTGGAATTCAAAATTAGAAGATTTTTCTTCCATCTTAGTTAAATTAAATCCCCTTGAAATTAAGCTTCTAAAAGAATCTCTAATCGGTGTGTCTTTAACCATCGACGAATTTAAATAGTACAAATCTATAGAAACTTCCTCTTCTTGAAGCCTTTCTAAAACTTTTAACTCCAATGGAGTAAAATCGGTAAAGCCAGCTACTAAAACTCTATTTATGCCTAATTTCTTAGTAAAATCAGTCAAAAATCTTTGGTAGATTTTGAACCTTTCATTAAAATGATATAAATCTTGATAATTATTATACCTCTCCAATAGATGATATATGGCTTTAAACGCCTCATCCTCTGGAAAGGCAGACTTTATAACTTCTGTCTTTAAGTTTGATTCATTTAATAAGTTATTAAATCTATTAGCCGTTGCAAGAAAGCCTTCAGAATTAAAGAAAACTGTGTCTTCAATTAAATTTTCAAAAACACATTCCTGAAGTGCCTTGCGTAAAATTAGCCTAGAGTATAAGTCATCATATTTTTCTTGCTTTCTAATTAAATCCATACTAACCAAATCGTCAAAGGTGTATAACTTCAAGTCAAATATCACCCTAAAGTTCAAGGTAATATCCTCTGTAATTCTATTTATTAGACTTTGATTAGGTAAAACTACAATAAAGTCCTGGTCCTTTTCTTTAAGTAGGTCTTCTATTTTTTCTAATAGATTTGAATATAATCTATTCTTATTGTAAAATTCTAAAATTCTATCCATTATTTTCTTCCAACTTTAAAAAGGCATATCTACATGCGCCAATAACCCCTGCATCATTTAAAAACTTTCCTATAACTATCTTCATATCCCCTGGTCTATTACAAATTTTCAAATAATTTTCTATGGTAGAATTTAGCCAGTACTTGGAAGTTTCACTAAATCCTCCCCCTATGACAACCCCCTCTGGGTCAAATATGTTTTTAATGGTGGATATATATAAAGCTAGATCTCTGGATAGTTTTTCCAATGCTTTTTTTGCATTTTCATCAACGCCCAATCTTTCGATTATTTCATAACCAGTAAGATTTTTACCTGTCAATTCCTCATAGTTTAATGAAAGTGCAGACCCAGCAATATATTTTTCTGCACAACCTCTTTGATTACAGGTACAAAGTCTACCTTCGGGATACATAATAATATGTCCTAGTTCTCCACCTTGATAGGTGGCACCTTCCCAAAAACCTATTCTCTTATCATAAATTGCTCCACCAAGACCTGTACCCATGGTAAGCATTATGAAATTGTCAAATTCCTTTGCATTGCCAATCCACTTCTCCGCCAATGCAGCCATATTGGCATCATTAGCAACAAAAACTGGAATATTGATTAAATTTTCCAAACTTTTCTTTAGATGAAATCCTGTCCAGCCATTAATATTTCCAGCAAATAGAATTTTCCCTTGAATTGTATCGATAAATCCCGCCGTTGAAATTCCAATAGCGGCAATATCACCATCATTAAGCTCCCTAATATTTGTTAAGATGCTCTCAATAATATCTTCTCTATTGGACTGAGTAGGTTTTACTATATTTTTCAACAGATTTCCCCTTTCATCCATGATTCCAAAGGAAATCTTAGTTCCACCTATATCTATTCCTATTACTTTTTTCATATTACTCCCATCCTATCATTTCTCTTAGAATTGAATTGATTGGAACATATTTTTCTTCATCAATATCTTTAAAATATTTCAAAAAGGCCTTCAATTCTTTAACTGTCTTTTTATGTTCAGGACTTACCTCATATTTATCGAATAATTCATAGGCGTATTTTTTAATCACAGCCAATTCATAAATTAGTGAGGAGTCCAAAGTAATATCCGCCAAGTCCTGGTAAGGGAATATATAAATCTCCTCTCCTGCCCTAACTTTTTCCCAAGAAGATAAAGTTTTTTCCATAGAATTTCCTCTAAATCTATAATCTCTTATCATTCTTCTCAATAGTCTAACCATAGATGAAGATATCCTATTGTGGTTGTCCAAGTTTAAAGGAGTTAAAGCAGAAATGTAGACCTTATACTTGTTCTTTTCAGGTACCATTCTAGTCAATTCAGGATTTAAACAATGTAAACCTTCAATTATTATTATGCTATTCTCGTCTAGAATCGTCTCTTTTGAATCAAAACCTCTTTTGCCAGAAATAAAATCAAAAATTGGTAGTCTCACAGGTTTACCTTCAATTAATGACATTAAATCCCTATTGAACAAATCCAAATCTATTGCGTGTAAAGCTTCATAATCCGGTTGTCCTTCAGAATCCAACGGAGTTTTATCCCTGTCTACGAAATAATTATCTGTAGATATTAAAATCGGTTTCTTTCCTCTAACACCTAATTGGACAGATAGTCTATAGGCTAATGTAGTTTTTCCAGAGGAAGAAGGTCCTGCAATTTGAACTAGATTAACATCTTGATCTTTCAATATATTGTCTGCAACTTGGGAAATCTGATTTTCAAAATACGCTTCAGCAATGTCTATGATAAATTTGCTTTTGCCGTTAATAATATATTGATTTAGTTCTCCTACATCTCTAATATTTAAAAGCTTAGTCCACCTATTTGATGCCAAAAAAACCTTCGACAATAATTTTTGTTCCTTAAATTCACGAATTTGACCCTTGGTTCCTGCTGTAGAAGTAGTTATTACAACACCAGGATAATATGGCTTTATATCGAAGTTTAGTAGAGAACCAGTAGAAGGAGCAAGATAGCCAAAAAATTTAAAAATTCTACCATCCACTAAATAATAATCTATATCCTCAACTTCAAGTTCTTTAAACAAATTAACTTTCTCAGTATAACCAGCCTCTTCAAAGAGTTTTAATACCTCTTCTTTGCTTCCCTTTTTTCTCTCTATAGGATAATCCGACTTAATAATTTCCTTCATCTTATCAGAAATGATTTCAATATCCGTATGAAAAAAAGGATCTCTATCTTCCCATTCACAGTATAGATGGTCACCTATGGAATGTTCCACCCTAATCTTCTTATTGGGATATAATTTCTTACAGGCTAGAATAAAGACAAGGGTTAAAGTTCTTTCCATAATGTCTACACTTTCCGGTGCTTGGCAATGGAATAACTTCACTTTATCATTTTCCTTAATTTCTTTAAATAAGTTATAGTAACAGTCGTTGACAATAGCTGCAACTATATTTTCCTCTGGGTATATCTTCTTACTAAGTTCTAAACAATTTATACCTTCATCAACAATCTGTTCCTTGTTATTTACATTTATTTTCATATTCATCACCAAATATTTCTTTTGCTATTGTTTTAAAATCCTCTGGTAGTTTTGCTCTAAAACTCTTACCGTTTAAATATTTTAAATTTCCCTCTAATTCATTAAAAACAATTTTATAGGCATGAAGTAATTGCCTATTTAAACCAAATTCCTTCCTAAATTTTTCATTTAAGGACTTATCACCATACTTCCCATCTCCTAAAATTGGATGGTTAATAGATTGTAGATGGGATCTTATCTGATGAGTTCTACCGGTTATTAAATTTACCTTTACAAGGGAATAATTATCATTAGATAGCAAATTATAAAATTCAGATATAGACTCCTTACCTATATCAGACTTTATAACCTTTGTTTTTGTTCCCTCCCGCTTTACATTTGTTTTTAATGTAATATCTTTTAAATTACCCTTTACGATGCTAAGATAATATTTTTCAATACTCCCATTTGCAATAGCACTATTCATTGCATTAAGACTTTCTTTATTTTTACACCCGATTATAAGTCCAGAAGTGTTTCTGTCCAATCTATTTGATATTGCAGGAGTGAAGGATTTCTCAATTCTTGGAACATAGTCACCCTTTAAAATAAGATAGCTTACCAATTCATCAACTAAATTATTTCCATAGTCCTCACTAGAAGCAGCATGACTTAACTTTCCATAGGGTTTATTCATCAAGATCACGTTTTCATCTTCATATACAATATCCAAATTGTTATCGTAAATCAACGCCTCTTTATCTTCTTCGTATTCTTCAAGAACTTCATCATAAATATAAAATTGAATAAGGTCCCCTTCATAGATTAGCTCATCTGGCTTTGTTCTCTTTTTATTAAGCTTTATTCTCTTTTGTCTAATATATTTTTGTATTAACGATTTGGGAGCCTTGGGCAAATATTTATTTAAAAATCTGTCCATTCTCTGTTTTGAATCGTTAACTCCTACTTTAATTTCTCTCATATCCTGTCCTTTATGTTATAATAGTACTATCTAAATTATACCTTGAACTAAGAGTTAATTAAAGGAGACCTATGAAAAGATTTATTAATTTTATAAAAGATACAATTTACGATTTGAATCACATAATATTTACTTTGGTTATCATTGCTGCAGTAGCCTTTATACTGCAAAATAGAATACGCTATATGTTTTCAAAGGATTATAGTAAAATTGGAGGAAATGAAGTTAAAGCTGTGGAAAATGTTGAAAGGGAAGCTCTATATAGTAGTGAAAATATACCGGACATCGACATTTCAGTAATACTACCTGAAGGGTCCTCTCCAGAAGATGTTGGAAGAATCCTTTATGAAAGTAAAGTAATCGATGATGTTGAGCAATTCTTAAATGTAATAAACACCTACGATTTGGGAAATAAGATAGAGTATCAAACCTATCAAATAAAAAAGGGTTCTACTTTGGAGGAAGTAATCAACCAAATCACCAATAATGCTTTAGCAGAAGTAAAAGAAAATTAATCAAAAAAAGTCGAGTATCATCTAATGTGATAACTCGGCTTTTTTACTTAAGGTTTATTTACATATGTATCTATTAAAGATTTTTGTGGGCTTTCTGAAAAAACTCGATTCTTCTTCAATTTATTCAATATTTTTATATTCTTAGAATGAAAAATTGCATATTCTTTATCCGTGAACACAACTTCAAAAATGTAGTTTTTTAGTCGTGTGGAATGAAGGTGAATAAAATAGGCCTTAACATTTTTATAGTTTCTCAACTCCAACATAGCCTCTAAGGACTTGTCCTTTTCACAATAGTAATTGTCCCTCTTATTAAAATTAAACTTTTGCTTCCTTCCGTTGGTACTATTACCTAGATTATTATATTGCTTTGCAAGAACATTATAGTAATGGTAATTATAAAGACCTTTTTCTATGGAATCAACTGGATTAAAGGGCCTCATAGAAAGTTTTTCCACCAAAAGAGCATTTCTAAATAAAAATAACTCCTTGTCCATCTCTCCCTCTTCTAGACTTTTAATCAGCCTATCCCTATGGTAAATAAAATTTTGTATTATTTCTTTTTCGCTATCCATTTCTTTCCTTTTTCTAAGCTCCAAGTACTTTAGAGCTAAACTTATTAAAAAGGCATATTAGATATGCCTTTTTAAATCTTACAATGTAAGTTCTATACTACTTTCTGCCATATGCTCTGGTAATTCACTTTTTTCTTTATTAAGCCCAATGTAAAATTCTACATGAAATTCTTCTGATAAAGCACTTAACTCTTCTGAAAGAGTAGCTAATTCCTCTACACTGATATCTACGATGTCATAAATACCATCAACATATACCTTTTCAATATCATAGTCCCTTGAAATAATTCCGGCTAAAAATCCATAAAAGCCATTTACAGAATTGATATGATATTTATTTGCATTGATTAATCTAACTTTGTGATCTAAGGAATAAATATGAGAATCGTCGGTGTCAATAAAAACTATGTTACCGTTTCCATTAGCTTTCTCAGTATTCGCCTCATCGATAAGCCATTTAGTCTTTCCACTTCCTGAAGGACCAATTACAAATTTAACCATTTTACCACAACCTTTCTTAAGTATTGTCTTGTATTTATTGTACTATTTAAATGGGTTTTCTTCAAGGGCTCTATATAAGTCCCCCTGTTTATATCCATTTGTCAACATCTGGTCTTCGATGGATTCTTTTATCTTCCACCAGGAGGTTTGCCAATTGCAGAAAACAGTTTCCTCTTTTGGCATCCTACCAATTAACCTTTGAATCACAATCCTTGGATTCAAATGCCTTAAAAATAAAATTACCTTTCTTTCGTAATCTTCTCTACTGATCAATTCAAATTCGTCATTTTTATACATCTTACTAAGTTTTGTACCCTTTGGGATGTATAGAGAATGAATTTTGACTTCATCAACTTTCAAGACATTTAGCATTTTCCCCGTCTCTACAATGTCCAAATCCTCATCCCATGGCAATCCAATTATCACATGGGAGCATATTCTAAAGCCGCTTTCCTTTATCCTAATACAACTATCGACAAATTCTGCAATTCCATGTCCCCTATTTAATATATTTAAGGTATGATAATTTGCAGTTTGTAAACCAAGTTCAAATATTATCTCCAGTCCGCTATCTTTTGCAAATTCTTTTAAAAATTCTAAGTGAGATTGATATACACAGTCAGGTCTTGTAGAAATTGAAATTCCAACTATATTATCCATCTTACAACTTTCTATAATAGATTTAAAATCCTCAAGGCTCATATATGTGTTTGAAAAATTTTGGAAATAGGCTATAAATAACTTTGCATTGTACCTCTTTCCGATATATTCCATATTGGATTTAAGTTGATTTTCAACGGTTAAGCTAGAAGACAGATTCTCAAAGGAGCCACCACTCTCACTACAAAAAATACAGCCTCCTCTGGCTACTCTACCGTCTCTATTGGGACAGGTTAGATTTAGTTTTATTGGTAATTTATAAACTTTTTCTCCATATTTTTCCTTTAAATAGTCACTATAGACATAGTATGGAGTACTATTCATTTAGATTTTCCTCTATGAATTTATAGACTTCATCTACATGACCCTTTACTTTCACTTTTCTAAACTCTTTTACCAGTTCACCTTTACTATCAAAAATAAAAGTTGACCTTTCAACTCCCATGTATTCCTTCCCGAACATCTTCTTTTTCTTCCAAACATCAAAAGACTTTATTAGAGAAAGTTCTTCATCGCTTATTAAATCTATAGTCAAATTCTTCTTTTCTTTGAAATTTTCATGGGATTTTTCAGAGTCCTTGGAAACACCATAAATTTTAGTATTTAACTTTTCAAAATCATCTTTTTTTTCAGAAAAATCAACTGCCTCTTGAGAACATCCTGGTGTATTGTCCTTAGGATAAAAATATATCACTAAGTTCTTTCCCTTATGCTCTTTGTAAAACTCTTCTCCCATCAAATCTTTAAGGTTCATAATCTACCTCCAAATAACTTAATCAATTCATATGCCACTCCATCACAGTTGTTGTCCCTTTCTGTAATTAAGTCGGCATGTCTCTTTAAAAAACTACTTCCATTACACATACTTATACCCAATTTAGCTTGTCGTATCATTGATTCATCATTGTTATCGTCTCCAAAGGATACTACTTTGTCCCAGGAATTTCCCGTAATTTCTAAAATTTTATTAATTCCATTTCCCTTATTGACCTCTACATTTAAGAACTCAGACATCATCAATCCCTCTTTTGAAGCCAAGATAGTATGATTTGTTACATTTAATTTTAAAGAATTTACTTCGCTACAGATTTTATCAACATTTTCAAATGAGTCTAAAAAAACCACCGAGAGAATGGCGTCAAATAGATAGCTATTTGCCTCTTCATAATATAGTATCTCTGATATATCGTTAACAGATCCAAGATATTCCTTTTTATCTTTAATGCTGTTGACGATAAGACTACAATTACCATTTCTGTCGTAAACATGTAAATAGGGATATAGATTAATTCTATCTCCTATTTCCACAATTTTCATTGCTATATCTCTTTCCAAGGGAATAAAAAGTTTTGCCTCTTGGGAATCTGAACTCTTTACCAAAGCTCCATTATTTGCAGCAATCATATATGGAAAATCGACTTTTCTCAAAAGATCTCGTGCTTTTTCAATGGACCTGCCCGTAGCTATAATAATTTCACAACCAGCTTCATATAATTCTTTTAAAATATTGATTGTGAAATCACTAATCTCTTTTCTGTCATCTAGAATAGTACCATCTAAATCAAAACATATGATATTGTACTTTTTTAATATAGAACTATCAATAATCACAGCCTCAACCTTGCCTTGTATAATAAACTTTTCAATATGAATGTTAATTTTAAAAATATTCAAATCAAGCACTCAAAATTGAGTGCTTGATTTAGTTCGTATTCTTAAATTTTATTATCTATTCTTCATCCATCTCTTCTATTTCGCCATCGAAGAAAATTTCAGAAAATACTTTTACAACTTCTTCATATTCCTCATCGGTTTCAATCATATCCAATTTTGCATTTCCACCAAATCCGCCTGTCTCTTCATCTGGTATAAGTCGGTAGATCAATAATTCTCTTTCTTCGGAAGTCACCAAAGCTATATAATCTCTATCCTGACCTTCTACATAGAAGTCGCCGATAACTTCACACTCTAGTAAAGAACCGTCATCCAAGGTAAGTTCTACAATTGCTACCTCTTCTTCATGATGGTCATGGCAGGTGCAATCATGACCTTCTTCTCCATGAACGTGTCCACAACAATTCCCATTTTCACAAGAATGTTCATTTTTTTCTTCTGGGTTAAATTCCTTATCCATATTTCCTCCTATGATAATTTATTTATTAAAAATTCTACAAAATCATAAGTTCTTTTTGTAGATTCGATATCCAATTTTTCCTCTGGAGTGTGTACCTTCAAAATATTTGGACCTATGGATATGGTGTCAATATTTGGATACTTTTCTGCAAATATAGCACATTCCAAACCTGCATGTATAACTGAAACCTCTAAATTTTCCCCGGTATATTCCTTGTAGGATTTAACGGCTATATCACGTAAAGGTGATTCTTCCTTAAACTCCCAAGCCTTATAGGAACTAGACTGTATAAATTCTCCCTTTGTCTCATTTGCAATGGTATGAATTTCATCAGAAATCTTTTCTTTTTTATCATTTTTAGAGCTTCTTGCAGATATTTTAAAGTCTACAGTATTTTCCTTAGTATCTACTATTGCAAGATTTAGAGAGGATTCTACAATATCTGAATATTCACCTTCCATATAGGACTTTACACCATGAGGAATTTTTGTTATTGCATCAATCAATCTATTAGTTAAATCCTCAGTAAATGCTTCTACTTTTTTATACCCTACCTGTGTTAAATCAATCTCTATATTATCTTCGATTTCTTTTAACTGTCTATAGTCTTCCATGTATATTTCTGGACCCAGTTCTTCTTTAGACACAAAGTCCACTTCAAACTCTCTAGGTATGGCATTATGCTTTGTTCCACCTGAAATTTTGATGATTTTTATTTCATTTTCTTTCCTAATAGTATCTAGGATTTGTCCTCCGCTTTTAATGGCATTTAGAAGTTTTTCATGAATGCTCATTCCAGAATGTCCGCCCTTTAAATTGTGAACTAAAAGGCTGTAAACATTACCTTCAACTGGCTTTCTGTCGATTTCATATTTCAGATCTATATCCATACCACCAGCACAACCAGCTATTAAAATCCCCTCTTCTTCAGAGTCAATATTGATAAAATACTTTCCCTTCAATAGGTCTGTAGGATAATTAGTTGCACCTACTAGTCCAGTTTCTTCAGTGGCTGTGGCAACAAATTCAATTCTTGGAGCCTTTAAATCTTCTTTAGAAAGAATAGAAAGTCCCATTGCTATGGCAATACCATTGTCTGCTCCTAAAGTCGTTCCATTGGCTCTAAGATAGTTTCCATCATAGATTAATTCTATTGGATCCTTTGAAAAGTCATGTTTGGACCCCTTAACTTTTTCACAGACCATATCAATATGACCTTGTAAAATTATTCCAGGCTTATCTTCATAGCCTTCAGAAGCTTCTCTAATGATTGTCACATTGTTATATTCGTCCTTAATTGCCTTTAGGCCTTTTTCCCTTGCAAAGGCTAGAAGGTATGAGGCGATCTTTTCTTCGTTATAGGAACATCTAGGAATTCTAGATATTTCTTCAAAAAATTCAAATACTTTATCTGCAGACATCTTTTCCTCCTAGTAAAATTTTTCAACTTTGTATTCTTTTTTCAAATCCGTAGCTTTATTCAAATAAATTTCTTGTTGCTTTAAAGCCAATAATTGAGACTTAACTTGTTCCTTTACTTCATCGAAGGACTTAGTAGAAGGTTCAAATTTTTCATCCACTCGGATTAAATGATATCCAAATTGGGTTTTCACAGGATCTGTTATTTCTCCTACTTCACTATTAAAGGCAGCTTGTTCAAACTCAGGGACCATCTGACCCTTACCAAATCTTCCCAATGAACCACCATTTGCCCCAGAAGGACAACTGGAGTTTTCCTTTGCTACCATTTCAAATTCTTTACCATCTAATATTTCCTTTTTCAAAGCATTTGCCTTTTCTTCAGAATCCACAAGAATATGAGAGGCTGATATCTGTTCAGGAGTCTTGAAGTATTCCTTATGGGAATCGTAATATTCTCTAACTTCTTCATCGGAAATTTTAGCACTACTCAACACTTTGTTGATTGCATAATTTTTTAAAGCAGATTCAATAAGCACTTCAAGTTCTTTTTTAAAGGCTTCCTCTTGTTCATATTTATTATTTATTGCATCTAGATAAAAAAGTTCTTGATTAATCAATTCATCACAAACTTTTTTTATCCCCTCTTCAGTATTGAATTGATTACCTTGAGGTCCCATACTTCTAATAAAGCTTTCAACCTCTCTTCTAGTTATATCTCTGCCATTTACATTGGCTAAAATCTTACTATCTTCCATTCTAGTCCTCCTTAATTCTAATTCCGTCTTTATAGAATTCTATTTTATTTTCTTTTAATAATCTTCCAACAGCCTTTTTAAATGCTGACTTGGAGATTGTAAACATATCATAAATATCATCTGGAGATGATTTATCATTATAAGGCAAAAATCCATCATAATCATCTAAAAGATCCATAATAAGGTCTGCATCATTATCCAACTCTAAGTGTCCACGTTCCCTTTGAGATAGATTAAGTCGTCCATCTCCCTTAACTGAGGCTACCCTGGTTGAAATAGGTTCTCCTATAGCCACTATTCCTCTGTATTGGTCCTTTGGCAATAGGGATTCATAGATATTGTCCACAGCAATAAAAGCGCCAATATCATCAACTATATTGTAGACAACTCCTTCAACTCTATCATTTTCCTTATAGTTAGAGTCGGTTCTCAAGTAGTCTCTAATCTTCATGGTTGAACAAAGCCTTCCAGTTTTATCTATATATAGGGCCACCAAGTATTTTCTTCCCTTATCCAATTTACATAATTGTTCTTTAAAGGGTAAGAAAAGATCTTTTTCCAAACCCCAATCTAAAAAAGCGCCTATTGAAGTAATATCTTTTACCTCTAGATGAGAAATTTCCCCTAGAGTAATCTTAGGCATAACCTTAGTAGCAAGAAGCTTACCTTGGTTATCATTATAAATAAATACCTTTAGCCTTTTTCCCTTTTCATCTTCTTCACTTAATTCTTCATTAGGAAGAAGTACCTCTTGAGTTTTTTCTTCATCCGTTAATAAAGCGCCAATCTTACGAATTCTTTCAATTTTTAATTCTTGTATCTCGCCTAGTTCTATCATAAAACACCTCTTTTTCAATTATAACATAGGACAAGAAATAATCATAAATCAAGGCCTTAGGAATAAAATAATTCATATTATTAAAGTTGTTTTCAACCCTACTAAAGTATTTAAGATTCATCTACATTTAAATTTACCTTTTTATTTTATGACAATAAAAAAGGGAGAATCCACTCCCCCCCTTTTTCTAGTATTCACTTTGTCCGTAATATTCGTCTTTAATTCTCTGACCAGTCCTAGTTCCAGCTAAACCTCCCAAAGCAGTTTCTTTTAATCTAAAGGACATTGACTCTCCAACGTCATTTAGAGCTTGGCATACTTCCTCAAAGGGAACTAAGGATTTAATTCCGGCCAGTGCCAAATCCGAAGAAAGTATGGAGTTAATTGCTCCAGAAGCATTTCTAAAAGTGCAAGGATATTCCACCAATCCAGCTATTGGATCACAAACTAGTCCCAGTACATTAACTATACAAATTGAAGCCGCATTTAAAGATTGCTCCAAGGTTCCACCCTTTAAGTAAACTAGAGCTGCAGCTGCCATCGCTGATGCTGAACCACATTCAGCTTGACATCCTCCTTCAGCCCCTGAAAAATTGGCAAATCTTCCTATAATTTTTCCTACTCCTACAGAAGTTAGTAGCGCTTCTATCAACTTGTCAGTACTTACATCTGGATTATCCATCTTATATCGCGAAATTACCGCAGGAATGATTCCTGAAGATCCCGCAGTTGGAGATGCCACTATCTTTCCCATGGAAGAACTTCGTTCCAATGTAGAAAATGCCATCGCCATAGTCCTAACATTTTTTTCTCCCAATAACGTATCCTTCTTTGATGCATAATCATTTGTAGCTCTTGCAAATCCATCGATCAACCCAAAACTAGTAGCGCTGTCCTTATCGATGTATTCCTTAGCAGAATTTTCCATAACTTCAATCATCTCTGCTAATTTTCTATATATATCTTCTTTTGTATCATTTGTAACTTCCAATTCATCTTCAAGAACCAATTCCCAAAGATAGGTATTGTTCTCCTCACAATACCTTAACAGCTCATCAGCGTAATATATCATTTTTTAGAACCCTTTCATTAAGTGTTTAACAAATATAATGTTCTCATTTTTTGAAATTTGTTCAACTGTTTTCTCATCTAAGTCAATATCCAACTCAACAACTAAGGTTACTTCTCCGCCTTCCTTAGTGGTCTGTAAGCTCTCTATATTATAATCATTTTCCGCTAAGGTAGAAGAAATAAAAGCTATTATTCCCTTTTTATCTATATACCTTACTATTAAAAGGGGATATTTACTTGTAAAATCCAAAGGAATACCATTCATCTGAATGATTCTAATATTTCCTCCCCCTATGGATGAACCAACTATAGATGTTTCTTTACCGTCGGGATAAAACATTTCGATTTTTACAGTATTGGGATGAACATCTCCTAAATCCGCCTTTTCAAAATGAAATTCCAAACCTTGTTCCTTTGCAATTTCAAAGGAATCCCTTAACCTTTCATCATCTGGATCCATCATCAAAGCTCCCGCCAACAATGCCTTATCCGTTCCATGGCCCCTGTAGGTCTCAGCAAAGGAACCATGCAAGATGAAATTAATCCTATTAAATCCACCACCTGCAACAATTCTAGCAGTTTTTGAAATTCGAGCAGCTCCTGCAGTGTGGGAACTTGAAGGACCTATCATAATAGGACCTAAAATATCAAAAAGATTGTATGCGCTCATTCTACCTCCTAATCAATTGGGCTTTCATAAGTAAACCCTTCACCGACAACTTCATTTACATAACTCATTGTGACAAAAGCTTGAGGGTCGATCTTTGCCACATGATTTTTAATATTAAAATATTGCTTTCTTGTCACTACAGTATTTACTATTTCTTTCGGCGTTTTAGAAAATCCACCCTTTGCAAAGTATATAGTTGTACCTCTGGTTACATTTTCAATTATATACTTATTGATTTCTTCTGCCTTTGAAGAAATAATAAACATACTAATACGGGTACTAAATCCCGAAATAAAGTAATTTATCACCATGGAGTTTATACCTATAGCCAAAAAAGCATAGAGTCCTGCCTCTATTCCAATAACTATGGACCCAAATAATACTACCAGTCCATCGCAAATAAGTAAAGCCTTGCTTATTTCCATATGTGTCAATTTATTGATGATACTTGCTAAGATTTCCGTGCCTCCAGTGGTAGCATTCTGGGACAATACAATTGCTATTCCAGCTCCAGATATGACAATTCCCATTATAATACTAAGTAATATATTGTCTGTTAGAGGTTGTTTTAAAGGAGCAAAGTTTTCTAACACCGTAATCAAGTTAGAAACTAGCAAAGCTGAATAAACCGTATACCCGACATATTCCTTTCCTAAGAATATATAGGACAAGATAAATAAAATAATATTTAACACAGTCATTACATAACCTACTTGTAGCTTTGGATTTAAATTTTGTAGAGCAATTGCAAAACCGCTTACACCTCCCATTGGTATATCGTAGTCCATAATAAAATAATAGACCCCTAAAGATACCAAAGCCGAGCCTAAGGTTACAATAAAAAATTTCCTCAATTTCTTATACATTAACGATTTCTTTTTCATGTACCAATTATATCATGGATATAGGAAAATTTTCACATATTTTTAACAAATCCCATTAAAGGGCTAAAAGAAAATGAGACTTTCCAAGTATTTACCCCATTATAAATTAAAAAACAAATATCTCTATAGGAAAATTTTCACATATATCAGCGACAATACAATAGCTTGAAATAGATTTTACAGTTAAAAAAATAAGAAAGTATTTGTTATCCTCAAGTTAAACCTGTGGAAACAAACACTTTCTTATTTTAATCCAACTGAAATCTTTAATGCTTCATCTAATTTATTCATAAAATGATTGTCAAAAGCACCAATCTTTTCTCTCAATCTCTTTTTATCGATGGTCCTTACCTGTTCTAGTAATACCACCGAGTTTTTTGGTAAACCATATCTATCTGCTGCTATTCCTATATGTGTCGGTAATTTTGCTTTATGTAATTGGGAAGTAATGGCAGCAATTATTATGGTAGGGCTATACTTGTTACCTATATCATTTTGTACCACCACTACCGGCCTAACACCGCCTTGCTCCGAACCGACTACAGGACTGAGGTCAGCAAAAAATATATCTCCTCTTTTAATTTTCATCTATTAACCTCATTCTTCCTTGTATAGTCCTTATTTAATTATATACAAAAATAATTCTATAAGTCAATTTTCATCTTCTCCAAATAGTCAACTATTTTTACCACTTCTCCATTTCTATAATATACCCTGGGAATTCTCAATGATATCCTACATAAGATATCATATACTATTGTGTCGGCCAAAGAAGCAATCTCTTCCAAAGGGATATTAGAATTGTCCTTTTCTCCAAATACAAGTACCTCATCACCAATTTTAACATCCTCAATATCCGTTACATCCAACATGGTTTGGTCCATACATACCTTACCGATTACCTTGGCCCTTTGCCCATTAACTATCATATACCCCTTATTGTTTAAAGCAGTTGGATAACCATCCGCATATCCTAAAGTTACAGCAGCAACCTTGGTGACCCTATCGGTCTTATAAGTTCTGTTATACCCTATGCATTCTCCTGGTTGAAATGTTTTTACAGAAGCAACGGATGTAAAAAAAGAAACTATGGGCTTTAAATCTACAGTTTCACATTCTCTAACTACCTCAGAACCATAATAACCATATAGGCCAATCCCACATCTAATCATATCTAAATAGTATCCATGTAAAATAGCTCCAGCATCATTGGAGATATGCTTTAATGGAATGCTAATACCTTCCTTGTCCAAAAACATTATAAATTCCATAAACTTAGCATATTGATCATTAGTGTAGGAGAAGTCCTTCCCATCAGCATCGGAAAGATGAGAATAAATACCTTTAATCCTAACATTGGAAAGAGAATCAATCCTTTTAATCTCCTTGATGGAATTTTCTAGATTTACCTCATCTATCAAAAATCCAAGTCTGCCCATACCCGTATCGATTTTAATATGAATATCCGCTACTGCATTTAAGGATTTCGCAACTTCATTTAATTTAAAGCATTGATTGTAGTCATAGGCAGTTATCTCTATCTTATTTTGAATTACATCTCTAAATACATCATCTTTAATATACCCAAGAACTAAAATCGGAAGATAGATTCCCGTCTTTCTTAGCTCCATGGCCTCTCCCATATTAGCTACACAGAGATAGTCCGCCCCTTCCTTTTCAATTTCTCTAGAAATTGTAATTGAGCCTAAACCATAGGAATTTGCCTTGACAACACCGGCAACCTTTGAAGGCTTTGCAATTCTTTGAAGCTCTTTAAAATTGTGGACCAATCTATCCAAGTCGATTTTTAAATAATTCTGATACTTATCCAATTCTATCTCTCCCTTAAAGCTTTAATGACATATGGTATCTCATTAAAGATATCACTAGCTATTATACCATCAGATCCCATACTTTCTTCAAGAAAATTTCCACATAGTCCATGTATATATACTCCAAGACAAGTTCCCTCATATAGATTATATCCTTGACCAAGTAAGCTTGTTATAATTCCGGTTAGCACATCTCCCGAACCAGCTGTACCAAGGCCATTAGTTCCAGTCTTATTTTGATATAGTCTTTTACCATCAGTAACCAGAGTATTGTGACCTTTCAATACTAGGACAACGGAGTATTCCCTAGCAAAATCCATAGAATATTTGATACGATTATTCTCTATACTTTCAATTGACTTGCCAATTAACCTGGAAAACTCTCCAGGATGTGGAGTCATAACAAATTTTTTATGTTCTTTTATTAAGGTTATGCTTTTAGATACCAAATTTAAACCATCTGCATCTAAAACTATGGGATTGGCATAGGATTTAAAAATTTTTTTCAAGGTTTCTAAACTCATAGTTTCACCTATTCCCGGGCCTATTCCGAGGGCATCAAGATCTTTATAAAAACTATTAAGGCTATCATCCTTGTCATATTCAATCTCTTTAACAATGTTTTCTGTAGACTTAATCTGCATGATGTCATAGATTTCTCCAGGCACACCGGAATACACAAGTCCTGAGCCAGTTCTTAAAGCTGCCATAGAGCTTAAGTAGACAGAACCAAGCATCCCATTTGAACCTCCGATGATCCCTACCTTGCCAAAAGTACCCTTATGCCCCTCCACATTTCTCTTCTCTAGGGGAAAGGGAGGGTGTGGAATAGAAAAATTTAATAATTTGTCTTTTTTTTCCTCCCCCATTACAAGACTTACTACAAAGTTTCCGTCATGGGTAATAGATACTTTTGGACCGTTTAAAAACCTGTCCTTCCACAACTTTAAAGCCTTTCCTCTAAGAGTCATAGTAGGTTGTCCCGAAATCTCGTTTAATATCTGAATTTCTTTAAAGGAAATTTCTCCTATTCCAGTTCCTAGGGCCTTTGAGAATGACTCCTTAGAAGAAAATCTTCCAGCAAGATATTCTAATTTTTTAAGTTCTCCTTTAGAAAGATATTCTTCAATTTCCAATTCTGTCAATATCCTTTTTAAAAATCTATCATCTTTTAAATGTTTTTTTAATCTATCGATCTTACAAATATCTATTCCAAAATTCAACTACATTACCCCTCGCATTTGAGATATTTCCAAAAGCCCACCTAAACCTTTAGGTTCAAAGTTTTCCAAGTCTATTTCTAAAGGGAGTATCTCGAGATATTCTTCCAGCACAATCTCCAGCTTCCTTTCCCCTTCCTTAGTGAAAAAGTTAATATCCAAATTTTCACAATAGAAATCTAGAACTTCTTTTAAAATCATAAATTTAAGTTCTTGCTTCTTCCTCTTATTTAAATTTACCTCATCAAAAACCTCATCTACGACCCCACTTACACAGTGAACCAAATAATTTATAAAATCATTATAGACCTCAGGGCTTCTCTTTCCATTGATGTCAAATACGATCATCATGAGCATATTCCATCTAAAATCTACATTCACCTGTTTTCTAAGGGCAAGTCCCAGTTTTTCATTTAATCTATTTCTGTACTCCACAGACTCAAACTCCAAATTCTCACCAAAGACCATTTTTTTTCTATTAAGTTGATTTATTCTATGAAGGATATCAATGATTTTACTATTGATTGTCACGACATTTTCTTCCGTGTTGTCGTAAAGCATAAAGTCTATTATTATATTGGAAATACTTCTCAAGTCTATTAAAACGCCAGTTTCCTTTTGCATTTTCAAAACATAGGTATCGTGAAGAGCCTTTGATAAAAAGGACTTCAATTGACTTAAAGTATTTTCCTCATTAAATTCTTCAAGGTTTTTCAGCCTTTGATAAATGGTATTAAGCTGACTGTCCACCATTTCCAAGTTACTCTTTATAGAATACATAAGATTTCTAATAAAGTCTTCAGTTATCATGTAATTGAAATTCTTATATAGGATTCTGTGGTCAATTTCGCCCCAAAATACATTTACCATGGACTTGATTTGAAGTTCAAAAAACAGTTCCTCTTCACCATCCACATATTTACCATCTATCTTATATATTTCAAACCCATTCTTTTGATACTGGGGTTGAGGTTCAGACAAATTCAAATATATATATTCATTCTGAGGAGACCTAAAAAATTCCTCATCTACTTTTTCGTTAAAAATTTCCTTTAACTTTAAGAATATAAGCTCCTCCTCTGAATTGAATCTACATTCTATACGAAGCCCCAATATATCGCTTAAAATATTAAAAACATCACGAGGATGGCTCATATTATTGAAATCGGAAATTCTCAATAGTTTTTCCTTAATACTATTGTCGGACTTAACCCTATAATTCAAGTTTAAGAAAAAATCGTTATCACATAAAACATCTGTAAAAAACCTATCACATTCCTCTGCTACTTGGTCAATAAAATCCTTTTTTAAATTGACATATTCAACAGCAGAGTCAATGAATCTAAACATATCCAGTTTCATAACACACCCTCTTTTTATTTCATCTTTGCAATAAATTTTTCTAAATTAGAATAAAAGTCTGAAAACTCATCATTTCCCAAGGATATCTTTTCTATTGGGCATAAATCATCCTTCCTTTTATTTAAAATCTTAGTCACGATTCTTTCATATTCGACATTTATTTCCTTAGACTCAATTAATTTAAGTGCGTCTTTGGATATTACAAAGGTAAATATCCCTTTTATATTTGCTTTGGACTTCAATAAAAGCCTTGCTGCTCCGGAACCTATAAATTTATCTATAATATAGACATCTCCTTCAATCTCGGAGTTATAAAAATCAAACATTGGGATAATTCCCATTTTATTTGACTCAAAGACTACCAAATCATCTTGAATCACAACTAAATTCATATTATTTTTTATTAAGTAATTTCTTCCATTTTTTAATGTATTCATATTTCCCTCATCATCTATGATAGCATAAAATAGGAATCTATAATATAATGATTTGTATGAATAGAAGAATTCATAGGAGGACATAATGAAAAATTTAGAAAAAAATGTTGTAGAAGCTATTATTGAAATTCCAAAGGGAAGTAGTAACAAATACGAATATGACGAGGAAAGAGGATGTTTTATCCTAGATAGATGTCTATTTTCTCCAATGTTCTACCCAGCAGACTATGGTTTTGTACCTAATACCCTAGCAGAAGATGGAGACCCTATCGATATCTTAGTACTTATGAAAAACCCAACTTTTCCAGGATGTATGATTGAGTCTAGAATTGTTGGAATGTTTAAAATGGCAGATGATAAAGGTATGGATGAAAAACTAATCGCCGTTCCTGTAAATGACCCTAGATATGATGAAGTTTATTCCCTAGGCCATTTGAGTAGCCATACGGAAAGAGAATTTGAACACTTCTTTAAAGAATATAAGAGATTAGAGAATAAAGAAGTAAAAATCGGCGGTTGGTATAACGTTGATGCAGCTGTAGAAGCTTTGGAAAAAGCCAGAAAAGCCTTCGAAGAAAAAAACAAAAATAAGTAATATAAAGCAAAAGCTCTTTTCCTTTTTTTTGGAGAAGAGCTTTTAATCTAGAATTTCTACAAGTTCAGACCATTCTAAAAATAATTCATCTTTAATTTCTTCTTTTTTCTTTATTGAATCCATAATTTCCTGTGACTTTATATAGTCATTATATATCTCTTCCTTCAGAAGCATAGAATTTAGTTCAGCAATTTCCCTTTCAATCAGGGATATTTTTTCTTCCAATTCCTTTAATTTCTTCTTTGCTTTTCTAAACTCATTTTCAATCTCCCTTAGTTTTTTTCTATCTTTGATAATTTGAGTTTTAGTTAGACCATCTTCGTCAATTGGAGTATTTTCTTCTTCAAGTTTTTCAATATAATAATCGTAATTCCCAAGGTAAGTAGTGGTTCCATCTTTCTTTAAGACTATTATCTTATCCACCACTTTATTAAGAAAATACCTGTCATGGGAGATAATTAAAGCCGTTCCCTCATAATCCAACATTGCCCCTTCAAGAATTTCTTTAGAATCTATATCCAAATGATTGGTAGGCTCATCCATAAGTAAAAAATTACTTGAGGACAACATCAGTTTTAAAAGCTCCAACCTTGACCTTTCTCCACCGCTTAAATTTTCTATTAAATCAAAAATATCGTCTCCAATAAAGAGAAATTTTGCCAAGTAAGACCTAATTTCATAGTGACTTAATTTAGGATATTCATTCCATATTTCATCTAAAATCGTATTTTCATCATTTAAATTCTTCTGTTCTTGATCGAAATATCCCATCTTTACTTGACTTCCAAGTAAGATGCTTCCACTATCTATAGACTCATATCCCATTATCATTTTAAAAAGGGTCGTCTTTCCAACACCATTTGGACCTATAATTCCAACTTTTTCCCCTTTAAATACGTCAAAGGATACATCCCTAAATAGCTTTTTATCCTTAAAGGCTTTAGATAGTTCTTCCACCTTTAAGACATCACGACCACTTGTGATACTTGGAGTCAATTTTAAAGAAAAGCTTCCTGAAAAATCCTTCGGTCTCTCCACAACTTTCATCTTATCTAAAAGTTTTCTTCTAGATTGGGATTGCTTAATATATCTTTTGGATCCATAGTTTGCAAACCTTTCAATAATCTCCTCTTGCCTCTTAATCTCCTTTTGCTGGTTCTCATAAGTTGCCATCTGAATTTCAAAATCCCTTTTTCGCTTAATAGAAAATTCTGAATAATTTCCATTATAATCTAAGATTTTTCCATCTTCCATTAGAAAAATTCTATTACAGATCTTATCTAAAAAGTATCTATCATGGGAAACGACTAAGATAGCACCGGGAAAGTCCTTGAGAAAGTTTTGCAAAAAGTCGATTGCCTTTAAATCCAAGTGGTTGGTAGGCTCATCCAAGAGCAATAAATCCGGTTTGGATAAGAGTAGTTTAGCAATTTGAATCCTGGATTTTTGCCCTCCAGACAAGTGATTTACACTCTTAGAAAATTCATTTTCTTCAAATCCAAAGCCCTTTAACATCCCCTTAATTCTAGAATTGTACTCATAGCCGTCCTGAGCATTGAATTCATCTTGTAGATTTTGATACCTTTCTAAAGTTTTTTCCATTTCTCTAGAATCTGATATACTACTCATTTTTAATTCAAGACTACGTATTTCCTTTTCCAAATTTATAGTATCTTTAAAGACTTTAAGGCATTCATCATATATTGAACAATCTAAATCCAGGGAGGTCATCTGTTGCAAATATCCAATTCTTAAATCTTTCTTCTGATAAATCTCCCCATCATCTTTAGATAGTTCTCCAATTATTATCTTCAATAAAGTCGTCTTACCACAACCGTTATTTCCAACTAAACCTATCTTGTCACCTTCTTTAATATTGAAAGTGACCCCCTTTAGAACATCCTTAGTTACATAGGCCTTAGTCAATTCATTTGCACCTAATAAAATCATAACTTACCTCATAAAATAACCCCACGCTACTAGGAATCAATTAATTCCATAATCGCCTGGAGTCCATAACATCTTTATTAAATGAAGCACTCAAAAATGAGTGCTCCCTATTAATTCTTAGTTCCTGGGTAATCTTTTAAATTGTTTAGATAATATGTTAAAGTGAATAAACTTTCATCTAAATGAACATTTTCCAAAACCACATTTTTTGGCAATTTCAAATCTAAAGAAGCGAAATTCCAAATTCCCTTAACTTTTCCATCAACTAAGATATCACAAAGTTCTTGTGCTGAATCTGCAGTAGTCGCAAGCACGGCAATGTCAACTTCTTGTTCCTTTAAAAAGCCTTCCAAATTTTTAACATCTTGGATTTTCTTTCCTAAAATAGTCTTGCCTATTAAGTTTTTATCCCTATCAAAAAGTCCAACTATTTTAAACCCAGAATCCTCGTTAAAACCTCTATATTTATATATAGCTTGTCCTATATTACCCATGCCAAGGACAATGGCCTTATAGGACTTGTCTATACCTATTATCTTTTCAATTTCCAATTTCAATTCTTCAACATTGTATCCGTAACCTTGTTGGCCAAAACCTCCAAAGTGGTTTAGATCCTGTCTTATTTGTGAAGCTGTAAGACCTGTAATTTTACTTAATTCCTGAGAAGATACCCTAATAATTCCCCTATCAGAAATCAAACCTAAATATCTATAATACTTAGGTAACCTTTTAACCACCGCTAAGGATACACGGGGTCTATTATCCATATATTACCTCCACCTATTATTCAAATCTTGTGTACAAATTGTATTATAACATTTTGCCCAACAAGATTCAATATGATTTTTTTAACAATGTAATTTACAAGTTATGACTTTTACATTAAATCTCTGTTAAGATATTTTTCCTTATTTGATTTTTAAGTTAAATTTCCGTAAAAGATTTCTTTCCTTTATTTTTTCTACTCATCAAAAATTAAAGTTAATCCTGTACAGGACATAAAATTTGACAATAAATCCAATTACTCCTTAAAATTGAAATGGAGGTGTACTATGAAATTTTTTATTTCAGCAGATATAGAAGGAACTACCGGCTGTTTAAACTGGGATTATACCATGGGTAAGAGCCGGGAATACGAAATTCAAAAGGAAATAATGACCCAAGAAGTCCTATCTTGTGTAAAAGCACTAACTAAAGTCCATCCAGATTGTGAAATCCTTATAAAAGATGCTCACCATTATGGAAACAATTTGGATATTAGAATTTTCCCAAAAAACTGTAAAATTATTAGAGGCTGGAGCCATAAACCCCATTCAATGGTTCAAGAACTAAATGAAACCTTTGATGCAATTTTATTTATTGGCTACCATAACGCTGCAACCATGTCCTCTACTCCGCTTTCTCACTCCTTTAACGGTTCTAAGTTTCAAAGGATGAGGCTAAACGAGGAGATATGCTCAGAATTTTTATTTAACTATTCCATAGCACTGCACTATGGTGTACCAACTATTTTATTAACTGGAGATATGGGAATTTGTGAAGAGGTAAGGAAGAAGGATTCCAGTATCCATACAGTGTATACCTATGAGGGTGTCGGAGAGTCCATAATAACAAAGACTCCAGAATCTGTTTATGATGAAATATATCAAGCCACAATTCAAGCAGCTAAAAACATTAAAAAGATATCTCCTACTAAAAAGCCTTATACCCTACAGATCCAATACAAAAAACATACAGATTGTCTAAAGGCTTCAAATTATCCGGGTTCAAGAATGTTGGATAGCGTTACCCTATCCCTAAGTGCTAATAATATTTTGGAATTAGAAAAGGCATTTTTATTCCTTTAATTCAATATTGCAATCCCAAGTTTGATTATTTTTTGATTTGTAGTATTATATATATATGCGGCATATCGTCGACTAGCATAGAACATATAAGGAGTGTATACACATGAATAAAATGATGCAAAAATTTGTTGATCAAAATTTCTGTACAGAAAAAGAAGCAGAGTACATTTTAAATGCAATTGATAATAAGGAAACTGTTATGGTTTCTGGACACCGTTCAGCAGGTGTTAGACCATTTATGGCAACATTGATGGCAATTGCTAAGAGCCAATTCCCTTCAGTTCAAGTTAAGAGCGAAGCTGATTTAGAAAAAGATTGCGAATATTTCTTAATTGCTAGTATTCCAAATATCGATTTTGAAGAATTAATGCAAAAGGCTGTAGCTACTGGTAAGGGAATAGTAACTGTAAAAGAACCTGAAACACCTTACTCTATCATGAAGATCTTAAAGAAGAACTTCAAGGCAAACGGAAATATTGATCAAGCTTATCACATGATCGAATGTAACAAAGAAGACGGAATTCCTTTCGTACAAAAAGTTACTAAATTCACTCAAAATGAAAAAGGTAAAATCTTAAAAGAAGATTTAGAATAATTGTAAAAATAAGGCACCCAATTATCTTGGGTGCCTTATTTTATATTGAAAAGACAACAAAACACTTTATTACAATTAACTTACTCATGTTTTACAATCCTATTGACTTTACCATCATGTAGCAGTTTTAAATTAGACTTTTTTAATAGACCTTTAACCCAAGAGTTCTTTGCGTCATAATAAATTTGTGAATCTACATCATAAATATAGTAGCAACTGTGAATATCTTTAACCTCTTTGTAATATATTTCTCCATTGCTCTCCCATGCCTTAACCGAATTATCACAGGGCATACCATTTAAAAAGGTATCCTCAATATATAGATAGGCTTCTCTACCATTTCCTAGGAAATTTTCTTCAAATCCCTTCTGGTACATAAGTTTTAATAGACTATCTACTTTATTTTCTTTTAAACTTTGAGATAGAATCTTTGCAAATGTATCCTCGACTTTGTCAACTCTCCTGCTTAACCAACCATGAATGTCTTTAAAATCTATTATATTTTCCAGACTTCCCCGATTTACCGTTTCCATATCTTTAATTTTCTTAATACCTAACTGTTCTTTTAACATTAAAGCCAAATCTTCCAAGTATAAAATTTTATTATTCATCTTATAGTGAATCGGCGCTAAAACTTTATTCACCCTATACCTCCTTACTTTTTATATTTTAATTTTATACAGTTGTTGTACAAATTTCCGTAATATTTGTTACAGATTTGTTATCTTTTCATGAAATATGGTATATATTAATCAAAAGGAGGATTTTATGACTTTAAAAGAATTTTATAACACACATTTAAAAAAACATTTTAAGATTGGTTTTTTAGTTATGCTTATAACTTTTTTAATTTCGGCAGTTTTCTTTATCTTTAACCAAAAACTTACACAGACAATTTTAGATGAATTTATGAAGTCTGTTGGTGACCAAATACTTGTAGATGGAAAAATATCGGCTATTGGATTGATTATAAACAATGTAACAGCCTGTGTGGTTATGGTTTTATTGGGAATAATACCATATCTTTTTCTTCCATATCTTTCCTTGATAATTAATGGAGGAATTATAGGTGCGGCTTTTGCGATGATAATAAGCAATATGGGAAATAAGGGAATACTAACATTTTTAGCAAGTATTCTTCCCCATGGAATTTTCGAAATACCAGCAATAGTGCTATCCTTTGCCCTTGGAGTTTCACTATGTATCTTTTTAATGGATAAAATTAGAAAGAAGCCTACTACTCCTAACGGTGTTTATTTTTCTAACCTAATAAAAACTTTTGTTTTTGTATGTATACCGCTTTTATTAGTTGCAGGTGTAGTAGAAGCCTATGTTACACCAATGGTAATGCAAGCATTTATGTAATGTATAGAAACGAATAAGGTTTAGGTGTAGTAATGAATACAAAGAGTAGAATAGACAAGTTAAAAAGGTTAAAAAAATCCATAGAAGAACATAGAGAGGCAATTTTCTTGGCATTAAAAAGAGATTTGGGTAAATCTGAAACGGAAGTTCTAATGTCTGAATACAATCAAGTCATGGAAGAATTGAATATGGCAATAACATTTCTTCCACAATGGACAAAAAAATTTTCTGTTAAAACCCCACTAAATCTCTTTCCTGCTAAATCTTACTATGTATATAGACCCTATGGAACCGTTGGAATTGCATCACCTTGGAACTATCCATTTCAATTGTCTATGATTCCACTTATTTCTGCCATTGCCGCTGGAAATAAAGTAGTTTTAAAGGTTTCAAAAAAATCGATTAACACTTCAGAGATTATCTTCTCCATAATAAATGAATCCCTTAGGGAAGATGTAGTATATTATGGTCTTGACGAAGGTGACAAGAAGAGATTTATTGAAGAGGATTTGGATATGCTTTTCTTCACAGGATCCAGTAAGGTCGGAAAGCAAATGGGTATTAGAGCTGCAGAGAAGATGATCCCCTACATCCTTGAACTAGGGGGAAAAAGCCCTTGTATAGTTAAGAAATCAGCTGACTTAAAGATTGCTGCAAAGAGGATACTTTGGGGAAAGACTATGAATTCAGGTCAAACCTGTGTGGCCCCTGACTATGTTTTAGTGGACACTGGATTTGGTAAGGATTTGAAAAGTGAAATAGACAAGGTCTTGGCAGAATTTTATGGTAGCAGTCCAATTAAAAATGAAACCTATTCAAAAATGATTTCAGTTGAAGCAATGGATCGTCTGAAAGAGCTTTCCATCGAAGAGGGAATCTATGATGAAAATGACTTTGACTATGAATCTAAGAAGATTAATCCTAATTCTTTTATTACCACATCAGACTCTCCTTTTATGAAAGAGGAAATTTTTGGACCGTTTTTACCAATAATAGAATGTGACACTTGGGTTGATGTCAATTCCATAATTAACAAAAACCCAAACCCCCTTGCATTTTATATTTTCACTAAATCCAAGGAGGATGTTCAATATGTTGTCAATAACTTCAATTTTGGCGGAATGGCTATTAATGATGTGTTAACTCACTTGGGAAATTCTAGACTTCCCTTTGGTGGCGTGAAAAATTCTGGATTTGGTAGATATCATGGACTGGAAGGATTTAAAGCCTTTTCTCAACAGACTTCTATCCTAGAGAATAAATTTTCACCTGATATAAAACTACGCTATCCACCCTATGGAAAGGCAATAAAAACTATATTAAAATAAAATTAAGCACTTATCCACCACTGTTATATGAGTGATTGATAAGTGCTTAAACTTTAATACATAATCAAAAATTAATAAATTTCAGTTCCAAAGGGCATTAGTGCAAGTTGTGCCAATTTAAAATTTTGCTTAGCAAAGGGAATTCCTACAATGGTTAAGGCTAAAAATACTCCTAAAGTGAGATGGCCAATTGCAAGTTCAAGTCCTCCGAATACAATCCATAATATATTAAGTAATAAAGACGTATTATTCCCTCTATATTCAACCCTCTTCCCGAAGGGTAAACAGCTTAGCCTCGCTATCTTAAAACATTGTACTCCAACGGGAATGCCAACAATTGTTAAACACCAAATAACTCCAACAAATGTCCAGCCTATCCATGTCCATAGTCCCGATACTATAAACCAAATGAGATTACCTAAACAACTCATTCTTTCACCCCCTTAACCCTTCAATCTATTTATTCGTCTGGTTAATCACAAATAAAAGCACTTGGTTAATATTTTGCTGAAAAGCCTTTTTTCATTATAATCATATCATAGTTACTTGCCATTTTGGGTATATCTTTATTTGAGGACTTTCAATTTATATTTTTATAATCATTCGGAGGAAAAATGTTTAGACTAAAGGATGTAAAATTCAAAGATATATTGGATATTAAGGACACCAATATCAAAAAAAATGAAGTGACTGCAATAATCGGAAAAAGTGGATCTGGTAAGACAACAATTTTAAGATTATTAAATAAAATGACTTCACCAGATTCTGGATCTATCTACTTTAAGGAAGAAGATATTAAAAATTTAGACTCCATAGAATTAAGACGAAAAGTTCAAATGTTGTCCCAGTTTCCAATTATATTTAAGGGTAATATTAGGGACAATTTAAATATCGGACTTAAATTCATGGATGAAAATCCAAAATCTGATGAAGAGTTGAGCAAAGTTTTAAATAAGGTTCATTTGAACAAAAGTTTAGATGAAAATTCTAAAAATCTTTCAGGAGGAGAAAAACAAAGGCTCTGTATTGGAAGAATCGTTCTTTCAAATCCTGAGGTTTTTTTATTTGACGAACCCTCCTCCTCTCTAGATGAGGATACGGAAAAGATAATTATAGACAGCCTTGTAAATCATATTAGATCTTGTGATAAGACATTGGTATTTGTAACCCATTCCCTGGATATGGCATATGAATATGCTGACACGATCCTAGAAATAGTTAATAAGGATTTAAAGGAGAGAAGAAATGAAAAGTGATATTATTAACTTAAATTTGATTCAGATGGCATCGGCTTATATTTTTGTTTTAGTAGTTATTCTATTGACAAAATATCAAGGAATAAGCCGAGAAAAACAGATTCTATTATCCTGTTTTCGAATGACATTACAACTTACTATAGTAGGTTATCTACTCATATACATTTTCAAATCGGATTCGCCATTTTTTACCATTGCCATAATATCAATTATGGAAATCTTTGCCATAAGGAATATAGTAAAATTGGCAAAGTTTAAGATCTCTAAGGAAATGCTAAAGATAATATCTATTTCCCTAGTCCTTGGCACAATAATATGTATAGCATTCTTTTTATTTGTCGTTGTACGAGTTAAACCAATCTTTAATCCTCAATACGTAATTCCAATAACAGGTATGCTTCTAGGCAATTCCATGACAGGTATCTCCATTGGAGTTAATAGGCTTCACGACGATATAAAATCCGGATTTGAAAAAATAGAAGGGGCTTTAATGTTAGGTGCTACTCCAAAATCTGCCACTTTAGAAATGGTACAAAACTCCTTTGATGCTGCAATTTTGCCAACAATTAACTCTATGATGAGTATAGGAGTAGTTTCCTTACCAGGAATGATGACAGGACAGATTTTATCAGGGGTTTCACCACTTATAGCCATAGAATATCAAATCGCTATAATGTTAGGAATTCTAGGGGCGGTTTCCCTTTCTGTTTTCTTTTTTACCCGCTACGCCTATAGGACCTATTTTAATGAGGATTCACAACTAATAGTTGACTAGCCCTTATAAAATCAAATGTAAAACTAAATCTCTTATATAAACTAAGCACTCAAAAATTTGAGTGCTTAATCATTTTATCTTTTAATTTTACTAATTTGCTTTCCCCTTGCTAATTCATCAACCAGTTTATCCAAATATCTTATTTCCTTCATTAGAGGATCTTCTATCTCCTGAATTTTAACACCACAAATACTACCCTTTATCTCATGCCTATTTGGGTTTAGTGACGGTGCATTTTGAAAAAATTCAGCATAGGATATGTCACTTTTATAGATTTTATCCAAATCCACCTCAGAATACCCTGTTAACCAGATTATTATTTCGTCTAGTTCCGTTTTTGATCTTCCTTTTCTTTCAACCTTATTTAATAGAGCATCGTAAATTTTACTATATTCCATTGAAAAGATTTTACTCATACCTTCCTCCCACCATCTTTAATCTTAAGCAGTTTCCTTTTCTTCTATTTGCTCCTCATACATGGACCTATAGAAACCACTTAAGTCCATCAGTTCTTTATGATTTCCTTTTTCAATGATTCTACCCTTGGAAAGCACATAGATCATGTCCACGTCTTTAATGGTAGAAAGCCTATGGGCAACTATTAAAGTTGTCCTGTCTTCTTTTAGTTTTTCTATTCCTTTTTGGATTATGGATTCGGTTTCTGTGTCTATATTGGAAGTAGCTTCATCTAATATCAATAGTTTAGGTTCTCTAATATAAGCTCTTGCAAAGGAGATAAGCTGTTGTTCTCCCTGACTTAGGTTACGACCACCCTCTTTTAATGGCGTATCCAAGCCCCTTTTTACAAGCCTATGACCACCAACTGCCTCTAAGGCGTTATTTATTTCTTCATCTGTAAAATCATCGTCTAGCTTTATATTATCCCTAATGGTAGCTTCAAATAAAAATGAGTCCTGTAAAACCACTGCCATTTCCTCTCTAAGGGATATCTTGTCCACATTTTTAATGTCTTGGCCATCTATTAAAATACTTCCCTTTTGAGGAGAATAAAAATTCAATATCAAGTTTAAAATAGTAGACTTCCCACTTCCCGTTGACCCTACGAAGGCAACAGAACTTTTGTGGTCTACCTTAAAATTGATATCCTTTAACACATAATCCTTATCATATGCAAAATAGACATCTTTAAATTCCACTACACCTTCAATATTTCCCAATTTTTCAGGTAAAACAGGGTCTGGTTTTAATTCAAAGAGGTCAAAGACATGCTTAGCAGATGCATAGGACTGTTCCAACTCTCCAAACCAGGTAACAATCGTCGTCAAGGAACCCATCATTTTATTGACATAGTTTATAACGATATACAAAGATCCGACATCAACTTGGTAATTTCCAGTAATTCTACCTATACCAAAATAGACTAGGACGATTATACTAGCGAAATAAGAAACTATATCCATTGCCCTATACCCTCCATAGGACCTTACCTTTGTCATTTCAAAGGCATTGTCCCAGATCGCCTGGTTGGTACTGTCAAATTCCTCTTTAATTAAATCTTCTTTGTTAAAGGCCTGGATAATCTCCATATTTTGGATATTTTCATTAATATCTGCATTTATCTTAGAGGTTAGTTTTCGTATTTCCGTAGTGTATTTTCTATATTTAGTTCGTAAGTCATAAAAAATCCATAAAATTATGGGAACCAAAACCAATAGATAAACCGCAACTCTCGTATGTCTGATCAAGAGCATTAAAAACATTGTAATTGCCATTATTCCAGAAGTGGTCATGTCTCCTAAGGCATTTTGAAACATGATTTTTAACTTATTAGTATCATTGGTTATCCTAGAGACTATGGACCCTGCAGGAAGGGAGTCAAAATAGGAAATAGGTAAACTTTGAACATGTTTAAAAATGTCCTTTTGCACATGTAAAGTTATACCATTGGAGGCTGACTCAAAGAATATAACGGTTTTTCTTGCAAAATATCCACTTATCATATAGACCAACAAATAAAGTACTAGGTAAAGTCCAATGGATAAAAAATCATCCTTTGTCATTCCCTTTTTTATAAAATTGTTTAGAAGATGACCTATAATTAAAGGCCCAACTATTTCAAGCCCCGTTCTGATAAAAGTACAGATTATTCCGAGAGTCAAATTTTTCGACTCCCTTTTAGCATAACCAAATAACCTTTTACTTGCAGAGTTTTTATTCTTCACTATATCTACCCCCTGCCATCTGTCTAACAAACTGAGTGGCATACCATCCGTCCAGTTCCATCAATTTCGCATGGGATCCCTCTTCAATTATTTTTCCATCCTCTAAAACGATTATATGATCCAAGTTCATAACTTGACTTATTCTATGGCATGCTAAAATTAATGTGCCCTTATTTTTCCTACCGTTTATATTGTTTATAATATTTCTTTCGGTTTTACCATCAACTGCAGACATGGCATCATCTAAAATCAAAATTTCAGGATCCTTCAAAAAGGCCCTTGCTATACCTATTCTTTGCTTTTGACCACCGGAAAGAGAAACTCCCCTTTCTCCGCAAAGGGTATCTAGACCTAGTGGAAAATCTTTAATATCCTTTTTGAAATCCGCCATTTCTATTGCTTTATTCAGCTCCTCTTCAGTTGCATTCGGATTGGATAACATAATATTTTCCTTTATGGTCTTAGAGAATATCATATGTTTTTGGGGCACATTGCCAGTCGTTTCTCTAATTGCCCTAGTGGTATAATCATCTAAAGGCCTACCATTTATAATTATTGAAGAAAAATCTCCATCGTAATATTTCAGTAACTGTTTCAGTAGAGTACTCTTTCCTGAACCAGTCTTTCCTAACACCCCCAAAGATGTTCCATAGGGTATTTCTAAATTGATATCCTTTAAAATATAGTCTGAATCTGGATATTTAAAAGAAAAATTCCTAAAGGAGATGGATGGATTTTCAATCTTATCAATTGCGTCAACTTTATCCACAATCTCTTCTTCATAATCTAAGACCTCTTGAATTCTATGCATAGATGCAGTAGCTTGGTTCTTGATATTGATAAAATTACCCAGTGCAAACATTGGCCAAATTAACATATTTAGATAAAAAGTGAAGGACACCAACTTTCCAATGGAAATCTCTCCCCTATTTATTAATACTGCACCATAAAAAATTGCAATGGAAAATGAAATTGCAGTTATAGTCAAATCTATCGGTCTAAAAAATGCCCTATATTTAGCAACTTCTAAGTTCTTATCCTTTAACTCCTGTCCCTTTTCTCCAAACATCTGTCTTCTAACCCTTTGAAGGTTAAAGACATTGATTATCCTTATGCCCACAACATCCTCTAAGACAAAACTATTTAATTTATCAAAGGCCTGCTGAGCCTTTTCAAACTTATTATAGATCTTATCACCAAGGATCTTTACTAAAATAGCTAAGAGAGGGATTGGGATAATAGTAGCTAAAGTTAACTTCCAACTTACAGAAATAATCATTACAATGACGATAAAAAGAGGATACACAGTAGCATCAAACATCGCCAAGGTACCGAAGCCTATCATATCACTTACTGCGGTAATATCATTTGTGGACTTACCCATTAACGAACCAGTAGAATTTTCCTCAAAAAACTCCATTGACTGGTCTAAAAATTTACTCATCAACATATCCCGTAGGCGAAGCTCTATTTCATTGCCCCCTCTATGGATAAAAAATGACCATCCCATGGCTAAAAAGTATTTTAAAATCACAATACCTGCTAAAAGTGCTACAAATTTTATAAAGGAATCCAAATTTATAGTGTTTTCAAAAATCCTATCCGTTAACTCCCCTATTAAATAAGGAGGAAAGATACCAGCTATATCACTTAATAAAAGAAAAGTAATCCCAAATAGCAAATTCCTTTTATAGGAATTAATAAACCATCTAAACTCTTTAAACAACTAATCACCTTCTTAAATACTTTCTCCCGGCCTTATTATCCTTCGAACCCATTCTTTTTTGATCTGCCAAATATTGGCTTGAACAGTGAAGTCAGACCATCTATCTATATCAAAAATTCTTATCCAAGAATCCTTTATCTTCTTTTCAATTTCAGGAAATTTACCCCTATACTTGCCGTCAATAAAATTAAATTCATCCTTTACTCCTAATGACTTTATTTCTTTTCTGTAATCAATTGCATCATCTTCATCTTTAGGAATGTACAAATTATTTAATACCAAATCCCATTTCCCTGAATCAAAATATATAATCTCATCCTTGGGAACTTCAATTTCATAGACCAATTCCTTTTCCACAGGCTTTAAACAATTTCTTTTACTGATGGAACACCAAATAGGATACTCTATGCCCTGGGGCCTAGGGACTATTTCTTCGGCCATTTTAACAAAGGTACGATATTTTTCCATAAAATAAGGAGCAATATCTCCCATATGTAATCTTACATATATTTCCTTATTGGTAATTACTCCTTTATTTTTTAATTCATAAAATGAATTTTCGTGTTGTCTTGTGTAAAGTACTACCCTTTCCATTATACCCACTCCTTTAAGTATTAATACCCATTAATAAGACTTGAGATTCAGCTCAGTTCTCCTTTTTCTTAAAATAGTATTAATTTTGTAATATTTTTGTAATAATTTAGCACTGGACTTTATGATAAAATGGATTTAAAAGATAAAGGATGTGAAATTTTGAGTAATCTTATAACAATTAAAGACATCTATAAATTTTATAAAATGGGTGACACCGTAGTAAAGGCTATAAACGGATTATCCCTTAGTCTTGACGAAGGAGATATCCTTTGCATTCTTGGAAAATCTGGTTCAGGAAAGTCTACTTTGCTTAACTGTATAGCAGGATTAGAAAAAATAGATAAGGGTGAAATAATAATAGGCGGGCATCATATAAATCGTTTAAACGAAAGAGACCTAACCACTTTTAGGCAACTCAACTTAGGTTTTGTATTTCAATCCTATAATCTTTTACCCATATTGACCGCCTTGGAAAATGTAAGCTTAGGACTTGCCTTTAAGGGCATACCAAAGTCTGAAAGGAATAAAATAGCCTTTGATATCTTAAAACAAGTAGGTCTTGAAGATAGAGTTCACCACAAACCCAAAGAGCTATCCGGAGGGCAGCAGCAAAGGGTTTCAATAGCCAGAGCCTTTGCAAATAACCCTAAAATAATCTTCGCCGATGAACCTACGGGAAATTTGGATTCCAATACGTCGGAAAAGATTATGGACTTGATAACAGAAATGATTCACAAAAATAATCAAACCATGATTATAGTAACTCATAATGAAGAACTTACCTCCTATGCTAATAAAATTATAGCTATGGAAGACGGTAAGATTATTAATAGTAATTTATAGGAAGGTATATATGAAAAGACAATTATTATCTATTTTATTGATCATCTCCCTTTTGGCAATAACAAACTTTTCTTTTGCCAAAGAAAATGGAGATATGGAAAAAAGCGAAATCCAATTAAAGGATTATAAAATCGAACAAGTGATTAAAGATGGTAAAACTTGCCCAAAATTCATCGAAAAAGATACGGAATTTACAATTTTTATCTATCCTGAAAACATGAACTATGACATCTTGAGTACATATTGTTTCACGATGGTTCCAAACCAGAACTTCAAAGTTTTAAGCTCCAAAGTTGAAAAGGCAAAGGAAGATGAAAAAGCAGTTATAGTATTTAAATTAAAGGCCTTAGAAAAATTAGACAAAGATAATTACAATGTGGAGATTTTAGGCACAAAGATTAAAGACAATCTTAGTTTAAAAACCGACTTAGCTTTTAAAGATGTGGATTTTAAAAATATTTCAAGCAACGACGAAAAACCCACGAACAATGACAATTCAAACAATAGTGTTACCGACTCAAACAAAAATCCCAATGCTTCAAATAATACAAATTCCAATGACAAAGGTGGCGATTATAATATGATAAGTTCCAAAGATAATACTGGAAAAGACCAAAACACATCCATCCAAGGAGCAGACCAAGGAAATGACAACTCAAATCCTTCTGTTAAAAACAAACCTAAACTCATTATTGACAATTACTCCCTAAACCCAAAAATGGTGGAAGCGGGAAAAGAGTTTACTTTAAACATGAGTTTCTTCAATACAAACTCCAGCTACTCTGTGAGAAATATAAAAATATCTTTAAATAACGAAACCAGTGGATCTGGGACAAATGGAGAAACTGTTGGAGGTTCTGTCTTTATTCCAGTAGGAAGTTCAAATACCTTTTATATAAATCGAATCGCTCCTGGAAGATCTGTTTCAAAATCCATGAAGATGTCTGTCGTTCCCAATGCCCAGGCTCAAAATTACGTTATAACGGCAAATTTTGAGTACGAGGATAAAGAAGGTAATGAGTTTACAGCAAGCGAAATTATCGGTATACCCGTTGTTCAACAGGCAAAGGTCTCCTTTGGTGAAGTTACCACAAATCCTGGCATGGCTGGAGAACCTGCCACTGTGGATATGGACTTTTTCAACACCGGCAAGGACACCCTTTCAAATTTTATGGTACAAGTTCAAGGGGATGGTTTTTCCTTAGATGGTAGTAGCAACTACTTTGTTGGAAACTTTGCTCCTGGTGCATCAGACCACTTTTCAACTACCATAATCCCAACTGAATCTGGAACTATAAATGGTAAAGTCCTTGTGACTTATGAAGATTCGACTGGTCAAAGTCACACTGAAGAAAAACCCTTCAACATGGAAGCCTCTACCATGGATGAAAGCACTGAAGTTCCTCCAGAAATGGAAGAAGGAAATTCTACAAATAGTTTAGGCAAGTTACCTATTATCCTAGGTGGATTGATTATACTTGGAATCATTATAGGAATAATTTATAAAAAGAAGAAAGATGCTAAGAAGAAAGGTTCAGATTTACAAATATGAGATTAAATGATCTGTTAATTTTCAGCTTGAGAAATTTAGGTAGAAGGAAACTTCGAACTATCTTAACGGTCTTATCCATCCTAATCGGTACTTCTTTTATAATTCTAATGCTTAGCTTTGGTCTTGGGATGCAACGTTCCAACGAGGAGTTAATCGAAAGCATGGGTGGTTTAACAAATATTACCGTAAGATCCGACCAAAATTATTATTATGGTGGGAATTCTCAAAACAATAAAGCAAAAGAGTTAAATGAGGCTAAGTTAAAGACTTTTGAGGCCATGGATAAAGTCAGAGCTGTATTTCCTGTAATTGAGGTAATGGATGGCAATTTAATGGTAAAAAACCACTCCACCTATGCCCCTATAAAGGGTGTTGATATAAATAAAATGGAAGAGTTTGGATATCAAATCCAAGAAGGCAAAAACATTACACAAAACTCTGATTTGGAATTTGTCTACGCTAATGTGGAATTCTTTGACGAGAGAACGGGTGTCCCTATAGAAAATATAGATCTCATGAAGGAAAAGCCAACTTTAAGAATTGGTTATCAAGATATGTCGGCGGAGATAGAAACTGGAGAAAAGACCTATATGGATTTTAATTTAAAACCCATTGGTAAGATGACTGGTGGGGATATGTATATGCCAGAAATTTTTGTAAATTACAAAACAGCAAAAAAACTTTATATGGAATCTATGAAACTAAATTTATATGGTGAAGAAAAGCCAAAGAAGATTTCTGAAAAAGATATTCCCTATTCCTATGTAATGGTTAAAGCAAAGGAGTTGGAAGATGTTAAACCCCTCCAGGACGAATTTAATGAAATGGGATATTTTACACAATCCAATTTAGAATTTAACGAAAGTATGCAAGAACAAGTAAAGATTGTACAAAAGGTTTTTGGTGCAATTGGAGCTGTAGCTTTATTAGTTGCAGCTATAGGTATAGCCAACACCATGATTATGTCCATATATGAAAGAACTAGGGAAATTGGGATTATGAAGGTAGTTGGAGCTTCCATAAAAAACATAAGAGACATCTTCTTAATAGAGTCTACATTAGTAGGGTTTATTGGTGGAATCTTAGGAATTGCCTTTTCCTGTTTAGTTTCATTTCTATTGAATAAATATCTGTTCAAAACAGGTTTAGACCCTTCTGAAGGTGGAATGGGAATGAGCTCCTATATCCCAATATGGCTGATGGGAGTTTCTGCCCTATTCTCTGCATTAATCGGATTGTTGTCAGGTTTATTGCCTGCTATTAGAGCGACAAAAATATCTGCAATTGACGCAATCCGAACTGAATAGCTTACAAGATATTCCTTTTTTTGAGGGACCTAAATATTAGGTTCCTCTTTTTTTAAATCTAAAAAATAGAGGACTCAAAGACGAGCCCCCTATCTATCTGATTTATCGGATTAATGTGTCTCTCCAACTTTTATTTCCGCTTCTTTTCCATCGTATTCTATTATTGCTTCAATTGCAGCTTGTAATCCCGCAGTTATAGAGGCCTTGCTCATTGAAGGGGTTCCTTCTGCCTTTGAAGTAACTTGTTCTGGCAAGAAAGGAACGTGAATGAACCCAGCTATCGCTCCTGGTAGCTCCTTTTCTGCAATTGCCAGTGCATTGTACATAATAGAGTTACATACAAAAGTTCCAGCAGTATAGGAAATATTTCCCTGTAATCCTCTTTCACGTATTTTTTCTACCATATTCTTGACTGGTAAAGTTGCAAAATACGCTGGCTTGCCTCCTTCAATTATCTCTAAATCTGAAGGTTGAAAACCAACATTGTCAGCGATTCTAGCCTCTGCTAAGTTTATGGCAACTCTTTCAACGGTTATTCCAGATCTTCCTCCAGCTTGACCTACACAAAGGATCACATCCGGCTTGTATTCTAGAGCAAGTTCCTTTAAAACCTCTCCACTTCTTTTAAATTCTGTTGGTATTTCTTTTTTTATTATTGTAGCTCCTTGAATTTGATCAGGTAAATCCTTCACCGCTTCATATGCAGGATTTATACTTTCTCCACCAAAGGGATCAAATCCCGTAACTAAAATTTTCATATATCTCACCTTTCCATAAAAGTTTTTCTTTTTTTACAAATCTTTCTATTTGAACATTATCATATATGCAATTTGGAAAACTATCATCACCAAAGCAGGTATAATCTGAGCTTTAATAACACCAGAATTGTCCTTCATCTCCAAAAGAGCAACGGGCACAATATTGAAATTTGCAGCCATAGGAGTCAATAGAGTTCCACAGTATCCACAAGTTAAGGCTAGCATACCCACTAATGCAGGATTTGCTCCATGGGCTAAAACAAACGGACCTCCGATGCCTACAGTCATAACGGTGATGGCAGCGTAGGCATTACCCATTATCATAGTAAATAACATCATTCCCAGTGCATAGACGATAATTCCAACATTTATATTGCCTTCAGGGATTATCTTACCAACTATATTGGCTATGATTTCACCTACTCCAGCTGCAGTAAACACTCCTCCAAGAGAAGCAAGTAGCATTGGCAGTGTAGAAAGTGGTCCCACCTGTGACAATAGTCTTTCTGAATCATTTAAAAAGACTTTAAACTTATTGTCCTTTGAATAGAACATAAGAATTATCATACTTGCTAGAATTCCCGCTCCTACACCAACTAGAGCTCCTAAGTCGGTAAATAGTGCAAATCCAACTGCAAATACTCCTATTGCCAAAGCTGGTATAAAAATCTTCATACCAATCTTGTCGAAGGCCTTGGTAACTTCATCGTGGGTTGGAGAACTGTCCTTTCCAGATTTGACTTTACCAATAATTGCGGGAATTACCATTAGGATTATCAAAATACCATTTACTACATTTGGAATAAATCTTCCAAAGGCAATTACAATACCTTGAATAAACCAAAATAGAAATGTTCCAAATTTTTCAGGATTTTCATCATCCTTCAAATTTTTAATACCCGTATACATGGATATCAAACCTATGATTACATAGATGATTTCCAATATCTTTTGTCCTAAAGTGACATCAGCCGATGTGAAAAAATCTAAACCCATTATGCCACCTCCCTATTCTTTACACCGTAAAATTTCTTTCTAAGTCTATTATCCCTTAAGATATAGTATCCAACAGTAAAGATAACAGCAAATAATGCAACAGGAATTTCAACCTTGGCAAGTTCTATCAATTCCACTTCATAGCCTAGAGATTTCAAAGTTCCTTGAACTAAGAGGGCACCAGACCCACCTACAAATAGTACTTGAGTAAAGAACCAGATTATATTTTCCATTCCCGATGCCATACCTTTAACCTTATCCAGATATAGTTCATCTACATGCCCTTCGGTGGTTTCAATTGCACCTTGAGCCATTGGCATGATAATAGGCCTTACAAAACCTGCTACACCGCCAAATCCGACGTTAAAGGCACCAAAAATCCCTCTCATAACTCCATAGATGCCTATAATTTTACCTGGAGTCGCTGACTTAAACTTTCCAATTAAATTGGAAGCTGCAGTCTTTAATCCATTTCTCTCCAATGTTCCTGTAACAAGCATTATTAAAATGAAAATTGCCATTGCTCTATTGGCAACAAAAGTTTCACCAATAACACTTAAAAGCTCTAGCGGACTGAGTCCACCTAGTAATCCAGTTGTAATCATTGCGACTATGATGATTAAAATTGAATTAAATTTTAATGCAAAACCAAGAATAACAACTAAAATACCTAATAATTTTAAATATTCCATTTTTCCTCCTTAACTAAAGGCCTAAGCCTTTTATTATATATAATAACGGCATTGCCATTATTTTCGAAATTTTTAAAAACCTTTACGTCCTGCTTTCTAATTAGGTCAATAATTATCTCGTCGTGTAGAAGATGTGCCCTTGCACATTTATTTAAATATTCTCCTTGAGCCGTCTCATCAGCAACTTCTGAAGTGTAGGCTACAGAGGTGATATGAGGATATTTAATTGAAACGTAACGATGATTTATATCGTAGTCAAAACCAACCCAATAGTGAATCATATTTTTGTAGTATTTCGCAGGAAACATATTTGGCATATAGCTATGGGCATACTTTTCGAACCTATCTTTCCATTCCAAATTGGATTTTGTAAATTCTATATTTCTTTCAAAGCCCTTAGCAATTTCCTCTTCTATGACTTTATTCATATGGAAATTATCACTAAAGTCATCGCCTTTAACATACCAAAAATATCCATACATTAAGCTTCTCGGTAGCCAAAATCCCCTATAGGATGGGGAAGAATAACCAGAGAATTGTTGATCCCATTCGTGGCTAGGAACTCCATGATTGTCAATTACCATATCTGGTAAATATCTGTGATAGATTCTCGTAAAGGCGTGGGCCTCACTATGAATAGTATCTTCATTGAAGCAGTCTCTAAAGAATTCCTTACCTAAGGAATTAAATCTTGCCACATGAAGTTTCCAATTAGGATTCTCCTTCTGCAATTCATAATGTATTTGAGTTCCATCAACATTTTCCATAGGAACTATTATCAAGTTCAAGTCCTCTTCTAAGTCCTTATACCTATCATCGGTCAATATTTTCTTTATCAGCATAAAGGCTGCATTTGTGGAAGATACTTCATTGGCATGATGTCTATTATTAATAAAAAGAGTAGGTTTAGACATAACTTGATTTCTTCTAGATACAAATGTCTTTGTAAATTCAATGGAATAAATAGATCTACCTAAGTAAGACCTTCCCCTTTCAACCACATTGACCCTATCTATCTTTTTAAGTTCATTGATAATCTTTAAATATCTATCATAATCTATGATTTCATCTTCATAAAAATTGATATCCTCTACCTTTACAGTATCTTTAGACTTCTCAACCTCTGAAACCATAGGATATTCACCATTATCATTTCTAAATACAATTTGAAAGTCTTTCTTTTTAAAATTTTTTAAAAAGGGATAGATCTTAATCTTATTGCTCTTAACTAAGTCACTTAGAGATTCTAAAACTGCGTAATGTAGATTCGTGTCTAAATATATCTTCAGTTCTCCGCAATTATAACCGATTTCTTCAACCTTAAAGACTGGCTTTTTGCCGTCAGAAGTCAATACCCTAGGACAATCTTTCTCAAAGATTCCTGGAGACTTTCCCATGTTTTTATAAAGACTTGCCTTAAATTTCGGCTTACCATTTCTTTTTTTTATCTTTGGCAGGATCAATCCAGGGCTATCTAAATTCCCTTTTTCATTCTTTAAACCATACTGAGAAAAATAGTCCAGACCACAAAAATACATATCTTGATGTAGTCCCTCTAAAGAAGAAATCCTATCCTGCCTAATTTCCAAATCCATATCTGGCTCAGAAGCCTCAACCTCAAGCTTTAGGCAGTTAAAAAACGGTTGATCAGATTCCGATACACCAGAATTTTCTTGAACTATCTCTAGGACTTTCGGCAATACATTTTCTTGATATATATCCCAAATTTTTTCAACATCGGTTTTAATATTCTGTTCATTTAAAACTTGGCCATTTACATCAATTCTAAAATAACCTGTATTTGGATGAACCAAACCAAGATTTGGGTATTCCTTTAAATATGGCTTTTCAGATAATTTAGGAGAATATTTAAAAACTTCTTCTTTCCCATTGAATCCATGGATGATAAATTCATAGTCAGCCTCTTTGACAACTTCATTCATTTGAAAAGTTACTTTCTCCCTACTTATTCCGAGAAGTTTTTCGATTATATCATCGATTGGATAAAGCTCTTGCAAAAGTCTTATGGGCATATCTAAAAACTTTTGAGTGCTTCCTTCCTCAATAGAATAACTTGGAACAGATCCAGATTCTAAGTCTTCAAATTCCTGCCCCTCTTGTAAAAACGGATTGAAATTAATCACGATATTTTCAATTTTCTTATCTTTTATCTGTGGATATATCTGTCTTATAAAATATGAAATCCCTTGTTTGTACCCACTTACCAAGTTAATCTTAGCAGGGATTTGTAAGAAGTTAAGTCTTTTCTTTATCTTCAGTTCCAAGGAATTTAAAGTTTCGTCATCCTCACTTAAAATTCCAAATACTTCGACTTCGTCAGAAAGTTCAATTGAAGATAGATTTTTTTCTAGAATATTTAGAAACTCATCCACTTCCCATGAGACTTCAAAGTCCTTTGACCAAATCTCCTTAGGATCCTTATAGGATTTTATATTCATATTTGGAAATTCTTCTTTTACTTGAGGAAACTTTTGTAAAAAGTTCGGTTCAAAATAACAAAAGTCGTCTTTATAAAAATTATCACATGAAACCCCTATGGAATTTAGAAAATCAGAACCATCTTTGTCAATTTTAGTAGAATTTAAAAAAACATATTGACCTTCCACGGTTTTTAAAGAAAACATCTCTTCCAGTTGCTTTATATAGTCAAATAAGTCTGTTTTATTATCCATGAAGGGGAAATTTCGACATAAATCCACTACAAATTTTACAAGATCTTCACCATCTCCATGAATTAAAATTTGCTTAGGTGAATTTTTTGAAAATTCAATATAAATTCTATCATCTTTTACGAATTTCACAAAATTTTCATCATTTTCTTCCGCTATTATTTTAGGTAACTTGCCTCCCGTGGCCTCTAGTCCAAATCGATACATTAAGTTAGAAAGGGCTTCAACTATGAATGGACTTGTATCTTCAACTACTACAGAGAAGTCAGCATCGTCACAAAGGCCATCTCCATTAGTATCCCTCATTAAAAAGTCTGGAGAAAATAGGCATTCCAAGGTTTCAGGTTTTCTAGAAAACGGCCTAGAATATTCAAACTTCATATTTTCTAAAGGCCTTTTGTTAGAATAATCGTCCTTTTTAAAATGCTTTTCCAAATTATCCAATCCGTTAAATAGTTCTAATTTTCCATTTTTGGATGTTATAGGAAAATTTTCATCTTCTTGTAGAACCCCTAGGCAATAGGATCCGATTAATAAATTTTTAATCTCCTCAAATTCGTAACTATCTTTAATTTTAATCTTCATCGTCTACCTCTAACAGTCTTATATAATTTACTACAGGAACTTCATAGGGATGATTCTTTAAAATACATGAATGAACCTTTTTTAAATCCCTTTCAAAAATTCTAAATTCCAACTTTCTCTCATCTACTACTTCTATCTTATCTATATTTCCGATGGTCGGATTGGATCCCTTCAATGGTCTAAAGTGACCTTTAACCACTGTTTCAGAAAAACAATAGTCATAATTGTTTTCTTTTAATACCCCTAAATTATTGATCTCTTTCATCAAATTTTCAGAAGCATTAAAAGGGACAAAAATTTCTACTTTTATATGATTCATAATACCTCCCACAAATTTATCATTTTAAAAACATCGAATATTTTCAGAGTTTTGATAACCCATGTTTTCATTATACCCTAAAATTTTTTGCCCTTTTTAAGGGTTTTTTGTAACAAAACCAAATTAATATGAATTTTAAATTCTAAAAGTGTTATAATCATAGTAACGGGGGTGAGTTAATGGTTTCATTATATGAAAAATATTTTATGAAACAAAAAATGATGAGAACGGTTTTGATTGCTCTCTTACCTATATTACTCTTCTCAATCTATGCTTTTGGTTGGAGAGTTTTAGGTCTGACGATTTTCAACATCATTGTAGCTTGTCTTGTAGAATTTATAACAGAACACAAGATTTACAATAGAAAGAAAATCTCTGAAGCAGCACTTATTTCTGCAGTTCTCTATACTATGACATTGCCGGTATCCATACCTTTTTGGATGTCTGCACTTGGTATTGCATTTGCAATATTCTTTGGAAAAGCGGTCTTTGGTGGGTTTGGTAAAAACGTATTCAACCCTGCTTTAGTAGGAAGGGTTTTTGTTTATGTCAACTTCCCTCAACCATTGACTATCAATTGGAACGAAGCAGTTCTTGGTGGAATAGGCTCTTTAAACAAGTGGATGAATCCTATGATTGACCAAGTTACTACTGCAACACCGATGCTCGCCTTTAGAAATGGCGGACAAATTACTAATTACATGGATTTGTTTCTAGGAAATATTCCTGGAGCAATTGGTGAAACATCAAAACTTCTTATACTTATTGGCGCCATATATATCATTTACAAGAAAGTTGCTTCTTGGGAGATAATGGTATCATGCGTGGCGGGCTTAACAGCAATGACTTTAATTTTCAACTTTATGAAAGTTGAATCCGTTCCTAATCCAATATTCTCCATGTTATCAGGAGGATTTTTACTAGGTACTGTCTTTATGGCAACAGATCCCATCTCTGCTCCAAAGACAAGACCTGCAAAATTTATTTATGGAATTATCATAGGAATCGTATCTGTAATAATTAGAGGATTTGCACTTTTCTCAGAAGGAATGATGTTTGCAATTCTTATAGGTAATATCTTTGGACCTATTATGGATTATGTCGTTAGACAAAGGAAACAAGCAAAGAAGAATAAAGTAGCAAAGGAGACAAATTAATGAATAAGAAATCTGTTATGTATCCTATTGTCTTTATGCTAATTTTATCAGCTGTCCTTGTGTTTATCTTAGCCTTTATAAATAAGATTACAACACCTATTGTAGAGTTCAATTCGGAAATAGAATTGAAGGATAAAATACTATATGTATTTAACATTCCTGTAGATTCTACAAATCCAGAAGAGATTGACAAGGTATTTTCTGAAAATATTGAGGAAAAAGACTATGAAGATACAAAATACTTTGTATATAACAAAGATGGAGAAGTTCAAGGATATGCTGTACCCTTTGTTGGCCCTGGCCTTTGGGGAACAATTACAGGATATCTGGGAGTTAATAAAGATTTTACCGAAACAACTGGTATAGAATTTGTAAGTCAAAGTGAAACGCCAGGACTTGGAGGTAGAATTTCCGAATCTCCATATAAGGAACAATATAGAGGAATCGACATCTCAAATCCTCAAGGAGATAAATATGTTATAAATAAGCCTGCCCAAGGTGGTAATGTCGATGCCATTGCAGGTGCAACTCAAACTTCTACTTTTGTAACCGATATGGTAAATAAAAACTTAAAGGAATTTATACAAAAAGAAGGAGGGTCTAATTAATGAACAAATACAAAAAGATTATTAAGTCTGGAATCATCACCGATAACCCAGTACTTATACAAGTAATCGGAATTTGCTCTGCTTTGGCGGTGACCAACCTGGCTTTAAACTCTTTAATAATGGGTTTAGCCCTAACCTTTACCACTGCCCTCTCATCCTTCTTTATTTCATTACTAAAGGATATTACACCTAAACATATTAGGATGGTAGTGCAAGTATTTATAATATCCTTCTTCGTAATAATAGTGGATATATTTTTAAAGGCCTATATGCCTTCCATGAGCAAGACCCTTGGACCCTATGTTGGGTTGATAATTACCAACTGTATAATCATGGGAAGAGCGGAAGCCTATGCAATTTCTAACCCTCCATTAAATTCATTAGTGGATGGTTTTGCAGCGGGAATTGGATATACTTTGGTTTTACTAGCAGTATCCATTATAAGAGAAATATTGGGATTTGGTTCAATATTTGGCTTTAGAATAATGCCAGAAGGCTTTGTGCCATGGACTTTAATGGTAATGCCACCAGGAGCATTCTTTATACTTCCTATAATAATGTGGATAGTTTATAACCTTGTAAATAAAAAGGAAGAGGTGAAAAAACAATGACAATTCATCCATTAGTTATTTTCTTTGCCTCAATCTTTACTTCCAATATGATATTTTCAAACTTTTTGGGAATGTGTTCCTTTATTGCCGTTAGTAAAGAAGTTGAGACTGCAACAGGCCTAGGAGTAGCAGTAACCTTTGTTTTAACTGTTACCACAGTTTTAAATTACTTTGTTTATCAACTACTAGAATATTTTGGATTAGAATACTTGAGATTTATCGTATTCATCATTGTAATTGCAGCCTTTGTTCAATTACTTGAAATGATATTGGAAAAATACGTAGAAAACCTATACTATGCCCTAGGAATTTTCCTACCACTAATAACCGTAAACTGTGCCATTCTTGGTGTTTCACTTTTTATGGTAATCAGAGAGTATAATTTTATGCAATCCCTATTCTTTGGACTGGGTTCAGGTTTAGGTTGGGCATTGGCAATAATCTCAATGTCAGGTATTAGATCTAGAATAAATGAAAACTCCCTTCCTGAAGGACTAAGAGGCGCACCTATAACCTTGATTATCACAGGTATAATGGCCCTTGCCTTTATAGGTTTCTCAGGAATAGTTTCCATATCGTAGGTGATATTATGAATATGATTTTAATTTCCACAGGGATAGTAACGAGCATATCAGTTCTAATTGCCCTATTACTGACCCTGGCAGATAAATATATAGCAGATTATGGCGAAGTAAAAATAATAATCAACGACGAAAAAGAATATGACGTAGAAGGAGGACAGTCTCTACTTTCCTCATTGGTAGCACAAAAAATCTTTATTCCTTCCGCTTGTGGAGGTAAAGGTTCCTGTGGATACTGTAAAGTAAAGGTACTAGATGGAGCAGGTCCAGTTCTTGCGACTGAAAAACCTTGGCTTAGCCCAGAGGAATTACAGGACAATGTCAGACTTTCTTGTCAGGTTAAAGTTAAATCCGATATGCATATTCAAATACCAGAAGAGTTGTTCAATGTAAAAGAATATGAAATGACTCTTGTGGAAAAAGAACCTATGACGGATAAGATAGTACGTCTTAGATTCGAACTTCCTGAAGGAGAGACTATAAACTTCAAACCTGGTCAATTTATGCAGATTAAAACCATACCATACCCTTCTGGTGAAGGATATGAAGGTTGTGACGAGGAAGTCTTTAGAGCCTATTCAGTGGCATCCTCCATCAAGGATACAAAACATGTGGAGTTCTTAATTGGATACACCATGGGAATTTGTTCAACCTATGTACACAAGGTGCTAAAAGTAGGCGATAAGGTCTTAATAAACGGTCCTTATGGCGATTTTTACTATCACGATGACGATAGTGAAGAGATTTTACTAATAGCAGCAGGTACAGGTTTTGCACCTATTAGGTCTATTCTAAATCACATGCGAGACAATGATATTAAAAAGAAAACCAGATTCTACTTTGGCGCTAGAACACCATCAGATCTATTCTTAGTCGATGAGATGAAACAATTTGAAAAAGATCTCTATGACTTTAAATTTATGCCTACACTTTCTAGAACCACCCCTGAACATAATTGGGATGGAGACACAGGTCGTGTAAATAATTCTATTGATAAATATGTAGATGAAGACACAACCTACACAGCTTACCTATGTGGTAGCCCTAGGATGATAGAAGGTATTGTAAAGTCACTTGGTGAAAAGAAAGTTCCAGCGGATAGAATCTTCTATGATGAATTCTAGTAATCTATTTTGGGTACTAAAAAAGTCCGGAATAACCGGACTTTTTTTAATGTAGAATATACAGTTTTATAAATCATTCTCTAATAATAACAATTTTGTCCTCTGGATGTAAAATTGTATCACCTGTTGGTACGATGACTCCACCCTCTTTTCTCTGTAACATTATAATGAGTTCAGTATCCTTCATTTTTATCTCCGACACCTTTTTGTTTGACCAAGGATGGTTTTTTGCTAAAGTTATCTCCGTTAAGTCATGTCCAGTTTTATCGAAATGAGTCTCTCCCCCTAAAACCACAATGTCCCCTTCTTTTATAACAGTATTTCCCTTTGCAACTAAAGTCTTATTGTCTCTTTCTATTTTTGCCACAATAATATTAAAAGTATGAGTTAAATCCTTAATACGTCGTCCTATCCACCTATTTCCTGGTTTTATCTCCGTTTGAATAAAGCCTAGATCCGACTTATCTTGATAATAGTTAAAAGTCTTTAAAACGGTATCATTAGGTTCTAACATGGATAAAACCCTAGTTCCAATTGGCATCAATGACCCTTGAATGAAGGAAGAAAACAAACAAATTCCAAAGACTATATGAAATATGTCAATGGAAATATCAACTTTACTATTGACCACCATTATGGCGAAGGCAATTGCAGCAGCTCCCCTAAGTCCCGCTAGAGAGATTATTCCTAGTTGTTTCTTATCCAGTTTAAAGGGAATCATCAAGCCAAAAACTGTCAATGGTCTGATTACTAGCGCCATGGCAATCATTATGATTAGGGAAATTGGCAATACTTTTAATAGTATGTCTATATTAGATAAAAATCCTAATAAAAAGAATAATCCAATTTGAACTAGGGATGACAGTCCATCATAGAAGAAAACTATATCCCTTTTTCCATGAAATTGCTTATTTCCAATATATATCCCAAGTATGTAAAGAGCTAAGTATCCATTTCCTCCCATTAACTCAGTAAGACTAAAGGTTCCAAACATTATAGCAGCAAATAAAACAACCAATAGGCCATCGTCTCTTAAATGATTCATATTGACAATTTTTAAAAGAAAAAAACCAATTAAAAAGCCTAAACCTATTCCAAAAATAACCTGTTTAAAAATAAGAAGGGGCACAGAGATTTCTTGTCCTGCAATTATCGTTAGAAAAACCATTGTCATAGTATAGGCAGCCGGGTCGTTGGAACCACTTTCTAGCTCCAAAAAGGGTGCTGTATTGTATTTCAAATTCAAATTCTTTGAGACTAAAATTGAAGATACGGAGGCATAGTCTGTAGATCCTACGACAGAACCAAGTAACATCGCTTCATAAAGATCGAAATTTAAGAAAAAGTAGCAAAATGCTCCTGTGAGTAGCGCAGTTACTACAACCCCTAAACTAGATAAGACGATGGCAGGTTTAGAAACAGGTTTTGCCATGGTCCAATTGGTCCCAAATCCACCATAGAACATAATTATCATTAAAGAAACTTTCGCAATCTTATCGGATAACTCAAAGTCAGAAAAATTATATCCTAAAAAGTTGAAGGACATTCCAAGAAGTATAAATAACAAAAGGGATGGCAATCCCACTCTATCAGAAAATCTATGGCCAAGGAGGGCCAATAGAAGCACCAAAGTAATAATTAGTAAGTTCATAACACAATCCTTTCTCCCCAGTTATTATAGCATATAAATACTTTAAGACTTGTAGACTACAGTCCCCGAAGGATATTTCTCTTTCCCTTTGCATAGAAAAAGAATTTTCCATTAATTACTTTTGGCACTTTTGACATATATTTTAATACTATCCTTTATACTTTCAAATTTTTTCGTTTCCATTGTGGTTTCATATCCTCCCTCTACTTTATACATATCGAAGATGCCACCTTTTGAAAGCCAAATATAGGAATAGGTCTCGTCTGTGTTCAAATTTATCTTTGTTAAGGTTTTGCCCTTATCTACTTTAATGTCCTCATCCTCTAAGTCCAGTTCATCATAATCTTCTTCAGATAAGTTATCCAAAGAAGGATTAAAGTCTATGGCTTTCATTCTCTCTAAATCAAAGTAATTTTCTATAACCGTATACTCTGCAACTTCAAAGATTACACATTCAGGCTGGAAAATATTAAAATAATAGGGAAATTCGATAATATTTTGGTAGTCATGAACGTGGATATATTCATTAAATGCATTTATAAAGTATTTATATCCCAATTTATTCATATAACTTCCTTGAAAAACCAAGGCTTTAGGGGTGTTCTCCACATTTTTGGACTCATTTATAAAATATCCAAATCCAGGATAGGAAGGATTAATTTTAAGCTCGGAAAAATAATCCTCATATAAACTCTTTGGTTTTTGCTTTAATTTCAATTTCAGAACAGTCTCGTCAATTGGAAACTTTGAGACTAAAAGAGATTTTTCCAAAGTTTTTGTTTGAATAAATTCATCCAACTTATTTATATGGATATTTTCATTTTTTTCTTTTAATTTCTCTAAAATGGCATTACTGCCATAAAATGCACCTATATCATTCCAATGATTTGCATCATATTTAATATTAAACCCTTGAATGCCCTTATCCCTTAGCTCCACCATGGTCCCAGTATTGTCCAAGTAGTCTATATTTCGTCTTTCTAATTCCTTAAAAAATAGATCCACCCACTGTCTATTATAGTTGACCCCTTCTGCTATCTTGTCTTGATAAATAGCAGGCTTTGCAGGATTGAACACAAATAGAAAGGGGATATTCCTTTCTTGACAATAATGCTGAACTTTTTCTATCATATCAGCAAAAATCATATGAAAATCACCAAAATCATTACTAGTACTTACTCCCCCACCAAATACATAACCATCTTTTCCATAGGTATATGACGGATGTACCATCTTATTAAATAGTCTATCATTTAAAACCGTATAGGATGTTATCATCTCATCTCTAAATCCTAATCTATCGTTTACATAGGATTCAATATTTTGTGTTAAATCTCCTTCTAGGGTAAATGGATTTTCCGTTAAGGCCCTATTATCTATCTGGGATATGGAATTTGGTTTTATATTAAAAGCCATTAGAGGCGCCAATATAATTAAGATAAACAAAATTATAAAAATTAATTTAAACTTTTTCATAATTAACCCTTTCTTAGTATTGGAAATAAATAAATGGACTGTAGGTGGAATTTACCATGAATAAAATGGATATAATAAAAAGTCCGATAAAGACTATCTCTTTTATTGCATATCCCATTGGTTTCTTCACAAAATTCTTATATTTTTCTTGTATACTTGGCAAACCAAAGACCGTTGCTCCAATAACTCCCATAATTACCAAAAAGATCATTCTATTATCAAAGTAATATCTCCAAGTATATGGAATATTTTCAAAGGAAACTCTTCCAAACATAATTTTAAACCATCTGGTAAATTCGGAAAAACTACTAAATCTAAATAATTCCCAGCTGAAAAAAGTGATGGTCATAGCGTATAACCACTTTATTATTTTAGGAGTTTTCTTATACCAATTTTTTTGTGATACAAGCTTTTCTATTATATTACAAAGCCCATTTACCATTCCCCATAGCATATAGGTCCAACCTGCTCCATGCCAAATACCTGTAAGGGTAAAAACTATAGCAACATTTAAAATTGTACGTCTTTCCGACCTTCTGCTTCCTCCCAATGGAAAATATACATATTCTCTAAACCATTTTCCCAATGAAATATGCCATCTTCTCCAAAATTCTGTAATTGACTGGGACAAATATGGAAAATTGAAATTTTCTTGAAAATCAAAACCCATCAAATTTGATAATCCTAAAGCGATATCTGAATACCCAGAAAAATCGAAGTATATCTGTAACATATACAACAATGCAACTCCCCAAGAAGTTGGTACATCGATTGCATCCGATGCTAAAGCTATACATTCTCCAAAGGTGTCGGCAAGAATCAACTTCTTGGAAAAACCTATCATTATCCTATTTATTCCACTTGAAAAAGAATCAACATCGATTTTTCTTACATATATTTCCCTTGAAAAGTCCTTCCATAATACTATTGGACCTGAAATCACCTTTGGGAAAAATAACAGATAAAGTGCACAGTCAATTAAGCTTCCTGCACTAGCGTCTCCTCTATAGATGTCGACCAAGTAGGATATGGCGCTAAAAGTTATAAAGGATATTCCTAAAGGTGCTAAGTAAGACTTCGCCTTTATACCATCTCTAAATAAAAAGTTCCAAGCTTGAGCTATAAGTCCAGTGTATTTAAAATGAATCAATACAAATAAAACAATAACTATAGATAAAAATAATATTGGTAGGGCTGCAGTTATTTTTTGGTTATTTTCACCTTCGCCATTAACTGTCATAGCCACACTGAAATTCTTGTACTTTTCAATTGCCTTCCCTAAAAAGAAAACGGTAAATATATAGATTAAAAATCGAAAACTATCACTAAAAAAAGCCCAACTATAAAAGACAAAGCTTATTCCAATAATAGTCAGGTCTTCAATCCTATATTTTTCTAAAAAATGTGAAAAAGTTTTATTTAAACCTAAAAATCTTATTCCATGGTACAAAATCATACTCAATGGAAAAAATATAAAAAGAAAAGTCTGCGTTGTAAAAGACATAAAAAACTCCTTTAATATGACCTTGTATAATCTACTAGAAAATACAAATTTTTCAGCATAAAAAGAAATTTATTTACTGCTGATAAAATATTATATCATATTTAGATAAATCAAGCACCCATCCCACACCCTATATGAGTGAAAGATGGGCACCTTTCCTTACAATAGGATTAAAATCCTATAATTATTTATTTTCCTTTTTTCTATAGAATCCATCTTTATTAATTTTAAGTGCTTCTATCTCTTCTGGAGTTGATTCTCTATTTAAATCGTAGTTTTGATATGGATAGCGTCCAAATCTTTTTAATACCTCTAAATGTGCATCCTCAAAGTGTAAGGTATCTTCACCAAGTTCTTCAAAATATGGTCTTGCCCACTTATGAAGCTCTAATGATTCTGAATGCATAAAAGGTAATAATGCAAACTTTTTCTCATCTTCTGAAAGTTCTTCATAGTCATCACTTAAAACCAATTCCTGAGCAAGGGCAATGGCCATCTTATCCTGTGTATAGGTTCTAATATCATGTCTAAACATATTTCTTGAAAACTGGTCCAACACGATTATCTCGGCAAGTCTACCTTTTGGATTATCACGCCACCCTACTAAAAGACCTTCTTTAGCTTTCTCCCATGTGTCTAAAAACTTATCTTCAATCAATTTGTCAAAGTCTTCATCTTCGTCAAACTGCTTATCAATATTTTCTGGTGCAAACCAAAAATCTAATACATCATTATAATCTTTCATTTTATCACCCTATTGTTTTATACCCATTATTAAAAACTTGTGTTGGTATTAAAATTCAAAAAAGTCCTCATTCGAGGACTCTTTCTATTTTTTACTACTTATTTCTTCATAAAGTTTTTCAACGCCTAATCTAAGAATCTCAGACTTGTTATATCCTAACTCCTTAGAACAAAACTCTATCTTATCGAGATCTTTCTGGGAAACCCTCAAATTTAAAGTTTTGTTTCTTAAGCGCGCTTCTCGTTTTGCTAGATAACCATTTTCTTCTACCATAATAACAACGCCTGTAAAGGCTTTTTCTCACCCTCCCCACTTCAATAATTTTCTTAATTGCCTTAACCTAATCTATACTATACCGGCGTATAAATTAGATTTCATTACTATTATAGTGTTTATCTATGAGATAGACAAGTAAGCTGTCGTTTACATAATTATATAATGATAAATTATAATTAACTATACTCATTTGCAAAATAGAGTGTTTAATTATAAGATATAGTTTACTTGTACCTTATTATACTGGCAGTGTTATTATAATATTTCTTCTCTAATTAGAGGCATACTCATACAACGAGGGCCTCCTCTACCCCTTGAAAGTTCACTATCTCTTATCTCAAGGACATTTACTCCTCTCTCCCTAAGTAGTTCATTGGTAATGATATTTCTCTCATATACCACAACATTTCCTGGAGATATACAAAGTGTATTGGAGCCGTCATTCCATTGTTCCCTTTCAGAAATCATCTTATCTCCGCCACCACAGTAGATAAGTTCCACTTCTCTATCTAAGTACCTGGACAAGATATTTCCCAAAGTGTCGTGTATCTCATTGGTTTTTATCTCCTCACTTGAACTTCCTTTTTTTAATTCAAAGACTCTCAAGGTTTCAAGAATTCCTGGATGCACCGTAAATTTATCATAATCTATTTGAGTGAATACGGTATCTAGATGCATAAATGCCCTAATCTTTGGAATATCTATGGCAACAACAGTTTCTATTTCACTGTCCGAATTATAGAAAATATTCTTTGCCAGCTTTTCAATTGCCTCTGGTTGTGTTCTTTGTGAAATTCCCACTGCCAAAGTCTTTTTATTGATATTTAATACATCTCCACCTTCAATGGAAAATTCATAATCTCTATCATAAAACTTAACAACGTCCTTAAACTTTTCACTATGACTAAATATCATATGGGCAAAAATAGTCTCTCTTTGACGGATAAAGGTATACATCTTGTTGATAACTACGCCATTTCCTACAGATGAAAAAGGGTCTCTTTGAAAATATAGATTTGGCATAGGTAACATCAGCATATCAGAACTATCCTGGGAATAGGATTCTAAAAATTCTGATTTTTTTAAATCTATTTCCTTGTAATTTACACCGGCAATAGATTTATCCACCAATTTTTTCATATCCGTAAAACCATTAAAGTATTCCCGTAATGCATCGATATAATAATCGCTTTTTATGCCTGAATCCTCTAATAATTGGTTTATGAAATCTTCTTTCAGCTCTGGTTTTTCCTTCAAAAGATCAGCCATTAGCTCTTCTAAATAAAAGACTTCTACTCCCTTTTCTCTTAATAGATTGGCAAAAGCATCGTGTTCCTCCGCAGCTCTTTCCAAATATGGAATGTCGTCAAATAATAACTCCTGCAGTTTTCCCGGAGTCATGTTCAAAAGCTCTTCCCCAGGTCTATGGAGTAAAACCTTTTTTAATTTTCCAATCTCATTTGTTACATTAATACTAGTCAATTTTACACCTCACTATTAATTGAATAAGTTCTAGAAATAGCAGAAAACATTTTCAATTAAGCAATCAAAAAATTTGATCACCCAACTAATTCTGTAATAAATATGAGATTTTTATCTTGATTTCTTCTAATCGATTTATCTCTAATCTACCATTCTAATAAAATATTGGTCAAACACAAAAATCTAAATGCTCGACTTGTTCTCAATAAATAATTATACACTAAATACTTATAGCTTTAAAGTAAAATCAAGGGCTCATCATCAAACACCACTACTTTTTTAAGAATTTGATAGATTGAACCCTTGATTATTACATAATTTCAAAAACCTACCTTGCTCCTCCTCCAGAGCCTCCACCAAAGGAACCGCCACCTCCGCCGATACTGGAACTTCCACCATATCCAGAGCTACCACTTCTACTACTTGAAGAGGAATATTCAAACGCAGCATAATAAGCAGTCCTTGCCATATCATGAGCCACAGTTATCGTATCAGGATTGTAGAGTTCTTCGTATTCAATCTCAGGATATAATTTACTAAATTCCTTTCTTACTTCCTCAGTTATCCCCAGAAATCCTGCCCATATCATATACTTATCCCAAAGGTGTACATTATAGGACTCACGCTCATTGAGTAGAGAGAAATTTTTTAAATAATTTCTAAACCTTATTACCCTGGACATCAGCTCCTCACCTTCAGGCGTCTCTATAAATTCATTATTTCTAAATAGAGTCCTATTGGGATTTTTTTGATAATACCCTAGAGCTAGTAATCTATTTTCTGAAAAATTGAATAGGCCATCTTGAAAAAGTCTAAGTTCTCTTTCATTTTTCCTTGCCCAAAGGGAGAACTCATTACTTTCCAAAAGTCCATCCTCAGACGCTTCTAACAGTTTATAAAACAGGGTCACTTCCTTCGGATCCTCTAAAGAATCCTCCTTTTGTCTTTTATTAAAGGAGATTGTATTAATCTTAAAAGCATTTTTTTGTCTTTTAAAGATAGCCCCTTGTTGAGTTTTTACAGTTTCAATAGCCCCCTCATGTATCCACTTTAGAAAATATCCGGTTAAAAAGTTAGTGAAGTTTCCATAGTCCAATCTATACAATAGATCATATAGTTCAGATCCAGTATGTTCTGTTGGAATGTCCCTATAATATTGACCCTTTAATTTTCTTTTCATTTTATTGGCTTTTTTTGATCTTTTAGCTTTATTAGCTATAAATCTTCCAGTGAATAAAGCGGTTAATATTGCAACAAATGGAATTCCTAAAGTCATTATTAAAACTGAAATAAACTTCTTCCAACTTCCTAAGGGTACGTCATTTTCCTGAATAAAAGAAGATCCTTCTTTAGCCCCTTTTACTATATCTGTATAGGTTTTATCTATAGTTGAAGAAGTATCAATGGAACCCTTTGGCAGCTTATATAAAACTGTAACGTAATTTGTTTCCCCTATGGTTTCGTGGGAGGTTGCACTGACAAAATCTTCATGAATTTGAGTTTCTCCAACGTACCCAAATCCCCAGATCCTTAAATCCTCCTTATTAAAGGGAACATCACTTACAATTTTTAAATTAAAGTTCTCTATTGGCATATTAAAGCTATCATTTACATATTTCCAAAATGTCAAAAGTTCCCCATCGGAAGTCTTTCTAACAAAATTGGAGATTTTATAGACCAGGGTAAATTGATGTTGCCCATAACTTCCTATCCCCATTACCAATTCATCTTGACCATTGTTATTATATATCCCGCTTTTATTTTTTTTATCTTCAATTGAATCATTAACATTCCAATTTCTACCCATGTCTTCAAACTTTACACCATTTTCAAAAACCTGGAAGTCAACTATTTTAGAATCTCTCATATCACCCATGGGAATATAGAATTCTGTACCACTATACTGGTGCAAATCAATTGTTGAAGTAATCGTTGCAAAACCATCTTTATGAATTCTGGTTTCCATTTCCATATTGGTAATTTTATTGGATTCTGCATTTATCTTTATTGGAAAAATTAATAAAAAAAGGGCCAATAAAGATACTATGAACCTTTTTTTTATAAAGTCAAATCTCATGGTTTACACCCTATTTCCATGAGGGCATATCAGTCTTTGTTGAAGTATTTTCAAAATACTCTTCCTGTTGAAAACCCATTGCCGATGCAATAAGGGATTTAGGAAAAACCATTAATGCCCTATTGTACATGGTAACAGTATCATTAAAAATCATCCTTGAATGTCTCACATTATCTTCGTATTTATTTATAGATTCCATAGTGTTTTCATATAGATTAGAAGCCTTGAGCTGTGGATAGTTTTCAACTATTGCTAAAAGTCTACTAAATACATTGGAAAACTGTTGGTCATCTTTTTCAATCTCCTTAACAGAAGAATTCTTCCCTATAGATGACCTTGAATCCACAATGTCCTTTAAAACTTTTTCTTCATAATCGCTATACTTTGAAGTACCATCAATCAATGTCTTTATTGCATCCCATCTAGACTCGATTTGAGCAGCTATTTGACTTTTAGAATTCCTTACATTTTCACGTAGTCTAACTAAAGAGTTATAGACCCCTATGGCATATAGGACTAAAAGCACTAATATTACAATTACTGCAATTATCATAATTTCCTCCTATTTAAATATATTTGTAGAATTTCCAAGTACTGGATCAATCTGCTATTAATTTTTTAAAAATAAGTAATACTCATGTAAGTAGTATTACTTTTTAATTATTGTTACCCTAAGCCTTGGAACATTTCTCATTTACATTAAGATTTAACTTTGTTTTAACATTCATACATAGAATATCACAACAATTTAGTGATGAAATTTTTAAAGAAAAACCCTCCTACTAACTAAAGCAAGGAGGGTAAATTTAAAATTTATTGCCATAGACTCTACTATTTAATTTTTGAGCTTTTCTAAAAAAAGTTTTAATCCTTTAGTATCATATCCTTTAAATATGGAACAGTCTTCTAAAATCCTTTTAAAAATCTCTCCAATTCCCTCGTCAATACATCTACTAAAGTCCTTTTCTTTACAGCTCTTAAGTAAATCTATCAGACTCTTATGTTTTATGATGATTTCCGGGTCTAGGTTTCTTTCATTTACCATATACTCTTCAATAATTTTCTTTTCTTTTTTTAATCTTCCAGGAAGAACTGCATAACCTGCCGCTTCTAATAATCCAATATTTTCCTTCTTTATATTATGATATTGAGTAGTTGGATGAAAAACTCCAAAGGGCTTTTCTAAAGTCGTCAAATTATTTCTCAGAATCAAGAAAAAATTGTAGTATCCATCTATCTTTTTCAAAATAGGAGTAATCGTATTGTGTTGACCTTCTTCATCCCTAGAAATTATGTTTTCCTCTGGAAAATCAAAATTTTCCCATATCTTTAATACTTTTTCACATATCCTTTGTACACTTTCTCTATCTTTTCCAACAATTTTAATCGTAGTCATAGGCCAATCCAAAATGGACAGTTCTATATTTTCATAACCTAAAACTTCAAATTTTATACTGTCCTTGGCATTAAAAATTGGTAAGTCACAATTACCACCTTGATAGTGTAGATGATTTAATATAGATCCACCAACAATAGGTAGTCCAGCATTAGAACCTATAAAGTAATGGGGTAAAACTTCCACAAAGTCCATCAAATAGGAAAAAGTACTATTATCTATTACCATTTTCTTATGTTCTTCAGAAAATACTATGCAATGTTCCTGGTAGTAAACATAGGGAGAATACTGAATAAACCAATTCCCTTTTAAATCCAAAGGAATGCTCCTAAGGGTTGCCTTAGAATTATAATTAAGACCTCCAGCATAGCCTTCATTTTCTTTACAAAGCATACACTTGGGATAAACCCTAAGTTTCTTTTTATTTTCGTTTATAATGTCGATTTGTGACTTCTCAGGTTTTGACAAGTTGATTATCAGCTTTAAATTTCCGTAATCAGATTTATATTCCCAGAAGTAATCCTTTAAAATTCTATCCCTTCTGATATAGTTAATGTCTTTACAATATTCATAAAAAAAATCCGTAGCTTTCTTTGGAGAGGTCTCAAGCAATTCATAGAACTTTTTTGTAATCTGTGAAGGTTTTAAGGAAAATACATTCATTATTTCAGTATCAAAATTATCCTTTTGTACCCTTGACCCGCCATCGATTATTCCCCTAGAGGAGGCCTCTTGAACAAGGGATTCTAAAATCTCTTCAAGAGATCTAGAAGTTAATTCTACCTCATTTCCCATGACATCTTCATTAAATAACCATAGAATTCTATTTGTAATATATTGTCTGTCCTCTTCATCAACTAATTTTTTTTGAATACCATATTCAACTAAATCCAAAATATCTTGGCTTAACACAGCTCCTCCTATACTATATCTAAAAATTGTCTACTTGATGGTGGTGGAAAAATATTATCTAAAATCCTTAAATCTTTCCTATCCAATATCATCCTACCAATCCTTATTATTTCGTCTATATGCTTCTTATCCGTAGATTTTGGTATTGGAATGATATTGTCCCTACTAAGTACAAAGGCTAAAAGTAACCCCTGGATGGAGATATTATACTTACATGCAATCTGATTGAGTCTAATATTATTGATTAAATCAGTATTTAGCATGCCACCCATTGCCATAGGACAATAAGCCATCATCCTTATGCCCTTTTCCTTTAAAAATCCCTGCAACTCAAACTCCGTTCCTCGAGAACCCAAGTGGTACAAAACTTGATTTACAACACAGTGGTCCCCATCCAATGTATGGTGCAATTTTTTCATATTAAAAAGATCAAAATTGGACACTCCCCAGTGCTTTATCAACCTTTTATTTCTAAGTTCTTCCAGGCAGTTTACCGCCTCTTGAAAAGAAATTGGTCCAGCCCATCCAATAAGATATAAATCTAAATAATCCGTCTTCAACCGCTTTAAGGTGTTTTCTATGGAATAATAGATTTTTTCCTTTTTACAGTTAAATGGACAAATCTTAGACACCAAGAATAGCTCTTTTCGATTAAAGTTTTCAATAGCTTTACCGACGATTAATTCAGCTTTGCCTTTGGTATACATCTCAGCAGTATCGATCAGCTTTATTCCACCTTCTAAAGCATATCTTAAAGCATCAACCTCTTTGAATAAGAGTGAAGGATCTTCTCCTATTTTATAGGTAGTTATTCCTAACTTTGGGATTTTAATTCCAGTTTTTAATATCAAATTTTTCATTTTATTGATCTACCATATATTATAATCCCATAATGTAACTTTCACCAAGGTCTACCATATCATCTTTGATTACTTTTCCATGTAACATCAATTGAATTCTGCCCTTAAGGGATGTACCATCCTCCATTATTCTGGTAAATAGAAGAACTGGTTTATCAAGAATTTCTGAAACCTTTAAATACTCGCTCTCAGCCTTTTGGCTATCTGCAAACTCCTTAGAATGAGACCAATAGAATAAATCCACCTTAGCATCCATATCAACAATCTGAGGTAAAATTTCTTCATCCAGAAAATCTTCTCCCAAAACTATACCAATCTCCTTATCCTTTACACCATAGCTGTATAATTTTTCCCCTTCCCTATAGTCGGCACATGCTCTTTCTGCTTTCCATTTAGGAGATAGGCTTCTATAATTGAAGCCTTCCTCTCCACCAGTTCCCATAAGCATATAAGAAGAGTATATTCCTCCCTTATAATTCTCATAATAACCAAATCCTAGAGCAAAATTTTTATTTGAAAGCGCCTTTTTAATGGTCACTATTTCCTTAGAATTCTCAAACAAAGTAGATTTTACATCTTCTTTATAGTCAAAGGACATAGAATCATAGCCTTGTAAAAATCCTTCTTCGTATAGTATAAGATCTACATCTTCTGTATTTTCTATCTCTTCCAATACCCTTTTGATATTTTCTTCTGGGATATTGGATTTTAAAACTACAGGTATCTTTAAAATCATAATGTACTATTTCCTTTCTATATCTTTCTTAAACTCTTCAAAATAACTAGTTTCCTTTTCATTTCCATATCCATAGGCAACATTTACCAGTTTTATTAAAGTGTCTGGCAGTTGAAAATCATCCTTATAGGCTAAAAAAACCGAATTCCAATCTGGAGTATACTTGTTCTTAAATCTCCTAAGACCTTGAAAACCATAGATTTTATTGCCATATTTATAGGCGAGTTTTACAGTTTTTTCCTTTCCTGAAGAATATAATTTATTTCCTACATTGGACAAAGGTGCTACACCAAGATCAAACTTTTCATAGCCCTCATCTTTTGCCCAATTTATAATACTTAAAAACATCATGTCCATAATCCCTGGAGGACCATCTTGAACATGTCTCATTAAGTCAATGGATATGGTCTTAGTACCTTTTAGTGGAAACATATTTGCAAATGCATAAATTCTTTCCTCGTCTTCAATTATAAAAATAGGTGCTTTTTGTAGATAGTCCTCCTTGAAAGCTCCTAATGAAAATTGCATTTCCCTACGCTTGCCTAACCACTGGTCGGAGATCTCCTTCAATTTCATTATAAATTCCTTGGAAAAAGGTGGCTCTACAATCCTAAACTTTAAATTTAGGGTGTCCATAGAGTTTAAAGTACGCCTTAAAATCTTAAATTTCTTTCCTGCAAGTGAAAAGGACTCTAAGTCCACAAGTGCATCTTCTCCTAATTTCAACAGAGAAAAACCTTGATTTATAAAGGCTTCAAGATACTTTCCAGTCACTTGGAAGAATACTACATCCATCCTATTTTTCGATGCCATATTGATAAACTCATCCATAGCATCTTCGAAATCCTCGGATTTTCCCGCAGGGTCACCTAAAACAAATAACTTATCCTTATAGGGCCTATAAAGAAACATTACCGTATTCTTCTCATTGAAGAATATGTTCTTGTCCTTCATATAAAAGGAATGCGTATTGGCTACATAGGGGTACTTTTCAAAAAATGCTTCAAATTTCTCAACATCCTCCATATCAACCGGCTCAAATTCCATATATTTTCTTTCTACGCTAAGGATAATTGAGTAGATACACAAAGTTATTATTGGAGCAAAAAGAACATGGCTTAAATTGTTCTTTATAAAATTGAAGCTAAATTTCTCCATCCCATAAAAGAAGTTTACCTTATGTCTAAAATTGTAAATCATTATTCCAATTGAGAATAATATTACTATTACTAAGGCTCCTTTAAAAAATTTCTTAATTGAGAGGCTCTCTGCTAAACCATCGAAATAATCCCTATTGATATAAAGTCCAAGTATTAAGACTATACATATTAAAGTTTCCAAATATCCCTTCCCGACTACCATGTACAAAATTGAAATGATAATAAGAAGAAGGATTACCATCCTATGGGCAATTCTAACCCTGTTTTTAATACCCGTCGATAGTGCCATCAAGGATAGTCCACAGATTAGTGTAAATCTTTTATTTAATAAAAGCATGTAATTTGGAAACAGTTTGGAGATTAATCTAAAGCGAATAAATAGTCTTGGAACGAGCATGGAACAAACGATTATTCCTCCAGTTGCTAGTACGGAATACGATAAGACTGTACTTATGGAATTTTGCTTTTTTATATCACTTTTATCGGCTTCCCCCTTAGTAGAAATAACGAGCAGTAGTAGGCCCACTATCCAAGGTATGATCGTATAACAAATTCTACAGATAAGAAGTGAAAGGACAATATTTGGAGTATTATATCCCAACATATTAAATACCAAGATACAACAGGCTTCAAAGGAGCCTAAACCACCAGGAATCAAAGATAAAATTCCTACTATAGTCGCTATTACATAAACTGTACAGGCTGTTAATAAGGATATGCTATTTTCATAATATTTTATTGTAAAAGCAAAGAATACAGCAGCCAAGAACCACTCAAAAGTGGACTGTAGGGTTATGTATACCCGTAGTTTTCTCTGGGCTCTAACAAATATAGAACCTTCATCCTCAAATAACCTTTTAAAGGGAAATTTATCTATAAATATAAATCCTATAACCAGTAGAAACATTAAAAACAGGATTGGAACCAAGGTATAGTTCTTCTTTTGTATTAAGCCTATACCAGAAGGCAGTCCAAGGGAAAAAAGTCCTATCATATCTGAAAATAAAACTATAAATAAAATTCTATTGACAACTTTTTTATCCACTTTATACTTATCATACATCAGCTCCCTGATGGTAAGGCCTGCCACCCCACCAAATCCTATAAAATTATTAAAGGACTGGGAAATCCAACCTATTTTGAAAACCTCTTTAAAGGGAATTTCCATCTTGTAGTATCTTGCCAACAAGAAATCATAGATTGTTGCAAAAGAAAAACAGAACAATCCAAAGAATATGAAGAACACCTTCGCCTTAATATCTGTATTTCTAATTAGGGCTTTTATTTCACTAATTTGAATACCCTTTATCTCTTTTCTAATAATATATGCGGTTATAACCAAAATAAAAACAATCAAAATTGTTCTTATGTAATTCTTATACTTTTTGTAAAAATCTTTTATCTTTCCCATAAATCCTCCTTACTATACTAATATAATATCACAGTTAAAGGTGGGTTTATGGGCTTTTTATAATTGTAAGAAAATTGTAAGAATTCATAAAATTTAAGAGGAGATGAATAAACATCCCCTCTTAAACTTCTTATTTATATTCTATTTAGAACTTCTAGCTATTTCCTACCAGAAGTGTCTATAGTCTTAAATCCTGTTGTTGTAAAGTCATTAAAAGCTATTCCCTTGATATAATCATAGTAGAACTGTAAAGAACCAGTATGGGTTAGTGGTATAACAACAGTTTGATCTGAAATCATCTGTTCAGCTTCCTTATATTTTTCTAAAGAATCCTTAGGATCCTCTGCCTTAATAGCATCTCTGATAAGTTCATCATATTTTTCGTCTTTCCACTTTGTGTTTACAGCATTGGCAGTAGACATAAACAATGTCAACATAGCTGAAGGGTCATTGTAGTCTGCAGTCCATGCCAAATATCCCAATTGATAATCCGCTTTTTGAATTCTACCAGAAAGTATAGGCCATTCCATTGTCTCCAACTTAATATTTGTTCCTAAAGTTGAGTTAAGGGATTGTTGAATAAATTCACAGTTTTGCTTAACAATTGGTGTATTTGTATATATCAAAGTAATATCCGCTTGGGCAGGATCTTCTCCCTTTCCTATTTCTTTTAATCCCTCAATAAACAAAGCTTTTAAGTCCTTGTTTTCTTCTCTAAGCTTTGCATAGGTGTCCCCAGCATCTTTTCTAAAGTCGGTTCCATCTAATTCCATACCACCAGGAACCCAACCAGTTGCAGGTTTTTGAATTCCCTTAGCAATTAAATCCGCCAAACCTTGTTTGTCGATTGCAAGAGAAATAGCTAATCTTATTTTATCGTTCTTTAGGTATTCATCACTGTGATTAACAGCCAAATAGTTAACAGATGGAATTTGAATCTCCTTATTTTCTACCCCTTCCATCTCCTTAAACTTTGAAACCCATTCTGCAAGGTTAGTTCTAACCGCATCAACCTCTCCAACTTGGAAAGAGTTCATAACGGTATTGGTATCTGTCATAATAGGTAAATTTACAGTTTCAAGTTTAACAGAATCCTTATCCCAGTACTCTTCATTTTTAACAAGTGTAATTCTTGAATTGTGAGTCCATTCAGAAACCTTAAAAGGTCCACAGGATAGTACTGTGTCAGCTTCAGCACCATATTTTTCGGCATATTTTTCAACTAAGTCCTGTCTACAAGGTAGCATAACTCTAAACGGAACTAAAGTTGGAAAATAAGCAGCTGGATTTTCCAATGTAACTTCAAGGGTCTTTTCATCTATAGCTTTCACACCTAGTTCATCCATATTTACTTCGCCTTCTGCACCATTTAACTTAGCAAAGTTCTTAATAGGGTCCAATAAAAAGGCAGACTCAGAACCAGTTGCAGGATCTACAGATCTCTTAATACCATATTCATAGTCCTTAGCTGTTAGAGGTTGTCCATCTTCCCACTTCAACCCTTCCCTCAAATGGAAAGTATAAACTAAACCATCCTCAGAAACTTCATATTTTTCAGCAGCAGCAGGTAAAATTTCATTAGTACCATCTTCCTTTTCACCCATTCTAAGAAGAGGTTCATTTATATTGTTGATAATGGTATTACCATATAAATCAGAACCCTTTTGAGCGTCAAAGGTGTTTGGTTCTGCATTTAAAAGAGTATTGTAATACTGTCCCTCTGCATTTGCATTTCCATTAGCACTTTCTGTAGAATCAGGATTGTTAACGTTACCACCATCTGTACCATTTTTCTCTCCTCCGCCACCACATGCAGTGATTAAAACCATCACAAACACAAGTAGTAAAGAAAGAATTTTTTTCTTGCTTGTCATTATATATCCTCCTATGAACATAATATAGTGATTGCCATATGAAATCGTTTATTATTTTTCTATGATAAAATTCAGCTACAAAATCATATGTAATACTGATATACACCAATCACTTAAGTAAATTATATCACATTTCAAATAAAATGAAAGTATTTTCCTAAACTTTTAAAAGGTTTTCATCTAAAATTAACTTTAAGAAAAAAGTTCCCCGCCCATCATAGGCAAAGAACTTATAAAACATTGCAAAATATAGAATAAAACTGGTATAAACCATTGGAAAACTCTATCTTTCTTTAACAATTTAAGACTAAGCTTCAAAAAGGAACATAATTAAAATCTTATAGTAATCTACCAGTTTATATTCTTAAGTATATTAATAACCTTACTTAGACTCCTCAAATAAAACCCAGCTATCCAATTTCTTTCTAGGTTTCTCCCAACTAGCTATAGCTAAAGCACCCTTTGAGTTCTTATCGGACATTCCTAAATGTCCACCTTTTCCTAATAGATATAAAGTATAATTCAAATCCGTATTAGACTTAAATTCCCCAGTAATATTTCTACCTTCAACCTTTACATTCCACTTATCGATATTTGGAAGGTTAAACTCCCTATCATCACTGACTGTCTCAATATCCAAATTTACTTTACCTTCTTCTATACCTTGGACTGTCACCTCTTTATTATCCACCGTTGAAAATTTCCCGGACCTAGAAACTTCACCATTTTTAAGAATTACAATTAACGAAGTATCCTCAAGTTTTTTAAATATCTCTTTAGGAAAATAAAAGACCTCTCCACTTGTCCTATTTAAAAGAATTTTATTATCCATCAAAACCCCCGCCGAATCAATCTTTTCTTCAGTTTCATTCTTCACAGTTAGGAAAACTTCAATTTCATCCTTATTTCTATAATTATAGATAAAGAATGTTGACAGTGCTAAAGTAGCAATTAAAATTAGTATTACATATTCCCTTTTGTTCTTCATTTAACCCTCCTTAGATAAAAGACATTATACTGTTCAAATTATTAAGGTATTTAACCTAAAACTGATACCAAATAAAAGGTTAGCCAAGTTTATATTATCTTCTCTATTTATTCACAAAGATCTTATAATTAGTCCCAATTTACAGTAGTAATAATAAAAAGTTCTCCCTTAAGAATTTTCTAATTCCTAGCTGGAGTGTTAAATTACTCCTCTTTTAATATATTTGTAGTTTCAATTCCCCTCTATATGAAGTCTTAAAGTTTATTTATTTTTTATTTCTAATCCGATTAGAATATAGCACATCTTTTTTTAATGTGCAAATTACAATAATCAACCATTTTCTTCTTTTTAATTTTTAAACTCACCAGTACACCTTAAGACACTAAAAAAGAAGATAGCCAAAGCCACCTTCTTCTTTAGTTCTTATTTATTCTTATGAAGTTTTATTTTTGTCTTTCAGAAGTGTCAATAGTTTTATAGCCTGTTGTTGTAAATTCGCTATACTTAATTCCTTTAACAAAATCATAATGATATTGATTTGTACTTGCCCCTATTAGAGGAATAACTACTGATTCATCAACTATCATCTTATCCGCTTCTTTATATAGTTCCATAGCTTTTTGACTATCTTTTTCTTGAGAAGCTTCAGTGATTATCTTGTCATAGTCAGCACTTTCCCATCCAGTGTTAACTGCAGCTGCTGCTGATGTAAATAGTGATAACATTGCAGATGGATCGTTGTAGTCAGCTGTCCATGCAAGGTATGCCAATTGGTAGTCACCTTTTTGTACTCTACCAGAAAGTATTGGCCATTCCATAGTTTCTAGTTTTACATTTGTTCCAAGTTTTGTATTGATTGACTGTTGAACAAATTCGTTAATCATCTTAACTCTTGGACTGTTTGTATATATGATGGTAATGTCAAGGGAAGCTGGATCTTCACCAAGTCCTAGTTCCTTCATACCTTCTATAAATAGTGCCTTTAAGTCCTTATTAGCTTCTTTAAGGTCTTTGAAAGAGTCACCAATTTCTTTTCTATATTCCTTACCATCTAGTTGAATACCATTTGGAGTCCAACCTTGAGAAGGTACTACAAATCCTTCTGATAAAGTCTTAGCAAGACCTTCTCTATCAACGGCTAAGTTAATAGCAGTTCTAATCTTTTCATTTTTCATTAAATCATCTTTATGGTTAACAGAAAGGTAGTCGATTGATGGAAGGTCAACCTTCTTAAATTTAACTTCATCCATGCCTTCAAATTTTGTTACCCATTCAGGAATATTGGTTCTTACCACATCTACCTCTCCTACTGAGAATGAGTTCATAACTGTGTTTGTGTCAGTCATGATAGGTAGATTAACAGTTTCTAATTTAACGTTTTCAGCATCCCAATATTCATTGTTTTTTTCAAGAGTAAGTCTTGAGTTGTGAGTCCATTCAACTAATTTGAAAGGTCCACAGGATAATACTGTGTCTGCTTCAGAACCGTACTTTTCACCATATTTTTCAATGATATCAGCTCTTGCTGGTAACATTACTCTAAATGGTACCAATGTTGGGAAATATACTGTTGGAGCTTCTAAAGTTACTTCTAAAGTACTGTCATCTACAGCTTTAACTCCAAGTTCATCTAAGTTGACTTCCCCTTTTGAAGAGTTTATTTTGTTAAAGTTTTTGATTGGCGCAAGTAAGAATGCAGATTCAGAACCTGTAGCAGGATCTGCAACCCTTCTTATACCATATTCAAAGTCCTTAGCAGTAAGTGGTTGTCCATCTTCCCACTTCATTCCTTCTCTTAGTTTAAAAGTGTAAGTTAAACCATCTTCTGATACTTCATAACTTTCAGCAGCGGCTGGAATAAGTTCATTTGATCCATCGTCCTTTTCTGCCATTCTTAAAAGAGGTTCGGTAATATTGTTTATTACAGTATTACCATATAGGTCAGAACCTTTTTGTGCGTCTAATGTAGCTGGTTCCGCATTTAATAATGAGTTCAAATATTGCTTTCCACCGTCTTGAGTTTGTGCAGATTCTCCACTGCTGTTAACGTTTCCAGAATTGGAAGCGTCAGTGTTTTTCCCTCCATTTCCACATGCTGTAACAAATAGCATCATTGCAGCCATGGATAATGCAAGGATTTTTTTCTTGCCATTCATATAATCCCTCCTAAATTTAATATAGCTGACCAGTATATGAAATCGTTTATAAATTATGCAAAATAATTGCCAACAAAATCATATGTATTAAAAAATCAATGTTCAGCTACTTTTCACTATAATTATACCATATTGTAAGAAGAAATACAATTCCTAATAGCTTATAACAATTATAAATCCTCGAATATGGTTATAACCTTTTCCTGTTTTCGACATAAGTATGTCTCGATTTCAACTTTTAAAACATCTTCTATCTAAAATTATAAGAGTTTAGGTTTGGGTTTAATGGAAAATCCATTAAACCCTTAAACTCCTATTTATCCGAAATCTTTTTTAATCCTTCTTCTAACCCATCATTGTATAGATGACAAGCTACAAAATGGTTGTCTCTCAATTCTACAAGTTCCGGTCTTTTCTCTTTACAAATTTCCATGCAATATTTACATCTTGTGTTAAATTTACATCCCTTTGGAGCATTGATTGGAGAAGGTATTTCTCCTTCCAATTTGATTCTATCCTTGGATTTTACTGATGGATCCGGTATTGGAATAGCTGATATTAAAGCTTGGGTATATGGATGAAGTGGTGCATAATATAAATCATCCTTTGGTGAAATCTCAACCATACTACCTAAATACATAACACCTATTCTATCGGATATATGTTTAACCATTGATAAGTCGTGGGATATAAATAGATATGTTAAATCCTCTTTGTTTTGTAATTCTATAAGCAAGTTTACTACTTGTGCTTGAATACTAACGTCTAGAGCTGAAATAGGCTCATCACAAACTATAAACTCTGGTTCTACCGCTAGAGCTCTAGCAATACCGATTCTTTGTCTTTGTCCTCCAGAAAGTTCGTGAGGGAATCTTGCACCGTGTTCAGAGTTCAATCCTACGGTCTTCAACAATTCTGTAACCTTAGCTTGAATGTCCTTTTCTTTCATCCCTTTAAAGTGAACTCTAATTCCCTCAGCTATGATGTCCCCTACAGTCATCTTAGGGTCCAAGGAAGCATAAGGGTCTTGGAATATCATTTGGGCTTTCTTTTTAAAGGACTTTTCTTCTTCTCTTGTAAATTTGGTAATATCCTTACCTTTATAAAGTACTTGACCATCTGTTGGTTCATATACTTTTATTACGGTACGTCCACATGTAGTCTTACCACATCCAGACTCCCCTACTAGTCCAAGGGTTTCTCCCTTGTATATCTTTAATGTTACATCCTCTACAGCTCGAACGGACCTCTTCTTTCCTATTGGGAAGAATTTGTCCAGCTCTTTTAGCTCTACAAGTACTTCTTTATTATTTTCTTTAATTTGTTCTCTATTCATAGTTCACCTCTAATATGGTCTTTCTACTTCAGGAGCCAATTCGTGGTGTAACCAGCACTTACTACAATGGGTGTCGGAGAATTTGTGAACAGGTGGTTTTTGTTCTTTACAAATTTCCATAGCATAATCACATCTTGGTGCAAATGGGCATCCAGGAATATCCAATAGTAAGTCAGGTGGAGTTCCGCCTAAAGCATATAGAGTTTCTTTATCTTTAGAGTCAAGTCTTGGAACAGATAATAGAAGAGCCCAGGTATATGGATGTTGTCCATTTCCAAAGATCTCCCTTACAGTTCCAGTCTCCATTATTTCTCCTGCATACATTACTTGTATTCTATCTGCAAAGTCGGCAACAACCCCTAAGTCGTGGGTTATTAGAACTGTTGCAGTGTTTTTCTTTTCTTTTAATTCTCTAAGAAGGTCAATTATTTGAGCTTGAATAGTTACATCAAGGGCTGTTGTTGGTTCATCCGCCAAGATAACCCTTGGATTACATGCTAGGGCAATAGCTATCATTACCCTTTGTCTCATACCCCCAGAAAGTTCATGTGGGTATTGGTGAACCCTATCTTCAGGATTTGGTATATTTACAAGCTCTAAAAGTCTGATGGTTTCCTTCTTAATTTCGTCCTTGGACATCTTTGTATGAAGTTCAAGGGACTCAGCAATTTGTTTACCTATTTTAGTAGTTGGGTTAAGGGATGTCATTGGATCTTGGAAGATCATCGCTACATCAGAACCTTGATATTCCCTAACTCTCTTCTTAGTCATCTCTAAAACTTCTTCATCTAAATACTTAATGGAAGAACCCTCTTTTATTTCAGCAGATTGCTTTGGAAGGATTTGTAGTATTGCCTTAGCAGCAACTGTTTTACCAGATCCTGACTCCCCTACAATCGCAAGGGTTTCCCCTTCATAGATATCGAAGTTAATTCCCCTAACAGCTTTAACTTCTCCTGCATAGGTGTTGAAAGAAACATGTAAATCTTTAACGTCTATAACCTTTTGTCTATTGGTTACATCTTGTTCTCTTCTTATTGCCTCTTGTAATTCCTCTTCAGATTCATAAGCGGCACCGGCCTTTTTATTTGTAGATTCCGGTGACTTCTCTTCTAGAATTTCTTCAGTTTCTCTATTTTCAATATTTCTTTTATTTTCAGTCATAGTTACCTACTTTCTAAGGTTTGGATCTAATGCGTCCCTTAGACCATCACCTAATAGTGTAAATGATAGCATTGTCAATGCTATAGTAAGTGCCGGGAAGAATAGTTGATAAGGATAGAACTGGAATTTTTGTTGTGCTGCTGCCGCCATTGCTCCCCAAGAGGTTTCTGGTGGCGCAACTCCAAGTCCTAAATAACTCAAGAACGCTTCACTAAATATATATCCCGGTATATCAAAGGATATTGATACTAAAATTACATTCAATGTATTTGGTATTAAATGTCTTAAAATTATATTTTTATTTGATACCCCTAAAACATCTGCGGCTAAGATAAAGTCCTGTTGTTTTAAAGAGAGTATCTGTCCTCTAACAAGTCTTGCCAGACCACACCATCCAGTTATGGTCATTGCAATGATCAAAGTTGAGATCCCTGTGGATTTCATAGCCAATCTTACTATAATAACCACAAGTAGATATGGTAGTGAATATAGAATTTCTACGATTCTCATCATGATATTGTCCACTCTACCACCAAAATATGCAGATATGGCGCCGTATAAAGAACCGATAACAGTTCCAATTACCGCTCCTGCGATACCTATAAAGATGGAAATTCTTCCGCCTTTCCAAAGTCTAGTAAAGACATCTCTTCCGATTTCATCTGTACCAAACCAGAACTCTCCGTTTGGTTTTGTATTTGGCGTTCCTACAATATCTTTAAAGTTATACTTTGAAATCATAGGTCCAATAATAACCATTATAGTCAAAGCTACTAGGATGATAAATGCGATCATAGCAGTTTTGTTTTGTCTAAATCTTCTCCAGGCATCTGACCAATAAGTAACTACTGGTCTTGCAATAAACTCTGCATCCCCTTTGTCCTTTGGGACCCTGGCAAATTTACTTTTATCTATTGTTTCCATATTACTCTCCTAATTATCCACTCTAATTCTTGGATCGGCAACTGTATATAGAATATCAACTAATAGTTGTGCTACTAAGAATAGTGCAGCATAAAATACTGTAGTACCGATGATCATTGGGTAGTCACGAGTTTGGATAGCGTTTACAAAGTAAAATCCAAGTCCCGGAATACCAAACATGCTTTCAATGATGAAAGATCCTGTAAATATTCCTACTATTTGTGGTCCAATTATTGTAATAATAGGTAGAATTGCATTTCTTAAAACGTGCTTTCTAATAATATTAAATCTTGAAACCCCTTTAGCTTGAGCAGTAAGAATATAGTCTTCATTTAAAACTTCCAATACATTACTTCTCATATATCTTGCGTATGTTGCAATGGAACCAAAGCACATTGCAATGGATGGTAGGACAGTAAATTTAAACATTCCAGGTCTAAATCCAGATGTCGGGAACCATTTAAGTTTAACCGCAAAGAATAGCTGTAACAGTGAACCCATGATAAATACAGGGATAGTTACACCTAGAATCGCAATAACGCTAACTATGTAGTCAGGCCATTTACCCCTATTAAGTGCAGCTATAATACCTAGTGTTAAACCGATTACCAATCCGACAATCATGGCTTGTCCACCGATTCTTCCTGATACTGGTGCAGTTTCCTTTATAACTTTTGAAACCTCTCTACCAGGATACTTGATAGATGATCCTAAATCACCTTTAGTAAATACATTTTTCAAAAAGATTGCATATTGTTCATGAACAGGTTTATCAAGACCATATTTTCTTCTATAGTTTTCTATAGTTTGGGGTGGTAATGTTTTACCCATGGCAGAAATAGGGTCTCCCTGAATGTTATGCATCAAAAAGAAAGTCACTGTAGTTATAATAAAAAGTGTTATAACCATGTACAGAGCTCTTTTTCCAATATACTTTAACATTTTTACCTCCTAAATCAGGTGGCTTTTACACCACCTGAGTTATTTATTTTTTTCTTCAACTAAGGTCTAGCTGAAGTGTCAATTGTTTTAAATCCTGTTGTTGTAAAATCACTAAATGTTACACCTTTTACATAGTCGTAGTAGTAAGAGTTTGTACTAGCTCCGATTAAAGGTACGATTACTGATTGATCAACCAACATCTTATCTGCTTGTTTATAAAGATCAAATGCCTTAGCAGAATCCTTTTCGCCAGCTGCATCAGCTATTAGCTTATCATACTCTTCACTAGCCCATCCAGTGTTTACCGCTCCAGCATTAGATGTAAATAGTGATAACATCGCTGAAGGATCGTTGTAGTCTGCAGTCCAAGCTAGGTATGCCAATTGGTAGTCACCCTTTTGTACTCTACCATTAAGAATTGGCCATTCCATAGTTTCCAACTTAACATTAACACCTAATTTAGTGTTAAGATTTTGTTGAATGAACTCATTGGTACTTTTTACAATTGGTGAGTTTGTATAGATTATTGTCAAATCTACTGTTGAAGGGTCTTCTCCAAGACCAAGTTCTTTCATACCTTCTATAAATAATGCTTTAACGTCTTTATTTGCTTCTTTTAGATCCTTATAAGAATCTCCAGCTTCTTTTCTAAATTCCTTACCATCTAATTGAATACTTTGTGGTACCCAACCTTGTGCTGGTGGATTGAAGTCCTTAGATATCAAAGCAGCTATTCCTTCTCTGTCTATAGCTAAATTGATTGCAGCTCTAATCTTGTCATTGGACAATAACTTGTCCTTATGGTTTACCGCTAGATAATCAACAGCTGGTAAACTTACAGGTTTACTCTTAACATTTTCAATTCCTGAGAACTTTTCAACCCATTCAGGAATATTTGTTCTAACAGCGTCAACTTCCCCAACTTGGAAGGAGTTCATTATGGTGTTAGTATCTGTCATTATTGGAAGGTTAACAGTTTGTAGCGCTACGTTTTCCGCATCCCAATAGTCTTCATTTTTCTCAAGAGTTAGCCTTGAGTTATGTGTCCAGTCAGTTAACTTGAAAGGTCCACAGGATAATACAGTGTCAGCCTCAGAACCATATTGTTCACCATACTTATCAACTAAATCTTGTCTTGCTGGTAACATTACTCTAAATGGAACTAAAGTTATAAAATAAACTGCAGGTGATTCCAATGTAACTTCTAAAGTCTTTTCATCAACCGCTTTAACTCCAAGTTCATCTAGTGGTATGTCGGACTTACCAGAGTTAATAGCATTAAAGTTTTTGATTGGCGCAAGTAAGAACGCAGCTTCAGCACCTGTTGCAGGGTCTGCAGCTCTCTTTATACCATATTCATAGTCCTTAGCTGTTAAAGGTTGTCCGTCTTCCCACTTCATACCATCTCTAAGTTTGAAAGTATAAGTAAGGCCATCTTCGGAAACTTCGTAGCTTTCAGCTGCTGCTGGAACTACTTCGTTGGAACCATCTTCTTTTTCTGCCATTCTTAGTAGTGGTTCAGTTATATTGTTGATAATTTTATTACCATACATATCAGAACCCTTTTGAGCATCAAGTGTAGTTGGTTCATTGTCTAGTAGAGAGTTATATATCTGTTCTCCACCATTTCCTGCTGCAGGCTTTCCATCTTTGCCTGTACCATCTGTGTTAGCTCCACCGCCACAAGCAGTAACAAATAACATCATTCCTGCAAGTACAAGTGAAAGAGCTTTTTTCTTTCCCTTCATTACGTTATTCCTCCTTAAGAATATAAATAAGAATTGTTAAATTTTACAGCACACTAAAAAACCAGGTTCCGAAAGAAAACGATTTAAATTTAGGGTAAATATAAAACATTCTCTCAAAACCTTGTCTTCCCATGTTCTGTAGAACTTATGATAATTATAACATAATATTAAAGCATTTCAACTGTGTAATGCATTAATTAATAAATAGGCAATTACATATGCTAATTTAAAGCACAACATCATAAAAAGATTTAATTTTAAGTCTAGTAAAAAACTATATACATTTAAAGTGCTAAACTTTGATGATTCCCATAATTGCAAGGATAGGCGACTTTGATAAAATAAAGCCCAAATTTTAAATATCGTTAATTCTTTATCTTTGTTCGAAATTAAGATAAAAAAATTTTAAAACAAAATTTTAATTTTTTCCCTATTCTTAAAAAATTTCCCAGATTATTTCTATGGTTTTTATTTAATCCTGTATTTTTTTATCAGAATTTTTATTCTCTTTTCTTCTCTTATAAAGATAAACCATTAAAATAAGAGCAACGACTATCACAATTAGATAGGTATAGTTTTTCATAATCTTTTCTATAAAGGCCCAGTTTTCACCTAAGTACATTCCAGCATAGATGATTATTCCATTCCAAATCAAAGATCCAAGACTAGTGAGCAGTATAAATTCAAGAAAATTCATCCTAAACATTCCTGCTGGTATGGAGATGATGGATCTAAAAATTGGTACCATTCTCAATAAAAAAACCGAAACCTTTTGATGCTTTACATATATTTTTTTAATTTTGCTTAGTTTATCATTTCCAAGTCTTAGAAGTTTTCCTTCTCCTAGGAAGATATTACGTATTCTTGGACTATTTATATACCTTCCTATATAGTATAGAGCGATAGCGCCAAGAATAGATCCTAAAGTAGCCGATAATAATACCGATACAAAGCTTAACTGGGTTTGAGAAATAAAAAAACCTCCAATACCAAGAATCGCTTCAGATGGTATCGGCGGAAATAAATTTTCGATAAATATCAAGAGAAATATTCCAATATTTCCATAATTTTCTATAAAATGAAGAAATAAATTATCCATAGGTCACCTCTTCCCCAATTATATCAAATCCATTGATTTTACCCAATAAATACCTAGAGCACTCAAAGTCGAGTGCTCTGATATTTTTATTTCTTTGATTTTACCTTCTTTAGTCTGAAAAATTCTTCTATTTCCTTACCTTCAAGTATCTCCTCTATCTTTTTAATATCTTTTTCAAGCTTTGGAATTTGTATTTTCTCCAGTGCATTTGCTCTTTTTTGAGTTTTATTAATTTCTGAAGCCAAATTGAAAACTGCATTTTCTATTTCCGTCAATTCATATATAAGGTTTCGAATTTTTTTAAATTCCAATAGCAAGTTATCAAAGCCTGCATTTGTGTCATGAATACCAAAGGTCAAGGGAGTTGAGTCATCTTTTTGTACTATTATATTGGGTACGGTAGCTCCCATAACCGACCTATAGAGTATTTCATAGCTCTTTTCTTTGGGTATCGCATCTGTAATATTGTCTAAATTTTCCTTACCTAATATTAAATTCATCTGATTTAAAAGTGCATAGGCCTTGGAAAACTCCTGTCCTATTCTTCCTTCCAGCTCTTTGGCCTTGTCTACTAAGGACATCATCTCCCGAATTAAAACTACTCTTTTTCTATCTAGGAGATTGAAGCCCTTTTTGGCAAAATTTAAGGATTTTTTTAATTTTATTAAATTACCCTTGGTATATGCCATATTTTTCTTTGCCATTTAAATCACCTTTTAAGATATTTTTCTTTAAGCTTAGGGTCGATTCTATCCAGCTGATCATCTGGTAATATCTTCATAAGTTCCCAAGCAAGGTCCAAAGTTTCTATTATAGATCTGTTTTCATAGGGGTCTTGCTTTACAAATTTCTCTTCAAAGGCCACTCCAAACTCAAGGATCTTCTTGTCTGATTCCTGTAGGTCGTCCTCCCCTAGAATCTGTGCAAGATCCCTTACCTCCTGTACTCTTGAATAGGAAGCAAAAAGTTGATTTGCCACATCTTGATGATCCTCCCTTGTATAACCTTCTCCAATTCCATCCTTCATAAGTCTAGAAAGGGAAGGAAGTACATTTATTGGTGGATATATATCTTTAAATGTCAACTGAGGGTCTAAGGTTACTTGACCTTCTGTAATATACCCTGTCAAATCCGGTATAGGATGGGTAATGTCTCCATTTGGCATGGTAAGTATCGGTATCAATGTCAAAGATCCCTTATGACCCTTTAACATACCTGCCCTTTCATAAAGACTTGCCAAGTCAGAGTACATATATCCTGGATATCCCTTTCTACTTGGAACTTCTTCCCTAAGGGATGAAACCTCTCTTAATGCCTCTCCATAGGAAGTAATATCAGTCATCAACACGAGTACATGTTTATCCTCTTCAAAGGCTAGGTACTCCGCTGCTGTAAGGGCACATTTTGGTACGATTAGCCTTTCCATTATTGGATCATCTGCATAGTTTAAGAACATAACTACATTTCCTAGAACTCCTGAGTTTCTAAACTCATGTTCGAAGTAAAGTCCTTCATCATGTTTAACACCTATCGCTGCAAAGACTATTGAGAAATCCTCGCCGATGCCTTCTTCTGAAACGACCTTGGCTTGCCTGATTATTTGGGAAGCAAGTTTATTGTGATCCAAACCATTTTCAGAAAAAATAGGCAGTTTTTGACCCCTTATCAATGTGGTTAAACAGTCTATTGTAGAAATTCCCGTCTGGATAAAGTTTCTAGGATACACCCTTGCCACAGGATTCATAGGCCTTCCATTTATATTGTATAGTTTTTCAGAATAAATATCCCCTAATCCGTCGATGGGTTCTCCTATCCCATTAAATTTCCTTCCAAGGATATCCTTAGATAGAGGAAGTTCAAAGGGTCTAGCTGTAAATGAAATTTCCGCATTTTCAGAGGACATTCCAGTCAAGTCTCCAAAAACCTGTATCTGAGCCGTTTCCCCTCTAATAGTTAAAACTTGCCCAAAAAAAGTTTTATCTTGAAATTCAACCTTGACCAATTCTCCAAAGAACATGTCTTTGACATTGTCTATTTCAATTAGAGAACTTTCAATTTTTGAAGCTTTAATGTATTTTTTAATCATTTAAGCCTCCTTCATCATACCTAGTTAAAAGATTTTCAAAAAATTCATCAATTTCTTCCTTTAACTTTTCTATATCGTCAATCCTATCATTTTCAATATTATATTTCATTCCAACGATTTTTGAATATAATTCAGTAGATGCTATTTCAGAAATTGGTATACCTTCTTTCACAGCTTCCATGCCATCTCTATAAAATAAGTCCATAACTTCAAGCATCTTATACTGTTTCAAAAGCGGTACATATGAGTCTATCCTATTGAAGGCATTTTGTTGTAAAAATCCTACTTTTATCATCTTTGCAACAAATAGAGTCAACCTTTGGTCGTCAGGAAGAACATCTTCCCCTACCAACATTACAATTTCCTGTAATTTATCCTCTTCAAATAGAATTCTCATCATTTTATTTCTTAAGGTTACAACGTCTTTTCCAATTAATTCCAAATAGTCATCTTTCAATTCTTCACTGTACTTAGAATATGAATTTAACCAGTTAATTGCAGGGTAATGCCTTGCATAGGCAAGTTCCTTATCCAGTCCCAAAAACACATTTACATATCTTTTGGTGTTTTCAGTAACCGGCTCAGAAAAGTCTCCTCCTTGAGGTGAAACCGCTCCGATTATTGTTACAGAACCCTTTGTTTTACCCAGGGTTTCAACATATCCAGCCCTTTCATAAAAGCCTGCAATTCTAGATGGCAAGTAAGGAGGAAAGCCTTCCTCTGCTGGCATCTCTTCCAGTCTACCGGAGATCTCCCTTAGGGCTTCGGCCCACCTTGAAGTAGAGTCCGCCATTATGGCCACATCATAGCCCATGTCTCTAAAGTACTCAGCAATGGTAATCCCAGTATAGATAGAGGCTTCCCTTGCAGCAACTGGCATATTTGAAGTATTGGCTATTAAAATAGTTCTTTCCATAAGTGGTTTTCCAGTGTTTGGGTCGATAAGCTTAGGGAAATCCTCTAATACTTCCGTCATTTCATTTCCCCTTTCACCACAACCGATATAGACAATAATATCCGCATCACAGTATCTAGCAAACTGATGTTGGGTCATGGTCTTTCCCGTTCCAAAACCTCCAGGAATAGCAACTGTACCACCCTTTGCCACAGGAAAAAACACATCTAGGATTCTTTGCCCAGTCTTTAATAATTTAGACACCTTCAACCTTTTACCAACTGGTCTAGGTAGTTTAATTGGCCACTGTTGGTACAATTTAACAGCGTACTCTTCTCCATGTTCATCCCTTACTTTAACAATCTCCTCTTCAATATTATATTGACCAGAAGGCTTTACTTCCATAACTTTTCCCCTTATTCCATTGGGAACTAAAATTTTATGAACTATTGACTCCGTCTCTTTAACAGTAGCTACGATGCTTCCTTCATGGACAGAGTCACCAGCTTTTACTATTATTTCAACATCCCATAACTTCTCTTCATCTAAAGACTTCAGTCCTATTCCCTCAGGTATAAATTCACCATATTCCTTTTCTATAACCTTCAATGGTCGTTCAATTCCATCAAACATATTACCAAGAAGGCCAGGACCAAGCTTTACGGACAACGGCATGTTAGTGTGAATGATATCATCTTCCCCTCTTAAACCTTCAGTGTCCTCGTAAACCTGTATAGTTCCCTCGTCACCTTCTAGGGATATGACTTCTCCTATCAACTTTTTAGGCCCTACCAACACCATTTCCTTGGACTTGAAGTTGGTCATATTGGAGGCGGTTATTACAGGACCATTTATAGATGTTACTTTTCCTTTATTCTCCATCTACCTTACCTCCCACCTTATTAATAAAATTTTGTATTACAAGACCTATGGTCTTTCTATTGTTTTTAACAAATTCTCTAATGGTATTGTCTATAATACTACTGTCCTTTACATTCTCCAAAGTATATCCACCGATAATATCCTCCGGAAGAAGATTTACTTTATCTTCATCAAAGCCAAGCCTATTAGCATCTCTCTTGGTCATTCCGATAATATAATCTTCTTTGTCATAATAATCCTTCAACTGGTCTTTTAAAGAAGAAACATAGTCCTCTTGCTCAATATAGGACTTATATTGGTTTAGAACATCTTTGTGAATATCTTCTATCATTCTCTCTCTAAACTTTAATATCTCTTCTTTACTCCTATTCTCTTCCACTTGAAGTTTTTCATTTATCTCAGTGGAAACATTGCGCTTTTCTTTTAGAATTTGTAAGTCAAATTCCTTCTCCCTTTGACTTTTATAATTTTGAAATTCTTCCTCAAGTTTATTTTGTAACTTATTATAATGCTCTTCTAGTTCAGCTTTCTTTTTATCATAGGTCACTCTTTTAAACAATTCATATTTATTTTCAAGTAAAATCATACTATCACCTAATCAATCTTAACACCAAGGGACTCTTTTACTGACTTTAAAATAAAGTCTGGGTCCTTTAGACCGCCTTGTCCCGGTATGACAACTATCAAGGGTTTGGACTTTCTTTTCTTTCTATGCTCTACAAGTAAATCCGAAACCACTTCTGAAACCTCCTCTGTCAAGATGAGAGTTCCAATCTTTTCATCTTTTAAATATTTTTTGAATATATTTCTTAATTCTTCCTTGTCCTTACTATAGGTTCCCCTAATTCCAGCAAGTTTAAGACCTTGAACTATGCTTTCATCATTGGATATTAAAAATGAATACATTATAATCTTCCCAAGATCATGATTGAAATTACAAGACCGTAGATGGCAATACCCTCTGCAAGTCCAACGTATATCAAAGTCTTACCAAGAAGGGTATCATCTTCAGAAACAGCACCTAGTGCAGCTGAACCTACAACCCCAACGGCATATCCAGTACCTATAGTTGCAAAACCTGTAGAAAGGGCCGCCGCAAGCATTCCCAGTCCATTAGCAGATGCATTTGCATCTGTTGCTGCAAAACTTGAGTTAGGTGATATGATAACCATCGCCATAATTAAAAGTGGAATAAAACTTAAAAGATTTACTCCTAATGCCTTTCTAATCTTATTCTTTGATTTGTCCCTATTATTCTTTAGTAGATAAACCCCTGAACCAATTGTTGTCAAAACCACCACGATCGATAAAGTTAAAATTAAATCCATACTTTCCTCCTAAAATAAATTTTCATCCGGGATGAACTCTCTTCCATCCCCAACATAATACTTACTGAACATTTCATAGTACTCTAGTCTTAATGATTGAATGAATACTATTAGTCCTTCCAATCCCAAAATAACTATATTTCCAATAACCGTCATCACAATAGAACCGGTTTGAGTTCCAATCATCTTTCCTATGGTTGAAAAAGCCAAGAATAAACCAACGTGGTTAATGGCGAAGGCCCCAACCCTTATAAAGGAAATAGTTCCTGAAAAAATTGAAATTATCGTTTCAATGATAGAAAAGCTTGATTCTATAAAGTATCCATTAGGAAGTCCTACCCTTTCCTTTAAAACGAACTTTTGGAAAAGAACTTTTTTAAATATCATTACCCCAATAGATAGAACTGCAATTCCTATATATAAGAAGGAAGGTATTAACTTAAAATCTAAAACATTATAGGCTACAATTCCAAGAATTGATAGATATAATAAAAAACCAGCTATTCCCTTCTCTCCAAAGTAAAGTTCTTCATAATTATCGCTTTTAATATAGTTAATAGCCCCTAGGGTATAACTCATGATTAAAAGAATTATCCCTAAAATTATTGCCATAATTAAAATAGTATTGATATTTTCATAGGGACTAAATAAAATCGGACTTATTATATCCTCTATTCCAAACACTGAACCATATAAAAATCCAAAGATCGTAGAACTTATTCCAAGCCTTGTGATAAGGCCACCAAAATCTCTATTGACAAATTTACTTACCAACATCCCTGCAACGGCAAAGACTAGACCTTGACCCACATCTCCAAACATAGATCCAAATAAGATCATATATGTTATTGCAAAAAACGGCGTTGGGTCAACCTCTTCATAATTAGGCGTCCCATACATCTTTACCAAGAGCTCAAAGGGTTTAAAGATTTTATTGTTCTTTAACTTTGTTGGCGGTTTTATATTGTAGTCACCTGCTTCATGAAAAGTTATGTCTACATTGTACTTACTCTTTAATTCATCGTATAGCCACTTGCTATCCCCTTTAGATATCCAACCTGCCAAGTAGAAGAACCTATCGGAAACCGCTAGTTGCCCCTTAGTTTCTTCAAGATTTAAATTATTATATCTATCCTTTAAGGCTTGAACTAAACCGCTTATATTAGTTTTCTTAAAAGTTTCAATATAGGATAATTCCTGATCCTTCTTAGATTTCAAATCAGAATATTCTTTGTTCAATCTCTCAAGTATTTCCGAAGGTTTCCTTTTAAAGCCTTCCGGGATTTGCATTTCATTAAAATTAAGAGAACGTAAAACCCTACTTATGTCCACTTCCATGCTACTTGGATAGATAATAAAATATACTTCCCCTTCTTTCAAAGTTCCCATATGAAAGATTGCAGCAAAGATATTTTCATAATTTTTCTTAATCTTTAACCTATCTTCCTTGGACAAGATTCCAAATTTAAAGTTGAAGTTGTCCAATTGCATAAGTTTAGACATTGGAATATTGATATTTTCAAACATATGAAAAATGTCAGTCTCTTCTTTATTCTCTTGTAATTTAAACTCGAGGGTTCTAAGATTTTGGACAGATTGTTCCATTTTTTTAAACTCCTCGTCAGAAATAGATTCTCCTGACAGGTTTAGGACTTTCTTTTTATTAAAATCAATTTTTAAAGAATCCGAAATATCATCCAATCTCTTTTTCTCTTCAGATACACTAAATAAAGATTGATATTTTTTTATATAATTAAAATCTATAGCCATACTTATATTCTCACTGCTAATCGGAAACATAAACTGACTATTGTCGATTAATTCATTTGCATCTACAATCTCAGTTGTACCAGAATCCACAATATCTTTAAGTATATTTTCCAAATCCCCCACTTGGCCAATTAGATTCATCATATACATTCTTTGAGATTTCATTTTAACCTCCTTTCACCATTTCCAATTAAATAACCTTCCAAGGTCTCTTCTTCCATCTTAAATTCCTTTCCCTGCATTATTACCATAATATCCTTTATTTGAAATTCGTAAATCAATATATATCCTAAAACTTTACCAATATTAAATCCATTACCCCTTAAATAGTCATAGAATCTATCATATAAAAACCTATCCATCTCAAGACTCATATATAGATCTGTGTTTTTATTTCCACTAAACAAAAATCCATAATCCGTTTTAAAAATAGAGTCCACAAAAGAATCTAGATCCATTCTAGACAATTTCAAAAGTTCTTCTGGACCAAACTTTAGTCCTCTAAAAATGCTGTAATTATAGATTAGAGTGTCTTGAACATTATAAAACTTCTTAGCTCTATAAATCCAAACTAGGTTTTTTAAGTCGATAATAGTACCAAAAAGCTCCTTGGCCTTCTTACGACTTCCTTTATCTAATTTTTCACAGAATTTAAAGATATCAGAATAATGAAATCTATCTAGAGACATTTCCAGATAAAATAATAACTTTTCATCTTCTATCTCTTTATAATTTCTAAGATAACTGTAGTAACTTTCCTCACTAAGGGAATCAATGAAATCAATGACATTACCTTTTTCAACGACCTTCTTAAAAAAATCTGGTCTTATAACAAAACTATCCTTAGAAATATCCATGTTCTTATTGTAAATATTTCTAATTGCCTTCTTAACATCATCTATTTCATATCTGTCGATAATCAAATCCATCAGGGTCTTGTATCTATTTCCTAAGAAATAGCCCATGGCTCTCATTTTTTGAATTAAAACTCTCTTTAGATGAACGGATAAGTAATCCAATTCTTGAAAATCTGTCGATTCTATAAACTCTTTTTTCTTTAAAAAATCCAATATCTCAGGTTGAGACATGGATAAAATTTGTTGGTAATCCTTATTAGTTAATAAATTTTTACTTAAACCAGATATTTTAGTATTAACAGCAGCGAAATCTTTAGCTCCTGCCATCCCTATTATCCCTTTCTAAAACCGACTTAGTAATATAATAGATAATTCCTGGTTTTTCAAGTCGGTATCTATCCATGATAAGATTAAGTTTTTTATTTAAAACATCCTTAATCTCCTTCTTCTTGGACTTGTATTCTAAATTAGCTTGAGATTCAAAGTCATCTATTTGACTTTTTAATCTATTCTCCAGTTCAAGGTCAAAGTCGGCCCTTTTCTTCTTATAACTTCTTTGAAGTTCAGCCTCCTTGACTTTATACTCTTGATCTAGAGACGATGTTAACTCATCTAACTCCACAATTCTTTCTATAAAGCCATCCATCTATTAACCTCCTCGTTGAATATAATATACCCTTAAAGACATTATGTCATATTCAAATCGTTTTCTTTAACCACAAATTTTATGAATATTACTTTTTCTTAATACTTTTTTATGTGATAAATCAGATTTTTATACATTGTAACAATCTAATACACCTGTCTAAACATTAATAAATCAATGTTTCTTCAATTTCTCAGAATTTTAAATTATTCATTTTTATGAGTTTATGACTAAAACGTAACAACTTAGACTTTTCGGTTACACCCTTTTTTCTTCATCTTACAAAATTAAAAAACCCCTCGCTCCTAATGAACGCGGGATCTCTATAACACTTTGGCTAGCACATTACTTATTATAATTGTTGTACCTATTTATATTTTCCTCAGACAAAAATTCATAGGCAGAATTGACCTTTTGAAACATTTCAGTTGCTTCTGGACTATCATTTATATCTGGATGGTATTTTTTTGCCATTTTTCTATAGGCGGTTTTTACTTCATAGACATTAGTATTTTCTGGCACACCTAGAATTTTACAGCTTTCCCTATACTTTTTGTTAAAATCATCTAATGGATTTTGATAGGTACGGCCTTGAGTATTGTATCCACCGGTATTGGTTCTATAATTTCCAGTAGTATTGTCATATCTATAATATCCTTGGCCAAAGTTTCTAAATATTTCCTCCCAAAACTCGTTTTGGGCTCTTTGTTTTTCTTGCCTTGCTCTTTCTTCAGCTTCCTTTCTTCTATTATAAGCCTCTTTAAAGTCAGAGTAGCTTTTGTAGTTTCCAGTATTGTTTATTAAATAATCCCCATAATTTCTAAGATATTCAACAGCAGAGTAGTGTATGTACTCCAAGTAATTAATAAATTTCTTACCAAGCAATGGCACTACTATAAAGAAGAATACAAGTATTAAAATTATAGGCAAGTATATAAGTAACAACGGCAGTAAAAAAACAAAACCAGAACATGCAAGTATCCCAAATATGGCTAAAATCGACCTTCCTAAACCGGAAATAACTTCCACAACCGCTTCCATTACCTTTATTAGCCCGCCTATTAAAAAGTCCAATCCATCAGCCAAGGCAAGAATAAACTTACCCCACAATTTCTTCATAAAAAAACTCCAATCTAAATAGTAATATGATACGTAACATTCAAATTATACCATTTTAAGGGCAATTTTTAAACTTAATGGCAATTTTAAGATAAAAGTTTGGGTGATATGTCAAGTAATTTTTAATTGGATTCTTAGAAAATCAGTCGTAGACATTTAAAATTAGCTAGTTTAAAATTTATATCGCTTTATTTTTAAAAAAAGCTAAAATACTGTTGACCTTCAACCATACTTTAAGGGTATACTGAAATTACAAGGAGGGGAAAACATGAATATCAAGGAAGTTTCAGAGATTTTAGGCGTATTGCCATCCAAAATCAGATACTATGAAGACCAAGGGTTAATTGAAATACCTAGAGATGAAAATGGATACAGAAATTTTGATGAAGTAAGTTTAGAAAAGTTGAAAATAATTATTTCCCTAAAGAATTTAGAGTTTTCCTTGAAAGATATTAGGTATGCAATGGAACTACTTTCTTTACCTCCTGGAGAGGATTGTAATAAAAAATCCAGAGGTTATTGGGAAGAATTAATCTATGAAGTGGAATGTGAGCTAAAAAGTAAACTTAAGATATTGGAAACCTTAAGGGAGGTTTATGATCTATCCACAGATCATATATCCTACGAAAAGAATAAAGATAAAATTGTAGAGATTCTAGGAGATAATAAAGAAAAAGGAAGTGACTTATGAAAAAGCAAAAAATATCTATAATTTATGGTGGAAATCCTGAAGGAAAATGTAGAAGAGTCTACGAATCAATTTTAAATAAATTAAAAGATGAAGACCTGTCAATTATTGATTTAACCAAATCAACTGCCAATTTCGAATTGCCAAAGGGTTATAAATCTGAAAGGGATGAAAAAGTAATAGAGTATTCAAGGATTCTAAAGGAAAGCGATCTCTTGATATTTGTATATCCCCTTCAATGGTTTAATGTTCCAATGAAGCTTAAGGGTTTTATAGACAGTAGTCTATGGCCTAAGGAGGCATTTAGTTTCAAGGATAAGGCCTATTTTAGAAATGGATATTTTAGAGGCAAAAAATCTATAGTAGTCTATACCCAAGGAGGAGGGGAATGGCTTCATATGCTATATATGAGGTCAGGGCTTATGGCTGTAAAGTACCCTCTTAAGATGTCTGGGGTTGATAAAGTATATTGCTATCATATAGACAATTTAAACCGTAGTGGCTTTAAAGAAGAGGACTTTGAAAAGAAAGTTTCAGAACTTTCAGAAAAGGTTTACAAGGAACACATTAAATCCGTAGTTGATAATAGACTTAATCCAAAAGATAATTTAAGGACCATAGTTAAAGGGTAGTATCTAAATACCAATTTAGTGCGGCTTTCTCTATTTTTTAGGGAAAGCCGTTTTATGTTATGTTTGGAATTTTTTTCTAAACTAAAAAATAGTGTTACAGAAAGAATTGAATCCTGCTGTAACACTATCTTATCAAATTTTATAATTTTGGTTTTTTCTCATAGGATGTATGAAGCAGTTCATGGGCAAGTGGACTTGCTACTCCTCCTAAGAACTCATCGTAAAGTTGTTGAACTTTTTTATTTTCATGGGATTTTCTCCTTTCTTTATTTTTATCGATGGAATATATCCCTTCTGCTCTTCTTCTTAGTATGGAAAGATCTCCATGATGATATGGTTGACCTCCTCCACCGATACATCCTCCTGGACAAGCCATTACTTCAATCGCATCAAAGTCTTCTTCTCCACTATTTACTTTTTCCAATAACTTTCTGGTATTTCCAAGGCCATTGGCCACTGCAATTCTAACTTTTCTACCGTCTATGTCGACTTCTGTGGCTTTAATACCATTTAATCCTCTAAGGGCAGTAAATTCAAGTTCTCCCAGCTCTTCTCCCGTTAGTTTTTCATAGGCGGTTCTTACGGTAGCCTCAATTACTCCACCGGTAGCTCCAAAAATAGCTCCAGCACCTGTAGATTCCCCTAATGGATCGTCAAATTCTTCATCTTCAAGCTCTAAGAAGTTTATTCCAGCTTCTTTAATCATAAGTGCCAATTCCCTTGTGGTTATTACGATATCCACATCGGAGATACCATCGCTTTCAAGCTCTGGTCTTGCAGCTTCAAACTTCTTAGCAACACATGGCATAACTGAAACCACTACCATATCCTCAGGTTCTATTCCCATCTTCTTACATAGATAGGACTTTGCTACTGCACCAAACATCTCATGAGGACTCTTGCAAGAACTTGGAATATCTATCATATCTGAAAATTGTTGTTCCATAAAGTTTACCCATCCTGGACAACAGGATGTAAGAATTGGCAATTTCCCATTTCCTTTAAGTCTTTCCATGAATTCATGGGATTCTTCCATTATAGTTAAGTCCGCTGCAAAGTTTGTATCGAATACTTTGTCAAATCCCAGCCTTCTAAGAGCATTAACCATTTTTCCCGTTACAACATTGCCTGGTTCTAGTCCAAAGGATTCTCCTAAGGCAACCCTTACTGCAGGTGCTGTCTGAACCACTACAGTCTTTCCTGAATGAAGCAAGTCCCAAACCTTGTCCACATTAGAAACTTCAGTCAAAGCCCCCGTTGGACATACAGATAGACATTGTCCACAAAATGTACATGTGGTTTCATACATGGACCTTTCAAAGGTACTTCCAACATAGGTATTGAATCCTCTTCCAACCTCTGCTAAGGCTCCAACGGTTTGAACCTCATTACACATGGTTTCACATCTTCTACAAAGTATACATTTGTTGGGGTCTCTAACTAGGGATAGGGAATTAGCATCAATTGGCAATTCTCTTTTCTCCCCTTTATAAGGAATGTCCCTAACATTTAAGTCTCTTGCTAAGGCTTGAAGTTGGCAATCCAAGTTTTTAGCACAGGTTAAACAACTATTTGGATGATCGGACAATAACAGTTCCACAATGGCTCTTCTTGCCTTTACCGCCTTAACACTATCCGTATTTATATTCATTCCTTCCTTTACAGGAGTTGCACAGGCAGGAAGTAATTTGCCCTTATTCAAATCCTCCACCATACATACTCTACAACTAGCCAGTTTGTTTACAAATTTTATATCATGAAGATTCAAATGGCAAAGAGTAGGTATTTTTATTCCTATCATATTAGCAGCTTCTAATATCGTGGTGTTTTTTTCAACGGACATATCCACACCGTTAATCTTAATATTTACCATTTTTCCTCCTAATCTAAGACTATTGTTCCTACAGGACATGCGTCTTTACATTGACCACATTTTATACATTTCTCTTGGTCGATTTCATGTCTCTTTCTAGGTTCACCAGAAATACATTCCACCGGACAAATTCTAGCACATTTTGTACAACCAATACATTTTTCTGTAATAAAGTACTTAAGTACGCCCTTACATTTTTTAGCAGGACAGGTCTTTTCTTCTCCCACATGGGCATAGTATTCATCAGGGAAGTATTTTATGGTTGACAATATTGGATTTGGACTGGATTGTCCCAGACCACAAAGACTAGTAGATGCAACTATATTGGATAGTTCCTCCAATTTTTTTACAGTCTCCTCTGTTCCCCTACCTTGGGTAATCTCATCTAACATCTCTAAAAGTCTCTTATTTCCAATTCTACAAGGTGTACATTTACCACAGGACTCATCTACTGAAAATTCTAAGAAGAATCTAGAAACATCCACCATACAGTCGTCTTCATCCATTACAACCATTCCACCAGAACCCATAATGGACCCAATTGCCTTTAAAGACTCAAAGTCACACCCAGTATCAAATAAATCTGTAGGAATACATCCTCCAGATGGCCCTCCCGTTTGAACCGCTTTAGCCTTTTTACCATCTTGAATTCCATTTCCTATGTCATATACTATCTCTCTGATTGTGGTTCCCATAGGAACTTCAACTAAACCAGAATTATTTACCTTACCAACAAGGGCAAATACCTTTGTCCCTGCAGATTTTTCAGTTCCTATGGATTTAAACCATTTTGAACCCTTATTTATTATTTGCGGAATATTTGCAAAAGTTTCAACATTGTTTATTACAGTAGGTTTGCCCCAAAGTCCCTTAGTTGTCGTTCTAAATTCCTTATTTCTAGGCATACCTCTCTTTCCTTCAATGGACTCCATCAGTGCAGTTCCTTCACCACATACAAAGGCTCCAGCACCAAGTCGCAGTTCAATTTTAAAGGAAAAGTCTGTTCCCATTATATTTTCACCTAGGAGATTGTGTTTTTCAGCTTCTTCAATTGCGTGAAGAAGTCTTTGAACAGCCTTAGGATATTCAGCTCTTACATATATGAAACCCTTGGAAGCACCTACGGCTTTACCGCAAATGGCCATCCCCTCTAACACGCTGTGAGGGTCCTTTTCCAAGACGGACCTGTCCATAAAAGCTCCTGGGTCCCCCTCGTCGGCATTGCATATAACGTATTTTTGTTCATTTTCCTGTACAAAGGCAGACTCCCATTTTATTCCAGTAGGAAAACCTGCTCCCCCTCTTCCCCTTAAACCTGAATCTTTAACTATGTCAATTACTTCTTTAGGGTTTAGAGTATGTAGGACCTTTTCCAATGCAAAATAGCCATCTCTAGCTATATATTCTTCAATGGAATCCGGGTCGATCACATCACAATTTCTAAGTACTACTCTAGTTTGACTTTCAAAAAACTTGCCTTTAGGGCAAATGTTTTCACCATTTATGATAAATCCATCTTCCTCAAGTCTATTCATCATAATGGGAGAAGTTTTTTCCTTAATATTTAGTAGTTCCTGTCTATTCATCTTCTCCTCCTTGAGCATCATAAATAATCTTGTGCACCATGTCCGGCTTTACATTTCCTATGTTTTCACCATCTAAAGTTACTACTGGAGCTATACCGCATTCCCCTACGCATCTAGTCTCTATAACAGAAAACTCTCCATCATCAGTAGTTTCTCCTGGTTTAACTTCCAAAGCTTCACAGAAGTCATTTAATAGCTTATCTGCTCCCTTTACATAACAAGCAGTTCCTAAACAAACACATATTTCATGTTTACCCCTAGGCTTAAATGTAAACTGAGAATAAAAAGTTGCCACTCCATATATTTCACTGGAAGGCTTTCCCAATTTTAATGCCATCAAGTCTACAATCGGTTCAGGAATGTATCCAAAAACCTTTTGTGCTTCCTGTAAAACCGGCATTATTGCCCCAGGTTGATCTTTATGATCTTCTACAAATTTTACAAATTCATCAAATTTGTCCTTGTCCTTTTCATAACAAAAAGTCATAAATGTCCTCCTTATATTATTCACAGCAATCCAACTCTAGAACTTTAAAGCTTTACTGCCATTAATATTTTATCACATAAACGATTTTAATTCATTGTTTTAGGAAAAGTTTTTCCGACTTTTTAAATTATGATGTTTTTTATTTTTGTATATTAAAATAATGCATGGTTTGATTTTTTGATGTATGATAATAATATAAAGTTAAAAAGGAGATAGCAATGAAGATTAGAATATTATCAGTTTTATTACTATTGTCAATAACTCTGACTGGTTGTGGCAATGGAAAAAACAACAACAGTTCAAGTGTTACTGAAAACAGTATTAATACAGAAAATAGTACAGGTGATGAAAAGGGTTCCCAAAAGCTAACCATTTCCTCAATGAAGGGACCTACTGGAATGTCCTTGGCTTATTTAAAAAATTTAGACAAATATGAAATAAAAATACAAGATAGTATCGAAGAACAGATGTCTTCTATACAAAAGTCTGATTCGGATATATTTTTAGTTCCATCAAACCTATTTGCCAAGTTACAAAATAATAAGGGCGATTTAAAGGTCATCTCTCCAAATATCGGTATGCCCCTTACATTGATCGGATCAAAAAAGATAGATTCAGTAAAGGATATGAAAGGTTCTACCATATCTCTTACTGGAAAAGGAGCAATTCCCGAGGCCATACTTAGAAAGATTTTAGAAAGATCTGAAATGACCGAAGATGATATCAATATAAACTTTATTCAAGATCCAACGCAAGCAGTCCCTCAACTATTGAAGGACGAAAATTCCTTTGCACTTCTTCCAGAACCCTTTGTAACGGCGGTTTTAACAAAAAATGATAAACTTCAAAGGTCTTTGGATATAAAAAAACTTTGGGAGGAAATGAGTTTACCACCAGTTATTACTTCAGTAATTGTGGTAAAGGATTTAACATATAGTGAAAAAACTGAAGCGATATATGAATTCCTTCAAGTTTATAATAAAGGCATTGACAATATACTTAAAGATCCTAATAATTTTGCTAATATTATAGAGGAGATGGGAATTGTAAAAGCTCCTATAGCAGAAAAGAGCATTACAAATATCGACTTCTTAAAGTATGAAAAAGATGAATTTACAGATGATTTGTCACAGTTTTTAGAAGTTATATTAGATTTAAACCCTGAACTAATAGGTGGAAAAATACCAGTAATGGAGTAGTAAATGATAAATTACAAAAAACTTTTTGGACATCTATGTCTAATTGTAGCTTGGATAATAGCTTATTATCTATTAAATAATCCTATTATATTACCATCAATTTGGGATATCGTTAAAAGGATTTTTGAACTAATTTATTCAGGGGAGATCCTTTCTCCCCTTCTAGTCTCCCTAATGAGAATTGTAGTAGCGATACTTCTTTCTATAACAGTCGGTGGTGTACTTTCCTACTTATCCTATATATATGACATCAGGGATGTCTTTTATCCACTATTTTCCCTGGTGAAGTCAACGCCTGTAGTCTCACTGGTGCTGATAATTCTATTTTTTAGCAACAAGTCCTATCTTTCCACTATTATTATCTTCCTGATTATCACTCCGATAGTCTATGAGAATATTTTAAATGGTTTAGATAATATACATGTAAGCAGGATAGAATTAGCTAAAGTTTATAATTTAAATTCATATAGGAAATTTAGATATCTACATCTTCCTATAATCGTTGAAAAAATACTCTTTTCAATGGTAATCGCCATTGGAATTGCCATTAAGGCAGCCATCACTTCAGAAGTAATAGGAGGAAGTTCTACAGGAATTGGAAATCTACTATATCTGTCAAAGATTTCCTTTGAAATGGTCGACTTACTATCTATTACAGTTATAATTGTAGTAGTATCTTATGTTCTTGAAGAAGCATTTAGAATTTTACTGAAGAAATGGAAGAAGATAGATGATTAATCTAAATTTAATTGAAAAAAAATACGATGAAAAGGTCATTTTAAAAGATATTTCTCTTAGAATTAATCCTATGGATATCCTTGTTATTAAGGGAGAATCCGGCGTTGGGAAAACCACTTTGTTGAGAATAATGTCAGGCCTTGATAGGGACTTTAAGGGAACGATTAAAAACACCTTCAGAAAACAGAGTATTAGTTTTTCTCAAAAGGTATTTTTAGGACGATTATCAGCCTTTGATGAAGTTAAAGTTCTGAGCAAAGCAGAAGATCCAATAATTAAAAGTTCGTTAAAATATTTTGACTTGTATAAATGTAAGGATAATTTGGCCAAAAATCTTTCAACTGGACAAAAAACTAGATTGTCACTAATAAGGGCGTTACTTACAAGAAGCGAAATAGTGTATTTAGATGAACCCTTCCTAGGTTTAGACCTCTATAATAAAGAAAAGGCTATAGACTTTATAAAAGAAAATTTGAATAATCGCACACTAATCTATACTGGAGATGAGTTGGGGTTTAATAAAGAACAAATTTATGAATTATAAAAATCAAGCACATGGTTGAGTGCTTGATTTTTTATTTTCATTTAAAATTTCTATTTAAGATAGGATTTCAATAACGTTCTTATTGGCTGCTGACTTTGCTGGTGCATAGGAGAAAATAATTCCTATTCCAAGGGATATTCCCAAGGCTGTAAGTATTGGCCCAAGCTCTACTGAAGCTTTAAATGGCAAGAAGGCCGATATTAGCATTGCCATGGCCAGGCCAAAGAGATATCCAAATATTCCACCTATAACCGTTACAGTAACTCCCTCTAATAGGAATTGTAGGGTAATATTTCCCTTTGTCGCACCGATAGCTCTTCTAATACCTATTTCCTTGGTACGTTCTGATACCGATATAAACATCATATTCATCATTCCAATTCCCGCAATGAAAAGAGAAATACTTCCAATCAAGGCTATAAATAGGGTTATCTGTTTAAGTACATTTGAAATACCCTCCATCATCTCAGAGATATCGAAGAATTCATAGGTACCCACGTCCTTCATAGAACCTGTTTCCTTCAATCTATCCGTAATCTTTTCTGCAGTTTCCTTTACATTTGCTCCAGATTTAATAAACACTTCCAGGGCCGATGAATTTGGATTTTCCTGTTTAAATTTTTCATAAGTCTTCTTTGGTATAGAAATTTCTGAATTAGGCATTCCTATTGTCAGTCCTCCCGCCTTTTGCTCATACACACCTACTATGGTGTATTCAAGACCATTTATAACAAGTGGAGAACCTATTGTTTCACTATAGTTTTTAAATAGTTCCTTTGCCTTCTTATCTCCTATTATTGCAACCCTTTCTTCGAGTTCATTATCCACATCCGTTAGGTTTCTACCCTCAATAATGGTATCGTCAGTATTTTCCACAACGCCTACAAAGGCAGTCTTCTGACCATAGACGGTCTCCACTTCCAGATTGTAGGTGTTAAATTCGTCCGAAGGTTGAGCTAGTTCTACCTTTTCTACTTCGTCAATGGCAGATATGTCAGCTAGATCCTGTTGGCTAAAAAATTCAATATTTGGATTTTCATAAAGGTTCTGGTTTTTGGGAATGAATTGTATGGCTATGGACAAGTTTTCGTCCCCTTCTTCGGTCAAGTTTTCCATAACAAATTTTTGAAAGCCATTACCTATGGAAATAATAGTTATTACCGCTCCAATTCCTATGATTATCCCCAACATGGTAAGTATGGACCTTTTCTTATTTCTTTTTATTGCATTTAAAGCATCGGCAAAAAGTACTGAAAACTTCATTATATGTCCATCCTTTCTTCAAGATCTCCGTCCAGCATAAAGAGGACCTTGGAGCAGTATGTCTTTAGGGACCTGTCGTGGGTAACCATAATAACCGTAGTATTATTTTCACTATTTAGTCTTTTGAAAATATCCATAATTTCAATTGAAGTAACAGAGTCTAAGGCTCCTGTAGGCTCATCTGCAAGTAAAAAGTCCGGCTTATGAACTATAGCCCTTGCAATGGCAACCCTCTGCTTTTGTCCCCCAGATAACTGGGTGGGATACTTTTCAATTTTATTCAATATTCCAACTGCATCTAACGCAGCCTCCACCTTACTTCTGATACCCTTAGGACTATGTCCTGCATATAGAAGTGGTAATTCCACATTTTCTCTAACGGTATAATTGTCAATTAGATTAAAGTTTTGAAAGACAAAACCTACAGACTTATTTCTCAAATGAGACATTTCATCATCGTCCAATTTTCTGATGGACTTACCATTGAAAAAGTAGTCGCCTGTAAACTTTCTGTCTATAAAACCAATGATATTCATAAGGGTTGATTTACCCGAGCCAGATTCTCCCATGATTCCAACGAATTCTCCACGTTCTACTGTGAAGGAGACATCCTTAAGTACATGGAGTTTTTCCTCTCCTGCACGATATACTTTATTAACCTTTTTGACTTGAATCATCTTTTATATCCATATCCTTTTGTTCAGATGGGTTTTCATTGTTTTCTACATTAGTTTCCACATTTGGCTCAACATTGTTATTGTCAACATCTGTAGAATTATGATCATTGGCATTGGTACTATTGGACTTTTTATTATCTTCCTTTGTATCCTTTTTCTTATTGGATTCCAAGTCCTTTACTTTTATCTCCTGTCCATCCTTTAAACCCTTTGCCTCTTCAATGATTTCATCATCCAATTTCAAACCCTCAGTCACTCTGTAGACCTTATCTTCCTTTATCAGCTGAACTTCTACCTTTTTAGCCTTCCCATCTTCATACTTATATACATAGGTCTTTTCGTTTTCCTCTTCTACTGCCGACTCTGGAATATACAGGCCATCTTGTTTTACCATAACATTTACAGAGAAACCATATTGGATGAAACCATCTGGAATTACAGTAAATTCAAATTCTGAAAGATTGCTTCCTCCACCACCATTGCCTGGAATTTGCACATCCTCCTTAGGGATGTTTGAAACCGACTTCACTGTTCCCTTTTGACTTTCTCCTGTGGATATTACTTTTAGGTCCACCCTATCGTCTACCTTTATCTTATCGTAGTCAAATTCAGAAATACTGGAAACAATCTTAGCATCTTTCGACACAATTTTTATAAGTGGATTCGTTGCACCTTGAGATGCATTTTCTCCATTCTTATCTAAGTAAATCTGACCTGAAATCTCTGCCTTTTCAGTAGTATACTGCTTATTCTTTAAAGATGCTATCTGTTCTGAAATTCCATCTAATTGTGATTTGGTCTCTGAGGCAGCTCTCTTTGCAGGGGAGATTTGAGCTTCATATGCCTTCATCTCCTGTTTAGCTCCTTCATATTCCATCTGCAGTTGTTGAATTTCTGCTTGCTGTTGAGCGTATTCCTCAGGGTTTTCTGAGTTTAAATTGTCCTTCGCCTTTTTAACTTTAGATTCCAAACTTCCAACATTGGCCTTTGCATTAGAATAGTCACTATTTGCTTTTCCAACATCAGAGTTTGCAAAATTCAAAGACTTTTTTACAGTTGAATACTGTCTATTAAGTTCGTCAATCTGTTCCTTTACAGCTGGATTCTCATATACAAATAGATCAGTTCCCGCTTGAACTACATCTTTGTCCTTAACATGGTATTTAACTATCTCCCCTTTAGTAGGATCATAGAAGATATTTTGTACATCCACCGGTTTTGAGGTTCCAGAAAAACTTAGTGCATCCTTTCCCTTTACTCTATAAAGGGAATATTCCTTTTTATCCTTCCCCTTTGGGATTAAAAGTCCAATAATAGTGGCTGCAATTAAAATTACAGCCACCACAGAAATTATTATCTTGTTCTTTTTACTCATACATACTTTCCTCTTCTTCAGGAAGTTTTTGAAGCTTTGAATTTAACATCAACATTCTAATTGCAGGAAGAAGCTTTACAAGTAACACAATTACTATACCCACTATAAATACAACTAGGCCTGCAATTAAAGCATTTTCTCCAACTCCTTCCATGGACTGTGCAACTTGATCATTTACTTGTTGTGTCTCTTCTCCTGTAAATCTTTGAAGTAAAGAACTTACAAAGTTAAAGGCAGCTATCAACAATGTTAAAGCATAAGGTAGAATATTGACCTTTAATTTTTCAATAATTCTCCTTCTATTTTTAAAAGCTATAACTACACAGTAAATACTTATCACTGTCACAAGAACCAAAATTACTTTTTCAAAAGTTGAAGGTTCAAAGTCAGCTGGATCCAATCCTATTTTCTCTAAATTCTTAATATAGGATTTAGTAAAAAAGGTATCCACGATATTGTAAATGCTAAACAATAATCCTATTACTCCAATTACAAGATAAAATCCGTTCCAAAATCCCATTTTCTTATAAATTTCGTCTCTTTTCATTATATACCTCCTTAGTGTACTAGAATTATGATACATCTAAAGTCTACCATCTAAAATAAAATTTGTAAAGATAAAATTGAACTATTTATATCAATGTTCACAAGTCCCTTGTATGATTTTTAATTTGTAGCTATTAAATCAAAAAAAGCCCCCTATTTATCTTATAAATAAGGGACTGAAAACTTATATATCTAGTTCAATTATTCTATTTTCTGCTCTAGTTCTATTTAAGTCTATTATCCTTTGATTTGAAGAACCTTTAAACTTTAATTTTAAATCCTTTAGCTCTTCCACATAGGGACCATCCACAAGGACATCACAATTGTTTAAGATAATTGTAGCATAATGATCTTTTATCAGTTCTTCATAGACATGTCCTGAATATATCCAAATGCTTTTTGTAGTACCTTTTCTTATTATGGGTAGAATTTTAGATAGGTCCTTACTACTATCAAAGGGTTCTCCCCCTAGAATGGTAAGTCCTTCAACTTCCGGGTTTTCTAGATAACCAAGGAGTTGCTCTGTGACTTTTTCATCCCATATATCTCCAAACTGAAAGTTTTGATATTCAGGATTAAAACAATTTTTACACCCTATGGTACATCCGGTCACAAAAATTGTCGTCCTAATTCCCGGGCCATTTGCCACATCATAATTTCTTATTTGAGCAAAATGCATTATATGTGAAGGACTCTTTCTTTAATCTCTTTTGTCCTTCCCTCATTCCAGAAGTTTTCTCCCAAGTAACCACAAGTTCTCCTTGTTACATTCATCTTTGAGGTGTCCTGGTTCTTACATTGAGGGCAGGTCCATTTATTGTCATCATCTAAGGTTATCTCTCCATCAAAACCGCAAACTTGACAATAGTCTGACTTGGTATTGAATTCAGCATATTGAATATGGTCATAAATATATTTTACCATGGTCTCAAGGGCCTCTAAATTGTGGGACATATTTGGTATTTCAACATAGGATATACAACCACCATGGGATAGGTCTTGAAACTGTGATTCAAAGTTAAATTTTGAAAATACGTCAATATTTTCCCTTACATCCACATGGAATGAGTTTATATAGTATCCCTTATCCGTAACATCCTTTATAACGCCAAATCTTCTTCTGTCAATAGAATTAAATCTATGAGTCAGTGACTCGGCAGGAGTTCCATAAAGGGCAAATCCTAGACCAGTTTCAGCTTTCCATTGGTTTACCTTATCATTCAATCTCTCCATAATCCTAAGGGCAAATTCCTTACCTTTTTCATCAGTATGGCTAACTCCCTTGGTTAGAAGAGTTGCTTCATATATTCCAATATATCCTAAAGTCACTGTGGCATATCCATTGATCAATAGGTCATTTATCGGTTCATGTTTGCCCAGTCTTGCAATGGCACCATGTTGCCAGTGGATTGGACTGGAGTCGGAATTTGCATTTTGTAAAAGTTCATATCTTAACATACAAACTTTTTTACATAATTCAAGTCTCTTATCCAGGATATGGAAGAATTTATCTTCGTCTCCCTTTGCTAGTATCCCTATTTGAGGAAGGTTTATAGTTACAACTCCCATATTAAATCTTCCGTCGAATTGGTATTTGCCAGATTCATCTTTCCATGGAGAAAGGAATGCCCTACAACCCATTGGAGAAAATACATTTCCTTCATAGTTTTCTCTCATCTTCTTTGCAGAAATATAGTCCGGATACATTCTCTTAGCTGTACATCTTATGGAAAGGGCAGTTAAATAATTGTATTTACTTCCCTTGTGGATATTATTTTCATCAAGAACGTAAATTAATTTAGGAAAGGCTGGAGTTACATAAACTCCCACTTCATTTTTAATTCCTTCAATTCTCTGTTTTAATATCTCTTCAATGATTCTAGCAACCTCTTCCTCATATTCGTCCCCTTCTTCAATATGCATAAACAGGGTTACAAAAGGAGCTTGTCCATTGCTGGTCATTAAAGTGTTTATTTGATATTGGATAGTTTGAATTCCTGACTCCAAATCCTTTTGAGTCAGTTCCTCTGCCATCTTCTCAGCTAAACCTATATCCTTCATTACAGAAAGGGCAAGGTTTAAATTCTTTTCATAGGATCTTCTTAGATATTTTCCAAGACATTTTATATCTATACTCTGTCCACCATACTGATTGCTTGCTATTTGAGCAATGATTTGAGTCATGACATTACAAGCAACTTGGAAGGACTTTGGAGTCTCTATCATCTTTCCATTGACCACAGTACCATTATCTAACATATCCTTCATATTGACTAAACAACAGTTGAACATAGGTTGGATAATATAGTCCATATCGTGAATATGTATAGCACCTTCATCATGGGCCTGAATAAGCTCTACTGGGATTATCTTTCTTCTTGCTATGTCCTTGGAAACTTCCCCTGCAATTAAATCCCTTTGTGTAGAAGCTATATATGCATTCTTGTTGGAGTTTTCAGTCATCAGCTCATCGTTCTCCGTTGCAAGTAAGCCGATGATGCTATCATCAGTGGTGTTCTTTTCCCTCTTGTAGGTTTGCACCGCCTTATAGTTTTCATAGGACCTTGCAGTAGCAGGATTGCCATTTTGAATTAACTTATAGTAGACCTGGTCCTCTATATCAAAAATTGACATGGTTCTACCAGTGGTCTTGGCAAAGTCTTCAATTTCAGTAGCAATCTTACCTGCTAAACCCTCTTCATAGACTCCAGTACTGGAATTCATGGCTTTTTCTATGGCTATAATAATTTTGTTTTTATCAAATTCGACTAAATTGCCGTCTCTCTTCTTTACTTTCATACTCATCACCTACATATAATTCTAAAGGATATCGCTACATATAGCAACCACTATATGTAGGCTCCACTATATGTAGTGGTTCTTCTTATTCAGCATCTGTGCATATTATTAATTACTTCTCTGAATCCACTAGGATTTGGATGAGTAAATATTCATCTAAAATTTTTTTATTACTTTTCTCTTGTGGAAAATTGTTTTTTTATTAAATTCTTACACAGTCGGTGTAAAATTTTATTATTAAACTTAATACTAAAGTGCATTTAAAACAAGACTATCTAGCCATTCTCTATGCGTAATA
>NZ_JASBYU010000002.1 GCF_029983815.1 Lagierella sp.
AGCGCCGATGGTACTATGGTGGCGACGCCATGGGAGAGTAGGTATTCGCCCGTCAGATAAGCTCTACATTAGTAGGGCTTTTTTTATTTGACAGAGCTCAATATTTATGATAGGATAGAAAAAAATGAGAGGAGAAATATTATGAAACTAAAAAAATCAAAAATTAAAGAAGTAAAACTTCCAGAAGTTGCAAGGAGATGTAGGAGTTGTGGTTGTGGACTAAGGGCAGGACAAGGGGCTTAAGATACTAATAATAAGAGAATGTTAATCAACATTCTCTTATTATTAAAATAAAGGAAAGGTTGCTATGAAATTAAGTGAAGATATCATTATATATAAAAATAAAGACTATTCCAGAGTTTATAATAAATTCACCAATCAAATGATAGAGTTGGATAATGTCCTTATGGATTATTTATTTAAATGCCAAGAATCAAAAGATTTCAAAAACATATATTCAGAACTTAGTAATAAGCAAATTGAACTTTTAGTTAAAAATGGTATTTTAATTGAAGACATTAAAGCTTATAAAAAGAAAAAGTTTGTTAGTCAAGAGCTAACTAAAGATAATAAAATTAACACGGTGTATTTTCATGTTACATACAAATGTAATCTAAAATGCGAATATTGTTATCAAAATATCTATGCAAAAGATCATAATATGATAGATAGTACAAAAGATTGGAAGAAAATATTAAGAAAATTAAAGTTTTACGATGTTAAAAAAATCGTTATCACGGGAGGTGAGCCGTTACTCCACCCGCAAATTGACCAAATACTTAAGTTTGCAAAGTCATTAGGATATGAAATTGATCTTCTGACGAACGGATCTTTAATAAGAGAAAAATGTGATATTTTAAATTATGCAGATGCAATTGTAATGAGTTTAGATGGAATAGAAAGTGGTCTTAGAAAGGGATTATCTATTTCAACAATTATGGAAAACATCAAGCTTGTAAAAGAAAGATATACTGGTATTTTTAAAGTTCGATCAGTAGTATCATCTGGACATGAAGTAGCAAGTAAAAGATTAGGGAATTACCTACAAAGCATAGGTATTGAACAAATTGAAACTTTAAGAATGCCAAATAATATTAAAGAAATAAATTTAATGCCTGATTATAGAAAATTTAAATTAGAGGATTATGAATCTTTGAATGCTGGATGTGGGGCAGCGGACTCAGTTATAGCGATAGATCCATTAGGAGATGTATATCCTTGCCAACTTTTGATGAATGAGGAATTAAGAATTGGTAATATTTTAGATGATAAGTTTAAGGAATTATATCTGAAAGGAGAAATATATAATAAAATTCATTCTTTTGATGTTTATCAAGATGAAGAATGTAAACATTGTGAATTAATTCATTATTGTAGTGGTGGTTGCCCTGCAAATAGCTATAAAATATATGGAAACTTTAGTAACAGAAACGATTTCATGTGTGACTTTTATAAATATACATGGAGATGTTTACATGAAAAATGTTAGTATATTAAAAAAACAACTTTGGCTCTGTCTTGATAAGATTAAATTCTTATTTTTAATTTTGCTATTTATAGTTTCAGCGCTATTATTTATTATTGCTCCTTTGTTCATCAATAATGTTGTACAAAATGTTGGGAAAATAGACATGAAGGATATTCTATATGTAATATTGTTGTTGGCAGCAGGGTATGTAGTCCAATTTTTGGCAGTTTTTTTAAAGAATTATATTGTGCAAGATTTTAATTCTAAGGCTATACCTGCAATTTATCAACAGGTTTTTCGACTTAGTTATGATGAGTACATAGAGCTAGGTGCAACAGCTTTACAGGATCTAGTTTACAATGCATCCTCCTCATATGTGGATTTTTATTTGTCGGTTATGCCAAATTTAATCACCAATATCATCATAATATTAACTACTATTGGGATAGCGTTTACTTTAAACACTTTAGCTTCTTTTTTAATGTTTATAACGCTTCCGATTTATTATTTCGGTTTTAAGATCTTAAATAATAAACTTTCAGAGCTTTCCGTAAAGTTAAGAAATGCCAGTTCTATTGCCTTTAGAAATATCAATTCCGTAATTTCCCAAGTGGATTTTATTAAACAAAATCCTGAAAACAAATATATACTTCCGATTATAAAAGAAAATATTTTTAAATTTGAAGGAACAAGGAAAAAAGTTAATTATGTGGCAAATGGGGCTTCAGGACTATTATCTGGAATAACACAAATTATACAGGCAATAACAATAATTTTTCTTTCATCTCTAGCTTTAGAGGATAAGAGAATGTTTGGTACTGTGGTATACGTGATATTGATATTACCTTATTTTTCCAACGCCATAAGAGAGTTAAGTGCTACAAATCTTGGATTTGCATCAAAGGATGCCACAGATAAAATCTTAGAAAATTTAATTTCAAAAGAGGTTTCAGAGGGAATAGAGGATATGCCTAATAAGATTGAGACTATTTCCTTGGATATTCCTGCATTATCTATTGGTAATAAGTTGCTGTTAAAAGACATTGACTTAACCTTTAAACAAGGAGATATCATTGGTATAATTGGAGAAAGTGGTAAAGGTAAAAGTACTCTACTAAAACTCATTCCAAGATTTCGTGAAATTGATACCATTAAGATTAATGGGATAGACATTAGAAACTTTAAGAGGGTGGAGTATTTAAGGAAAGTATCCTACTATTCTCAAAGTATTCCGATTATTTCAGATTCAATATATAATAATTTAAACTTTGGAAGAAAGCCTGCAGAAAAGCAAAAGTATCGAGAGTTAAGCTTTTTGGATAAGTTTGAAAACTTAGATGAAGATATAATTGAAAATGGAGCAAATCTTTCTGGAGGAGATAAACAGAGAATAGCTTTAGCAAGATATTTTACAGAAGAAGCAGATTTAATAGTTTTGGATGAACCAACGAGTTCTCTTGATAATGTTACGGAAAACCTAATCATTGAAAATATAGTGAAAGATTCAAGCGAGAAAATCATCTTTATAATCACTCATAATCTAGATATTTTGAAATATTGTAATAAGAGTTATAAAATACAAGATAAAAGACTTGTTAAAGAAAAATAGATGAAGGCTCTACATTAGTAGGGCTTTTTTTATGTTTAGATGATTATTCTTTCAATAATATCAAACACGAGGAGCTATTAATTTCCATAATCAAAGGGTAAAGTCATGGATAAAAGTGGTAAAGGATATTGATATTTCCTTATTGTCAAATTTAGAGTATAATAGAAGTAATGGGATGGGGATAGTATGAAAAACGACGATAACAAAGATATTAATATAGAAAATACCGACAAGCTGGACTATGCCGAGATAAATAGACGCTTTAGAGAGGAACAATACTTTTTAAATGGGCAAGATCCCTATGCTGAAGAAAATAGGCAAAGGGAGAGCAGACCCCAAGTTTCTAAAAATAAAAAGAAACGCAATTATACACCTTTTTTGGTCTTTTTAACCTCTCTTTTAGTGATAACCACAATAATTCTCGTAGCTTGGACCTTGGCTAATAACAATCGAATAAATAAAAAATTAGATAGCTTGGACAATTTAAAACAGACGGAACTAGTCGAAGAAACCGAAACACAAGAGACCAAGACTACTAAAGAGTCTAAGGAGACCGAAGAAACACAGGAGACAGAAGCTACTGAAGAAACAAAAGAAACGGAAAATGGGGAACAAAAAAGTGGTAAGCTCACCCAAGATTTAAATTTCCGTTCAGGACCGGGATACGATTATGATGTGATTGGAACAATCCCTGCAGGAGCTGAGGTTTCTGGTTATTTGGAAAAAGGGTGGTTAAAAGTAGAATACAATGGTCAAACAGGGTATATTGGACCAAAATATGTACAGTAGTAAGACAGAGACACTTGGTTACAGGTGTCTTTTTTTGCGAAAATTAAAAAAACAATAAGTTTGACAAAATCAAAATAATTATATATTCTAGTAACTGGAATAGGTTACTCAGCGGTCACAATTTTTAGGAGGACAAATGAAAAATAAGTTTTTTAAATCAATTTTATTAGCTGGAATGATGATAATCCTATCCGGTTCTACAGTACTTGGGGCCAGTCTAGGCGATTGGATTTTACCAAGGGGTTCATTTTCCGCGACACATCCTACTGCACTAACGAAAAGTGAGAGCTATAAGGATGGATATATAAGATTATCAAGTGTAACTGATAATAGAATAATATTTGCAAGAATGAAAAACAAATCATCAGGAGCCTCATTGATTGGAGCGTATAAGAGGATAGATAAAGTTTCAACAACTTATAATTTGCCTCATGGCGATATCTTAAGTGGTTCTAAGGCGTATTTAGAAGCTTATGCTGCTAATGGCAATGTTCATAGAACTACAGTAAGAGGTTCATGGGGTTGTAATTAAGTAACTAAGAAAAATCGTTGAGTAACCTATATTCTTTATGCGAGGGAAAAAATGAAAAACAACAATTTTAAAATTCAGTTCAAAGAAGTAATAAAACTATCCACGTTGCCATTAATTTTAATAATTATCTCTCAATTAGGTCATATTAATTTAGTAAGACAGACTATTCTTGAATCTAAGTCTCAAACTTTTGAAATAGTAGCAGGCAATCCATTGAGCTTATATCTATTCCCCTTGGTATGCAGTGTTACAATATCCATTATTCTACAAACAAAGAAGAGAAATAATTCTATGGTATACGAATACTTTAGATGCGGTAAAAAAACCTATTTTAAAGATTTATTTCTAAGTGTCAGTCTATTAAATTTAGGGATAATAATAGTTGGAAATATAATAGCTTTTATAATTTCTTATATCATTTTTGCGGCAAGACCTGATTTAGTTCAGCTTCATGTTACTGATAAAGTAACGATGTTAAGGTATATTAGAACTTCTTCTGTTTTGACTCTGATATTTTATATACTACAACAATGGTTCGTATCTTTAATTATTTTAGGGTTTAGCTTTGTGGTCAATTTGGCTACTAGCAATTTATTTTTAGGATTTTTTGCCAGTACAATATATCTGTTAATAACCGAGGCGACTTACTTAATAATAGATATCAATTTATTAGATTTATCATTGGCACCAACATATTTACCAGGAATAAAAATGCAGCCCTTTCCTGAAAATATTTTTCAACTAGAGTTTGGACTTATTCCTTTGCTCATAGTTACAGTTTTGATTTATTTTTTCAACAAGAAAAAAATTGAGGAAGTTTGATGATAGAATTAATAGATATAATTACATTCATAATTAGTATGATCATCCCGCAAAATCCAGAAGTTGTAGATTTTGTTTCCGGGCTTTCCTTTTTATTCTTTGATGTAAATATAATAGTTCTTGTTTTTCTTATCCCAAATATCATTAAAATATTTAAAGAATCAGAAATGGATATTGGATTGATAAGGATTAGATATAGGGATGATAAGCGGATGTATAAGAGATTTTGTAGGAATAATATTTTGAAAGCTTTAAGAATTGTGATTGTTGCCTTAATAGGTTTTTCTATTGGATTTTTATTATACTCTACTATAGGAAAGCAATTAAATTTTGGTTTGCTAAATCCTGTTGAATTTCAAATCTTTACACCCGTTGCAATATTTTATTTTACAGTTGGACTTATTTTCTTATTAAATGTTATAAAAATATTATTAGTACAAGTTTCCAAGATAAGAGCAAATATAATTATAACTCTTGCTATTCTGTATAGCTATGTTGTTATAGGACTTAGGATATTCCAACCTGTTTTTTATTATTTTATAACAATATTTGACTTTTTAATTCTGCCATTACAAACTCCAATAAAAATAGTTCTATCATTAGTAATACAAGGTGTGTTTTACTACTATTTTCTAAATCATAGAGCTATGAGAAAGAAAAGTCTACTTGGTTTAATAAAATGGAAAGTTATTTTTAAAACTACGGTTATTGCCCTTATTGTTACAACAATATTTATTTTGTTTGATATGTCAATATATAAAAAAGTAGGGTATTTGGACTGGGAACAATTTGATATGAATTACTTTTTAAGAGGATATGGCAAGGGATATCTTATATTAGCGGATTACGCTAGATATTTATTACAATATATTACTCCTATTTTCATTATAGGATATGTGATGACGGAAATCTCCTCTATTAATTTAAATTTTTTAAATATTAGGATAGGAAGTAAAAAGAAAATATTTAGAGACTTTGTTTTAATTTCCTTGCTTATTATCGTAGTTTATATAGGGATTTTACTTTTATTATCTACAACTTTTTTTGTAATTAGAGGAAGTAAAATTGGCTTTTTAAATATAGGTCTATTTGTATTGGAAGAGATTTTTATCACCTTTTTATTCTTGACTATATTTGTAACTACCAAGAACACCACTTTATCATTTCTAATCTTATCTTTACTATATTTGACAAATGCCTTTGATATGAAAATATCCAGTATTTTTGGTTTTTCATCATATATCAGAAATGCCGACGGATTTAATAACGTGATACCTATAGGTATATCGCTTGTTACTATTGGAATGATTATATTTTTATTTGTAAAAGGGAGTGAATTTTTGTGGAGAGATTAATCTTAGACAATATTAGTAAATCCTTTAAGGACAATATTTTATTTGATGGTATAAAACTACAACTTGAACCAGGAACTATAACGGGCATAGTAGGCGGCAATGGTTCGGGAAAGTCAGTTTTATTTAAGATAATCTGCGGATTGATGAAACCTGATACTGGAACGGTAATGCTTGGAAATAAAGTTTTATCCAAGGACTTTGAATATTTACCAAATACGGGAATATTTATTGATTCTCCTGGATTTATATCATACTATACTGGGTTGGAAAATTTAAAACTCCTGGCAGGTATTAAAGGAGATATAAGTGAAGAAGAAATCAAAAATTGGATGAGGTTTTTAAATTTGGACCCAGATTTAAAAACAAAGGTAAAAAATTATTCCTTTGGAATGAAACAAAAACTGGGAATAGTTCAAGCTATAATGGAAAATCAAGATATTATTTTACTTGATGAAATTTTTAATGGGCTCGATTTTAAGACACAGAGAGACATCAAAGAAGCCATAGTGGATCTTAAATCAAAGAATAAAATAATTATGATTACATCTCATAATCATGAACATCTAGAAGAACTTTGCGATATTATATATTTACTAGAAGACAAAAAGCTAGAAATATTGGACGATAAAGCATATGAAAAATATTTTGGGATAATCAAATAGTAATGTTAAGGTAGAATCAGCTGATTATAAGTTGGTTCTATTTTTTAATATTAGAATGTGCTTTATTTTTTAATCTTCTTATTCAATCTCTATAATCCACCTGTATGTGTGAAAATTTAGTATTTTCTTCTTAATATATTGGTTCTTTAATATTACTTTCGATACGTGGTATAATAATACAAATGGGAATTCTGTGGGGTTTATCTGGATAGTTTGATAAAGTCGATATTAAGATTTTCTTATTTTCTCAGCATTTTGAAGGTGAAAGAATGAATTTAAATGAATTTTTTAATGAATATAAAAAGGTTGCTCTAGCTTTTTCTGGAGGTGTTGACTCTGCATTCTTATTGCAACAGGCTATTGAGAATGGTGTAGATATCACTGCATATTATGTTAAGTCAGCTTTTCAGCCAGATTTTGAGTTGGAGGATGCAAAAAGGCTTTCCAAAGAGCTTAATGCAAAGTTAAAGATTATGCAGGTGGATGTTTTCAAGGATGATAATATAATCAAAAATTCAAGTAAGAGATGTTATTACTGTAAAAAGGTCATCTTTGGATCTATATTAAAGCAGGCTAAAAAAGATGGATATGAAGTGTTATTGGATGGGACAAACTATTCTGATGACTATGATGATAGGCCGGGAATGAGGGCAAAGGACGAACTTAAGGTTCTTTCTCCCTTAAGGATGTGCAAGTTGACAAAAAAAGATATAAGAAAGCTCTCTAAGGAAAAGGGACTTTTTACTTGGAACAAGCCTTCTTATTCCTGTCTTGCTACTAGGATTCCAGTGGATAAAACTATAACTTTGGAGGATTTGGATAGAACTGAAAGAGCGGAGGACTTTTTAAAAAGTTTAGGTTTTGTGGATTTTAGGGTGAGGCTTTTTTGTGACAGTGCTAAGATTTCTGTTACTGAGACCGACTTGGAAAAGGTTATTGAACATAGAGCTGATATTTTACAGGAACTTTTGAAATATTATCCTAATATCTTGTTGGATTTGGAGGTTAGAAAGTGAATACGGAAATAAAAAAGCTGCTTCAAGGGGTACAAAATGGCACGGTTTCGGTGGATGAAGCCATGTTGAGTTTGAAGTCTAAACCCTTTGAAGACATCGATTTTGCCAAAGTCGACTTACATAGACAGGTTCGACAAGGTGCTACTGAAGTGATTTATGGTGGTGGAAAGACTGCTGAACAGATCGTTAAGATCCTTTCTACAATGGTCAATAATGGCCAAAGGAGAATTTTAATAACCAGGTTGTCTAAAGAGGGTTATAAAGAGGTTTGTAAGTTTCAAGATTTAAAATATTATGAAAGTGCCAAAATTGGAATCTTGGGAGATTTTAAAGAGCCTGATGGCATTGGGGAAATTGTTATAGCAACTGGAGGCACCTCTGATATTCCCGTGGCTGAAGAGGCCTATTTAACTGCTAGGATGCTTGGGAATAGGGTTAATAGGTTATATGATGTTGGAGTTTCAGGGGTTCATAGGTTACTTGCAAAGAGAGAAGTGATAATGAAGGCTTCTGTTATTGTGGCAGTTGCTGGTATGGAAGGGGCCTTGGCCTCAGTTATTGGAGGTTTGGCTGATTGTCCTGTAATTGCCGTTCCCACTTCTGTAGGTTATGGAGCCTCTTTTAATGGTGTTGCAGCACTACTTTCAATGCTCAACTCCTGTGCCAGTGGTGTAAGTGTGGTAAATATCGACAATGGTTTTGGGGCAGGCTACTTGGCGAGTATGATTAATCATATGGAGGTAAAATGATGAAAACGCTATATTTTGAATGTAACATGGGGGCTGCTGGTGACATGCTGACAGCTTCTCTTTTGGAATTATACGATAATCCATTAATGATGATTGATAAGTTAAATGATCTCCATATTCCGCATGTTAAATTTGAAAAAAGAGACAGTTTTAAATGTGGGATTAAGGGAACGGGTTTGGTTGTTAAAGTAGATGGTGTAGAGGAAGGTGTAGATGGGCATAGTCGCCACGTCCACCACCATAGTCACCATGAACATGATCATAATCATTACCATAATCATGATGAAAATCATAGCCATAGCCATGATCAAAAACATCATCACAGTCATAGGGGAATGGTGGAGATAGAAGAGATAGTTAATAATCTTGCGATAGATAAAAAAATTAAAGAGGATGTTCTTGGGGTGTATAGTCTTATTGCAAAGGCTGAGTCTATAAGCCACAATGTGGATGTGAAAGAGATACATTTTCACGAAGTTGGAAATATGGATGCAATTGCCGATATAACTGGATTTTGCTATCTTCTCTCCGGTCTATCTGTGGATAGGATAATAGCGTCGCCAATAAATTTAGGTAGTGGCCATGTGCACTGTGCCCATGGGGTTTTACCGGTTCCAGCCCCTGCTACCGCATATATTTTACGAAATGTTCCAGTATATAATTCCAGGGTTGAATCTGAACTTTGTACACCTACTGGAGCTGCAATACTTAAGTACTTTGCAACTGATTTTGTGAAGATGCCTACTATAAAGGTAGAAAAAATAGGCTATGGTATGGGTAAGAAAGATTTTGAAATGTGTAATTGTGTGAGAGCCTTTTTAGGTTTTGAAGATGAAAGGGATTTGGTCTATGAGCTGTCTTGTAATCTAGATGATATGACTGGAGAAGAGATAGGCTTTGCGGTGGAAAGGCTAATGGATCAAGGAGCTTTGGAGGTTTACACCACGCCTATCAACATGAAGAAATCTCGTCCAGGAACCTTGCTTTCTGTAATTTGCAGTGAGGAAGACAAACAGAGGTTTGTTGAACTCATCTTTAAGTACACTAGTACAATTGGTATTAGGGAAAATACTTTTAATAGATATATTTTAGACAGAAAGATTTCAAAGGTTGACAGTTGTTTTGGAAAGGTAAGTGTAAAGAAATCCTCTGGATACAATGTAGTAAGAAAAAAATATGAATATGAGGATTTACGTGAAATTGCTTTAGAAAAGGGCTTAACTTTAGATGAAGTTAAGAAAAAAATAGAGGAATAGGGTTTTATGAAATAGGTTTTCAAACTTCTATATAAATGGAAGAAATTTTATATAAGGTGGAAAGAGATGAAAGATAACAATAAGGTTTATAAAAATGAAATCGGGTGGGAAGCACCAATTTTTCTATTGGTCTTCTTTGGCTTATTTATCTACATAGGTAGGGTCATGGGTGGAACAAATATGATTAAGACCATGATGAATACTGCCTTTGATTTGTTGATTAACGTCTGCTTTTTTTTAATGGCAGTATCTGTTTTAGCTGGAGGAGTCTCTTCAATATTTTCTGAGTTTGGAGTAATAGCTCTGATAAACAAGGGATTGTCTGCTATTATGAAGCCGGTTTACGACTTGCCAGGAGCAAGCTCCCTTGGGATGTTAAACTGCTTTATGTCTGATAATCCGGCGATTTTAACTTTGGCCCATGATGACAATTTTAGGAAGTACTTTAAGAAATATCAGATGCCTGCTTTGACCAATTTGGGAACTGCCTTTGGTATGGGCCTTATCATAGTTACATCTATGATGGCTTTACCAGTAAAGGGGGCTGTTCCGGGGGCTTTAATAGGTTTTTTAGGTGCTGTTGTTGGATCGATTGTATCTGTTAGGATAATGATTCATAAGACCAAGAAGTACTATGGCACAGAGGACTATGTAGAGTGTAGCAATATTGAAGCCATTCCCGAAAGAAAACGTAAGGTAAGGGAAGGCTCCATAGGTTCAAGGTTTATCCAAGCTTTGTTAGATGGTGGCAAGGTTGGTGTAGATATGGGTGTTGCAATCATCCCAGGTGTTGTCTTGATCTGTACCATGGTGATTCTCCTTACAAATGGAACGGGGGATGCTGGTGTCTACAACGGAACAGCCAATCAAGGTGTGGGTTTATTACCTGTGATAGGGGAGAAACTCAGTTTTATATTAACTCCTCTCTTTGGATTTAGCACTCCTAAGGCAATTTCCATCCCAATAACCGCATTGGGAAGTTCTGGAGCTGCCATTGGGATGGTCTCCGACATGGCTACAAAGGGGATTATCAATGGAAATGACATTGCAGTTTTCACTTCTATCTGTATGTGTTGGAGTGGATATCTTTCAACTCATATAGCTATGATGGATGCCTTGGACACTAAGGAGATGACTGGAAATGCAATTTTGTCCCATACCATTGGTGGACTTTGTGGCGGAATTGCTGCACATATAATTTGGGGGTTGTTATTTTAAATGGATTTTTCTAAGTATTCTCAGTCAGCTATCGATATTATAAGAGATGCAAATCAAGTGGCAATTAAATACAGTCATAGGGAAGTGACGGATTTACACCTTTTTCTATCGATTTTGACCAATGCTAAAAATTTGGTAGAGGGTTATATTAATGAGCTGGGAATCATCTATGAAAATCTTAAGGTGGATGTGGAAAATGCCGTTATTAAGTTAAAGCCAATCAAAGGCATTACCAGTTTGTATACAAGCAGGTCCTATAATAGAACTTTGCTAATTTCTGAGGAGATCTGTAGAAATCTATATGACGAAAAAGTCACACCAGAGCATATACTATTGGCCCTTATTAGGGAAGATGATATGTCTTCTGCAAAACTTTCGAAGCTTCACGGACTGGAGTACGAAAAGTTACGAAAGGCCATGTCTCAAAAGTTTAACGAGGCTTTTCTTGGAGGAGTTGCTAAGGACACCCTTACAGTATTGGAGAGATATGGGAGAAATTTAACTAAAGAGGCCATGGAAAAAAAGCTAGATCCTGTTATAGGAAGAGAGGAAGAGACGAGAAGTGCAATTCGAATTCTATCGAGAAGGATCAAGAACAACCCTGTTCTAATTGGTGAGGCGGGGGTTGGAAAGACGGCTATCGTAGAAGGAATTGTGGAGAGGATTGTAAAAGAGGACGTGCCCGATGACTTAAAGGACAAGATAGTCTTTTCCTTGGACATGACTTCTCTTATTGCAGGAGCAAAGTACAGGGGTGACTTTGAGGAAAGGCTTAAGAAAGTCCTTGAGATTATAAAGCAGTCTCAGGGTAAAATCATCCTCTTTATAGACGAAATCCACAATATTATGGGCAGTGGAAGTTCTGGGGGCACAATGGACACCGCCAATATTTTAAAGCCTATGCTTGCCCGGGGAGAAATTTTAACAATTGGGGCAACTACCATTGATGAATATAGAAAATACATTGAAAAGGACGCGGCTTTGGACCGAAGGTTTCAAAAGATTCTAATAGAGGAGCCTTCTGAAGAAACTACCATTGCAATCTTGAGAGGGGTAAAGTTTAAGTACGAAGCACATCACCGTGTAAAGATTTCCGACAGTGCATTGGTGGAAGCGGTAAAGCTATCTAAGAGGTTTTTACCAGAGAGAAAGCTTCCCGACGTGGCGATTGATGTAATTGATGAGGCCTGTGCCTTGGTTCGTATGGTAAGGGATCAAAGACCTGAAGAAATCGACAATCTTCACAGAAAGATACTTCAACTGGAAATGGAAAAAATAGCTTTAAGGGATGAAAAAGAGGTTCGTTCTAAGACAATTCTTGAAGACAAGGATAGACAGATAGAGGCACTTAATAGCGAGCTTGAAGAAAAGACTAGGCTCTATAATTTAGAAAAGGAAAGACAGGAGAACATCCTATCCAATGAACGAGAACTTAATCATATAAGGATTCAGCTGGAACAGGCCAAGGAGAAAAGGGACATTCAAAAACTTGACAATCTCTTAAAGACTGAAAAAAAGATTGATGAAAAGCTTAAACGCTTAGAAGCTATAGAGGAATATTACCCTATAAAGACAAAGGTTACTGAAAATGAGGTCAAGGAGATAGTTTCGAAGCTTTCTGGGATGCCTAAGGTAAAATTGGAACTTAGCAAGATCTCTAGACTGAATGAAATTAGAGAAAATATGAAAAGGGATTTTGTTGGTGGTGAAAAGATGATTGACAAGATCATCAACACCTATATGATTTCCCAGGGTGGATTTGCCAAGGGCAATAGACCTGTGGGAAGCTTCCTTCTATGTGGCAAGTCGGGAACTGGTAAAGGCTATATTGGTGAACTTGTTGCAAAATATCTATACGAGGGGGAAAACAGCCTTTTGACCTTTGATATGAGTGAGTTTAACGACCGCTCCTCGATTACAAAACTCATTGGGGCACCTCCAGGTTATGTTGGTTACGATATTGGAGGGGTTTTGACAAGGGCTTTGAGAACAAAACCCTATAGTGTAATTATATTTAATGACATTGACAACGCCCACAGGGAAGTGCAAAACCTTATTCTTCAAATCATTCAAGAGGGGAAGTTGAAGGACAATCAGGGAAAGACGATTAACATGGAAAATGCAATCATCTTTCTTACAATTACTTTGACAAATTCCTCCCAAAAAAATGAGATTAATGATAAACTTAAGATACGGTTCGACAAATATGTGGACTACGTTTTTTATCTAGAAGACTTAGATAAAAAAGATATGAAAAAGTTGATACTTTTAAATTTAGAAGAGCTTAGGGAAGAATCGAAGGAACATTTTATCGAGGTTTTCTGGGATGATAATTTTGTTGAGAAGTTTTTAAACTATGCCTTGAAGGAGAAGATGGAACCAAGGGATGTTAAAAAGATTATCGAACAGGAAGTCTACTTTTTGATCTGTGAGAAACAACTGGAAGATGGTACAGAGAAAAACAAGAAGATAAAATTGGAGATGGAAGATGACAAATTTAAAGTAATAGGGTAGTCGATTTGAATGCCCAAGACTTTGTTTGAATTTGTGAAAGAGTAGGATAAGATAATTTTAGAGAAATAATGAGTAGGAGGAATTAAATGGCTTTTCAATTACCGGAATTTACTTTACCAAATTTTGAAGAGGAAAAATACCAAAAGGCTCCCGATATAACCTTGGGAACTGTGGAAAGAGATGGGGTTGCACCAGATGATTTTTATTTGACTTCCCATATGCCGACTTTCTATAAGCATAATGGGGAATGGCTTTTTCCAGAACATAATTCTTTAAACTGTGTAGCGGTTTTGGAAGAGGAAGAAATCAAGATAAAGGAAATCAGGGAAATAAAGAGGGGAGAAGAAGTAGTCCTTTCGAGAACAGGGGATTTGGAACATGGAATTTTAGTCTATAGGGATGGGTTTGATGAGTCCATCTACTCAACTCCTGGTAAAGCTGTTGAGACTTCCTTTTCCGAAGACTATGAATATCTATTTAAACTGATGGAACACGAAAGGGATAGTGACGACGGTTACATCGTATGGGTGTTGGGACCTTCTGTTGTCTTCGACTACGACACTAGAAATGCTTTAAATCAATTGGCAGAAAATGGATACATTGACTGTTTACTAGGTGGAAATGCAATGTGCACCCACGATTTGGAAGGTGGATTTTTGCAAACTGCCCTTGGTCAAAACATATACACTCAAGAAAATGTTCCTATGGGACATTACAATCATTTGGATTTGTTAAATGAAGTTAGAACCATAGGATCCATCAAGGATTTTATTGCAGCGGGAAATGTTAAAGACGGTATTATTAAGACTTTGTCCTCAATGGACATACCCTTTGTGCTTTCTGGGTCCATAAGGGATGATGGCCCCCTACCAGAAGTCATTGGAGATACGGATGTGGCTTTAACTGAAACGAAGAAGGCTTTGGATAAGGCGACTCTAATAATCTGTATTGCAACAATGCTTCACAGTCTTTCCGCAGCAAGGATGGCTTCAAGTTACAGGGTTAGAAAAGACGGAAAGATAAGTCCGGTATATATGTACTCTGTGGATGTAACTGAAAATGTGGTTAACAAGGTAGGCGCTGCAAGGGAATTAATGGCCTTTGTGCCTATGGTTACAAATGTACAAGACTTTGTTGTAAACTGTCAAAAGGCCCTTATCACACCAGCACAAAAGGAGTTTGCCGAGGAACTTGCAATGCCGGAAGAAGAGTTTATAAAAGTTGAAAATATTGATGAACTAGAAGGAGAGATATAATATGAAATTTGAAATGCCAAAGTACCACCATCCAGACTTTAATCAAGATTTTCTTAAAAATGCACCTAATGCAACTCTTGAAGAGGTAACTGAAGATGGAATAAGTCCAAGAAATTATCATGCTCTTTCTGTTTATCCTGAATATTTTAAAATAAATGGCAAGTGGGTTTTAGCTGAACAATCTAGGATGGACACGGTTTGTGTAGCCAATGACACTCCAGGAGAAGAGTCTGTAGACATAGTAGAATTTAGAAACCTTAAGAGGGGCAATAAGGTAGTTATTGGTAGAACGGAGGATGCTTCCGAGGGAATCTATGTATGGACCAGAGGCTTTTTACAAGAGGACGAGGTTAGAGACACCTTTGCCTTTAGGTCAGGACGTTCTAGAGAAACTGCCTTTTCCATAGACTATGACACATTGTACGAAGTGTTAAAGTATGAGAAGGAAAATCATGGATATGTTACCTTGATTGTTGGGGCGGCGGTTGTTTTGGACGGTCAGTCGAGAAAAGCTCTTGAAAGACTTATCCTAAACGGCTATGTTCAAGCTATATTCTGCGGAACTACAACAGCTGCATTCGACTTGGAAAGGGGAATGTTTAACACCACTTGGGGACAGGAACACTTTAAAAGGGAACAAAACACCAACAGAAATCTATATGAAACTATAAACATGGTTAGAAAACATGGCTCTATCAAGAGTTTGATTGAGACGGGTTTAGTAAAGGACGGATTTATTAAAGCCTGTGTTGAAAAGGACGTGCCCTTTGTAATTGCAGGGACGATTAGAGACAGATTTGCACTTCCTGAAACCATAAACAATGTATATCAAGCCCAAAACGAAATGAGGTCCCATGCCAGAAAGACATCTACAATAATCATGATGTCAGCAATATTATTTACCATAGCAACAGGAAACATGACCCCTTCCTACAATGTATTCGATGGAGAAGTTAGACCAGTCTATATGTACACCATCGACATTCAGGAGTTTGCAGTAAACAAGCTTTCCGACAGGGGAACTGTAACAGCAGTCTCCATGGTAACCAATGTACAGGACTTTATCAGAAATGTTGACAGGGCGTTAAATGGCTAAAAAATTTAGGACATCCAGGGATATTAATGGATGTCCTTTTTTAATCCTATCATTATAATTGGTAAAATTTACAGATGTAGCTTAACCTCGCCGACAATTTCATTCCTATGGTTTTTGATTTCCTTAGTAAAGAGATTATCAAAATAATCGTAATCCTTCTTTGGAATGACCTCAAGCTTTTTAAGAAGCTCAATTAAAATTAGATTTCTCATTACCCCTTTACCATCATAGGTCTTAATTGCAAAACCATACTTTCTATCGGGAAGAAGCCCACCAAAATAGCCATTTGCTCCAGATTTTACGATAATTTTACCAGGATATCTGGAGATTAAGTAATGGTCTATCCTGTCAGAACCAGAAGTGTATTTAGAATTTAAAGTTATAGCTTCAATTATATCCTTAGAAGCACCTTCAAAACCTTCCAAATTTTCATAATCTGCCATCCTTGCCATGCCATATGCAAAATCTCTCATACTCATAGCGTGGACAGGAACCCCACAGCCATCAACGGATATATGACTTAATGGGATTTCACATTGACAAACCCTTTCGATATTTTTGATGATGAGTTTTTGTACCGGATGGTCAATCTTATAATAGTCCTCCAAACTCCAACCCATAATTCTACAGGCAAGAAGCATTCCTGTATGTTTTCCACTACAATTATTGTGAATATCCAGTGGAGAAATTCCTTCCTTTTTCATTCTTTCAGCCACATCTTCCTTAAAAGGATAGTGGGGACCACATTTTAAGGAACTTTCCTCGAGATTTGTCTTTTTAAGAAGTTTTCTAATAGTCTTTATATGAAAGTCCTCTCCCGAATGAGAAGCGCATATAATTGCGATTTCTTCCTTTGAGAGATTAAACTTTTCCTTAGCTCCAAGACTTAAAGGAGTCAAGGCCTGCATAAGCTTTGCAGAAGAACGAGGGAAGGAGATTTCATCGCCATTTCCCTTTTCATAAACAGTAGTTTTATTTTCATCAACTAGGATGACATTACCAAAGGTATATAGATCCTCGATTTGTCCTCTGGTAGTAGTAGCTAGTTTTTCCATATTACACCTCACCTAGATTCATGTTTTTCAAATTTAAATTGTCTTTGATATTAATACCATTTTACCACTTATAGCACTGTAGTTGGGCAATATATTGCTATATTTGGATATAATAGTATAGTAGAAGACATTTAAAATTATAACGAAGGGAGCAAATATGGGTCTAAAAAAACAAATCGGGAAATTTAAAAAGGGAAGCAAAAACAGTATTACCGACGTAAAGGGAGTTAAAGTTGGTCATACTACTTTGACGGGAGATGGGAAGGAGACTGGTGTTACTGCGATAATTCCAAAGGAAAATATGTTTGAAGAAAAGCTCTTAGCAGCAAGCCATGTAATAAACGGTTTTGCAAAACCACAAGGCCTAATTCAGATAGATGAACTTGGAACTCTAGAGTCTCCAATAGTTTTGACAAATACTTTATCCGTTGGAACTGCATTGACTGCATTAATAAAGCATATGCTTAAGGAAAATCCAGGAATAGGAGTCGAAACTGGAACCATAAACTGCCCAATCTTAGAATGTAATGATATGAAGTTAAACGACATTAGAAGTCTTTTTGTAAAAGAGGAAGATGTATTCAATGCGCTAAAAAATGCTAAGGAAGACTTTGAAGAAGGTGCTGTCGGATCGGGAAGAGGAATGAGATGTCATGAACTAAAGGGTGGAATAGGAACTTCTTCTAGAATCGTTCATCTTGAAAAAGATTACACACTTGGAGTGCTAGTAATGACTAATCATGCTAAGTTTGAAGAACTTATGATAGATGGTAAAAATATAAGGACATTAAGGGAAGAGGAACTTAAAGAAAAAATACAGGACAGTAAGGAGAGAGAACAAGGGTCCATAATTATTATAATTGCAACAGACTTACCACTTTCTTCAAGACAGTTGAAAAGATTATGCAAAAGGTCCATGGCAGGAATATCCAGAACAGGAGCAAACTCTGGAAATGGAAGCGGAGAAGTTGCATTGGCTTTTTCAACCTACAATAAGATTCCCCATGAAAAGAAAAACTTTGCAGATATAAAGTGCATAATGGACGATAAATTAGACGATGTCTTTACAGCAACCATAGATGCCATCCATGAATCCATCCTAAGTTCCATGTTACATGCAGAAGAAGTGGTTGGATTTAGAGGGTTTAAAGTGGAGTCTTTGAGGGATATCCTTGAAGGAGTTGGTGGGTTTGAAGAATATTTGTAGTTAAAAGGACTTCCAACCATTAGGGAAGTCCTTTGTAGGTGTTATCAGTTTTTGCAAATCTCTTCTTGCACCTTTCCCGCAATATCCATCAATTTTTCTTTTCTATTGATATTTGGATCGGCAATTACCTGTTTTAGAAGATATACTAGAATCTTTTTGATATTTTCATTTCTGTACCCTAATTCAATCATATCTCTTCCATCTACTGCTAGGTGGGAGAGTTTATGTGGACCTTCATAAACTTTTTTATATGCCTCTTTGATTTCGTCAAGTTTGAAAAGTCGGTTTATATATAGTGGGCTTTGTGCTAGGGTATCTGCTTTGGTCATTTCCAGCAGGTCTAAGAAATCTTCATAGGAGAAGTTTCTATCGACTACAAATTTCATTATGGATTTTAATTTTGTATTTAGAACAGTATCGTGAAACTCGATTAGTTTTAAAACCTTATGTTTGTCCTCGTTTGAAAATTTTAGCCTATTTAAAATATCCCGTGCAATTTCTACAGAATATTCACTATGATAATAGAAATGATCTTTTCCATTATCGACGGTTTTTGCAGGAACTTTTCCTACATCATGGAGAAGTGCCACATATTTTAAAAGCACATCATTCTTAATCTTAGTAACGGCCATTAGGCTGTGGTCTCCAACATTATAGATATGATAATTGTTATTTTGTGTAGTCTCAAACATCTTATGAATTTCTGGAAAGAGAACATAAAAGATATTACAGTTATAGAGGTTTCGCAAAGTTTCAAAATCTCCACAGATTAAAGTCTTATCCAGCTCTATCTTAATTCTCTCCATGGCTATATTTTTAAGTAGGTTAACGTTTTTACAAATGCTGAAAAGAGTATTCGTCTCTATTGAAAATTTCAGTTTTGCAGAAAATCGAATTGCCCTCATTATCCTCAGCGCATCTTCTTTAAACCTTTCATCGGGGTTCCCCACCGCTTTGATTACTCGTCTTTTCAAGTCCTCTTGTCCATCAAATGGGTCAATGACTTTTTTGTTTATGTGATCATAGGCCATGGAATTAATTGTAAAGTCTCGTCTTTTTAGATCTTCTATCAGGTTTTTTGTAAAGCTGACTTGACTAGGGTGTCTGTTGTCATCATAGGAATGGTCATATCTCATGGTGGTAATTTCATAGGTTTTTCCATTTATCAAAACTCCTATTGTTCCAAATTTTTCTCCCAAGGTAATTACCTTATGCCCATTAAAGACTTCTAGAATTTCAACGGGAGTAGCGTCTGTGGTAATGTCCCAATCTCCAGGAGTTTTTCCTAAAAGACTATCTCTGACGCAACCTCCAACGGGATAGGCGTAGAAGTTTTCATCTTTAAATTTGTTGAGAATATATAAAACGTCACTTGGTAAATTCATAATCTCCCCTCTTACAAAGAAAAATAGCTCTAGGGCTATTTTTCAAAAATTCCATAATTTAATTCATTATAATTTAAGATAAATTGATTTGCTAGGGTTTTAATCCTATCTTCATCATGTTTAGAAGTTTCATCAGAAATGGCTACAATATTGCCGTTTAAACCCTTTACAGTCTCTATGCAATATAGAGCATCTTCAAATACTACAGTACTGGAGATGTCGCTTTCTAAACGCAAGGAGGCCTTTTTCCAATAAAGTGGGTCGCTTTTGAGATGGCCGATATTGTCACAGGTTTGAACAAATTCAAAGTAATCAAGCAGACCTTTAGACTTTAAGGCTTCCAGTGCTATGTGTTCAGGGGTAGCGGTGGCTACAGCCATCTTTACATTCTTGGATTTAAGCATATCTAGACATTCTAAAATTCCTGGTTTTAGAGAAAATTCATGTAAATATCCCTGTCTCATAATCTCCAAAATATTTTTAAAACTCTTTTCGGGAGCCTCTTTAACACCAAAATCTCTATTTACATTTGTTAGAATATCGTTCATTGACAGACCAATTAAAGTCTTTTTATAATCTATATCAAAAATGATTCCCAGCTTTGAAAAATAATCTTCAAGAACTGTACTCCACTTTGCCATGGAGTCAATCATAGTTCCGTCCATATCAAAAATTGCTTTTCTTGTCATACCTACCTCCTACCTACAGTATAACATGATTTCGACCAGTCGTATCTGAATGTAGGTGGAATGTTAAGTATCGGAATTTTAATTCCACTATTTATTAATATATTAATGTTATTTAACATTGGGACAAAAATGTTAAATAAGTTTGTAAACTAACTCTTTATTTAATTTAAATCTTATATTATTATAGTGTATGAACACACAAATCAAAGGAGCATTAAAGCATATAAATTGCAATATTGTTTTGATTTTGTAAAAAAACAAATAGGGGGTAATGATGAAGAAGAAGATATTGGCAATCATATTGATAATGGCATTTTTAATCACTGGTTGCAAAGCAAAAGGCGGTAAAACAAATGGTTCTGAAGTAACAGAGGGAAAGTCTAGTGGTGAAGAAAAGATATTTACTTTAACTCTTTTTCAAAATCCTAAGACTTTGGACATCCAAAAGACTAACGCAGATTATTTTATTCCAATTCAAATATACAACAGATTGGTTGAGACTGAAGTTGGAGAAAGTGGTGAACCAGAGATTGTGCCTAGTCTTGCTAAAAGTTGGGAAGTTTCAGAGGATGGATTGGTTTATACTTTTCATCTAAATAAGGGCGTTAAGTTCCATAATGGTGAAGAATTAAAGGCTGATGACGTTCTTTTTACTATTGAAAAGATGATGGATCCTAAAGAAGCAACTGTAAATAGTTCTGTATTTGAAGCGATTAAAGGATCAAAGGAAAAACTTGAAGGCAAAGCTGAAAAGGTTGAAGGGGTTAAGGTGGTAGATGACTACACTGTCGAACTAACTTTAGAAAAACCATCGGGTCCATTTTTAGCTGGACTTTCTGGAGCTCCTGCATCCATTTTTAACAGAAAAGCTGTTGAAGAAGGTAAGGATAAGTTTGGGTTTGATCCTGAATATACAGTAGGTACTGGATATATGAAATTTAAGGATTGGACTCAAGATAAAGAGATCAACCTTATTAGAAATGACGACTATTTTAAAGAACCTGCCAAGGTAGATGGAGTTAAATACCTAATGAATATTGACAAAGCTACCGAAAGAATGATGTTTGAAAATGGTGAAATTGACTATTTATCTCTTGATAAGGCAAGTTATGAAAAGTACAATAGCGATGATAAATATAAAGAGTATATAACAGAATATTCTGGACCTAGCATGGACTATATGGTATTTAATCAAAAGGATCCAAATATGGCAAAACTTGAAGTGAGACAGGCCATAAGTAAAGCAATTGATAGGGAGACATTTAACAAGACTTTCTATGATGGAGAAGGGATTTTGATAAATGGTGTAGTTCCTCCGGGAATGCCAGGTTATCAAAAAAATCTTCCTGAGATTGAATACAATCCCAATGAGGCGAAAGAATTAATTGAAAAGGCAAATATAGATAAGAGCTCACCTTTTATCATACTTCAAAATGGTGATTCTGAGTATACTCATCCTATGAATGAAATGCTTCAAAAGATGCTTAAGGAAGTAGGAATTGAAGCAGAAATCAAAAATATGGATATGACTAGTTATTGGGATACGGTATTTAGTGGTGAAGGTTTTTCTATGACTATAGGACCTGTTACTGCAGACGTAGCTGATCCTGATGATTTCTACGCTTCATTTACAGTGGAAGACAGTGGTGCTAATGGGTACAATGTAACTGATGAAGAATTATCCAAAAAGATCAATGAAGCAAGGGATATAACAGATACTGATGAAAGAATTAAAGCATTAAATGAGCTTGATAAGGAGATAGTTCATGAAAAGGCTCTTTATTTTCCTATCGCTTCTAAGGTTCGAAGATACATCACCAGTTCAAGAGTGAAAAATCTTAATCTTTCTTGGCAAGGATGGGTAGCTGGAGCTACTTATGGTGTTGAAATTGAAGAATAGTTCAATTTAATTAAGCTAATACAAATGCCCCAAAATCCACATACTAGGATTGAGGGGTTTTTGTAAGCTATATGCTTGAAAGGATTTGTAATATTTAAGAAAGAGGAAAATATGAATAAATTTTTATTAAAACGATTTATCCAATCTATAGTAATATTTTTTGGGGTAGTATTTATAACTTTTTTGCTTATGAATATAATACCTGGCAATGCAGCAACTGCATTAATTGGAGAAAAGACCAATGCCAAAGTATATGAAAGAGTACTAAAAGAACTGGAATTGGATAAACCTGTTGCAGAGAGATTTTTTAGCTACATATCAAAACTTTTGGAAGGGGATTTAGGTAAGTCTATCATAATGAACCAATCTGTGGCAGAAATTATTAAGAAAGCATTCCCCAATACGCTTAAACTCTCCCTTGCAGCCATGATGATATCATGGGGGTTTGGAATATTATTTGGAGTACTTGCGGCAATGTATCAGGGTACTTTTGTAGATAGACTGTTAATGTTTAACTCCATTTTAGGAATCTCTATGCCAACTTTTTGGATAGCCATACTTTTGCAATATATTTTTGCTTATAAGTTGAAGCTTGTACCTATTTCAGGATTTGGGAGCATAAAGGAATTAATTTTACCAGCTATTGTATTAGGATGGAGTTTTTCGGGAGAAATTACAAGGGTTTTAAAGGAAAATATCAAATATACAATGAAAGAAGGGTATGTGGATACTGCTAGGATAAAGGGACTTTCGAAATTTCAAATTATAATAAGACACGCTTTGAAATCTAGCATGTTACCTATCGTAACCATTATGATTCTACAATTTACATCCCTACTTGGAGGGGCAATGATTACAGAGACAATCTTTGGGATTCCTGGTCTTGGAACATTATCAATTTCTGCGCTCACCAACAGGGACTTGCCATTACTCCAAGGGACTATTTTGCTTGCAACTTCAATTATTATACTGGGCAACTTCCTTTCTGATATTCTATATTCAATTATAGATCCAAGGATAAGGGTGGAATAGAATGAAAAGATTTTTAAAATTTACAAAAAGACGTCCTATAATGATAATTTCTGTGACAATAATCACTATACTTATTATAATGGCGGTTTTTGCTCCTCTAGTAGCTCCTTATGAAGTAGATGAAACCAGTTTTTCAGCACCGTTGGCACCTCCATCAAAAAAATATTTACTAGGAACTGATGAATTAAGTCGTGATATTTTTTCTAGAATAGTTTATGGACTTAGGATGTCATTGTTTATAGGGTTTGTACCTACGACTATTAATATCGTCATTGGATCCTTTGTAGGAATGTTGGCTGGCTCTTCAAATAAGTATCTTGATTCCATTTTGATGAGGATTGTAGATATAGGACTGTCCTATCCATTTATGATTTTGGCAATGGCGATTGTGTACAATATGGGTTCAGGGCTAGGCTCAATGATGTTAGCTCTTGTAATCTTTGGGTGGACTCCTTCTGCAAGGATTATTAGATCCCAAACAAAACAGATTGTAAATTTGCCATATATAGATGCGGCTAAAGCCTCTGGAATTTCGAAATTTGGAATGATTTTTACTCATATTCTTCCCAATGTAAAACATACTGTACTGGTTCTTTATACAATGGGTATTCCGTCTGCAATTTTAGCGGAAGCAGGAATTAGCTTTTTGGGTTTTGGTGCACAAGCTCCTTTAACTAGTTTAGGACTCATGGTGTCCAAGGGAAGAAGTTTCTTATTTGATGCGCCTTGGATTTCTATAGCTCCTGGAGTTTTTATATTATTATTGTCATTAAGCTTTAACTTTTTAGGTGACGAATTAAGTGTTTATTTTGGAATTGATAGAAAGGAAATTAAATGATGGAAAAAGATTTAGATATCAATGACAATGGAATACTTTTAGATGTAAAGAATTTGACCATCGGAATTAAAGGAAGAAAAAAAGATTTAATTTTAGTTGAAAATTTTTCTATTGAAGTAAGAAGAGGACAAGTTGTTGCCATGGCAGGAGAATCAGGATGTGGCAAAAGTATGGTGTGTAAGGGACTTCTTGGAATCTTACCAGATGGTATTGAGATTCTTTCAGGAAGCATAATATACAACGGGAAAGAGATAAAAACTGAAAAAGATCTAAAGGAAATTAGGGGCAAAGATGTTAATATGATATTTCAAGAACCTGTAAGTGCATTACATCCTTTAAAAAAGATTGGAAGACAAATTGGAGAAGGACTTAAAATACATTCTAAATTTAATGATCAAGATATAAAGAATAAAGTGCTGCAGGTTATGAAATCGGTAGGGATAAACAACCCTCAAAAAAGATACAATCAATATCCTCACCAGTTGTCTGGAGGGCTTTGTCAAAGGGTCGTGATAGCAATGGCCATTATCAACAATCCAAAGCTTATAATTGCTGATGAGCCCACAACTTCATTAGATGTTACCGTACAAGCAAAAATTTTAAAACTTCTTAAGGATTTGAATCGAGAAAAGAAAACTTCAATAATATTTGTCTCACATGACTTGGCAGTTTTATCTCAAATTGGTGAGAGAATCAATATTATGTATTGTGGGGAGATAGTGGAAGAAAATTCAACAAAAGAAATATTTACCAATCCCAAACATCCATATACAAAAGATTTACTAAGTTCTATTCCAGAAATAGGTAAAGAATATTTAAGACCGATAAGAGGATCTGTGCCAATTCCTGAAGAATATCCTGTGCTCTGTAAATATAAGGATCGTTGTGAGGAAAAATTTTGTTCTTGTGAATCTATAAAACCTAAACTAGTGGAGGTGAAAGATGGAAAAGTCCGATGCCTTAAATTTGAATAATAATCCCTTATTGAAAATAGAAAACATAGATTTGACATATGATAGCAACAAGGATATTAAAGTTTTAGATGATTTTTCATTGGATGTATATAGTGGTGAAATTTTGGGGTTGGTAGGTGAGTCAGGATGTGGGAAAACTACATTGGGGAGATCCATTATAGGACTTGAGAAGATAGATTATGGAAAAATTATATTTGAGGGAAAAGAAGTTGATTATAAATCCGGGAAAAATCTTAGAGATATTCGTAGGAATATACAAATGATTTTTCAAGATCCATATCTTTCTCTGGATCCTACGATGAATGTCGAAAAAACTATTAAAGAACCTCTGTTATATCTTAGAGAGAATATGACAAACAAACAGAAGAGTATAAGGGTAAAAGAGGTTATGTCTTTAATAGAAATGGATATAAAACTAATTCATAGAAAATCCAAAGAGTTGTCAGGAGGGCAAAGACAAAGGGTTGGAATAGGAAGAGCTTTAGCTATTAGTCCTCAGATTATTATTTGTGATGAACCAGTTTCAGCATTGGATGTATCTGTTCAAGCAAGTATCTTAAATCTCTTGAAAAAGCTTCAAAGGGAATTAAATATAACTATGATATTTATATCCCACGATTTGTCGGTGGTTAATTACTTGGCAAATAGGATTTGTGTAATGTTAAAGGGAAAAGTTTGCGAGATAGGAAATAAAGATAGCATATTTACTAGTTGTAAACACCCATATACAAAATATCTTTTAGATTCGATACCTAAAATAAACTTTAAAGAAGAAACCTATGAAGGAGTTGAAGAAGAAATAGAATATCTTGATAATGGATGCCCTTTTTATACAAGGTGTAAATTTGCAACGAAAATTTGCGCAAGAGAATTTCCTGAAAAGACAGAGGAAAATGGACATATCTGGTATTGTCATAATTATAATAATTTTGATTTAAACCCACCAACCCAAGACTAAAATGTGTTATTATAAATATATAACAAAATATAATAAAACACTTAGGAGGGAAATAATGGACAAGAAAGTTTCTGAAATAATCCAAAAGTCTCTATCTGGGACTAAACCAACAGTAGAGGAAATAGCCTATCTCTTTAAGTTTGACACCAACTCTCAAGAGGTCTATAACATTCGTTGGGCTGCAAATAAGTTGGCAAGAGAATTGTCGAATAATACTGCAGAGGTACATGCCCAAATAGGGATAGACGCTTCTGCTTGTTATAAGAACTGTGAGTTTTGTTCTTTTGCTGCGGTGAATAAACTTAGAAGTGAAAAGCTTGAAATGCCTTTAGAAGAGATTTTACAATATGCTAAGGGCTATGAAAAGGCAGGCGCAAACTTGATTTGCCTTATGATCACTGCTTCCTATGACTTTGATAAGTTTATAGAGGTTGGAAGGGAAGTTAGGAAGGTAATAAGTTCTGAAATGCCGTTAATGGCAAATTTGGATGACTTTTCATATGAACAGGCTCTAAAGTTAAAGGAAGTTGGATTTGATGGGGTTTACCATGTGGTACATATGGGAGAGGGAGAGATTACTGAGATTGATCCTAAAACAAGAATTCAGACTATGGAAAATGCACTAAAGGCAGGACTAAAATTATCTTCCTGTGTGGAACCAATAGGTTATGAACATGCCGATGAATATATAGCAGAATGCATGGACAAATTGCTTGAACGAGATTTAAAGTCAACGGGATGTGGCTGGAGAATTCCTGTTCCAAATAGTAAATTTTCCAAGGAAAGGTTTAGAACCATAGGGGAGTGGCAAAAGCTTACTGCTATCGACAGAGTTGCTGCAAGTGACAGCATTACCCTTTTGGGAAATATGGGATATACCTGTGACTCTGGAGCAAACTATGCCTGGGCAGAAGTTGGAACAAATCCTCGAGATGTTGCGGTTAAAACGGAAAAGAGCAGCGCTAAAGTAAGTTATGGAGTGAAGGAACTTCAAAAGACTTTCATGTCCTTTGGTTGGAATATATTGAAGGGGCCTTCAAAGGGATGGAGAGATTAATAATCTATAATGAATTTGACACCTGCATAGGATATGTAGGTGTTTTATTGTGATAAACTATTTTTATGAAGACAAAAATTATAGAAATTCAAGATAAAAAGATAAAGGAAGAAATAGCGACTGAAATTTTATATGATCTACCAGAATGGTTTGGATTACCGGATAGTACTAGGACCTATATTGAGGAATCTAAAAATTTGCCCTTTATTGCCTGTTATTTTGAGGAAAGGCTTGCAGGATTCATAGTATTAAAAGAGACGGGGCAGGAATGTTCAGAGATATTTGTTATGGGGGTACTTAAAGAATTTCACAAAAAAGGTGTTGGCAAAGCACTAAATAGGGCCTATGAAAATCTTGCTAGAGAAATGGGATATATCTACTCTCAAGTTAAGACGGTACAGTCGGGGCATTATAGGGAGTATGACATTACAAATGAATTTTATAGGGCAATGGGATATAGTGAACTTGAATGTTTTCCCGATATGTGGGATGAGTGGAATCCTTGCCAGATCTATGTGAAGTATTTGGGAAAAAGATAAAAGTTTATTGGTCAAAAAGGGGAGGAAGTTTTATTGGTATGAATAAAATCATACTCTTTAAGACTTCCTTAAAATCGCCTTTTTTAGGACTATTGTAAAAGATCTTATTTAATTCTTTTTATATTCTTGTTTTTAATCCAATAAAACACCAGGGATGAAAATAGAATATAGGCAAGTATTGCTGGAAGTGAAGCTTCCACACCGAAGTTGCCTCCTGTAATCAATTGACTTTTTGAAGACAAGACGAAGTTGTAAATGGACTGGGGATCTTTATTGATATCAAAGTTTATAATTCCGCCAACAAAGATTATATTCCAAATTCCATGTACTATGGCACTTCCCCAAATGCTATTATTTTCTATTCTTATCAGTGAAAATAAGACTCCGACAGAAGTTCCTGCAAGGATGAGCTGGACAATATCTACAAACCCTAGTTTATTTCCAAGGATATGTAATAATCCAAAGACAAGGGAAGGAAAGATTATGGCAGGCAATTTTCCATACTTTTTTCCAAGAAGACCAAAGATCATTCCTCTAAAAATACTTTCTTCAACGATTCCTGTTGCAAGTCCATAGTAAAATACTGAAGTTATTATAACAGTAGCCTTATTTCCAACTTCATTAGAAATAAATTGTCCTTTAGAAAAAATCAGTAGCACTGTAACAAATCCTACTAATGCTAATGAAAAAAACATATATCTTAGTGAAGGCTTTATGGGTAAAATTTTAAAGTCCTTTAAGTCTGACTTAAATAGGATTTTACTTAGGAAATAAAGCTCTAGCATTACAACACCTACATAAATAAAACTCATAAGTAAATTTGATATCCAATCAGCTATTCCCATCTTTAGACAGATTTCAGCAAAGAGTATGGCTATTGTTTGACCTATAATAAGACTAAGGATTGCCAATATAATTCCAAGAACTATTTTCCAGCTGGATAAAGTTTTAGTGTTCATAATAACCACCTTTCGTATTTTTAATCGAACATTGCTATATTGTAACATGTAATGTATTATTTACAAAGTTTGGAACTAAAGGGAAAGTTTTAAAGCTATTTTTTTTAAAGAACAAGATTGGCATAGCCTTATGATATTATTTAAATGAGAAGATAATTTTTGATTTTATCTACTAAGTGAGGTGTATAATATGGAAAATTTGGAACTGGAATTTAATAGTTATTTGTCGGATTTGGTGGAAGATTTTGGAGAAAAGAGCCAAGAGGGAGCAAAGGTTGCAATCAGGGAAAGCCAAAGTAGATTTGGATATGTTTCAAAGTCTGTGCAAAATCAAATCGCTGAAGCTTTTGGTTTGGATAAAAAAATCATTGCAACTATAATAAAATTTATGCCTTCCATAAGAGAATCGGATATTGAATATGAAGTAATTTGCTGCACTGGACCACGTTGTGAAAAAAATAATTCTTCCAAGGTTATAAAAACTTTAAAAGAAGGTCTTGGAATTGGATTTAATGAGACGACTAGGGATGGAAGAATTAGGCTTAGGGGTAAAAATTGTTTTAAAAAATGTGGCATGGGTCCAAATATCATGGTAAATGGAAAATATTATCATGGTATGGACGAGGAAAAGACAAAAGAGCTAATAGAAAAGCTTTTAAAATAAGATGAAAGATTATTAAACCTGTAAGAGCAAATTTGTTATTACAGGTTATTTTATTGGTTAAAAATTAAGGGGAACCTTAAATATCGGGTTGTGTGGTAATTTTACTTTAATGTAACTACAATTTTTGGTGTTATTGTTGAAATAAAGGATAATTAACTGTACTATTAATATATAGAACAATTTAATAGATAAGAAAGAAATTAGGTTTTTGAAAAGTAGATGTAAGTTTGTAAAAGGAATGCTGTACATATCTATGGTAAGTGAAAGGTAGATATTTGATATTAGAGAAGGTACATAATGAGCTTTTGAAAAATTAGGAGAATAAAATAAAAATGGGAAAAAGGGACAGGGCAGAATTAAAGAAGCTAAAGGAAATGAAAGCTCAGGAAGAGGCAGAGCTTCAGGCTTTGAAATTACAAGAAAGAAATATTAGGCATGATATAAGTGTAAAAAGGCTAAATATAAACTCTTTGAATCAAAGGATAGAAAAGATTTATAGGCTGAATGAAAATGCTGCAGTTTCAGACCATGCAATTGTAAGGTACTTCGAAAGGGTTTTAGGTGTTGATTTGGAAGAGGTGTCAGAAAAAATTCTTCCTCCTGAAATGGAAGAGTCTGTGGAAACTTTGGGAAGTGGACATTTTCCTATAAATGAAGGAGAGTTTAAAATTGTTGTAAAAAATGGAGTCGTGGTAACGGTACTTACGGAACCTGTGGAAGAAAGTTAGGATGGTTTGGTGGTTTCAATACAAAAAGCCGGCAGGAAACCGGCTTTAGTTATAGGTTCTTTTTAAAATTTCTTGTAAAACTAAAGTTGACTACATTTCTATTTCTGGAGAAATTGAATTGGTCAATTTTTTTATATTAAATTTTTCAAATAGTGGTTTATTTTCCAAGTGCCTGTAAAGAAGTTCCACAAGGGAGAACATCACATATGCAAAGATGGAACATAGAATTAGATATCCTAAGTCAGGGATTTCGTTTAATAGTGTAATAGGTCTATTTACCAAATAAAAATAATTTCCGTCTATTAATGGGTTTAAGGTGTAAACTGCCATAAGGTAGGTTAGAAAGAAGCCAAAGGCAAAGTTTTTACCTTCCCATGGTAATTCCTCTTCAAAACAAATCCTAATATAAAATGGCATCAACAGGGTTATTATATGATTGACTAAAAAGCTTATACCGATTGGATGGGATATTTTATGAACTTGGCTAGGATACAAAAAACTAAGTAAAGCAAAAAATCCTGTAAAGGAAATTATTTTATAGATATCCCTATCCCTTGTAATTAGGTATAAAATTCCCATGATGGTATTTATCCTACTTATGTGTAGTGGCAATGACACTGCTGGGTTAAAATCCTCTAGGAATAAATAGGAACCATATAGGACAATCTGTTGAATTATGCTTGTTACAAGGATCACTTTTGTGATGGTGGACTGATTTTTAGCTATAGCGTCCTTCTTTTTAAATAAAATGATGGCGAATAATAGAAATATTGTCATATAGATGAAGTGGTCTAAACCAAAAGGCTTAATAAATTCTGTCATTTTTACCTCCAATGCTGTATTCATCAATATTTAATCATAGCTAGGTTAGATAGATTGAATAGTTTTGTTAAAATTATGTTATATTTCTTAAAACAGAGAGTAAAGATAAAAGGGTTTATCTAAAATTAACAGAAATGTTATTGAATTTTTACAAAAATTTATGTTACTGCATTGTAAAAAATTATTCGATATGCTAATTTATACTTAGAGTCTTAAATAGGAAGAATTTTACATAAAAGAGTTGATAGTATGTTTAAGAATTTAAAGGTTAATAATGAGGAAAAAACGAATATTATCCTTGAAGTAAACCGTCTAATTTCAAAGGCGGTGGAAAGAGGTTGTTCTGATATACATATAGAACCCTTCGAAAATTCTGTGAGGGTTAGATTTAGGATAGATGGAAGACTTTATGAAGAGGAGACTTTGGAACCTTTTATATATCAACGATATATAAGTAGAATTAAGGTTATGTCTGGACTTAATATTGCTGAGAAAAGGCTTCCTCAAGACGGTTCCTTTAATTTCAAAAAGGATGACTTTAATGTGGATATTAGGGTTTCTACAATTTCCACAATTTATGGGGAAAAACTTGTTTTGAGGATTTTGGAAAAGGACCTAGCAAAGATTAAACTTGAAAATCTAGGTATTTTGTCAAGGGATTTAAAACTTTTACTAAAGCTTTCTAAAGTTGAAAATGGACTCATCTACCTAACTGGGCCTACTGGTTGTGGCAAGACTACAACTTTATATTCCCTTCTGCAGCAGTTAAATGATAAAAGGGTCAATATAATAACCATTGAGGATCCGGTGGAGTTTAAAATTTCTGGAATTAATCAAATTCAAATAAATGAAAAGGCTGGAATCACCTTTTCTTCAGCCCTTAGATCCATTCTTAGACAGGATCCAGAGATCATTTTGGTCGGTGAAACTAGGGATAGGGAAACTGCACAAATTTCCGTCAGGGCTTCTATTACTGGACATAAGGTGTTTTCAACACTGCACACCAACGACTCCTATTCTGCAATTATCAGATTGTTAGATATGGGGGTGGAAGACTATTTGATTAGGGCAAGCCTTAGAGGTGTCGTATCCCAAAGGCTTATTAGAAATCTATGTCCCCATTGTAAGGTTGAGATGCCTATTTCCCAAAAGCAAATCGACTATTTGAAAAATCTCGGGATTGAAGATTTCCCAGAGGTGGTTTATGGACCTTGTGGCTGCTCCCATTGCCATGAGGGATACCTTGGAAGGAAGGCCTTACTTGAGATTTTAATAATTGACAAGGACTTTAGAAAACTAATTAAGGAAGATGTCAATTTAGATGATTTAAAGACTTTAGGCCGTAAGAAGTCCATAGAGAGTTTGGAATATAAGGGAGCATTGGACTTTGTTTCAGGTAACACATCCTTTGAAGAGTTGGCAAACCTTTCTATAATTTGAGGTAAATATGGACATTACAAAAGTTTCGAAAATACTTAATAAACCCATCTATCTAAAACAAAACAATAAGCATATATCCATATTTCTAAATGAATTTTCCTCCCTTCTCAGGGCTGGAATAAATTCGGAAGAGGCAATCTATATTTTAAAGGACCAAAAGGAGATAGGAAGTCTAAATGAAATATTAAATTCGGTTTATGAGGATTTAATAAGGGGACAAAGCCTTTCGGAAAGTTTTTTGACCCATGGTAATTTTGAAGAATTTCTTATCACTATGATTAAAACCGGTGAGGAGACTGGAAGAATACAGGAGATTACAAAGGACTTGTCCCAATACTATAAGAGGATTTACCAAGTGGATAAAAAGGTGCAAGGAGCCATGGTGTATCCAGTCATTTTGATGGTAACGGCAATCTTTGTTCTGTTTTTTATATTTACCTATGTAATGCCGACTTTTCTTGAACTATTTCGTGAAAATGATCAGGTTCTACCCTTGTCTACAAGAATACTTATAGCTATAGTTAACTTTTTTAACGACTATGGAAACATATTCTTTATTTCTCTTATGTCTTTGATAATTATTTTTGTCATAGCCTATAAGAAGACGGGGTTAAAGAAGTGGATAGATAAAGTGATTTTAAAACTTCCGATAATTGGCAAAAACTATGGTAAAATCCTAACCAGTAGAATTGCCATGGCCCTTTCAATCTCGACAAAGGCAGGGGTTAATTTTCTAGACTCCCTTGAAATAATTTCTCAGGGAATCGGTAATAGATACTTAGAAGATGAGATAGGAGAAGGGTTAATTGCGATTGAAAATGGTGATAGCATTTCTGAAACCTTTAAGGGTATAAAGACTTTGCCAAACCTCTTTTCATCAATGATAGAAGTAGGGGAAAAGACGGGGGAACTCTCGGAGATTCTAAAGGAGATATCCCGTCACTATAAGGAAGAAAGCGACTATGCCATAGACAATATTATAAAGATTTTTGAACCTGTAATCATCATAGTGATGGCAATAATAATAGGATTTATCGTAATATCCATTGCCACCCCTATGTTTGATTTAATAAACAACTATAGTATTTAAAGGAGGAAAAATGAAGAGGCTATATAGTAAAAAATCAAAGGGATTTACTTTAATCGAACTGATTATAGTAATAGCGATTCTAGCGGTTCTTGCAGCCATAGCTTTGCCAAGGTACAACAATTCCAAGAGAAAAAGCGTTGTAACTGCCCACAATTCCAATGTTAAAGTTTTGGAATCTGCAGCACTTAACTACGTTGCCAACGGTGGATTAAGTGTAACTTGGCCAGAAGATTTAAGCTACAAGGACTATGTTAAAAACTACCCTAAAGTTCCAAAGGGAATTGAAGAGTTGAAGGCCCAAAGCGGAACACCCTACAAAGTAACCATCTCAGACAAGGGTGATGTTACAGTTACACCTGCAATGATTGAAGAGAACGAAAAGTAATGGGATTGTTTATTTTTGTTCTAGGCACTATTTTAGGCTCTTTCTTTAATGTACTGGTCCAAAGAACTATCAAGGAAGAGTCTATAGTAGGGCCTTTTTCAAAATGTGACTATTGTAATAAAAGACTTTCCTTTTACAATATGATTCCACTCCTTTCTTATTTTATACAAAGGGGAAAGACCAGCTGTTGCAATAAGAAACTACCCATCCTATATCCGGTTTCAGAGTTTGCTACAGGGTTGTTGTTTTTATTCATCTATATCCTAGAAAAAGACTTGGTAGTTGGAATTGTAGTAGCTTTTTTAATAAGTTTTTTAATTTCTATGTCCATCATAGATTTTTTGACAAAGGACATCTACTATATTCATATTTTTATTGTCCTTATCCTGTCGGTAATCCTTTCGAGATATCAGTTTTGGTTTTTTGAGGAACTGCTGTACAAGGCTGTATTTGTCCTAGTATTTTTACTCCTTGGGTACCTATTAAGTATAAGGGGCTATGTTGGGTTTGGAGATATTGTACTGATAATTTCTTTAAATATTTCTCTAAACTTTTTTGAAACCACTATTTTTCTTTTTTTAATGTCGTTAATAGGTGGTTTTGTGGGCTTCGTGTTATACTTTAAGAAGAGAGACAGGAAGGTGAAACTGGCTTTTGTACCCATAATTTCCTCAGCTTTTATCCTATTGGAAATTCTAAAAGCCATACTGATATGAAGAAAAAAACTATAATCATTATTTTTCTTTTGATTCTAGCTCTTTCTGCTTGTAATAGACAAAAAGTTAGAGATGTAAAAAAAGAGGAATATAAAATTCAGGATTTAAATGTTGAATATAGTATGATTGAATATAAACTTCCCCACATAGAGGAGGAACATGAGATTTTAAAGGCATATAAAAATATGCTTTATATTTTAATTCACGATGTTGTAGATGAAGAGTCTCAAGTGCCCTTGGACTATTTGATGGTTTACAACTTCCAAAGTGAAGAGGAAGTTAGGCGATATGACCTGGAGCCAAATACTAAGATACATGATTTGGTTGTATATTCGGGAGATATCTACATCAGTTATGATATTAAGGAAAATTCTAATTTTGACGTCGAGACAAATGATAACCAAGGAACTGACCCTACGGAAACTTCGGAAAATATAGAAACTTCGGAAAATATTGTATCTACCGAGAACTCCTATTTTGGTAGAGGACTTGAGAACAAAAACTATTATATTGGTAAACTTGACGAGGAAGATGGTCTTTCTTTGGTGATGGATTTGGAAGAGCAGAAGTTTTCTCCGAAATTTCTCAAGGTCTTTGGAGAATTATACTATTTGAGTCTTTCAGAGGGAGTCTATATGGTTAAAGGCCTACTTGATACCAATAGGGAGGAGAGTTTTTCCTTTGATTTTGTGGATGAAATACAGGACAGTATCTTTAGTAATGGAAATTATCTTATTGCTCAAGGTAAAGAAGGGGAAGATAGTTTCTTCTACATTGTGGATGAGGATTTTAATGTTGAAAAGATACCGATTGAGCCTTCTGAACAGTTCTTTTCCTTTATTGGTTTAAGAAAGGGGATTTTCTCATCTTATACGGATATCTTTGACCGAGAACAGTTGAAGTTTATGTATATTGACACAAATCCCAAGTCTGAAGATTCCTATAAGAAAAAGATTGTATCTTCAGATGTGCTATACAAGTTTTATAGCAATAATACAGACAATATAGTTGCCTTGGACTCATCTGGCAATATCAATTTCATAATAGTAAAGGGGAGCCAGATTTATTCAGGTAAGGTTAAAGGAATTGGAGATAATAAGTACAAGATTTTAACCAATGAAGATTCTAGATATGGGTTTTTAAATGAAGAATCAGGCATTTACCTGGATATCTACTTTAATTAAAATGGAAAAGTCAAAGGGATTTACATTAATAGAACTCTTGTTGACCCTATTTATCTTAGGAATAGTTCTATCGATTGGAATAATTAAATTTGATTTCATAAAGAGCTATCAAGAGAGTTTGGAGATTAGAACGGTAATAGTTAGTTTAAACGAAGGTAGAAATAGCGCCATTGGGACTGGAAAGAGAACTAGGGTTTCTATTGATTCTAGAGAAAATTGTATTAGAATATACTTTTCCATAGATGATGTTCAGGAAGTTAAGTTGAATAATCTAGATTTGCCCGAAACAGCATCCTTTAGCTTTACTTCAACGGGTGCTCCCAGTGAAGCTGGAACATATACCTTCAAAGGCGCAAGAAAAAAGTATATAGTAACGGTGGAAGTGGCAACGGGGAAGGTGAATTTAAGTGAAGAAGAAATTTAATGGATTTACCCTAATGGAATGTCTAGTGGCACTTTTTATCCTAAGTATAATAGTCGCTTTTACCCTTCCCTCCCTTGGAAATATCTTCAATTTGAGAAAAGATCAAAGGGATTATTTGGATTTGACCAACTATTCAAAGACGGTTACAGAAAAGATGATCGCTCAAATTAGGCAAATGGGAGAACCTTATAATATAGAAAATTCCAAGGATTATAAAGTGGACTATAATATTCGGGAAAACCAAGGAATGAAGATATTGAAAGTAAGTATAATCGAAATAAATACCGGTAGGGAGCAGGTCTATGAAACGATTCTTCCACAATAAAAAGACAAAGGGATTTACTTTATTGGAGCTTATTTTAGCACTGGGAATTTCTTTAATTGTAATTTCTGTAATAGGAGTACTACTTGGCTATTCCCTAAAAGTACTAAAAAATGACTTTATCTATAGGAAAAAAGAGGGCTCCGTCGCCTATGCATCTACTTACATAGAGAGGGAGATTGGAAGAAGTTTAAAGATATATTCTCCAGAGGAGTTTCCCTATGACTTAAAGGATAATAATTTGGGGTTTGTCCTAGAGATATGGCCCTATGAAGATTTGACAAATCATGACTACGTCTACTATTACCTCTCGGAAAATAAACTTAGGAGGGCGCTCTTAAGGTCCCATAAACCCATAGAAGAAAATGGACGATTAAATCTTATGGGGACCAATAATATTAGTGATGGAATTCTGGATGTATCAAAGACATATTTTAATAGAAAAGAACGATATATAAATCTAAATTTTACATATGAAGAAGAAAGTACAAAGGAAGAATATGTTTCCGGGATTTATGTCGAGGTGGAAGATGAAGACTAAGGGATATGTTTCTGTGTACACCTTGATTGTATTTATGCTCCTTGTGGGAATCATTACCGTACTCATTCTTGGACTTAGATTTGAGTCGAAAAAAGCCATAAACAAGGAATCCTATTATCAAAACGTGCTTATTGCAAGGTCTGTATACTATAGAATTAAAAATGACGATAGATTTATAGAAGTGATGAAAAATCCTACTAAAAACTTGAAAAAGTCAATTACCATAGAGGATTTGGGGCTGGACTGCTATGATAAGAAGGTTTCTGTAAAGTTGGATAAGGGGACTAGGGGTTTTTATCTTTATTATAGGACTGACTATAGGGGAACGGTGACTTCTTCAACGGTTAATTTCAAGGAAAATAGCTCTACTTTATTCAATGAAAATTCTAAGGTCAGTGCAGAAGATAAGGACATGGAGGCTTTGAATAATAACACTTTGGACAAAATTGAGGGCAATTTGGTCTTTTATCAAAAGGGCGATAATTTATTTTATCTACAGGAGGATAGATATGATATTTTGATAGAAGAATATAATAGGGCTATGGAAGAGCCTGATAAAGTTGAAGAACCATCAGATGAACCATCTAATGAAAAACCGGATGAGCAATTAGAAAAACCGGTGGAAGAATTTGATATAGGGGATCATCTAGAGGCCTTTAACAAAGTTGATGGGGACTGTTTTTATAGCTTAGACAATTTTACGGTTTTGTCTTCTGAAACTCCAAAACTAAAGGGTATCTGCCTTATGAAAGAGGAGGGTGAAAAGAAAGGGCCTCTATATATTGACGGTGTACTTATAAATCATTCTAACTTTAAGGATGTTAAGGTAAATGGCAAAGTAGTAGAAGTTTCAAAATTTCAAGGAGACTGTAAGCTCAACTTGGAAAGTGTAAAAAGACTAAAGGATTATACTGGATTAGATGATAGTCCTAAAATCCTAGGATTTTTTATAAAGTAACCTATGCTATAATTATTTTAGGTGAGAAGATGAAAGATAGATTTGGAAGAGAGATTAACTATCTTAGAATCTCCATTACAGATAGATGCAATTTAAGGTGTAAGTATTGTATGCCGGAAAATGGTTTCTGTAAGGTGGATTCAAAGGAAGTTTTGACGATAGATGAATATTTAAAAATAGTTAAAGCCTTTAAAGAACTGGGAATTCAAAAGGTTAGGATTACCGGAGGGGAACCTCTTGTAAAAAGAGGTGTCGTCGACTTGATAAGGGGAATAAAAGAAATCGGCATCAAGGATATTGCCATGACCACAAACGGAATACTACTTGGGGATATGGCAAAGGAATTAAAAGGTGCTGGTCTTGACAGGGTGAACATCTCCTTGGATAGTTTAAACCCCACCAGGTATAGAGAGATTACCAGGGGCGGAGACTTGCAAAGGGTTTTAGAAAGTATAGAAATCTGTAAAAAGGTCGGTATAAAACCTATTAAAATAAATACTGTGGTACTTCGGTCCTTTAATTTAGACGAGTTTAGAAATTTTGTGGACCTGACTAAAAACGAGGATATCATAGTTAGATTTATAGAGCTTATGCCAATAGGCGAGGCCATTCAATATAGGGACAACTTCGTATCCAATGAGGAACTGATTAAACTCTGTGGCAATCTTGTGCCTGTTGAGACCAAAAAGGCATCTGGTCCTGCAAAGTACTATAGGATTGAGGGCTATAGGGGAAAGGTTGGATTTATCAATCCAATATCCTGTAATTTTTGCAAAAATTGTAATAGGCTTAGATTGACTGTCAAGGGTAAAATAGTGCTATGTCTTCATTCAAACAAGACCATCGACATCAAAACCCCCTTAAGACAAAATAGGGATATTAAAGAGGTAATTTTAAAGGCGATTGCAGAAAAACCGGAGCATCATTCCCTGATAAAGGGTGAGTATAATAAAACGGATATGAATGAAATTGGAGGCTAAATGGATTTAACTCATATAAATAGCCAAGGTAGAGCTAAGATGGTGGATATATCTGAAAAAGAGGATAGTCTACGAATAGCTACAGCCAAGGCAACTATAAGGATGAAAAGTGAAACTTTAGATAGAATAAAATCTGGCGGCATTAAAAAGGGGGATGTTTTAGCAGTTGCTCAAGTTGCGGGTATAATGGGAGCAAAAAACACCTCCTCCACTATACCTATGTGCCACAATATACTACTTTCTGGAGTGGATATCGAGTTTGAGACAAAAAAAGACTCTATAGATATTTACTGTACAGTTAAGACCAAGGGGAAAACAGGGGTAGAGATGGAGGCCCTAGTAGGTTGTAGCAACGCTGCTTTGACAGTTTACGATATGTGTAAGGCCATAGACAGAGCTATGGTAATTGAGGAAGTGAAACTTATGGAAAAGAAAGGTGGAAAGTCCGGCCACTTTATAAGGGAAAATAAAATAGGAGAAGTGGTAGATGTGAACATCTCCTTAAAAAAAGGGGTCATAAAGACTCCGGTTGAAGTGGGAAATCTAATTGAAGACTTTGGACTTGAAAATGACGCCCATGGTGGCAATTGGCATAGACAGATAAGTCTTCTTGCAGAAGAGAGCATTGAGAAAATGAGAAAGATGGGTTTTCCAGAGTTAAAGGACGGAGACTTTGCGGAAAATATCACTACAAGGGGGTTGGTTTTACACGAACTTCCTGTGGGAACTAAGTTTTCCATTGGAGATACTCTTTTGGAAGTGACTCAAATAGGAAAAAAATGTCACAAAGGTTGTGCTATTAAAGAGAAGGTTGGAAGCTGTATAATGCCAACAGAAGGGATTTTTGCCAAGGTGCTTAAGGGCGGACCTATAAAGAAGGGCGATGAAATCAAGGTTTTAGAGTAAAGGAGAAGAAATGTATTCTAAGATATACACCTGTTTTCTAGAAGGTTTACAGGGTTATAAGGTGGAAGTTGAAGCGGACATTGCAAGGGGCCTACAGGCCTTTAATATAGTTGGATTGGCAGATGTTTCCATAAAGGAGGCCAAGGAGAGGGTTAGATCAGCTATTACAAACTCTGGATTTAAATTCCCGTTAGGCAGAATTACCATAAATTTAGCCCCAGCAAATTTAAAAAAAGAGGGTTCACAACTGGATATTTCTATAGGGGTTGCAATCTTGACGGCCCATGGTACAGTCATAAAAGAACCAGGGGAAGACATAGCATTTATTGGAGAACTTTCCCTAGATGGAAGGCTGATGGCGGTTGACGGCGCCCTGCCAATGGTCATCTCCCTAAAGGAGATGGGTTTTAAAAGGGTGGTCGTTCCCGAAGACAACAAAGAAGAGTGTTCCTTAGTAAAGGGTATCGATATAATCCCTGTTGAAAACCTCAGTCAATTGGTGGACTATTTAAATGAGAAAGTAAAGATTGAACCTTTCAATGACGATGTATTCAAAGACTATCATCGTGAGGATAACTATGAAATAGATTTTTCTGAAATAAAGGGACAGAGCAATTTAAAAAGGGCTATGGAAATCGCTGCAGCTGGAGAGCATAATCTGCTGATGATTGGACCTCCAGGGGCAGGAAAGACCATGGCGGCCATGAGGCTTCCTACGATTTTACCACCCCTTGATTTCGATGAATCCATGGAATGTACCAAGATCTATTCTGTAAGTGGAGAGTTGAAGGAAAACAAACTCATAACCAAAAGGCCCTTTAGAGCGCCTCATCATACCAGTTCCTCCGTTTCCATTATAGGAGGAGGTAGAATACCAAAGCCAGGGGAGATTTCCCTAGCCCATAACGGAGCGTTATTTTTAGATGAGTTGCCAGAATTTCCAAAGTCTACAATAGAAGTTCTACGCCAACCTCTGGAGGAAAAGACAATTACTATATCCAGGGCTAATGCAACACTTACCTACCCTGCAAACTTTCTCTTCGTGGCAGGGGCAAATCCCTGTCCCTGCGGATATTACGGATCGGAAGACCATGAGTGTAACTGTTCCGCATTTCAAATTCAAAGATACTTAGGTAAGATCTCAAGGCCAATTCTTGATAGAATCGACATACATGTAGATGTAAAACCTGTAAAGTTAAAGGACTTAAGAGATAATACAAAGGAAGAAAGCTCCAGTGAAATAAGAAAAAGAGTGGTTGCCGCAAGGAAAATGCAAAAAGAGAGATTTGACAAAGAAAAGATAAAGACCAACGGGCAGATGAACAATAGACTGATAAAAAAATATGTAAAATTAGATGAAAATCTAGACAATTTATTAGAATCCGCCTATGAAAAGTATAAATTCTCTGCAAGAAGCATCAATAAGATACTAAAACTATGTAGAACAATTGCGGATTTGGACAATAGCCAGGAGATTTTAGAAAAACATCTTCTAGAAGCTATAAGGTTTAGAACGGTGGATACAAAGTATTGGGGATAGAAAAAGTCGGGAGGTGCGTGTATCGTCCGATTTTTATGAGAAAAGATATTAATATTTTGCCTAGGTAATGAAGACAAAGTAAAAAAAGCTAAAGAAAATTTCAAAAAAGCTTGAAAAAGAGAAATCTAAAGGGTACTCTATAATCTTAAATAAACCCCCTTATAAAAGCCTAAAATCAGGCCTTTATAAGGGTTTTTTTTAATTTAAAAGTAAAATCTCTTATATAAAAAGGCAAAGTTTGACTTTTTCAATAACTAGAGCGATAGTAATTTAGGTTTTCCTGTTAAAAATGAATTTTATATAATTTAATTGGACGACCTTTAGTATTGTTGCTCTTTTCTGATGTTATGGTTGCATAACCGCTTTGTACTAAATTCTGTAGTATTCTATTGGCATTCCTCTTTCCTGTATCAAAATGGACAGCAATAAGTGAGGATGTCAGTGTCTTGCTATTGTTAGCTTCCGTAAGTGCTATAAGTTTCTGAATGGTATTGGTGGAAAGTTTAGATTCGTCTGCAATTTTTATTATATTTTCATCCATGGCATTTTCCACGACAATTCGATATTTGGAGTCTAAAGGTCCAATGAGATTTTTATTCTCATCTACAATAAAACTCTCTTTTCTATGAATTGCTTCCTTTCTTGCTATTTCCGAGTTTATTACAGCGTTTGAAAAATCTGTGCCTATACCATAAGCTATAGGGATGCTATGGCCTAATTCTCTTTCAAGTACAGAGGATATGATTGAGGATTTAAAATGATCCGTAATCTTTTCCAAGTTTTTATGGGTGACAATAAAGTCAACAAATTCTTTTTCGTTATCATAATTAAAATCAATTACCAAATTAGCCAAATATTTTTTTACAATATTTTCAACCTTCTTATTTTCTAGAGCAGACTTTGTTTCAATTCTAATTACAGCAGGGTAGTTGTTCTTCATTTTATCTAATTTTATTTCATATATGAGGTTGTCCAAAGTATCCATCAAATGTTCTTTAGAAGGTAAGGGATAGACAAATGGTATTCCGTACTCTTTTAAAGTTGGAATGATGCTACTAAATTGACAGATAATCATATCCACGGTTTTAAGCTTCCATAGATGAAGAATTTCCCTCTTAAGGTTTTCTTCGATTATAATGGTGTGATCCAAATCCAAGTTTTCAAACCAATTATTCATCTTTTCGTTTAATTTTTGATATTTATCTTTTTTAAGGAAACTTTCCACAGAAATATCTTCGCTTATAGGAATTAGAAAGTCGAAGAAGACTCTCTTTAAATCTATATTTCTATTTTCCATTAATAAATCTATGATTGTTCTGTAGACATCGGAAAGACTCAGCTGGAAAGTCTCAATAGGTTTAAGTACTTTTATTTGATTTTTTAAAATTGCTTGCTTTGCTATTTTTCCAGTAACTAAAAATCCGTCATAGTATTTTGCGTTTTCGTTGTAAATTTGAGAGATATGACTGAAATTTTCGTAGACTTGGATGTTGAATTCTAAGGAGCTATTAAATTCCTTGAAAAAATTTTCCAAATACTTCTTTAAATATTCGCTTGATATTATCATAATCTTTGTTTTCATAATAACCACCTAATCAAATTTTAATGTAATAGAGTTCAAAAATCAAGAAAAAAGTATTGACAAAGTTAGAATAAAGTAGTATTCTCATTTACATAGAATACCATTAATGTTCCTTAAATAAAGGAAATCGTATTTTAATATACCATAAATAAAAAATCAAGGAGGAAAGAATGAATTATTTAGAAAGGTCAAAAGAACTATTTGACGAAACTGTTGAGATTAGAAGGCAACTTCATTCAAATCCAGAAGCTGGGTTAGAATTACCTAAGACGAAGGAGTTTGTAAGATCAAAACTTGAAAGCTTCGGTTATGATGTTAAAGAATGTGGAGAAGGTCTTACTACGACAGTAGGAAGTGGTGGCAAAGTAATTTTATTGAGAGCAGATATGGATGCACTGCCCATGGAGGAAGAAAGTGGTTTAGAATTTGCTTCTAACAACAAAGGCGTTGCTCACGCTTGTGGACATGATCTGCATACGGCATCACTTTTAATGGCGGCAAAGATGTTAAAGGAAAATGAAGATGAATTACAGGGAACAGTTAAATTTATGTTTCAGCCTGCAGAAGAAATTTTCTTGGGAAGTAAGAATATGGTGGAAAATGGGATTTTAGAAAATCCAAAAGTTGATGCTGCTCTAGGGTTTCATGTGGCACCTGGGCAACTTCCAATTAACTTAATAGCATATAACAATACTGGAACTATGATGTATTCCAGTGACAATTTTAGAATAAACATTAAAGGCAAGGGTTCCCATGGAGCATATCCTCATCTTGCTATAGATCCTATCAACATAGGGGTAAGTATATATCAAGGACTTCAAGAACTAATTGCAAGAGAAGTGGACCCTTCTCATGAAAACGTTCTAACGATTGGTAAATTCCAGGCGGGAACTGCTTTAAATGTAATACCAGAATCTGCAACATTAGAAGGAACTATTCGTTGTAACACCAAGGAGTCCAGAGAAATATTGGTAAAAAGATTGAAGGAAGTTGTAGAAAAAATGGCGGATGTTTATAATGGGCAAGCTTCTGTTGAAATTTTAGCAGATGTACCACCGTTGATTAACAACAAAGAGTTAACCGAAGAAATGGTAGGGTATATCAAAGAATTAAATCCAGAAGTTACTATGTATGAGGGGCTATCAGCAAGTGCATCTGAAGATTTTGCTGTAATCTGCGACCTTGTACCAAGTACTTTCATATACGTTTCAGCAGGATTTACTGATGATAGAGGACAATATTCAGCTCATAACCCAAAGGTACAATTCAATGAAGAATCACTTATATATTCATCAGCTTATTTTGCACAATTGGCAACTAAGTGGCTTGAAAATAATAAATAGGAGGAAATTATGAATTCACAACCGGTGATTGCACTTACCAAAAGACAAAAAGTTAGTGTTTCCATAGGAAGCATCTTTCTAATCTTTTCCCTTGCGATGTTTGGTCTAAGCCTTAATACATTGCAAGGACCTATGTTAGAACAAATCGATGCAATGAGTTACTTTTCCTTAGTATCTCTTGTATCCCTCTTAGGATTGACCATTATGACGCCTATAGGGGGGAAATTGGGGGATTTGATAGGACGAAGAAACCTTGTGCTCTTTTCCGGAGTTACAAGTATAGTATGTGGTATAGGAATTGGATTTGCCAATACTTTAGTTCCATTCATACTATTTAGATTTTTATTGGGAACTGCCATTGGGGCCTTCGTTTCTGCTCCCTATATTTTGGCGAGAGAAATACATGAACCTGATGATGTGCCAAAAATGATGGGTTTACTTTCAAGTGGTATGGCTGTAGGTGGACTTCTAGGCAGCGTTATTGCAGGAGCTTTAATGGATTTTGGATTTTTGAGACTTGCTGTAACTTTTCCTGTGATTCCTCTTATTATAGGGGTTATCTTAATAACTTTTAATTTACCTAATAATAAGGCAAATAAGAAAGTAAAGTTGGATATAGCAGGAATAGCACTGATGACAATCTCCTTAAGTCTAATTTTAATTGCTTTAAATTATGCGCCTAAATATGGATTTAAAGATATAAAAATCCTAGGAGGTTTGATTATTGGAATAATAATAGCCATCCTATTTGTAAAAGTTGAAAAGAAAGTGGAAGAACCTCTTGTACCTTTAAGGCTTTTGAAGAACAGAAACTATGTCATCTTGCTTTGTATAGGGTTTATATGTTATTTTTATCTGAATGCTATGAACATATATGCTCCTCTAGTAACTATTAATGTGTTAGGCAAACCGAAATCTGTGGCAGGGCTGTTACAACTACCAAGGACTATTATTACCGTAATTTTACCAGTGTTGGCTGGGGCATGGGTTGCTAAAAAGAAAAGTAATCATAAAATTGCTATGATACTTGCAACGGCTTTAGTTGCAGTTCCTATGTTTATAATGTCTTTTACTTCTAAAGATACAAATATCATCTTATACATGATAATGCTTGGAATTACAGGTATTGCAGAAAGTTTTAGAGCCGTTTCAATTACAACTGTGGCTCAAACTTGTCTTGAACCAAAGGATTTAGGAATAGGAACATCCCTGGTAAACTTTATAAATACTTCTGCAAGTCTAGTTTCTGCAAGTATTTTTGGAATAGCCTATGACTTAAAAACCAGGACAAACCCAAATGATATAAGAAACATTTTAGCAGGATCTAATTCCGTATATTTAATAGCGGCAATTGTGAGCCTTATAGGACTTTTAATAGTACTATTTAGGACAAAGGGAATATTTCAGGAAAATGAGAATTAGTAAAAAGACTAGATATCCTTATAAAATATTGAATATTGTGCTAATAATTTAAATATAACAACCCCTTATAAAAGCCTAAAATCAGGGCTTTATAAGGGGTTTTGTGTTTTTGTAAATATAATTACATTTTAGGGAAAAAACAAATTTACTCCCAGTTCTGTTAGATTCTCCATCCAGGATTTATCTAAGTCCTTATCTGTTATTATTCCATCGACTTCATCAAAGTTACATACTCTAATCGTTGCGGTTTTGCCAAACTTGGTGTTGTCTGCTACACAAAAAACTCTTGAGGATGACTCCTTCATGGCCATCTTTATGTCAAATTGATCAAAACCGTAGTCCATTATACCGTTTTCTATGCTTATTCCGCTGGCGCTCATAAAGAAGATGTCAGGATGATACATTTTTATAAAATCAATGGCGGCTTGCCCATAGGTGTACAAGTCCTTATTGTCGAGCCTGCCAGATGCTAGTAGAATTTTTAATTTAGGATTTGTTGCAAAAATCTGTGCAATAGCTAGGGAATTGGTGATACAAGTTAGGTCTGTAAATTGTTTTGCTAAGGTCTTTGCAATTTCTATATTGGTTGTACTGTCGTCTAGTGCCACTAGGGCTCCTTCTTTTACAAAGTCTGCTGCTATGGATGCCAGATTTATTTTTTCATTAATATTTATTGTCTGCCTTGTATGGGCATCAAACTCTTGTATATTTTCAAAGATGGAAATGGCTCCTCCATAGACTCTTTTTAATTTGTTTTGGTTTTCCAGAGTTTCAAGATCTCTTCTTATGGTTTCAGGGGTAACGTTCAGTTTTCTAGATAGATTTTGTACTGTTATGCTCCCGTTTTTATTTATTGAAAGCATGATTTCTTTTAGTCGCTCATCTTTTAACATTGTTTTAGCCATTGGTTCACCTCTTTTTTCAATTATAACACAGATAAACAATGTTGGACTATCTTTGTTTGGCTTTGAAATTCTTTACTTATTTTTTACGACAATATAATTACTACTTAACAGTAGCTGAGTATGATTAGGGTGAAAGCAAAGAAAAACAAAAATAAAACAACATAAACAAAAATTAACAACTGAAATCGACAGGAGGCTATATGAGTAAGATTTCTTTAAGAAATATCTATAAAAGGTATGACAATAGCCCCGTTAGTGCTGTAACTGACTTTAATTTAGAGATTGAGGATAAGGAATTTATCGTATTTGTAGGGCCGAGTGGTTGTGGAAAATCGACAACTCTACGTATGATTGCTGGCCTGGAGGACATCTCTGAAGGGGAACTATTGATCGACGGAAAGAAGATGAACGATGTTGCGCCAAAGGACAGGGGCACAGCTATGGTTTTTCAAAACTACGCTTTATATCCACATCTAAATGTCTATGACAATATTGGATTTGGGTTAAAAATTCGTGGTGTGGATAAGGACAAGAGGGATAAAAGCATTAAAAAGACAGCTGATATGCTAAGTTTAACGCCTTATCTTAAAAGAAAGCCTGTGGAATTATCTGGTGGTCAACGTCAAAGGGTTGCTTTAGGAAGGGCAATTGTTAGGGAGGCGGAAATATTTTTAATGGATGAACCCCTTTCTAATCTGGATGCCAAGCTTAGAATTCATATGAGAGAAGAACTGGTTCAGCTTCAAAGAGACTTAGGGTCAACTGTGATCTATGTAACCCATGATCAAACTGAAGCAATGACAATGGCAACAAGGATTGTCTGCCTGAAAGATGGTGTGATTCAACAGGTGGGAACTCCGGAGGAGCTGTATTCAAACCCTAGCAATATGTTTGTTGGTGGATTTTTAGGGTCGCCACCTATGAATTTTATTGAAGGAAAGATCGACAAAGGTAAGTTCTATAACAATTCTGGTAAATTTATCCATGACATTCCAAGGATTAGCAATAGAAGAGCTGTGCTTGGTATTAGACCAGAGGGAATTAAGTTATCCAATGAGGAGAATGCTTTAAAGATGGATGTAAAGTTGGTAGAGCTACTTGGAGCTGACTACCATATCCATGGTAATTTGGATAAAGATAAGATTACAGTTAGAACAAAAGCAGATCCTTCCATAAAGGAAATGTCGGAGCTTTATATAACTTTTGAAAAGGAAAGTATTTTATTGTTCGAGCCAGAAACTGAGAAAAGAATTTTCTGGGAGGCTTAGATGGATAGAACTGAGGAATTAAAAAAATTTAAGCAAAAAGATAAGTCAAAAAGATTATACGGGGCGAAAGACCTTAATTTGCCAAGTTTTTTGATATATATTTTACTTCCACTTCTGCCCCTATTAATCTTTTGGTTTATTCCAATGATTGTTTCACTTCTACTGAGTTTTACAGATTGGGACTATATAAGTCCAAAATTTAATGTGGTTGGGATAAGCAATTATACGGATATTTTGCAAAGTGGTGCATTTTGGCAAGCCTTTAAAAACACGATTTTATTTGGACTTGGGACAGTGCTTCCGACTTTAATCATAGGCTTTTTAATGGCTTTGCTGATTGAAAAAATTAGACGAGGAAAGGAAATATTTCAAGGATTATTATTTGCGCCTTGGATAACTCCAATGGTTGCAATGAGTATTGTTTGGAGCTGGATGTTTAGGCCGGAGGTTGGGTTGATAAACTACTGTTTAAGCTTTTTAGGGATTGAAGGACCGAACTGGTTGATGGACTCTAAAACGGCTCTAATAGCTGTGATGATAGTCACCGTGTGGAAAACAGCTGGATGGGCAATGCTTTACTATGCCGATGCAATAAGTAAAATACCTAAGGATTTGTTTGAGGTTGGGGATTTGGAAGGTGCTACATTTTTCCAAAGAATAAGATATATTTACTTGCCTATGACGATGAAGACAACTTTATTCCTCGGGATAATAAGTTTAATCAACTCCATTCAGGCCTATGACCAAATCTCGGTATTGACTGGAGGGGGTCCAGCTGGATCCACAAGAACATTGCTATATCTATTTTACCAAATGGCCTTTGAACAATTTAACATGGGTAAGGCGACTACTGTTGCAATGATTATGGTTATTATCACGGGCATTTTGGCAAGTGGAATGTTCTATGTACAAAAGAGACTTAGTAGATAGGAGGAGAAATGGCTAAGACAAGGAAGTTTTTTAATATTGTAATTCTAATATTTGTAAGTATATTGACATTTTTTCCTTTATTATGGATGTTTTCAAACTCCTTTAAAACTGCGAAAAAAATAATTAGACAACCTTTGAACCTTCTTCCTGAATTTACAGATTTTAGAAATTTCATAGGGGCATTAAAGCAAGCTCCCTTTGATCTATATATTATAAATAGCGTTGTAACAGCAGTGGCAATAGTAGTTTTACAGCTTTTAATAGGAATATTGATGGGCTATGGCCTTAGTAGATTCAAGTTTAAAGGTAAAAAGTTCTTATTTGGAGCAATACTTTTAACATACATGCTTCCATCTGCCGCAACATATGTACCAAGTTATGTAATCCTTGCAAAGATGAATCTTATTGACACTTTGCCAGGGATAATCATATCCAACGCCGCCAGCGTTTTTACAATCTACATGGTGTATCAGACTTTTTCTTCGGTACCAAAGGAGATGATTGAAGCGGCGGAGATGGACGGGGCCAACAACTGGCAGATCCTGTGGAAGGTAATGGTTCCATTATCCAAGTCCACAATTTTGACAACGGCGTTGATACAATTTGTTGCAATGTACAACAACTATATGTGGCCGTCGCTTATAACTAATAGTAAAAAGAATTACCTTATCAGCGTAGGATTAAATATCTTCTTTAATTCAAGAGGAAATTTTGCACAAAATTTGCCTATGCTGATGGCCGCTAATGCAATTTCGGTACTACCTCTTTTAATTCTGTTTTTAGTACTTCAAAGGTGGTTTATCGAAGGTATAAGCGATAGTGGTGTAAAAGGATAATTTTAATAAAGAGCAATAATAATAAAACTAGGAGGACAAGATGAAAAAATTAAAAAGAGCAATCATCATTATACTATGTGGGATTTTGATGCTAACTGGTTGCTCAGAATCGGCAAAACAAGCACAAAATGAAAGTAGTGAAAGCTCACAATCGGCTTCAGGAGATGAAGGTGGAAACAAACCTGTGGAAATTCAGTTTTGGTATGGACTAGGATCTGTTGCAGGGGAAACCATGGAAGGAATAATTTCTGATTTCAACAAATCCCAAGACAAGGTAAAGGTGACTGGGGTACAACAGGCGGACTATAGCGAAACCTATCAAAAGGTTCAAGCTGCAATTGCGGCTAATCAACCACCGGCTGTATTTATAGGAAGTAAGATTTCAGAAATGGCAGAAGCTGGCATTTTAGCGGATTTAACTCCCTATATGGACGATAGAACTCCAGTAGAGGACTATCTTGAAGTATTTATGAAACCTGCTCAAATAGACGGAAAGGTATACGCTTTTCCTGCCTATGGTACCACTCAAGTTATGTACTATAGAAAGGATTTGATGGAAAAAGCTGGCATTAATCCAGAGGAAGCTTACTCTTCTTGGGAAAAGGTAGCGGAAGCTTCCAAGAAGATGAAAGAACAAGGTATAACAGAATATGGACACCTTCCAATGTGGGGACCAGATAACTTGATTGATATAGCTTTAAGTAATGGCGGAACAATTCTTAGTGAAGATGGAAAGACTGTTACTATTAACTCTCCAGAATGGGTAGAGTCTTGGGACTTTATTAGAAAACAAATATTTGAGGAAAAGACAGCTAAAATAGAATCAGGTGGACAAGGTTGGGAATATTGGTACAGGACTATTGACAATGTAATGAATGGACAAGCCATGGGTTATACTGGTTCTTCAGGTGATAAGGGGGATTTGGATTTTAAAATAATTGACTCTGCACCTCAACCTGGACTAAATGGTAAACCTGGAAAGCCACAGGCTGGAGGACATAGTCTACTTGTTCCAGCAGCGGCATCAAAGGAACAACAGGAAGCGGCATATGAGTGGATTGCATATTTCACAAGCCCTGAAGTGTCTGCAAAATGGTCTATGAAAATAGGATATATTCCAGTTAGGAAAAGTGCTATGGACATTGATGAATACAAAGCTTTTATAAAGGAAAATCCATATGCATCTGTTCCATATGAACAGGCTCTAACAGCGACACCAGTTTTTGTGGATCCTACTGAAGGACAGATTACAGATGCTTTAAACATTGCGGCGGATAAGGTAGAATTACAAAATGTATCTGCAAAGGAAGCATTAGATGAAGCTCAAAAGGTTGCACAAAAGGCTCTAGACGAAGCTTTGAAGAAATAAGACTATACTACAAATATTTCAAGAAGGTTTTATAAAAGTAAGCACTCAAATAATTGAGTGCTTTACTGATTGAAGGGATTAAAGGATAAATATGATAGAGGAAAATAAAACAAAAAGTTTTTTACAAGTTAAATTGAAGAAAACCCATGGAAAAATTGAATTCAAAGTTGATAAGGACATTGACTCTCTAAAGTTAACTTGGAATGATAACCACCAATTTTTTATTGCATATCTATTTGGACCAGATAAAAAGCTATATGGACAATTGGTTACTGTTGCAAAAGAAGGCTATAGAACTATTTCTATTTATGAAAAATACACTTCTCCATGTTGCAAAAGTTTGGAAAGGGTCGAAGATTTTATAGGAGACTGGACATTAGAATATGTGGCAATAGGTGAAAACAAGAATCTAATAATACAATTAAATATTGAAGAATATTGTCCTAAAGAAGAGGGGAGTCTCTCAGAGGATAATTTTATTTGTTTGACCAACAATTCCCATAACAATGAAGATACAGAGAAATCTTGGTTTGCAGGGGATTTTCATACCCATACAATCTATTCTGATGGGAAGATGACTAGGGAAGAGAATAATGAAATTGCAAAAGAACAAGGTCTAAACTTCTTTGTTCCTACGGACCACAATATTTATCACTATACTTGGCCTAAGACAAAGAATCTTAAAGTCTATCCAGGAACTGAAATAACTTCCAGTCTTGGACATATAAATCTACTGTTTTGTGAAAAAAATCCATTTGAAACCCATTCAATAATGGAAATAGAAGATGAAAACACCCTAGTTAAAATAATTGACAAGGCCCTGGACTATTCACTAGTTTCCATAAATCATCCATTTATGCCACCTTGGGATTTTAATTCGAGAAATTTTCCGCTGGATAAAGTTAGGATAATGGAAATAATTAACGATCCAACCTATAAGACATCAAAAGAAGCAACAGAAAGAGCATTAAAAGCATGGAATATCTTATTAAATGAGGGCTATCAAGTGGTTGGCGTTGGAGGGAGTGACTCCCACTTAGGGCTTGATGAGAGATATGAAAATTCTATGTATCCTTCTATTTTAGGAGATCCAAAAACCTTCTTATATTCTAAGAGAAATGATTTTTACGACTTGAGAAACGCTTTAAAAAGTGGAGATGTAATTGTGTCAAGAAAGGATTTTATAGACCTTCAATTAAATGGAATTTCAAGGCACAATGAGAACTTTACTGGAGAAATAGAACTAGTTGCCACATTGAAAGAAAGGGAATATAGAGAAAAAGCTTTACATTTTAACTGGGTTTTAGATGGCGAGACCTTAAAGAAAGAAGAAGGTATAAAGTCGAGCTTTAGTATAGATATGGACTCTAACTTTCACTGGGTACGGCTTGACATTGTAGATGAAGAAGATAATCTTTATGGATTTACAAATCCCATCTATTTTAATAAATATATGGAAAATCCTTCTATTAAAACCTGGGGTCAGCTAATGGAGAAATTGGGAAATGAAGATTAGGGGCGTAATATTTGACAAAGATGGCACTCTTATAGAATTTTCTGACTTGTGGCGCAGTGGTTTGGAGGAGTTTTTTGAGAAAAATTTCATACAGGATGATTTAAAGAGAGAGATAAGAAGAAAAGTCGGTATAAAAAGTGATTGCACAATTGAAGAAAATAGCATCCTAGCTTCAGGAACCATGGATGATTTGGTTTCTGTAATTAGTCAATACGTATCATTGGACAAGGGAAAACTTTATAAAAAAATTAGTGACCATTATTTAAGCTATATGAAAAGACATCCAGACATGATAAAGGAAACTTGTGATTTAAGAATTCTCTTTGAAAAGTTAAAGGAACTTGGAATTAAAATTGGAGTAATAACTGCAGATGACTATGTTCAAGCGAAGCTTTGTCTGGAGATTTTAGGAATTGAAAACCATATAGGTTTTTTGGCTACGGGGGATAGATATTTAAATAAACCTAATACTCAGTCCTTAGATGCCTTTTGTGAAAAGTTTTCTCTAAATAGAAGGGAAGTTGCAATTGTGGGAGATTCTGAAATAGATATGTTGCTTGGCAAAAAGGCAGGATTGGCCATTGGAGTTTTGTCGGGAGTTGGAACAAAGGACATGCTAACAAAATCTGCGGACATCTTGGTGAAGTCTCCTTGTGAAGTCATATCCTCAATAAATTCTAACCTGATGTGAGGCTATCAATAATAATTTTTGTTTTGGGGTATCATACCAATACGGAGAAAAATAGCACAGGAGGATTAACATGTATTGGGAAAGTAAGTTGGCAAAGGCTCTGGAACATCTGGATAATCCAAAGAATGAACATGAAGTAAGGGACTTGTTTGCATCTTTGGAAAGTGACGCCATAGTTGTTGACGAGGAGAATGGCACTGAACTTGAACGGGTCTATCTAATGTTAAAAGAGATAGGGGAAGAAAAGATTGCTGATGAATTTATATATCCTGAGTACATAAAGGAAAGGGAAAGGTTAGAAAAAGGGATTGGATTGTAGAAAATAGGGTAATTATAAGGGCGTTGGGTATAAAATAGTAAACCTGATGCCTTTTATAAAGTAAATCAGTAGTAGAATTTAGTATTGGTTAATAAGATTTAAGGTAAAGGATTAAGAGAAAAGGAAAGGGGATGAAGTACATGAATAACGATTTCAAAGACATAATATTTAACAGACATTCAGTAAAGGTTTTTGACAAGGATTTTAAAATTCCAAGGGATGAAATGTTAGAGATGATAAAGGAAGCGACAACGGCTCCTTCTTCTGTAAATATGCAGCCATGGAGGTTTGTAATTGTGGAATCAGAGGAAGGAAAAGAAAAGTTGCGACCTCTAATTAGATTTAACACTAGACAAAATGATACATCTTCCGCAATGGTGGTAATATTTGGAGACATGAAATGCTATGAAAGAGCAGAGGAGATTTATGGTTCTGCCGTTAGAGAAGGCGTTATGCCAGAAGATGTTAAAAAGGAACTTATGGACTTCTTTATGCCTGCCTATATGGGTGCATCTAGAGATAAGATGAACGATATTGTAAAAATTGACTGTAGTCTTATGGCGATGCAATTTATGTTAGTGGCAAGGGCCCATGGTTATGAAACCAATGCCATTGGAGGCTTTGAAGAGGATTTAATAGGAGAAGCCCTTGACCTGGATCCAGAAAGATATGTTCCAGTGTTGATAGTGGCTATAGGTAAAGCTGATTATGAGCCTCATAAGTCAGTGAGAATAGCGCCAGAAGATGTATCTATGTTTAAGTAAATATTTTTAAATGGAGTCGGTACATTGTATCGGCTCTTTTTCTTTGGAATTACTAATAAGTTGTGAATAACAAGTGAAATTTTCTTGCTTTTGCGATATACTGTTTTCTAGAAACTTATAGGAAAAACAAATAGAAAGGCGGAGGAGTATTTATGAAAATATTAAAAAAATTAACTGTGTTTCTTGTTTTTACCATATGTTTATCTAGTGTTTCTCTTGCTAAGGGAAATGTGATTAGATATTCAGGTAAGAACAGAGAAGAAGTTGCAGTAAAGGTATCCAAGGAAGAATTTAGCGCTGCAAAATCGGCTATACTGGTAAACTCTAGAGCTTTTCCAGATGCTCTAAGTGCTAGTATCGTAAGTCAGGGACAGATGCCCATCTTGTTTTCTAGTGCAAAATCATTAGATTCTAAAACTAGAGATAGACTTGAGGATTTTGATGAGGTCATTATTCTTGGAGGTAAAGACTCGGTTTCGGTGGAATTGGAAAAGAGCCTAAAGAATAATAAGGTAAGAAGAATTGCCGGTAAAGACAGGTATGAAACGAACTTAAAGGCCATTGAAGAAAAGTATACTAGTCTTGATGAGTTGGTTGTTGCTACTGGACTGGTTCATGCTGACGCTCTCTATGGAATAAGTTATGCTAATAAGGTTTCTTCACCTATACTACTTGTCAAGGATGATATTGAAAAGGCAAAGGGACTTATAGGAAATTTAAAGGTTAAGAATTTTACTTTAATTGGAGGAAGTAGATATTTGCCTGATTCTATAGAAGAGTCATTAAAGAAACTTGGAAATGTTAAAAGAATAGCTGGCAAGGATAGATATGAAGGGTCAATAAAAGTTTTAGAAGAAGTCTATGGAAGTAACCTTAAGGAAATTTTAGTTGCTAATGGAGATAATTTTGCCGATCCTCTAGTAGCGGGCCCTGTAAGCATTAAAAGAAATGCTCCCATTGTACTTACTAGGGACGGGGACAATAGTAATCTTGAAAATCTAATTTCTGATTCTTCAGTTGAAACAATAATAATATTTGGTGGAAGGGATTCTGTTTCTAGCAGTCTTGAGGAAAAACTTCAAAGGCTTATGGAAGAAGATTCTTCAAACAAAATTCCTGTAAATTCTGAAAAAGATAGCTTAAAAAAGGAATTAAATGAACTTATTTCAAAAGCTAAGAATGCATTGAAAGAAAAATATTCGCCTTCATCTTTAGAAAACTTAGAAATGGTTCTTAAAGAAGTAGAAGCTGACAGAGATAAAAATTCTTTAAATAATTTATCTAAAAACATAGAAAAACTCAAAGATGCATTGAATAAACTTGATAAGGCTGTAGAATTTGGAGATGAAAATGTTAAAGAGTTTTTATTAGACTACTTTAAATCCTATGACGGAAATGATGTTTTTGAATATGACATGAATGAATATGGGTTTAAACTTTCTGACAAATCCTTTAGAAAAGACTCAAACTCCAAGGAAATATATGAAAGTGAAATGAAACTCATTACTGATTTACGACTTATAATCTATGATGAGGATTTTAATTGGATGGATATTAAAAGTATTAAGGGAATTGAAACTGCCACCAATTTAGAAAACTTAACTATTTCATCTAATGCAGTTGATTCTTCAAATGCGGTTTCAGACATAAGTGATTTGAAGAATTTGAAGAAGCTTAAAAATCTAAGACTTGCCCACAACGCCATTGTAGACATGAGTCCATTAGGAGAACTTGATAATCTTGAAAAATTATATATTTCACACAATCAAATAGAGGATATCTCAACAGTTACCAAACTTCCTAAGCTGAAAGTCTTGGATATTTCTGTAAATAAGATTGAAGATATCTCCCCTGTGAAAGTATTGAAAAACTTAGAGGAACTAGATGGAATTAGAAACAATATTAAAGATATCTCTCCAGTAAAAGATCTTGTTAAATTAGAGAGATTGGCAATGGCTGAAAATAAAATTGTAGATTTATCTCCTTTGAGAAATTTAACTGACTTAACTTATCTAAATCTTTATCAAAATGATATTCAGTCTTTTAAAGACTTAGAAGGACTTGAGAAATTAGAAACTTTGGATTTAAGAAAAAACAATGGAAAAGATTTTGATGTATCAAAGCTGGTAAACCTACAGGATCTAAATATTAATGACAATCCAGAATTAAAACTTACTGGTGGTGAAAAATTAATTAATTTAACTTCGTTACAATTAAAAAATACAGGACTTGATGATATATCGTTTATAAGTCCATTGACAAAGTTAGAGTTTTTGGATATCTCTAACAACAAGATAGAGGATATATCTATGCTAAAGGATTTAACTAAAATTTATGCACTGAACATCTCAGAAAATAAAGTTAAGGATATTAGCGTAATTGAAAAAATGAATTTGGATAGATTTTATTTTAATGCTAACCAGGTATCAGATTTAAATCCACTTAAAGGAAAAGAAATGTATGCAATTGAAGGAAACAATCAAGTTATATCGGGTTACGAAGTAAAAATTGATGGTTTAGAAACAATAGTGGACAGTCCTTTTAAAGGTCTAGACACATTGGCAAAGGGTGAAAGTATTACAGTTGAAACGGAAATTGAAGGACTAATTGCACAATATAATCCTGAAACGGATAAACTTGTATTTAAAACAGATGAAAAATTTAATAACAATAAGAGAGAAATTGATACAACTTTGACTTATAAAGTAGTAAAACATGGAGACTATTTCAATGAGGATTATATTTACAAGGTAGAAAATTTTAAAATAATAGTCGACTAGTGACAATGTCCCTTTGCCCAAAATGGTGAAGGGGTATTTTTAACTAAAAACTTTGTTCATTCATGCTCAAACACCAAATGTACCCTTTAATTGGACAAATATTAACCTAGCTAATAAAATAGAAGTGATAGAAATAATTATGAGAAGAGTTGTGGTTATGAAGATACGAAATTACAATTGTGTTTCAAATGATAAATATGAACAAAAAATTGCTTCTGCTCTTAAAGAGGTTGATGGGCAATTAAAAGAAAAGTCCTTGGAAGAGCATATCGTCGATCTTGGGAATTGTATTGGAAAGGAAATTCTACTATTCCCCTTTAATCATATGACAGAGATTTCAGCCTATGGTGGAAATGTAGTTTGGGATGGGGAGTTTTTAGGTAAAAATGGAGATACAATTTATAATGATTTGGAGGAATTATTAAAGAACTTAAAGTTTAATTGGGAGGATGACACCCTTTTGTCTACGATAAATTCTGCTAGGTTACTTCAAAGAAACGGAATCAAAGTCCTTTATTCTGTAAGTGGGCCAATGACTATTTTAAATGGGATTATTGATATTACAAGGGTGTTCAAAGGTTTTAGGAGAGATAGAAAAAAAGTATTTGAAATTTTTAAAATTATCATGACTGATTTGGAACAGTACATCAGTCTATTAAATGAAAATTGGATTAGATGGATTAGTTTTTCCGATTCTATTTTTTCTGTGGATATTCTTGGACCAAAGGTTTTTTCGCAGATTATGACTGAGATAATTCACCCTTTCTTAAGAAAAATTACAAGAAAGTTTACAAATATTCAAATTGTACTATGTCCAAAGATTTCTCTAGGGTTAATGGACTGTGGTCTTGCGAGCTTAGAAGAAGTCTTTGTTGAAAGTGGATTAAATTATTTACAAGTCTGTGAAAGCTTGAGAGATAAGGCAAATATCCTTGGGAAGGTCTGTCCAAAGGATGAAACTTTTTGTACTGACAACTGCAAGGTGTTACATAATATTATTTTGGTGGAGGAGAAATGACAAAAGAAGAATTAATAAAAAAACTTTCAGATGATGTATTTTACATGGAAGATGAAGAGGTTGAAAAAACTGCTCAAAGGTACTTAGATGAGGGATATCCTGCCATTGATGGAATAATGGAAGGGTTAATTGACGGAATGAATAGAGCTGGAAAGCTATATGAAGAAGAGGAATACTTTATTACGGATATTCTTCTTTGCTCCGATGCTTTAAATGCGGGTTTGGATGTTTTAAAGCCCCATGTAAAAGATGATCAAAAGGTTGAAAGAATCAAAGGGGTCATTGGAGTTGTGGAAGGGGACACTCATGATATTGGAAAGAACCTGGTAAAGATCATGCTAGAAGCTGGTGGGTTTGAAATGATTGACCTTGGTAAAGATGTTAAGCTTGAGAGGTTCGTTGAAGTTGCACAAAAAGAAAATGCCAAGTTTATCTGTATGTCCACTTTGATGACCACAACTATGGATGGAATGAAGAAGGTTATCGATATGTTAGTGGACAAGGGAATACGAGATGAGTTCAAGGTAATGGTAGGTGGAGGTGCTGTTAGCAGTCAATTTGCAAAGGAGATCGGCGCTGATGGCTATTCGGAAAATGCTGTTGAAGCTGTGGAACTTGCAAAAAGGCTTTTGGCAAAGTAATGTCTAAAATAATAGTTGAAAACAGGACCTTTTACTACGAAGAAGGGGAAAATCTTCTTTCTATTTTAAGAAAAAACAGAGTAATAGTAGATGGACCTTGTAATGGAAAGGGAAAATGTGGAAAATGTCTTGTTAAGATAAAAAGTGTCAAATCTCCCTCAGAATTAGATAAGAAGTTTATATCTGAAACTCTTTTAGAAAAGGGATTTAGACTTGCCTGTGGTTACTATCCTAAGGAGGATTTGTCTTTAGAAATTCCAAGGGAAAGTTCAATTTTTTTAAAGGAGGATTTGTTTGAGTATTCAAAGGTCTTAAACTCTTTAAGGATTGAAAAGATTGAAATTTCAAGGAATAAAATTAGAGGTTTTTCATCTGTTGAAAATTATTTAATGAGTTTTTTTAAGGTAAAAGAAATATCTTTAAATGCCTTGAACTCACTTAATCAACAATGCAATGACTATTATGGAATCGTCTATGAAGATGTGTTAGTGAGTTTAAGAAGTACCCCTGTGAAAAACCTGTTTGGGATAGCTGTGGACATTGGAAGTACGACTTTATGCATATCCTCGGTGGATTTAAAGAGGGGCAAGGAGCTTTGTAGATTAACAGAAATAAATAAATTGACCACCTATGGGGCGGATGTCTTTACAAGAATTGAGGAAGTAATTAAAAATCCTTCAAGTCTTCAGACAATGAACAATATTTTGATAAAACAGATTGAAAAAATGGGCCTTTCTCTTATAGAGAGTGAAGGTTTATTAAAGGATGAACTGGTTGAAGTGGTGGTGGTTGGTAACACTACAATGCTTTCGATTTTTCGGGGTTTAGACATAAGCTACTTAGGAAAATCTCCATATATCCCCATAAGTGTAGAAGGTAAAAGATACAATCCTTTGGAACTGGGTTTTAATGACTTAAAGCCTTTTAATATCCAGGTTTTTCCCTGTGTTTCGGCGTTTGTTGGCGGTGATGTGCTGTCTGGAGGGATATATAAGAACTTCTTTAACTCTGAAAAGATTGAAATTCTTATAGACATGGGAACAAATGGGGAGATTTTACTTAATAACAAGGGAAAGTTTTATGCAACTTCCTGCGCTCTGGGACCTTGCTTAGAGGGGATGAATATAAGTTGTGGAATGAGAGCAGGAGAAGGAAGCATTGATAGGGTAAAGATAGAAGACGGAAAAGTTAAACACCGCTGCATTGGTAGTTTAAATCCTATGGGGATCTGCGGATCTGGAATAATTTCTGTAGTAAGTGAACTTGTTAAAGAGAAGATTGTTAATTCTAAAGGTGCTTTTACAAGGGATGAAGCTATTATTAATTTATACAAGTCCTATTTGGATAGGGATAACAAAAGGTTTTTTCTCGATGAGAACAAGGAAATCTACATCAGTCAAAAAGATATTAGACAGGTTCAATTGGCAAAGGGGGCTTTACTGTCGGGGCTAAAAGTCTTACTAGATGAGTCAAAGCTGTCCTTCTATGATGTTGAAAAGATCTATATTGCTGGTCAATTTGGTTCATATGTGGATAGAGAGGATATCCTTGGAATAGGCATTTTACCAAAGTTTATGGTGGATAGAATTGAATATATTGGAAATTCTTCTTTAAAGGGTGGGATTGTAAGCCTTTTAAACCCAAGAAAACTAAAAGAAGTACAGGAGATTACAGATAAAATTACGTACATCAATTTATCATCTAGGGAAAATTATGATAGATTGTTTGCAAAATCATTGATATTTGATATAGGGGAGGATTAAATGGAAAAAAATAGACTTGGTGTATCAGGGGAGATTGGGGAGACGGCTATGAAGCTCTATAATTTTACTTCCTATGAATATTGTCACAATCCTAAATTTATGAAGGATATAGTTCTAAGGACCTATGAAGAGTTTGGCTTGGACGATGTGGGAGTAGGATTGGGGTTACAGGGGTTGGCGGAGGCATTTGGATCCAAGGTGGAGTACCCAGAGGACTCCCTAAAATATGTAATCGAGCCCAAGGTTAAGGTGGTTGAAGATATTAAAAGTTTAAAAATTCCAAACCCTTTAAAGGACGCAAGGCTACCATTGGTACTAGAAGGGGGCGAGATGCTAATTGATGAATTTAAAGGACAAAAGGAAATAGGCCTGGATATTGCAGGACCGATGTCCGTTGCTGTAAACTTATGTGGAGCGGATAACCTCTTTAGATGGCTTCGAAAACATCCGGCTTCTGTTCATGAAATGTTAGAAATCATCACAGAAGCTAATAACCTCTACATTGATGAGATGGTAAAAATTGGTCTAAACGTAGAATTTTCAGACCCTATGGCATCTACTACGGTCTTGAGTAAAAAACAGTCTGAAGAATTTGCTCTACCTTACCTAAGTAAAAACCTAGACCATTATAATAAAATTAGTTCAAAAAAGGCATCTCTACATATATGTGGAAAGACATCACAAATATGGGACTCTATTAGAAAACTTAATATTAAAGCATTTAGCGTGGACAATGTAGAAGATTTAGCCCAGTTGAAAGAAGAGATGGGAGATGTTCATCATATCGTTGGAAATGTTCCGCCGGTGGAAGTGATAAAAAATGGTACTAAGGAGGATATTACAAAATCCATAGCGACTTGTATCTTAAAAGGATATGATTCAAAAATGGGATATACCATTGGTGCAGGATGTCAAATTCCTGTAGGGACCTCAGCGGAAAATCTACACGCCTATTTCGATACGGCCAAAGAGCTTGGAAAACTACCTATCGATGTAGAAAGACTTGAAGAAATTGTAAATAGATAATAGAATTAGAGATAATGAAATTTATTTTGAACTAAGCTATATTCAATAGGGAAATGAAATACGGGAGAAATATTTTTATGGAAATATTAACAGAGACAATACAACGGTCATTGACTGGCTATCTTTTAGTTTTACCTATGTTAATTTCATATTTTTTATTCTTAAAAAATTTGAATAAGAATCAGACTAAATCCCATATAATCCTATCATTTATTTTTTGTTATTATTTAATTGGAATATTAACAATGACAGGAATAGGAAAAAATTTAGGTTTTTTGCCGCGATTCGACGAGTTATCTCTTAGCGACTTAACTAATGTTTCTATTGAGAAAATATTAAATGTTATTTTGTTTGTACCGCTTGGATTATTTGTTCCTCTTTTATATAAAAATTATAATAAAATTCAAAAATCATTTTAACATCTTTTTATATTTCGTTTTCTATTGAATTTTATCAAATGTTTGGAAGGGGAATAACTTCTATAAATGATTTGATAGCAAATATACTGGGATCGTGCGTTGGATATACAATTTACAAATTGATTATTAAGTTTATCGCTCATGGTAATAGAAAAAGATTTCTATCTATAAAAGTTAATGAAGGTTTGGAGATTTTGTTTTATTGGACAATTTGTTTTATAATTATGATTTCGATTCAACCAGAAGTAATTTCTTTTTTATTCAATTTAGGTTAAAGTTAAGGTATTTCGATACGGCCAAAGAGTTTGGAAAACTACCTATCGATGTAGAAAGACTTGAAGAAATTGTAAATAGATAATGTAATGGGACAGGGGGAATTACCTTTGTCCCAAGTTTATTTTTACATAAAAAGAGGTATAAAATTACTAGGTGGTGATTTTATGGATTATGTTGAAAAAGCCCCACAGGCCGAAGATTATTTAAAGCTTAGGAAGGAAGCTAATATGGGCGGAAATAAAACAATTACTCAAGTTGAGAAGGCTTTAAAGGGCTCTTTATATATAATTTGTGTCTATGAAGACAGTGAGCTTATAGGCTTAGGTAGAGTTGTAGGCGATGGAGGGATCACCTTTGCCATAACGGATATAATGGTAAGTGAAAAGTATCAAAAAAAGGGCATTGGAAACGAGATAATGAACCATATTGATAGATGGTTTGAAGAGAATACCGCTGGAGAAAAGTTTATTATGATACATGCTAACCCACCTGCGGATAGACTCTATTTAAAACATGGATATGATTATATCTATCCTGAAAGGGTGGGAATGCTTAAAAAGTAGTTTTTAAGGTTTGGTGGTTTTATGAAGGGATATAAGAAAATTACCATAGTATTTGTTGTTTTATTTGTGGTTTTCTTGGCGTTTAGTCTACTGAGAAAAGAGAACGACAATAAAAATATTGCAGTGGAAAAAGGAGAGAATGACTTTATGAATATTGAAAATAAAAATGAGATATACTTTGCTGGAGGATGCTTCTGGGGTGTGGAAGGATACTTCAAAAAAATCCCTGGTGTACTTGATACAACCGTAGGCTATGCCAATGGAAAGACTGAAGAAACATCCTATAGACAGATTAAAGATACGGATCATAGTGAAACCGTTAAAATCATATACGATGAAGATAGGGTTTCACTACAGGACCTTTTAGAACATTATTTTAGAATCATAGATCCAACTTCTATAAATAAACAGGGTAATGACAGGGGAAGACAGTATAGAACTGGAATTTACTATCAGGATAGAAATAATAAACTTATCATAGATGAGATTATCAAACAAAAACAGGAGGACTACTCTGAGAAGATTGCCGTAGAAGTAGAACCTTTAAATAACTTTATACCAGGAGAAGAGTACCATCAGGACTATCTTGAGAAAAATCCTGGAGGATATTGTCATCTTAATCTGGCCCTGGCAGATGAACCCTTAGAGAAGAAGGAGTCTAATTACAAAAAGCCTGATAATAGCACTTTAAAGGAAAAGTTATCCGACATCCAATATAAAGTTACCCAGGAAAGAGGAACTGAAAGGGCCTTTACTTCTGAATATGACGATTTTTATGAAAAGGGAATATACGTTGACGTTGTAACAGGAGAGCCTCTGTTTTCATCATCAGATAAGTATGATGCTGGATGTGGTTGGCCTTCATTTACAAAGCCTATAGATTCAAATATTAATTATAGTGCAGACAATTCCTTTAACATGAGGCGTGTTGAAGTTAAAAGTAAAGGGGGAGATTCCCACTTAGGCCATGTATTCTATGACGGACCGGCGGACAAAGGCGGCGCAAGATACTGTATAAATGGAGCTTCTTTAAAGTTTATTCCCCTAGAAAAAATGGAAGAAGAAGGCTATGGGGACTATATAGACAAAGTAAAATAGTATAAGAATATCCAGCAGTCAAATCTTGGCTGCTGGATTATTATATATAGTGGCTGGAAATACTCATCCACTTAACTATTATCTAATATTAGCCTTTTTTCTTTTTTCTTCAGTTCTCTCTTCCCAAAGTCTATCGGCGGTCTTGTTCCAGTCCTTAGCATAAGGAATACATTTTTCCTCAAGATGCTCTGCAGACTCTGGAGAAATCAAATCCGTTGAATTTGCCTTGGAATCTTCTACTAACTTCGTAAGCCTTCCAGGGTTTTCTAACATTGGACAAGGTTTGAGCATATTGTCATTAAAGGGTTGATTATTGTGAAAGCCCATGAATAGTGGACTTTGTAACCCCTCTAAAATTGTCTTTTCCCTTATATTGGAATCGGAAAAATGAATGAATACACATGGTTCCATGTCTCCAAGGGAGTTAATGTGAAAGTAGTTTCTTCCGCCTGCAATACATCCGTCGATAAACTCTCCGTCATTTTGAAAGTCTATGGTAAAGATATTCATTGGCGAAGAGCCAGATCTTATCTCTCTAACTTTTTCAAACACATATTTTCTTTGTTCAGGATTTGGTAAAAGACTAGGGTCTGCATCATTTCCTACTGGCATGTAGTGGAAATACCACGCAAGCTTACACCCATGGTCGATTAGGTTATACATAAACTCATTTGAAGTTACCTGTTTATAATTTTGTGAAGTGTAACAAATTGAAACTCCATATAGAAGCTTGTGCTTTTTCATTAGCTCCATTGCTTGGATAACTTTTTTATATACGCCGTCACCTCTTCTAAAGTCGGTCGATTCCTCAGTACCTTCAATGCTTAATGCAAAGGAGATGTTTCCAGTTTTAGCAACTTCTTCACAGAATTTGTCGTCTATCAATGTACCATTTGTAAAAATATGAAAGGCAGATTCATTAAACTCATTTGCCAATTTGATTATGTCGTCTTTTCTAACGAGAGGTTCCCCTCCAGTCATGATAAAGAAATAGGTTCCAAGTTCGTTTCCCTGTCTAACGATGCTAGCCATTTCATCATAAGTAAGATTGTTTTTATGACCGTATTCAGCCGCCCAACACCCTTTACACTTTAGATTGCAGGCAGAAGTTGGGTCAAATAGTATTGCCCAAGGGATATTACAGTCGTATTTCTTTTGTAGTTCATTTCTTAGTGCATTGCCCTTGTACACTGCATTGTAGCCAAAAGTCATCACAAATCGCTTTATAATGTTCTCGTCAACTTCCTTTACTATATCCTCACCAAAGGATACCCATTTTGAATCGGGATTTGAAAATTCTTCTCTAATTCTAGTAATTGCATGTTTTGCACTATTCTCCTTTGAAGAATTAGGCATTAAATACTGGTCGATGACATCGATAACATCCTTCATACCCTCAGCAGGGTCTTTTTTAATACGTTTAAATGCAAGGTCTACAGCCACAGAAAATGCGGCTTTAGTTGCCTTATCTTTAAGTTTATTTTCCATATTAGGCCTCCTCCAATAACGATTTAAAAATTTTACAACCATTAAAATCAAAAGACATTCAGTTTTAACTTTTAGCATCCATTAAAGAACTAAGTCCTTTTAAATGCTACAATCGAATACCTATTATAGGTGAATGTCTTAGTTAAACAAAATTAAATAACACACAACCTTTTAAATGGGGTTGATAATATATATTATTGTCCTTAAAGATGATAAGATAATAATTCGATTCATGGAAATTTCCCATCTACATTAAGTATACCCAACTAGAAGAAGTCATTCAAGTTTTACAACTAGACAAATGCTCATTTTTAGCCAATGAAAAGGATTGTTTAATTAGATGCTTTAACTTTAGTATAAGAAGAAAAAAATTAATAGTAGAGGAGTATATATTAAAATAAAATAAAAACCCATTTGATTTAAATAAATAATCTTAGAGTAATAAAACGTTTAAAACCCCTTGATTTCAATATTGATAAAAAGAATATAAAAATATTTCAAAAAAAGTTTGCAATGTTTTAAAAGGTTTGCTATACTGTAAACAGAAATGATAATCAATATCAAAGAGGTTATCATTTTAATTAACACCTTGCCATTTTTTAAAAATGGATTTTAATACATACTAAAATTCATATACGTCGATCTAACTTACCCCCTATAAGTTATCTTCAACTAAGAGATGGCAGGGTGACTTTAAGGAGGAAATGATGAAAAAGAAAACTAATTTATTGTTGGCCCTAGCCCTAGTTGGCGTTGTGGCATTGACAGGTTGTAAGAAAGGCGGAGTTAACGATCAAACGGATGCTCCAGAAAAGAACCCAACGGCAAATGGTCAGGTGCATGACCATGACCACGACCATGATCATGATCACGACCATGACCATGACCACGATCACGACCATGATCATGGTCAAGAAAGTGAAGGTAAAGAATTGTCCCTATCTGACTGGAATGGAGAGTGGACTAGCATAACTACATTTGCGGAGGACGAAAAAATTCAAGAGGCCTATAAGGAAGTTGCTAAAAGGGACAATATAAGTCCAGAAAAGGCAAAGGAAGATTTTATTTCCAAGATGAAGGTAGATTTTGGAGCTATTAAAGTTGAAGATGAAACTGTAACTTTTTATGATAAACCTCAGGGCAAAGAGATTGATAAGACAAATTATACTTATGTAGGGAAACATCCTATGGAACATGGCGGAAAGACTTTTTATTGGTATGAGTTTAAATCCGAAGGAAAATACCCTAATCTATTATTGATGCCATTACATGGCGAAGAACATATGCCTCATTTTCATTTGAGAACTGGTTTTGACACAGAAACTATGCTAAAGAAAGAGGACTGGTATCCTACTTTTGTAAGTCCTACGGTTACAATCGACCAAGTTTATGAGGAAGTTGCTGAATAATTTTGTTAAAAGGCCCTTGATGATTCAGGGGCTTTTTTTAAGCAATCAAGCACTTAAAATCTTATGTCTATATCCATTTAAATTCACCAAAAACTTTTTAATAACACTATATTATGTTTTAGGATAATAAATCTATAAACATACGAGCATAGGACATTTAAGATCTTTAAGTGCTTGCTATCTGCTTATAAGAAAGAAAGGAGATTTTATGAAAAAAGTTTTATCTATCATTTTGATTCTAATCTACCTCCTTACTTTTACGGGATGTGAAAAACAGACTAAGGCAAAGGAAAAGCCTATAGTTTATACATCCTTTTACCCTGTTTACAGTCTTGCAAAAGATGTTTTTAAAGACACTGTGGACTTGAGAATTTTTATGCCTATAAGTCAAGACCCCCATCTGTGGGAGCCCTCACCAAAGAAGATGAGGGAGTTGGAAGAGGCGGACTTACTAATAATAAATGGTGCAAATCTAGAAAGGTGGACCGATAAGATACCGGAACTATTTCCAAACTTGGAAATTTTGAATTTGGCATCTGGTATAAACCTAATCACCTATAAAGGAGCGGCGGCTTTGGGAGATTTTCAATACCTAGGGGAAGGAAAACTCACTGACGAGGTCTATAGGATGGAATTTGGTCATACCCATGAAAAACATTTAAGGATTGCATTCGTTCTGGTCGAAGAAAAGCTTGATGAAAATAAAACCATAGATATTGGAAGAAAAATCATGGAACAAGAGGGGCAGGAGGTCCCTCAAAGGGAGTTGATTGAAGTAGAAAGCTCCAAGGTCTACAAGCTTGAAATGGGGCATGAGCAGGGAGAGATTTTCTTCAAAGTTCCTAAAAGTGGTAAATGGCTGATCTATACCGATAGAATTTCATCTGAAGCCCTTTCCTATAAATTTATGGATTCTAAAGAAGAACCTCTAAACCTAAGGACTTTAAGGGATGTTTCTACGACTTCCGAAGACAAAGTAACCTACGATCCTCATACATGGATGAGTGTTAGAAATGCTAAAAGGTTTGTAAAGGATATGGAATATGTAGGAAGTAGGAAATTTCCTGAATTTGAAAAGGAGTACAGAGACAACTCTTCTAAGGTTCTACAGGAATTGACAGCTCTTGACTATAAATACAGGGATTTGTTTTCAAAGGTGGACAGGAAGGAATTTATAGTAAGTCACTATGCCTTTGCCTATTTAGCAAAGGACTTTAAATTGATACAATATCCTCTACAAAATCTAACCAGCATGGAGGCGCCGAGTATAAAAAAGATAAGAAAGGTCATAGAGGACTCTAAAGACAAGGGTATAAATACGATTTTCTATGAGTATGGAATGCCTAAAAATGGTGCAGACATTATTGCAGAAGAGATAGGGGCTGATATAAAGGGACTTATTTCCATGGAATATGTTAATAGGGATATGGGAAAAGTCGGAAGTGATTATATTGATTATTTAAAATATAATTTAGAAACTCTATATCGTTCAATGAGGTGATAATATGAAAGCGATAGACATAAAAAATTTAGACTTTAGCTATGGAAGTCATCCAGTATTAAATAATTTAAACTTTTCTGTGGATGCAGGAAAGGTGGCGGTAATTACTGGTGAAAATGGGAGCGGCAAATCCACTTTAATAAAGATTATGATTGGAGAGAATGAACCTACAAAGGGAACTGTGAAAATCTTCGACTCTCCTATTGATAAAAAAACATTGAATAAAATAGGCTATGTGCCTCAAACCCAAGGAGAAAATTTTATAACCTTTCCTTTGACTTCAAAGGAACTGGTTGTATTACAGGCCTATGATGACTTTGGACCAATAAAACTTCCCACTAGAGACCTCTATAAAAAGGCGGAGAAAAAACTTGTGGAACTTGGACTTAAGGATTATATAAATTGTCCTGTAACAGAACTTTCTGGAGGACTTCGCCAAAGGGTTATGATAGCCAGGGCCATGATGAATGAACCGGAAATACTGATATTTGATGAGCCTACGGCTGGAGTAGACGAGGATTCAAAAAACTATTTGGCAGAACTTCTCAAAAAGTTAAATAGGGATTTTAAAGTAACGGTAATCCTTGTAACCCATGAACTGGAATGGATCAGGGACAAAATTAAAGAATATAGCAACTATCGCCTTTTGAAAGGAGAAATAGTAAATGCTTGAATTTAGATTTATGCAAAGGGCCTTGGCGGTTTCATTAATGATCTCCATAATGATTCCGCTAATTGGAATTGTCTTGGTGAACCGTAAGACTTCTATGATCGGAGATGCCCTCTCCCATGTCTCTCTTTCTGGAGTAGCTGCAGGGCTTATACTAAATATCAATCCCTTGATCGGCGGTGTAGTAGCATGTGTGGTAGGAGCCTTTGGGATAGAGGGGATACGAAAGAAATTTCCCCACTATGGTGACATGGCAACGGGAATAATAACTGCCCTAGGCCTTGGAATAGCGGCAATGCTTTCAGATTTTGCACCGGGAGGAAATAGTTTTGAAGCCTATCTATTTGGAAGTATCGTCTCTGTGTCAAAGATGGATTTAATTTTAATATCCATTACATTTTTACTAGTAGCATCTCTATCCTTGGTGTTTTATGGAGGCCTTTTAAATATCTGTATAAATCCCAATTTGGCAAGGCTTGCAGGAGTGAATACAAAACTTATCAATGGGATTTTTACCTTTTTAGCCTCCCTAACGGTGGCCTTATCGGCAAAGGTGATTGGAGCCCTTATGGTAACTTCTCTCATCGTCCTTCCAGTTGCTAACGCCCTTTTGATAAGTAGAAGTTACAAACAAACCTATATTTTTACTCTACTATTTGGGATGTTTTACACTTTAAGTGGAGTGGTACTCTCCTATTATTTTGATGTAAAACCAGGCGGATCGATCGTTGTACTTGCTGGACTAGGGCTTATTATAACCTTTGTAATCACTAAAGTAAAAAACAAGTTAAGGAGAAATTCAAAGCAAATATTAAAGAGGCAGTTAAGCAGTTAATTATAAACTCTTTAACAACTTGGACCTATTAAGATCGTAATTCTCTTTTTTTGGGTATCTATATGGTAATCTATATCAATTAGATTGGACAAAGGAAACTCATACACTTTGAAAAATAGGGGGAGAATTATGGGAAGGAAAATAAGGATATTAGGTGTTTTTCTGGTCCTGGTGCTGATTATGACATCTTGTGCAAAAGGTGATAGTGGGACAAATAATAAACCAACTGATGAAAAATCAACCATTGCCAGTGAAAACAAGGACAATAAAGAAGAAAAGAAGATAGATCTATCGGGACTGAGTGATGAAGAAGCGGCTCAAAAGTTGGTCCAGTTATTAGTGGATGGAAAGGCAGAAGAGTACTTTAATACAACTCAAAGTATGGAAACTATGGATTATCAAAGGATTGTAGTGGGAGAGTCACAGAAACTTTTTGAAAAGCTAAGTCGTGAAGAAAAAGACGCTTATTTGGAAACTCAAAGTAAGGTTTCAGAAATGGCAAATCAAAGAAATGCCGACTTTGTAGGTCAAGAATATGATGTGGCTGAGGAATATGTGGAATTTACGGAAACTGGATATAATATTGAAAAGTATTACACAGGATATGGTGGATTTGTAGAGAATAAAAGTCAAGAAAAAGCTATTTATGCACTTCAAATAGATATAAACTTATTGGACAAGGATAATAATGTAGTTGCTTCAAGCATGGATACTATTACGTATCTTAAGCAGGGAGAGACAAGACCTTTTGTTGGAACTGTGAATAATCCGGAGGATAAAAGTATAGAAGTGAAATCTGTAGAATTCAAAGTTTCAAAGGGCACTACTGCAAAGGCCTTTACTGAAGAATATCTAGAACAAGAGGATTTTGAAATAAAGGATTTGAAGCAAGCTCAAAAAATAGAGATGTCAGATATAGTTGGAACTGTTGTAAATAAAACGGAAAAAACTTCGGATTTTCTAGAAGTTATTGTACTAATAAGAAAAGACGGAAAGATTGCGGGCGGTAGCAAAACGGGTTTGGCGAAAATGCCTCCAAAGGGTGAACTCACCTTCCAAACCTCGGTATCTCACAACTTTCCTCTGGAAGATATAGAAGTATATATATATGAAGCTAGTCCCAAAATTGAAGATATGAAAATTTAGTAAATATTAAAAACTCCAAGTAGGTGATTTTCTATTTGGAGTTTTTATGTGGTTTATAAGAAAGGTTTATTGAAGTAATTGACAAGGTGTACCAGGAAATATAAAATAAACTTGTGAAGTAGGATTATAAAACTTTAAATGTTTAAATAATTAATGAAGAGTGAGTCATAAGTTTTTCTTAAAATAAAAGGAGTTGATAATATGACCTTGTCATTACCAGAAAAGTTTGAAGAACTTTCCCAAGCAAGGCAGGAAGGTTTTATTAAGGTTAAGGAGCTGAAGGAGTCAGGCGAGGGAATAGTTGGAGTTTTTGTGCATACACTCCAGCGGAAATTTTAAATGCGGCAGGGCTTGTAGCAGTTGGACTTTGCGGAACAAGTCAAGAGACTATACCAGAAGCGGAGAATACTTTACCTAAGAACCTTTGTCCACTGATTAAGTCATCCTATGGCTTTGCAGTTTCACAAAAATGCCCTTATACATATTTTTCTGACCTAATCATCGGAGAAACCACTTGTGATGGGAAAAAGAAGATGTACGAATTACTAAGGGACTTGGGAAAAGACGTTTATATAATGCATCTTCCCCAAGGTAATAAAAGACATTATGCTGTAGATATATGGAAGGAAGAGCTTAAACTTCTAATAGAATATCTAGAGAAGAAATTCGATATAGAAATTACCGAAGAAAAGATTCGAGATGCGGTTAGAAAGACCAATAGACTACGTATAGCTAAACAGAAGATGTTTAATTTACAAAAGATGGATCCTCCTCCAATGCATGGACTAGATATGATAGCTGCTACAGAAGGTGAGGCATTTAAACTAACCATAGATGATAGGATTAGGGCTATAGAGGAGTTATGTACTTCAATTGAAGAAAATTATAGAGAAAATGGTACCGAAATTAAAAAAGATGCAAAGAGGATAATGCTTACAGGTTGTCCTATGGGTGGAGTAATGGACAAGGTGTGTAAGACCATTGAAGATAATGAGGGTGTAATAGTTGTCTACGATACCTGTGCTGGTACTAGAACTAGTGAAGACTTGGTAGATGAAAATGCAGAGGATATTTTACGTGCAATAGCTGAGAGATATTTAAAAATTGGTTGTTCTGTAATGACGGATAATACAGAAAGGGTTTCGAATATTCAAAGACTTATTAAAGAATATAAGGTTGATGGAGTAGTGGAAGTGATTTTACAGGCTTGCCATACCTTCAACGTGGAAGCTACAAAAATAGAAAGGGAAGTTAGAGAATCCAACATTCCATATATTAAGCTGGAAGTGGACTATTCTGAGATGGATAGAGGACCAATAGAAACTAGAATTGAAGCCTTTTTGGAAATGATAGACAAATAGATTTGTAATTGAATTGAGTACTGTAAAGGGTACTCAATTTTTTGTTTTTTTTGAAACTTTATATATGTTAAAACCAGTCAAATTGGGAATAGTTAAATCCATGTTAAGTTTTATTTTTAACAATGGAAATCATAAAATCTGGGTATTTATATGGTAATACCTATCAATTAGGTATAGATTGACAATTCCTATAAAAATTTGGAGGACATTATGAAAAAACTTATTAAGATTTTGTCCCTTTCTTTGGCACTTATTATGGTTTTAGCTGCATGTTCCAATGATGGGGGAGAAAAAACTACAGAAGATACTACAAATAAAACGACGGAAAGTTCAGAAGAACAAGTAACAGAAAATACAGAAGCGACAGAAGAGGAGAAGGTTTTTAAAGAAGGAAAAGACCTGCTCTCTATGAGCCCAGAAGAAATTCAAGCACTAGATGATGAAGAGAAAAATTTAGGATTAAAAAGACTAGTGTTAGAAAACAAAATGGATGAATATTTTAAAATATTAACTAGTCTTGGCTATGATCATATAATAAAGCTAGGTGACAATGATAAGTTCATGGAGGATTATTTCACAGAAGAGGAACAGGAAGTAGCAAAAAATAATTTTTATGCTTTCGATGAAAAAAAATCCAAAGAATTTGCAGAGAGTGTAGGAAAGGCTTACGATATAGCAAAAGACAAAATAGAGGTTGGAGAAACAGGCTTCGATATAGGTAAAAAACAAGTAACTTTTGCTGGGTTTATTAAGAACAAGGATTCTAAAACAACTGTCTTTGGACCGGTAGTAAAGGCTACCTTACTAGACAATAAAGGCGAAGTCATATCAAATTTTCAATATAAATTACCTTTTATAAGACCTGGAGATACAAGGCCTTTTGCAGGAAGTATTAAAATTTTAAAGGGCAAAAAGCCAGATAAAGTGGAATTTGAAATAAAAGGTGGAATGGAAGAGGAATACGTTGAAGAATATCTTGGATTTGACGACTTTCAAGTTGAAAATATCAGTAAGATGAAAATGGATGATGGTGTATCAGTGTCTGGTAATTATATCAACAAATCAGAAAGAAATGCCGAAGGAATAGAGATATTTGCTATAGGTAAAAAGGACGGAAAGCCAGTGACAGGAGCTAAACAAAATATTATTGAGCCAGTATATCCAAAAGTTCAACAAACTTTCACGGTTATACTCCCAACAGAAGGCAAAATAGGGGATGTGGAAGTGTATATCTATGAAAATGCACCAAAATTACAGGATGCACAACAATTTTAAAGTGAGAAAAACGAGTGCTTAATTGCACTCGTTTTTACTTGTCTCTTGGTTTTAGGAACATTTACTAAAATGTATTTCGTTTATTTCAGCTTGCTTCTAACTTTAAGTGAAATAGTATCCTTTCCGCCAAGAATAGTTATTTTATTGTTATTACTTTCATCAATTAAATCAGAAACACTTTTTGGTAAGGTGTCTTTTGGAGTTAAAATTATTGGCGCATTATATTTTGCGGACAATACAGATCCGGCCAATGAATCAGCAAAGTTTTCACCACTAGCAATTATTATGTTTTCAGTGTCTAGATTTTTATTCTTCGCCAATGATACTGCTGTTTCATAGCGGTCGTCTCCAAATATACGTTCAACATCTTTATTGGAATTTTTTAATTTTGATTCCAAACTGGTGCTTATAGAGTCCTTTCCTCCAATAATTAATATTTTTGAAGCGTTACTAATTAAATCTTCAGCATTTCTGGAAAGATTTGTTCCATTAGAAAGAAGTATACTCATTTTGTTTTTACCTGCAAAACCTCCAATTGCAAGAGCATCAGGATAGTTTCTGCCATCTGCAATTACTATATCCTGTACATTTGGATTCAAAGCTTGAACTTTTTTAGCTATTAATACAGAGGTGTCATATCTATTATTACCAGCAATTCGCTCTACTTTAAGTCCTAAATCTACTAATTCATTTTCTACGGATTTATTGATTGTATCCTTTCCGCCTATTAGATATACTTTTGTGGATTTCAATCTTTTAATTTCATCTCTTGTTACTGTGTTTAGATTTTTTGAACTTGTAAGTAACAATGGTGCATCTAGTGAAATAGCAAAACTCGTTGAAGTTAAAGCATCTGCAAAGATTTCTCCTGAAGCTAAAACTACTTCTTGTGATGATCCGTAAATTTTTTGTGATATCCTTACTGCAGTTTCGTAACGATCGTGTCCTTTAATTTCCTCAATAATTTTTTTCTCATTATTATCTTCTGTTGGTGAAGGGACACCTGGAACGTATTTGTCAGTATTGTCTGTAGGATCAGTATTGTCAGTAGGATCAGTATTGTCAGTAGGTTCAGTAGAGTCTGTAGGCTCGGTAGCATCTGTAGGTTCGGCTGGATCTACAGGTTCTGTGGATTTTTCTGTTATTATAACAGGGATTTCTATTATTTTTTTACTTCCATCTTTAAATGTAATTTCCACAGTTCCCACATATTCACCAGGTTTATTTGTATCAATTTTAGGATCTGTTATATCTTTTATTGTTGCTCCATCAGGAAGATTTTTTATATTATCAGTTATATTAAGCTTTTCTCCACGTTCAATTTTTTCTTTCAGTATATCACTATCTTTAATTTCATGGATAGGATTAATTTCGATACTTCCATTAAATATTACTTCTTGATTTTTCAAAGATTTTTCATTGTTAAATTTTAAATGTTCTAGGTTTTGTGTATATAGCTTAACGACTTTTAGTTTTCCGTTAGGGTCATTTAAGTCTAAGCTATTTTTGAAAGCATCATCTGATAAATTTAACAATGACTTTGGTAGGTTAACTTCTATTAGATTATTATTACAAAAAGCTTCTTTTCCAATAGATTCAAGTCCTTCAGGAAGAATTACTTCTGTAATATATCTGTGTTTTTCTTTTTGCTTAAAAGCATATTTTCCTATATCTTTAACATTTTCAGGTATTACGATCTTATCGAGTAAATTTGCTTGAAAAGCTCTTTCGTCTATGGTTTCCAATGTCCTAGGTAAATTTAATTCCTTTAGTTGGTTACCACGGAAGGCAGATTGTTTTACCCTAGTTACTCCTTCGTGAATAGTTAGGCTTTCTATGTCATTGTAACTAAAGATACCATTATTAAGTTCGGTAAGTCCTTTAGACAATTTTAGTTCTACAATTTTATTTAAGGAAAAAGCGCCTACTCCTAAATGGGTTATAGAATCCGGTAGCACTAGCGAAGTTAGTTGATTTCCGTTAAATGCAAGTACATCAATAGACTTTAAGGTTTCAGGGAACTCAATACTATTAATGTTGTTATATCTAAAAGCATTTTGAGATATCTTTTCAAGCTTTACAGGAAGTTTAACACTAACTAAACCATAAGGAGAAGCTAGACCTGGAAGACAACCTTCAACTAATTCTACTTTTTCGATTTCAAGCTCAAAAGCGCTTGGACCGATTTCTGTAATTATTGTTCCGTCAGGATTTGTATCAGGTAAGACTAAATTCTTATTATTTTCAAATTTCTTTTTACCACTTTCACTAAATCCAGTAATAATATTTTTATCATAGGTAAAGTCGTCACTAGTGTATTCTTCAACAGCTGGTTCACCTGAAAATACAAACTCCTGATTTAGTAAAGATTTATCGTTGTTAAATTCTAGGTGTTTTTCATTTTCGGTATTTAATCTAACTATTCCGCTTTCATTAAAACCAACATTTCCTTTAAAGCTGTCCTTTTCAATGTTTTCTAAAGTTGAAGGGATGTTAACTTCCTCCAATTTATTGTTTTGAAAGGCTAGTGAATCTATATTTTTCAAACCTTCATTAAGAGTCAACTTAGTTAAAGTTCCAGTTTTAGGATATCTATTACCAGATTTAAAAGCCATTCTACCAATAGACTCTACAGATGAAGGAATCTCCAATTCGGTTAATTCATTTCCAACAAAGGCACTTTGTCCAATGGAAGTAACTCCATCTTCGATAGTAAGTTTCTTTATAGGATTCATTGTGAATAAACCATTAGATATTTCCTTAATATTTGAAGGTATAGTAACTTCAGTTATTTGGTTAACACCAAAAGCAGATATTCCAATATCTGTTAAATTTTCACTTAAATCTATTGAACTCAAATTATTGCTATTTAAGGCAAAGCTTTCAATAGAAGTTACACTTTCAGGAATTTCAATAGATTCTATTCCTTTGTTTCTAAAGGCGCTATTACCAATTATTGTAATTTCTTCACCATTATCATTTTTAGCTGGAAGATTAACATCCTTTAGAGTCTCTAATTTCGTCAATCCACTTTCGGAAAAACCAGTTATTTTTGCACCGTCGAAAATAAAGTCGCTAACTACATAGGTAGAATTGTCTACTTCTTCTTTAGAGTATACAAACTCTTGATTTACTAGAGATTTATCATTATTAAAATCTAAATGACTTTCATTATTTGTATTTAATCTTACAACACCAGAAGATTCGTAGCCGAGATTACCTTTAAAGGAACTGTTATTTATAGAAGTTAAGGACTTAGGAATATCCACCTCTTGAAGAAGTTGGTTTCCAAAGGCGTCCCTATCAATTGTCAAAAGACCTTCATTTAGAGTTAAACTCTTTAGTGTTCCAGATTGAGCTCTTGTACCATCTTTAAAGGCCATTCTGCCAATTTTTTCTACGGAACCAGGAATCTCAAGTTCTGTTAATTTATGAGCTATAAAAGCACTTTGTTCTATTATCTTAACTCCATCTTCAATAGTAAGTTTTTCAATATGATTTGTTGACAGCATACCAGATGGAATAACTTCTAATGAGCCTGGGATAGTTAGTTCCTTGATTTGATTTACACCAAAAGCTGAAATGCCTACTTCTTTTATTGAGCTCGGAAGTTTCAATTCAGTTAGGTTGTTTTTATTAAAAGCTAGCTTTCCAATGGAAGTTACGGATTCAGGAATTTCAATAGATTCTATTCCCTTACCTGTAAAAGAGTCATCTCCAATGGAAGTAATAGTTTCGTCTTGTTGGTTTTTAGCGGGTAAATTTACATCTTTTAAATTTTCAAGCTTTTTAAGACCACTTTCTGAAAAGCCAGTTATAGTAGTTCCGTCAAAAGTAAAATCAGAAGCTAGATAATTATTGGAACTTGTTTTTTCTATTACAAAGGCAAGTTCTAAGGTGTTGGTTCCACCAAAATTAGAAGCCTTATTCATAATAAAGCCTTCCTTTGGAGGGAACGTTTCATCTGTTATCTGATCCATTTCGCCTTTTACAATCACATTGTTTTGATCTGCGAAAGGTGCTATAGGTTCCCAAAGGGTTTTAATATCTGCGTACTCATCAAACTTTCCAGTCTTATCTTCGTTTAATTCTTTCCCATCAAGGCTTCTATATCGTTGATATGAGGACATAAACTGAATGTTCACATTATCTTTAATCCAATTTTCCAATTCCGCAGGGCTTTCAACTTTTACTACTGTAGGATTTGTTGTAGTTATTAAATTGGTTTTTTCATTATTACAAAATGCGGTATAGTCCACATAGAGTTCTTTATTGATATCTTCCAGTTCAATTGTTTGGATTTGTTGTCCCAAATTATTTTTTAATGTAAGTTTTGGAGAGTCCTTTCCTCCAAGTACCTTTAATTTATTTACATTAGTATATCTAAAGGCGGATGGTCCAACCCAGTTTACAGTAGAAGGAATAACCAATTCCCCTGAAAGAATAGAATTGGTAAAGAAAGCGTGGTCGCCAATCTCTTCTAAACCTTCGTTAAACTTCACTTCTCTTAAGCTTTTATTTGCTGAAAAAGTATAAGAGCCCAACTTCTTCATAGTTGAAGGAAGATCGACCTTAGACAGATTATTGTTACTAAAAGCTCCAAATTCTGTATATTCAAGACCTTCCGGAAGGGTAACAGAAGTCAAATTTTTATTGCTAAATGCAGCTTTACCAATCCCTACAACCTTAACTCCATCTATTTCACTTGGGATGGTTAAGTCTGAGTCGTGGCCATTATACTTAGTAATTAAACCTGTATCAGAGTCAATTTCAAATACTTTATCAACTTCCGTAGGTGACTTAGCGATAAAGGTCAGTGAAATAGTATTGGTACCAAGACAATTGTCTGGATTAGCTGTAATATAACCTTCTTTTGGCGGGAAATCTTCTGAAGTGATAGTTTTCATAGTACCAGTTACTTCAAATTCTCCATCTTTTACAAAAGAATCCTTACTATTCCATGAAACCTCAATTGGTTCGATCAAATCTGAATGACCAGTATTGTCATCAATTTTCACATAAGACATTATGAAGTTAATATTTAAATTGTTATCAATCCAAGTATTAACATCTTCATACGTACTAGCATCTATTGGTATTTTAGTTTTAGGACTAATTATTATAACTTTTTCTTTTTTCTCTCTATTACAAAATGCTGTATAATCAACTTTTATATTTTTTCTTTCGCTTTCTAAATTAATGTAATTTAAATGATCAGATAATGCATTTTTTAATACTATAGGGGATGAGTTGGAATCTCCCTTTATGTTTAAAGTGATTAAATTGGATTTTGCAAAAGCTTTAGGACCGATCCACTCAACGGTAGATGGAATAGTTAATTCACCTGCAAGAGCAGGAGTATTATTGAAAGCAAAACTTTCAATTTGTTTAAGTCCTTCATTTAAGTGAACATCTTTTAAATTCTTGCAAATTGCAAAAGCGTAGGATTCGATTTTACGCATTGTAGAAGGCATTGAAATCTCTGTGAAATTATTATTAGTAAGAGAAGCATAGCTTAAATATGTCATACCTTCAGGTAATACTATGCTTGTTAGCTCTTTTCCGCGTAGTGCACCAACGCCTAATCCTAGTACTTGTTTTCCATTTATTTTAGATGGAATTACCAAGTCTGTTTCATTCCCGTTATATCCTGTTATTTCTCCCTTTGATGCATCAAACTCAAATTGAGTAGCATCTGTTGTAATATTTTGATTTACAACAGTTTCGGCTCCTAGAGCTGAAATAGGAGATAGGATAATTGATAAAACGAGTAATAATGATATTAATCGTCTTCTTAATTGTTTCATATAAATCCTCCATTTTTATTTTTTATTGTTAAGCTTAATGTCCTTACAAACCAAGACAAAAATATAACAATACATTGAGTTAAGTGTATCACCACGGGTTAAATAAATCCAATAAGTATACAAAATGAACAATAAAACATTTAAAGAATTTCCTTTGTGTATATATTAATTTTAAATGAATTAGAATATTGAATTCTGTTGTTTAACGGCTTAAAAGTGTTTTTAGAAAGTGATAAATATTAGATTTGTTTCAATTGACAGCAAAAAGTTGAAGATATATTGTATATGTAGAATGTTATACAACTAGGAGGAAGATTTTGAAACCTATAATAATTGACACGGATCCAGGGATAGATGATGCTATAGCCATTGCCATAGCTGCTTTTTCTCGGGAACTGGACATAAAACTTATTACTACTGTAAACGGAAATGTAACTATAGATAAGGTTACGAAGAATGTATTACGACTATTAGCCTTTTTAAAAAAGGATATTCCTGTAGCTTCTGGGGCAAAGAGGCCTTTACTATCAGACTATATAAATGCTAGTGATGTTCATGGTGAATCGGGAATGGACGGGTTTGAATTTCCTGAAGAAAATACGGATTTATTGCTCAAAGAAACAGCTGTAAATGCAATGTATAAGACCATTATGAAGTCAAATGAAAAAATAACCCTTGTTCCAATAGGACCTCTTACCAATATTGCTATTCTCTTTAGAACTTATCCCGAAGTCATGGAAAAAATTGAAGAAATTGTTTTAATGGGTGGAGCAGTAGGAAGGGGCAATGCGGGAATATATTCTGAGTTTAATATAAAATGTGACCCGGAGGCTGCAAGAATAGTATTTGAATCTGGCCTTACAACCACAATGTGTACTTTAGATGTGGGTCTAAAAGTGCCTATTTACAAAGAAGAAATTGAAAGAATAAGAGAGCTAAACGATGTGGGTAAAATGTTTTATGGACTATTTAATCGATATAGAAGTGGAAGTTTTGAGGAAGGGTTAAGGATGTTTGACAGCTGTGCCATCGCCTATCTATTAAAACCGGATATCTTTATCATGAAAGATGCCTGTGTAAAGGTTGAGACCAAGGGGGAATTTACCTATGGTGCTACCTGCATCGACTTTAATGGTTTTTTTAAAGAAAAGCCTAATGCAAATGTTACCTACGACATTGATGTTTCAAAGTTTAAAGAATGGTTCTTCAATTCAATCGACAGTTGCAATTTTTAAAAAGATAAGAGGCTACCATGTAGGCGGCCTCTTCATGTTGATTTTTATTTTTTATAGACCATTTTTCCGTCTATAAACACATATTTTATTTCAGTTTCTAGAGCTAGAGGGTTTCCGTTGGTTAAAACAAGGTCTGCATCTTTCCCGGTTTCTATGGAGCCAACCCTATCGGAAATTCCTAAATGTTTTGCAGGGTTGATTGTTATTGCCTTTAAAGCTTCATATTCATCCATGCCAGACTTTACTGCAAGGCCAGCGCAAAGTGGAAGATATTCCTGTGGTATTACAGGAGCGTCGGTGATGATGGAAATATCACAACCAGCCTTTGAAAGTACGCCAGGAGTTTCAAAGGAAACATGTTGCATTTCAAATTTAACGGGATGGCTTAAAGATGGACCGACTGCAAGGGGCACATTTTCACTGGCCAACTCCTCTGCAATCAGATGTCCTTCTGTAACATGTTCCAAAGTAATGTTTAGGTCAAACTCTTTTGCAATTCTCAAAGCTGTAAAGATATCATTAGCCTGGTGGGCGTGTGCTTTTAATGGTATTTCTTTTTTTATCACTGGAATTAAGGCTTCGCATTTTGAATCATACTTAGGTTTCTTAGAACTGTCATCCTTTGCTAGTTCCAGTTTTTCCATGTATTCCACAGTCTTATTTAGCATATCTCGAAAGTTCGCCGCTGTGGACATCCTAGTACTAATGCCCTTTTCTCGATAGACCCTTTTAGGGTTTTCTCCAAAGGCACATTTCATTGCTACAGGATCCTTTAGAACCATTTTATCGATTCTCTTACCATAGGTTTTTACAGCAACAAATGTTCCGCCAATTATATTAGCAGACCCGGGACCTGTTCCAACACAGGTAACTCCGCCTTCTAGTGCCTTTCTAAAGGAAGGATCCATTGGGTTAAGACCGTCTAAACCTCTAAGTTCTGGAGTTAAGTATTTGTTGAGTTCGTTATAATCCTGACCTTCATATCCTATTCCCGAACCGTCTAATCCCAGGTGACTGTGGGCGTCGATAAAACCAGGGTACAAAGAGAATCCTTCGCCATCTATAACTTCACCGTCAAAGTCATCTTTATATTCGCCGGAAATGATTTCATGTATTTTAGAATCATTTAAGATTATAGAACCGTCAAAACCATCTTTTTTATCATCACTCATGGAGTGAATGCGTACATTTTTGATAAGTATCATACTATCGTCCTTTCTACTAATAATATTGTAATTTTAAGATTTTGATATACCTTGTTTTCTTGGATAAAACAAAATATCGTTAGCTACAGTTTATTACATTAAATTGAGAAATTCAAGATGGAAGGGTGATTGTTAAAATGAAGTGCAAATTTGTTGACACTTAAAATAACTGATGATATCTTGATTAAGAAAGATATGTTTCAAATCGTTGATTTAACTAGGAAAATGTTTAAATATATTACAAAATGAAAAGGAGAACAATATGGATTTAAGTAAGATGATAGACCACACTATATTAAAAGCGGACGCAAAAGCCGAAGATGTAATAAGATATTGCAATGAAGCTAAGGAACATGGCTTTATGTCTGTTTGTGTAAATAGTGGTAATGTTGAAAAAGTAAGTAAAGAACTTAAAAATTCTGATGTTAAGGTTTGCTGTGTAGTAGGTTTTCCACTGGGGGCAATGGCGACTGAAGTGAAAGCTTTTGAAACTTCCTATTGTGTGAAAAATGGAGCGGATGAGATTGATATGGTCATCAACATTGGAGCTTTGAAGGACAAGGATTATAACTTTGTTCAAGAGGACATAAAAGAAGTGGTAAAGGCTGCAAATGGTAAGGTTGTAAAAGTTATTATTGAAACCTGTCTGCTGACTGAAGAAGAAAAAGTAAAGGCATGTGAACTTGCTATGGCTGCAAAGGCACAATTTGTTAAGACTTCCACAGGTTTTTCAACAGGTGGTGCCACAGTTGAGGATGTAAAACTTATGAAATCTGTTGTTAAAGACAGATTACAGGTAAAAGCTTCTGGAGGAGTTAGAACAAGAGAAGATGCTTTAAAGATGATAGATGCAGGTGCGGATAGAATCGGTGCAAGTAATGGAATAAATATAGTTAAATAGGAGATTAAAATGAGGAAAAATACAGTAGTTTTTGGTAGCTTTGTTGTGGACTTGATGTCTAGAACACCTCATTTGCCACAACCTGGAGAAACTGTTAAGGGACTTGATTTTACAATGGGTCCGGGAGGCAAGGGATTTAATCAATGTGTTGCAGCCCATAAGGCTGGTGCTGATGTTTTGATGATGACTAAACTTGGAAAAGATAGCTTTTCTAGGGTTTGTCTCGATACAATGGAAGAACTTGGCATGAATAAAAAGCATATCATTAGGACTTCGGACTTCACTACAGGTACTGCTATTATTATGGTGGATGAAAAGACTGGAGAAAATCAGATTGTAGTAGTTCCAAGCGCCTGTACAGAGATTACAGACGAAGAAGTGGAAGGGTTAAAAGAGTCATTGGTTAATTGTGACTATGTATTAACTCAACTTGAGACCAATCTTTCTGCAGTTGAAAAGTTGGTTGAAATTGCAAAACAGACAAATACTAAGGTAATTCTCAACACCGCGCCTATTCAAAAAATAGATGAGAGTATGTTAAAAGATATTTACATGGTTACTCCTAATGAAGTAGAAGCGGAGATTTTGACGGGTGTAAAAATAAAGGATCTGGAATCTGCAAATAAGGCTTCGAAGTGGTTTTCTGACAAGGGAGTAGAAAAAGTTATTATCACCCTTGGGAAAAGAGGAGTGTATGTATTTGATGGAGTAAAATCTGAAATTATACCAGCATATAAAGTGGATGTCATCGATACCACTGGAGCAGGTGATGCATTTAATGGAGGACTTTTAGCTGCGTTGACAGAGGGAAAGGACATTTGGGAAGCCTGTAAATTTGGAAATGCAGTAGGTGCCCTTTGCGTACAGAAAATTGGGACAACTCCTGCAATGCCTACAAGGGCAGAAATAGATGAATTTATGAAAAATAAAAATTAGGTGTATGCATCTTTGAAGTTGCATACACCTTAATAAATTTACCAAAACTATATTATTCATAAAGTCCTTTTACCAGCAATTCACCATTTTTCATCATCCATTTACCCATGGACATCACTGAATTTATACTAAGGTCCTCGTCTAAGACCAGTAGGTTTGAGATATATCCCTCTTTTATAAATCCTACTTCTCTGTGAAGTTTCAAGCATTTGGCAACGGTGGAAGTAAAGGGCTTTAAAGCTTCAGACAATGGTTCTCCCGACTCTACTATTTCCTTTAAAGTTGCCATTGCAGTGTCAACGGGACTATATCCAATGGCCGTTAGGTTTCCTTCTTCGTCATATTTTGACCAGGAACCATAGCCGTCGGAACTAAAGGTAAGTTTATCTAAGACTCTATCTTCCTTAGCCAATTTGTAGACTTCTACATCTGTAATATCTGAAGACATTCTACAGGTTGCATCTATATATCCTCCTTCTAATGCAAAATTCAGAGAATCTAAATAGGTATTTCTATCTCTATTGACATGGGTAGGTCTAAAGGTTGAAATTGGAAGGTTTGAAAAATCCAAGGCCTCTCTTATTTGGTCGAGTAGAAACTTCCCGCCTCCTAAATGAACGGTGACATGACCTGACTTTCCAGAAATCATTCCTGCAACCCTTGCACATGTACCAAGTCTTGCAAGCTCTCTATGGTCCAAGGCAGAGTCCCTATGGTCATTTGAAGCAATCTTTGCACCTATTACCCCGTCTATAAACACTATGTCCCTTTTTACATCCCCTGTAATTGTAGGACTTGGATATTCATAGGATCCTGTTAGGGCGTATGTCCTAATACCTTCGTGGGTAAGGGCTATGGCTTTAGAAACCAAGTTTTCTACAGATCTTGTAACAGAGTCTGTACCCAACAGTCCAACAGCAGTGGTAATTCCTGCTTGAATTAGTTTGGAAAGTTGTAGTTCTGGAACTTTTGTTTCAAAACCCCCTTCGCCACCACCGCCTGTAATATGAATATGTTGGTCGATTATTCCAGGAATTACTACTTTTCCCTTGGCGTCGTAAACTTCATCAAAGTCCATCTTTGGAACTTCATCTACTATTTTTAAAATCCTACCAAAACTTACTATAATATTTTTTCTACCAAGGTCCTCAGGATTATATATATGAGCATCTTTAATTAAAATCATAGATCGATCTTCTCCTTTTCCTTATATTCCAATATCTGCTTTGGTCCAAGTTTTTCGATACCAATTCCAGTTATGGCAAGTATCACTGCAAATATTATACCCATATAGTTAAGTATTGCCCAAGGTAGGTAGCTTAGAGTGTCCACACCAAGTGTAGAAGCCATATACGCTCCTGCGGCGGACCATGGAATTAAAGGAACTAAAACCGTTCCTGAGTCTTCTAAAGTACGGGATAAGTTTTTAGGGTGAAGTCCTCTTTCGATATATACATTTCTAAAGAGATCACCAGGGATAAGGATTGAAAGGTATGAGTTTCCTGTAACAAAGGCTACGGTAAAGCAGGAAGCAATTGTTGAAATGACTACTCCAGCAGCCGTCTTCACACGTTTTAAAATGGCTTCTAGGATTACATCTAGCATGCCGGCGGCACTCATTATTCCAGCAAATCCCATGGAACAAAAGACTAAGACTGTGGTTGAAGTCATGGAGACCGCACCTCCTCTATTTAACAGTGTCAATATATCTGGAAGGATTTCTTTGCCAAATCCTGTCATCTCCACATCAAATCCTTGAATTAATGAAATAAAGCCATTTTTTAAAGTAAATCCCTGTACCAAAACCCCTATAATTACAGAAAATAGGGAGTTTACTATCATGGTTGGAAGTGTTGGTATTTTAAGTAGGGAACCTGCTATCATGATAATTACAGGGATTACTAAAATTAAATTAAAATTATACATGCCACTAAGTTGTTCTTGTAATATTTTAACGGATTCACTGCTAGTTCCTGCAATATCGGCGTTTAATCCTGCAACTAAATACACTACAATGGCAACAGTAGATGCAGGTATGGTCGTATAGAGCATATGTCTTATATGTTCATATAATTCTGACCCTGCCGCTAGGGGAGCAAGTATTGTGGTGTCGGAGAAAGGAGATAGCTTGTCTCCAAAGTATGCCCCTGAAACAACAGCTCCGGCAGTGATGGCTGGATTCATATTGAGTCCTTGGGAAATACCCATTAAAACCACACCCATTGTTCCAGCAGAACCCCAGGAAGTACCTGTAACTACGGAAAGCACACAGGTTATTAGAAAGGCTGTCACATATAAAAATCTTGGGTTTACTATCTGAACTCCATAGTAAATTATCATGGGAACAGTACCAGAAAACATCCATGATCCTATAAGAAGACCAACGGACCATAGGATCAATGTAGCAGGTAAAGCCCGACTTATCTTTTCTATGATTCCTTTTTGCATCTCATCCCAATTGTATCCTAGATTATAGGCCATAACTCCTGCTATGATTCCACAAATCAATATGATCGGTTCAGCCCGAAGCTTCAAAAATCCAACTCCTATTGTAAGTAGTACAATCATCGTCAACAGGGGAAAGAGGGCTTGAATAGTTGACGGTTTCCTTTTTTCTTTCATAATTATTCCTCACTTTCTTTTGGTTATGTATATTGTATTAAGTTAAACTGCTAAAGTCAATTAAAGTATTCACATATTTATCTCTACTCTCTATGCCTAGCTAATGATTATCCAGACTTTTATATGGGTAAAAATAAATTATGGATGGAAATATGGAAGAATTTTCAAAGATTATTAACAAGATAGAGAATCCAGAAAACAGGTTAAAGTTTCAGGAGATAATTGAACATATCATAGAGAAGTTTCCCGACTTAAAGAGGGAAATAAAGTGGAATCAGCCCATGTTTACCAAAAATGGCACATTTATTATATCCCTAACGCCTTATAAAAAGCATTTTAGTATTGTACCAGAGGCGAGTACTGTAAGAAAGTTCAGTGATGAAATTGAAAGGGCAGGATATAGGGCGAAGGATATGACCATCGGAATAGACTGGACTGATGAAGTGGACTTTGATTTAATCTACAAGATGGTAGAACATCAAATAGAAGAGAAAAAGGACTATAAGAGTTTTTGGAGAAAGTGATTGAAAACGGTTCTATATCACCTATTAAATACAATATAAGAGGAGGATTTTATGAAATATTTTGAAATACAGGGAACGAAGGTTTCAAGACTTGGATTTGGATGTATGAGATTTCCTGTCATTGATGAGGACAATAGTAAGATTGACAAAAAAGAGTCATCTAAACTATTACTTGAAGCAATTGACAAGGGGGTTAATTACATAGATACAGCTTATCCTTATCATGAGGAGACCAGTGAGAAGTTTGTAGGGGAGTTTTTAAAAGAAAATAACCTAAGGGATAAGATTCATTTGGCTACTAAACTTCCATGTTGGCTTGTGGAAAAGGAAGAAGATTTTGAAAAACTTCTAAATAAACAGTTGGAAAACTTACAAACAGATCACTTTGACTTCTATTTACTCCATTCTTTAGACATTAAAAGATTTAGAAAAATTGTAGAACTTGGAGTTTTTGATTTCGTAAAGAAGATTAAAGAAAGTGGTATTGTAAAATATATTGGATTTAGTTTTCATGATGAATATGAAGCTTTTGAAGAGATGGTAAAAAGTTATCCTTGGGATTTTTGCCAAATTCAGTTAAACTATCTGGACATAGAATATCAAGCGGGTATGAAGGGATATGATCTAGCAACAAAACTAGGAATTCCCGTAATAATAATGGAGCCTTTAAAGGGAGGAAGGCTTTCTAACCCTCCAGAAGAAGTACTTAAATTGCAAGAAGAGTTTAAACCAATGTCTCCTTCCCAATTGGCTATTAAATTTCCCCTTAGCCTTAACAATGTGATGACTGTGTTAAGTGGAATGAATAGCATGAAACAAGTAGAAGAGAATGTAGAAATGGCAAGTGTTGTAGAATATGATAGCTTAACGGATAGGGAATGTGAATTCTATGAAAAGGCTAGAAAGGCCTATAAGGATAGGGAAAGAATAGGCTGCACAGCCTGTGAATACTGCATGCCTTGCACAGTGGATATAAATATTCCAAAGGTATTTGGATTTTGGAACAAGGCCTATTTATATGACGAAAGTGAAAAGAGCAAAAAGGATTATAAGAAATATCTAGAAGATGGAGTTTCTCCTGAAAAATGTATCGAATGTGGAAAATGTGAAGATCAATGTCCACAGAACCTTGAAATTATACAGGGGCTTAAAGAAGCAAATCAATTTTTAAAATAATAAGATTTACTTATCACCCATTGAAAGCTCATGTTTGAGTAATCGATGGGTTTTTTTGTGAATTTTAGTTTTTAAACTGAAAGGTAGAGATGAAATTTCAAATATTTTTAGGGACGATAAACCTCTATATTTAAACTGTGTATAATGTTATAATATGCGAAAGGATTGTTGTTTTAAGCCTTGGAAATAGTATGTATCATTTGTCAGTGAGGAAGTTACGGAGTTTAAATTACTTGATTTGTTATTTCAACCGGATAATATTTGCCTATGTTGTAAACAAGAGGAGACAAGGGATTATATTTGTAAAAGCTGTGCTGAAACTTTGGGTAGTGTAAAAACAATCAAGCCATAAATTATCTATAATTATAATAAAGTTTATGAACTATTCCAAGCTTGACTTTGACAGATAAAAATGGAAATAACCCTCTAAAACCTTATAAAACACAAGGTTTGGAGGGTTTTCTATTGGACATTTTGCAGTTGTGTTATGAGTTTTATAGTGTGGAATATAATTTAAAAAACAGAGGAAATTATCTTTATAAATGCTATAATATTATTGAGGTGATAATACATGATAATTGCTCATAAAGATAATAACGACAGGACACAGAGTCTAGAGGATCATTTATTAAATGTAGCTCTACATTGTAAAGAACTAGGTGATAAGGTAGGACTTGGGAATTTTTGTTTTTTAGCAGGTGCTCTTCATGACTGTGGGAAGGCAGATAGGCGCTTTCAAAATAAGATAATAAATGGTTCTACGGAAAAGGTTATACATTCTAGTGCGGGGGTGAAGTATATATTCACTCTAGCAAGGCAGTTATATAAAAAAGGAATGAAGAACTATGGGGATTTTATTGAAACTGCTTCATATGTAATAGGAGCGCACCATGGTCTTTTTGATTCTCTTCGAACAGATGATAATAATAATTATTTTAGCTCAATTCACTATAAGTGTTTCTATGACAAAGAGGGTGACTATAATTATGAAGATGATATATTAGGGTTTTTAAAAGAATTTGAAAAATTAATAATTGAGAAAACGGGAAAAAGTTTTAGTGATTATTTTTTGAAGGCCCATGAGGAATATGTAGAAGTATTTAATAGACTTGACCTTGACAAAACAAATCGAAAAGAATTTGAATTTTATAATTTTATAACGGTGAGACTGCTACTTTCTATTTTAAAGACGGCAGATGTCTTAGATACAATAAACTCTATTGAAGAAGTAATTCCAAGAGAGAGAGAATTTGTTTCAGGGGAAGCGCTTTTAAAATCTATAGAAGATGTATATAAAAAGTTTGGAGAACCTAAGTCGAAGATTAATAAAGTAAAGACAAAAATTGCTGACGAAGTTAAAAACAAGGGATTTATCAATGGACCAGGAGTTTATAAACTGGATATACCAACTGGATCTGGAAAGACTTTGGCTTCTTCTAGATATGCAGCGGCGGCTATTTCTACCGGGAAATTTGAAAAACTTATTTATGTTACGGCATTCTTATCGGTGCTAGAACAAAATGCTCAAGAGTTAAAAAAAGTTTTTGGAGACGAAAATGTGTTGGAGCATCATTCCAATATAGTAGAAGATTCAAATGAAATAGATGAATATAAAGAAGATACAATTGAATTTAAAAATAAAGAATATTTGATTGATACTTGGGATGAAAGAATTGTTGCAACTACAATGGTTCAGTTTTTTAATTCATTGATGAAAGGAAAATCTGGAAATATAAGAAGATTTGCCTCTCTTATCAATTCTGTAATTGTATTGGATGAGGTTCAATCTCTACCCATAGAAACAACGTATATATTTAATCTTTTCTGTAATTATTTATCTAGAATAATGGGGGTTAATTTAGTTTTATGTACTGCAACACAACCGGATTTTGATAATGAAAATATAGAATATAGAATAAAATATGGTGGATTAAATGAAGAAGAGGATTCCCTTTATACAATGAGTGAAGAGGATATGAAACCTTTTAGAAGGAATAAAATTAGTCTTCTAAATGGGACGACGGAAGAAGCATCTATTGAAGATATAATAAAAGAGATTGAGATGCATAAGGATAGATCTACACTTATCATTGTTAATACAAAGAAGACAGCAACACTAATATTTAATGAGATTGAAGAAAAATATAATGATTGCTACCTATTATCAACGGATTTTTGTCCGGCTCATAGAAAAGATATTATTAAAGAGATGAAGGAAAAACTAAACCTAGGAGTTCCTGTAATATGTGTAAGCACTCAACTCATAGAAGCTGGCGTGGACATTGACTTTCAAAGTCTCATTAGGTCCTTTGCAGGCATAGATTCTCTTTGTCAGGCAGATGGAAGGTGTAATAGAGCAGGACTATTGGAGTTTGGGGAAGTAAAACTAGTAAATTTATCAAATGAAATAGAATGTACAAAGTATCTTAAAGGAGTAAACCATAAAAAAGAAATTGCTAATGTAATTTTATCAATCTATCGAGACGAATTAGACTTAAATAAGTTAAACGGACCTTTCTATGATAAATACTTTAGCAACAGAGCTGAATTAATGAGTTATCCCTTGGAAGAAGATAAGTTGGATTTATTTGGGCTAATAACAGAAAAGAAAATTTACAACGATTATAAAGATGTGTCTTCTGGTGCTACATCATCGAAACCTTTTAGTAGCGTCAACCAACCATTTAAAAAAATTAGTGAAATATTTGAATTAATTGATGAAGACTCACAAGAAGGTGTTATTGTATATTATCGCGATAATGAGGAAATAATTGAAGAGTTGATTGATATGGTCAAAGAATATGAAAAGACATATGATGGATTGTTATTAAAGAAAATCAAGAAGATACTAAAAAGTTTACAACCTTACACAGTAAATGTAAGAAAGTCTGATATACACGATAGAAATTTCATAAAATACTTGGATGGTAAGATTTCAATTTTACCAAAAGAACTTTACTCCAATAAAAGAGGGTTAGATATAAAAAGACTGGATGAGGCAAATTTGATTTTTTAATACGAGTTATGTAGATAGGGATAATAAAATAGAGCACTACTTTATTATCTCCTATAAGATACTAAAAATATTTCAATCCCCACAGTCACACTGTGATAAAAATATTATAACATAAGTCGGTATTAATTTGACTCAAACAGATATTTATAATATACTTAAAATGAAGTTAACACTAATTGAAAAGGTGTTAAATATTTCTTAATTGAACATGGAGGTGAAAAAATGGAAAGATCTAAATTCTTTTATATTAGAGTTACAGGTGATTATGCTATGTTTACAGCTCCAGAAACTAAAGCTGGTGGAGAAGCTATCTCATATAGCGTATGCACAAGACAAGCGCTTCATGGAATAGTTGATGCTTGCTATTTTAAGCCTGTACTAGTTAATGTTATTGATGAAGTTAAGGTTATAAACCAGATAAGAACTCATACCATGGGATCTAGAGCTCTATATTCAAATGGAAGCCCTGGACTTAATTATATTACAGCTCTAGAAAATGTGGAGTATCTTGTTAAATTTCATTTTGAATGGAATTTGGCAAGGGAAGATATGAAAAACGATAGAAATATGAAAAAGCATGAGGCCATTATGGAAAGGTCTTTAGAAAGAGGAGGAAGAAGAGATGTTTTTCTTGGTGTAAGGCAATTTGTAGGCTTTGTTGAAAAAATTGATGAAATAGAATATACAAACTCAACTTCTTTTTACGAAGACCAAAAGATAAATTTTGGAATAATGTTTCACTCATTTATTTATCCAGACAAGCCAGGGGAAAAACTTATCTCTTGTTATACGGATATAGTGATGGAAGATGGAATAATAAAATTCCCATCTCAAGAGGAATGCTTAATCAAAAACACTTTATCCAATTACACTTTTAAATACCCAAAGGAATATAGAAGTGTTGACGAAGAGTATGAACAATATATGAAGTTATAGGAGGTGAAAATGTGGGCTTTTTGACAGATTTACTAGAATCTTATAATAAAGCAGAGGACTTAAAGCTAGTAGATAAATATACTGCTAATGATACTGTGCTCCTACCAGTGTATCATAATATTATGAATTCTAATGGAAATAATATAGTTCTTTTAACATTGACGAAGGAATCCCAAATTATTCAAGCAGAGTTCATGAAAAAGATGGACAAAAATGGTGACACAAAATTATTTGAAACTTATATTGTTTTTCCAGTTACTATGAATTCGGGAGCTAGAACATCAGGTAAATGTGCTCATCCTATAGTAGATAATTTTTCATACTTAAGCACTCTAGATGAAATTAAGCATGAAATGTACTTAAGCGGATTGAGAGATTTTTATGATTATGTTAAAGATGATAAAGTTAAGATATTTCTAAGATCGATCATAGGTGCAGTCGAAGATAAAGATTTTTTCAATAGGGTTGTAGATAAGATATATGGAAAAAATCTCATTAGTATAGATAAGACTAAGGTGAAATATCAGTATGTTGAGGAAACTAAATCAGGAGAAAAAATTAAAGAAGCAACTTTAGATTTTAAAGATGTATATGTAAACTTTAAAGTAATTGCAGATAAAGGCAGAGATTATACTGTTACAGACTTTACAGATCTTCACAGAGAATTCATAGATTATATTGATTCTCAACGGAAAAATCTAGGGATATGTAATATTAGTGGAAAAGAAGAAGAAATAGTAGATAAGCACCGAGGAATTTTGGGCAATGCGAAAGTTATTTCTGTCAGCAATAACAGAGAGACTTATTTTGGAAGATTTAAAGATGGATCTGAAGTTATACAGGTGGGATATGAGTCATCGGAAAAAGTTCATTTAATGATTAAATACCTTTTAGAGAATAATAATACAAGAGTTTGGTTGGGTTCGGGGCAGTATTTAATTAACTGGTTTAGCGATGACATACAGAATAAGAGTGGTTTAGATCCTTCAAATTCAGCAAAGCAAAAGGATGAAAATGTTAATAGCAAAGAAAATTTTTTAGGATATATTGAAAAGGACGAAATAGAAGAAGAGATAGATGATTTTACACCGAATGAAGGAAATAAAAATGTTGGGGAATCATTTATTAAAGGCAAAAAAATGTTCTCTGATAATTCTAATTATTATGCCATGATATTGGACAAATCTAGTAATGGAAGAATTTCTATAAAATATTACAACAAGATAAAATCTTCCCAACTTTTACTAAACTTAAACGCTTGGGGAGAAAAATATAAATGGTATAGAAAGACTGAGGACAAAAAATCTTATGAGGAGTACATTCCTTCATTAGGTCAAATACTACTGTCTTCCTATGGGATAGAGAGAGATGGGAAGCTGGTTTTAGATAATGATAATTTCAAAAAAGATCAATTTAGAAAATTAGTCATTTCGGTTATCGAAGGTAGAGATATACCGGATAATTTGACAAGAATGCTAAAGTTAAATATCAGAAATAGAATCAAATATGACAAACAATGGTTAACAATTATGTATATAGCTCTTGCCATATTGAGCAAAGAAAGAAAGGAGGATTTTAATATGAAAGAACTAGAAAGTCAAACAGTATCTTACTTATATGGAAGATTGCTTTCTGTTTATGAAAGAATAGAAAGTGCAGTCTTTGATAAATTGACTAAAGAAAAGAAAGATAATTCCGGTGGAGTTCGTATCACTAATGCAGAAAAATTTTGGAATTCCTTTACTAATAAACCTGCAACTATGAGCGAAGTTTTAGAATCAAAGACAAAGGTTTATGAAATGAAGCTAAAAGCTGAGAAACCTGGTTTATCTATAATCTACAATCAGGAAAAACAAGAAATTTATGAAGCGTTGGCAAATTTAGGAGAAAAGCAGGAGTTAAATGCTCCATTAGATTATGAGTTTATCTTTGGATATTACGGAGAAACAAAAAAATTATTTACTAAGAAGGGAGATAAAGATGAATAAGGTTGATTTTTTAGTTACTTTTACGGTTAAAGGAGCAAATTGTAATGGGGATCCTCTAGCTGGCAATATGCCTAGAACTGATTCAATGGGTTACGGTGAAGTTACTGATGTATGTATTAAAAGAAAAATAAGAAATAGAATGCAGGATTTAGACAAGGATATTTTTGTGCAAGCGAAAGAAAGAACAAAAGATGGAGCAAATTCTTTAGAAGCTAGGTATAAAATCTATTTTAACAAAGACAATAAGGATGAAGAAGTCGAAAAGTCATTTAATGAAAAATGGTTAGATGTTAGATCCTTTGGACAAGTAATTACATTTGATAAAAGATCTATTGGGATTAGAGGGCCTGTATCCATTACAATGGCTAAATCATTAAGTCCAATTATAATAAATTCTACTCAAATTACAAGATCTTGCAATGGTATGGAACCTAAAAATGATAAGGCAAGATCTTCAGATACTATGGGAACTAAACATAGTGTAGAATTTGGAACTTACTTCTTTAGTGGAGCAATAAATTCTTATATTGCAGAGAAAACTGGATTTAATGAAGAAGATAAAGAAATAATAAAAAAATGTTTAAAAACTTTATTTATAAATGACACCTCGTCTGCAAGACCAGATGGAAGTATGGAAATTAAAGAAATATTTTGGTTCGAACATAAAAATGAAATTGGAAATGTTTCTAGCGCCAAAATAAGAGCTTTATTGGAATATGAAGACTTAGCACAAGCCGATTCTTATGAAGACTATAAGATAAGACTAAATGAAGAAAAATTAGAGGAGTATAAAAAGTTAGGAATTAAATATTCTCATATCGAAGGTATTTAATTGAAATGAGAAAATACAAAGAAGAGGATTATCTAATGCTTAGTGGCATACAACACTTTTGTTTCTGTAAACGAAGTTGGAGTCTAATTCATGTAGAACAATTATGGGAGGAAAACTATTATACTATTGATGGTATGATAAAACATGAAAAAGTGGATAATCCTTTTATAAAAGAAAAAAGAAAGAATATTTTCTACTCTAGATCTGTACCTATTTCTTCAAGTAAGCTAGGATTAAATGGGATAATAGATATGGTAGAATTTATTAAAGATGGAGAGGGAGTCAATGTTCCAGGCAAAAAAGGACTTTGGAAACCCTATGTTATAGAATATAAGAGAGGGAAAGAAAAACCAGACTTAAGGGACATCTCTCAGCTAGTTGCCCAGGTGATCTGTCTTGAAGAGGATTTAAATTGTCATATTGAGAAGTCTTTTATCTATTACTTTAAAACTAATACTCGACTTGAAGTTGATATTGATGAAGAAAAGAGAGAATTTGTAATAGACACAGTAAAAGAGATGCACGATATGTTTGAAAACAGAATTACACCAGATGCTGAATTCTATAAAAAATGTACGCTATGTTCATTGTATGATCTATGTATGCCTAGGATAACAAAGAAAAGAAAATCAATAGAAAATTATCTATACGGTGATTGATATGAAAAAACTTTTGAATGTACTGTATGTCACAAGAGAAGATGCATATCTTGCAAAAGAAGGAGAAAACATTGTAATAAAGGAATATGGGAAAGTTATAGGAAGATTTCCTATCCATATTTTAGAAGGGATAATCTGTTTTAATTATCAAGGCGCTAGTCCTGATTTAATAAAAATGTGTGGAGACAATAATATTATTATTGCTTTTATGACTCCCCAAGGAAGATATTGCGGAAGATATATTGGAAAGAGTAGTGGAAATGTACTTGTGAGAAGAGAGCAATATAGACTTGCTGACGGCGAAGAATCTTTAGAATTTGTAAGAAACATTGTTTATGCAAAAGGATATAATTCTAAGAAGATAATAAAGTCCTTTGTAAAAGATCACAAAGAAATTGTCGATTTACAGAGAATTGATAAATCCATTGCTTTGATAGATAAGGCTCTTGATGATATTAAAATATCACAAGATAAAGATAGCTTGAGGGGTTTAGAAGGAGTAGTTGCAAAAGCCTATTTCGATATATTTGACGAAATGATTTTACAACAAAGAGAAGATTTTTATTTTGTGGGGCGGAATAGGAGGCCACCTAGAGATAGAGTAAATACTTTACTTTCATTTCTATATACTGTATTAACTTATGATTGTCAGTCTGCCTTAGAAGCTGAAGGTATAGATAGTTATGTTGGATTTATGCATGTAGATAGACCGGGGAGAATCTCAATGGCTCTTGATTTATGTGAAGAAATGAGAAGTTATTTAGTAGATAGACTCTGCCTCTCACTAATTAATTTACGTATAATTAAGCCTGTAGATTTTGAAATAAAAGAAAATGAAGCAGTACTTCTTAATGATAAGGGCAAACAAAAGGTGATTAAAGCTTGGCAGGAAAATAAAAATAGGGAAATAAAACATCCATTCATTGGAGAAAAAATTAAACTTGGATTACTACCCCATGTACAAGCAAGATTACTTAATAGATACTTACGAGGAGACCTGGAAAGTTATCCTCCATTTGTTATAAGAGGTAATTAAAATGATGGTATTAATAACCTATGACGTCAACACAGAAACAAGAGAAGGAAAATCACGGCTCAGAAGGGTAGCAAAACAGTGTGTTAACTATGGGCAGAGAGTACAAAATTCGGTTTTTGAATGTAGCTTGAATCCTGCACAGCTTAGAAAGCTGGAGAAGATTCTATTAGATATAATAGACGAGAAAACAGATAGCATTCGATTCTATAATCTAGGGAAAAGCTGGAAATCTCGGGTAAAGAGTATAGGAAGAGATGATAGCTATAATCCAGATGAAGATTTACTTATGCTGTAGAACCTGGCTTGCACATAAAAAGTGGGAGTCTTCGAAGGAAAAACATGGTTTTTTATTAAATTTTCGACCTAAAAAGAGAAAAGGAAAATTTAAATAGCCGTAAAACGTTGAAAATTTACGGTCGCTCCCTACGCGGGAGCGTGGATTGAAATTGTTTACGTCCTCGTAAATTTCAACTCCTTTTCCGTCGCTCCCTACGCGGGAGCGTGGATTGAAATTAAAATTCCCTTTACATCCGCCATTAACTCTATATGTCGCTCCCTACGCGGGAGCGTGGATTGAAATCTGCCTTTGCCCTATTACTCCTTAAAACACCGTAAGTCGCTCCCTACGCGGGAGCGTGGATTGAAATAAATAATCTAGAGATTATATTAAATTCTGGTGGTGGTCGCTCCCTACGCGGGAGCGTGGATTGAAATTACCTTACTATCTAATTCCGCAAGTGTTAAAAAGCGTCGCTCCCTACGCGGGAGCGTGGATTGAAATCTATAGGATTAACAGGTGCAACACCAGGAATTTCAAGTCGCTCCCTACGCGGGAGCGTGGATTGAAATGATGAAAAAATAGCAACTGAATTCGGGATAGAAAAGTCGCTCCCTACGCGGGAGCGTGGATTGAAATTCCATCTCCTCACTCTCTAAGAGAGGAAATTCATTGTCGCTCCCTACGCGGGAGCGTGGATTGAAATAAACCTTTGTAAACATAAGCCATCCTTGTTTTTACCGTCGCTCCCTACGCGGGAGCGTGGATTGAAATACTGATAATTAAACGACCAACAACATCACATAACGTCGCTCCCTACGCGGGAGCGTGGATTGAAATCAATGTATGCGTGGTTAAAACTGGTGTAAGAATAGTCGCTCCCTACGCGGGAGCGTGGATTGAAATAGAAAGTTTAAAGTGTATTAAATATAATTCAACCTGTCGCTCCCTACGCGGGAGCGTGGATTGAAATAGAAAGTTTAAAGTGTATTAAATATAATTCAACCTGTCGCTCCCTACGCGGGAGCGTGGATTGAAATGCCAACCTCTGACAAAGTACATACAATGCTATCTGTCGCTCCCTACGCGGGAGCGTGGATTGAAATTAATAAAGCAGTGGAAGTTATTAAAAAATCAATAGTCGCTCCCTACGCGGGAGCGTGGATTGAAATGCTAATTTCTGGATAAAAATTATACTTTTTTAGCCGTCGCTCCCTACGCGGGAGCGTGGATTGAAATGTATGCAGCATCTCTCACACTATTTGAAAATGCAGTCGCTCCCTACGCGGGAGCGTGGATTGAAATCTATACGGTACACCAACTGTATATGCACCAAAAAGTCGCTCCCTACGCGGGAGCGTGGATTGAAATTGTATTTATTTCCCATGCTTAGAATGTCCTTTCTGTCGCTCCCTACGCGGGAGCGTGGATTGAAATATAAAAAAGGGTATACTGTATCCATAAGCGGGCAGTCGCTCCCTACGCGGGAGCGTGGATTGAAATTCCAGTCTCTGACCGCTTGTTTGTTAGATTTATTGTCGCTCCCTACGCGGGAGCGTGGATTGAAATCGTGACTCCTCGGTCTCGCCCTTGCTGGGCAGGTGTCGCTCCCTACATGGGGGCGTGGATTGTCGGCTTGGTGATTCAAGAACTCTTTAAACCTCTATATTTAAACTGTGTATAATGTTATAATATGCGAAAGGATTTGTTGTTTTAAGCCTTAAAATCGAAAGTATCATTTGTCAGTGAGGAAGTTATGGAGTTTAAATTACTTGATTTGTTATTTCAACCGGATAATATTTGCCTATGTTGTAAACAAGAGGAGACAAGGGATTATATTTGTAAAAGCTGTGCTGAAACTTTGGAAACTATTGAAGACTTCAAAGTTATTGGAGATTCTACTTGTTATAGTCCATATTTATATTCGGGACATATTAAGAGGATGATTTCAGAGTTTAAGTTTAGAGAAAAAAGATATTATGGTAAGGTGTTTGCAAAGCTATTGGAGGACTTTTATAGAAAAAATGGCTTAGATTATGATTTGTTGGTGCCAATACCTCTCCACAGAAAAAAACTTTTGAAAAGGGGTTACAATCAATGTGATATCCTCTGCGATTTTCTTGGTGAAAGACTAAATATTCCTGTAAACAAAGAGATATTGATTAAAATTAAAGAAACGAAAGATCAACATCTACTTTCTTCATCTAAACGAAGGACCAATGTAAACTACGCTTTTAAGGCAATTGGTAAGAAAGGTTTATTAAACAAGAGGATATTGTTGGTGGATGACTTAATAACCTTTGGCTATACCTTGGAAGAGGGGGTAAGAGCTTTAAAGGATGTAGGATATAGGGAGATTGACTGCCTTGTCATTGGAAAGGCAAGGCCAGAAAGTCCTCTTAAAAAGGGGAGGTAAAATGAAGGAAATAGGTACAAAAATTATTGAAACCAAAAGGCTTATCCTAAGAAGGATTGAAGAAAATGACTATCTTCAGGCCTATGAAAATTGGACAGGGGATAAGTTAGTTGAAAGGTATGTTACTTGGGATACCCATGAAAATGCGGAATGTACTAGGGAGTATTTTAGTTCCAAGGTGGATAAGTATGAAGATAAACTTTTCTTTGACTGGGTTGTAGAGCTTAAGGAAAATAGCCAGGTAATCGGCGAGATAGAAGCAAGGCCTTCCAAACAGGACGATCTTGTAGAAATTGGATACTGTTATGGCAGTAGGTTTTGGAATAGGGGATATGCTTCAGAAGCTTTAAAGGCGGTTGTTGACTATATGTTTACTGAAGTTAAAGTTAGGAAGGTATTGACAAGGCATATGGGTATGAACCCTGCTTCTGGAATGGTGATGAAGAAGGCGGGCATGAAAATAGATGCAGTACTTAAAGGTTATGTAATTGATAAAAAGACTGGAAAACCCGACGATTTTCATATGTATTCCATAGATTATGAGGAATGGAAAAGTTAATAAACTTTTGTCTTTTTAAGGCTTTAAAATGACCCCTTAGATTTTTTGCAAAGGGGTCATTTTTTATACCTATTTTATTTTACTTATTTCGAGAAGAAGTCTTTTCGTATATTCCCAAATTCTGTCTACGGACTCCAAGTCTATTCTCTCCTTTGGAGTATGAATATCATACATCTGTGGACCAAAGGTTATCATATCGGTTTTGGTAAGACTTTTCTTTAATATTCCACACTCTAGACCGCAATGTATTGTGTGAACATTTGGAGATTCATGATACATTTCTTCATATACTTGAATTGCCACTTCTCTTAATTTTGAGTCAGGATCATATTCCCAAGCAGGATAGCCACCGTCATCAGTCACATCAAATTTAAATTCATTCATTATAATTCCATAGCTATTTCTAATCTCTACTAAGGAAGATAGAACTGAAGAACGAAGTAGAGCTACCAGTTTAAGAGTTGACTCATCTTGAGTTAAAACCCCATTGGATATACTGGTTTGTACCAGTCCTGGGAAAGCATAGTCCATATATATAACCCCATCTGGAATTGCAACAAGGGCCTTTAGCACATGTCTTTGACTTTCTTCGTCCCAAACGGTTTCGTGTTTTTCTTCAATTTCTTTAAGTTCGATTTTTAGATTTGGATCGGTTTCTTTATGTTCTAAAGAAATCTCGGACATTCTTTTTTCCACTTCTGCCTTTGCTTTATCTTCAGCTAGTAAAATGGCCTTAGAATAGCTAGGAATGGCGTTATGCTTAGAACCTCCTTCTAAAGAAACCAACTCTAAATTATCGATTCCTTGAAGGATTCTTGCAATTAACTTAATGGAGTTTCCTCTAAACTTTTCAATTTCCTGTCCGGAATGGCCACCAGTTAAGCCGGATATGACTAGACTATAGGTTCTATCTAAATTAGACTGTTTAAATTTGAGCTTTCTTGTAGAAGTTATGGTCATTGCTCCTGCGCAGCCTACAAGTAGGTCACCTTCAACTTCACCGTCGATGTTTAGAAGATACTTTCCTTCTAAATCCTCTTGTTTAACCGCTGCAGCTCCATCCATCCCAAGTTCCTCTTGAGTTGTTAGTAGAACTTCTAAGTTTGGATGGGGAATGTCCTTGCTATCTAAAAGGGCAAGACAATAGGCAACGGCTATTCCATCATCTGCTCCAAGGGTAGTTTTATCTGCCATTAACCAGCCGTCTTCAACTTTAAGCTTTAACGGGTCCTTTGAAAAGTCATGGTCAGAGTCCTCGGTTTTTTCACAAACCATATCCATATGGCCCTGTAAAATAACCGTAGGGGTATCTTCTAAGCCCTTTGTTGCAGGCTTTTTGATTATAACATTATAAAGCTTGTCCCTCTTTGCTTCTAGGTTTCTCTCTTTAGCAAAGTTTAATACAAACTCACTTACTTTTTCTTCGTGTTTAGAGCACCTAGGTATTTTAGTCAATTCTTCAAACCAATATAGAACTTCTTTAGGTTCGTAATTTTCTAACATAATTTCCTCCTAATGTAAAATTAATCCGGAAAGAATTCCGAAGTAGTTACCTATTACATACCCTAAAGTACCAACTAATAAAGCAGGAACTATTAATTCTTGCCATCCCTTTGATACAGCCATTGCCGCTGCAGTAGTTGGACCACCTACATTGGCGTTGGAGGCGATGATAATTTCTTCAATGGAGAATTTTAAAATCTTACCCCAAATTAGTGACCAGATTAGGTTTATTATTACTATTAATAGTGCAAATACCAATAGTAGAGGGGACTCCTTTAAAATTAACATGATGGAAGCGGGAGCTCCAATTACAGCAAAGAATAGATAGATTAGGAAAGTTCCAATTTCTTGGGAGCCCTTAATCTTTGACATCTGTTTAGAAAATACTGATGAAATAATCATTGTGAAAGTGGTGATTAGAAGGTATTTGTTTCCGAAGAATCCTCCTATAATCTTTGAAAAAGCATCATCTCCAGAGAAGACTTCCTGGATTATACCTGCAAGTTTGTCTGAAATTGCTACGATTATAAAGGCAAGAGCCACTGTTATTGCAATATCCTTTAGAGAAATCTCCTTAGCTCCCCAATATTGGGCGGCCATGGTTTCATTTTCTGACTTTTGACTTTCTGACATCTTCTCTAGATTTTCTTCATAGGGTCTTTTGTAGAATTTTTTGATAAAAGCCATTGCTGGCAATGAAGCTAGAGTAAAGAAATACAACGCCATAAGTAAGTTATCTGCCACTAGTGCCGCTGATGTTGTCTGTCCAGGGACATTATACATTGTACTCATGGCTACAAAGTTAACTGATCCACCTGTATAGGTTCCTACAAACATGGGAACTAAATCTGCAAGTTTAGGAATAAAACTCTTTAGAATAAAGAATGCAATAAAACCACCTATTATGGTTCCAAGTCCAGAAATTAGATAGATTATTAAAACTCTTCCAGAACCCTTCCAAATCTTCTTGATGTCCGCTTGAAATAAAAGCATAGGCACAGCTAAAGGTACAACATAGTCCCAAACGTTATCATAAACTGGAGATTCTGTTGGAATAATCTTTAGATTTGCCAAAATCAACATAAAAAACAAGGCCAGTATACAACCAGTTACCTTATTTGCCCACTGGTACTTCTGTTCCAGTATGATTGCCAATGCAGCTGAACCTGCAAGAATTGCCCAAAGTATCCATGTACTATCCGGCGAAATTAAACTGTTCATAAAATCCTCCTATAAATGAAATATTTTCAATTTCATTATATAACTAATAAAATTTTTGTCAAGCCAATTAAAGCGATAAATTGTTAAATGTTATCGTTAACATAAGAAATATGTTAAATTTGGATTGTCGTTATGTTAAAGTGAATTTCAAGATTTAAAATTTATGACTATAGTAAAATCACAACAATATTACAAAACATCAGGATGGGTATAATAATAGACAAGACAATTTTAGAATAATTTAAGGTTATAGATTAATAAAAAGTAAATAGAAAATTAAATTGTTTAAGACATTTTAAAGGTAGTAAAACTAAAATGGATGTATAAAAGAGGTGATTATTGATGAATGATGATGAAAGGTTTGACAATACTGAAGGATTCAATTCCGATGATATTAGAGATGAAAACAGATATTACTATAATTCTAGTAATGATTATTATGATGATTACAATAGAAGTCGTGGTCCTTCTATGGACGATGTTAGAAATGCTGTAAGAGAGGAAATAAGAAGAGTACCGCCTAAGAAGACACCTTGGGTTAGGATAATTATTATAACTCTTTTGTTCTCTGTGCTATCTTCTTTGGCAACTGCAGTTAAGGTAAAGGATATTGTGGAGGCGGAGTATGGTAGATCCAACTCCAATGGGTCCAACTCAAGTTACACTATAAATGTAAAGGATGATGCCAATGTTGAAAATGCCATTGCAAAAAAGGCGATTCCGTCTGTTGTTGGAATTACTACTATAACCCAGTCAAATGACATCTTTAGTTTGAGAGGTTATGTGGAAGGTGTCGGATCAGGCGTTATTGTAAGTAGCGACGGGTATATCCTTACTAACTCCCATGTTGTAAGTAATGGTAGAGCTAGGGAGATCAATGTGGTGTTCAGCGATGGAGAAAAGACTGCTGGACAGTTGATATGGCAGGATGAGGGACTGGATCTAGCGGTTGTTAAAGTTGAAAAGACTGGACTTCCAGTTATGGATTTGGGAGATTCGGATAAGGTTTCAGTAGGGGATAAGGCGATAGCTATTGGAAACCCTCTAGGGTTGGACTTACAGTCAACCCTTACTTCAGGTTATATCTCTGGATTAAACAGAACTATCAATATGGAAAATGGTGCTTCTATGGATGGTTTAATTCAAACTGATGCTGCAATAAATGGAGGTAACTCCGGTGGAGCTCTTCTAAATTCCAAGGGTGAACTCATTGGAATTAATACTGCTAAGGCAAGTGGTGGTGAAGGAATAGGATTTGCCATTCCTATTAATATAGCTAAGTCCATAGTAAATGAGATAAAGGATAAGGGTAACTTTGAAACCGTTAAGCTTGGTATCCAAGGGGTTGACTTGGACATGTATGAAAAGTACTTCCAAGTGGACACTGGGGCTAAAAATGGAGCTGCAATTTTGAAAGTTGAGCCTACTAGTCCTGCAGGAAAAGCTGGTATACAAGCTAATGATATCATCATTAAAATTGGCGATAAGAAGATTACAGGTATGAATGATATCAGAAAGTCACTAATCGACTTTAGATATGGTGATGAAACTGAACTTACTATAATCAGAAATAGTAAGGAGCAAAAGGTCAAAATAAAATTTGAAAAATTTATGGAAACCCAATCATAGGATAAATTAAATGGGGAGTGTGGCATGGCTACACCCCTTTTTTATTTTAGCGCTCCTTTTAGATATTACATAGACATCTAAATAAGCTATAATAGTTAAGAGGTGAATCATGAAAAAGAAATTTATTTCTATAATTTTAATTATAGTTCTATTTATAACAGGATGTGCTGGAAATAAGGTAAAAGTGATAAAGGGTTACAATAAATATCAGAAGACCTTTTTTGACGTATTTGACACTATTATCGACTTTACTGCCTACACTCAGTCTGAAGAGGAATATAACCAGTATTATGATTTGGTAAAGAGTGAGTTTGAAAGGCTTCACAAACTCTATAATCATTTTGATAGTTTTGAGGGTGTTAACAATATTAAAACCATCAATGACAATGCGGGCATTAAACCTATTAAGGTAGACAAAGATCTTTTTGAATTGATAAAGTTTTCTAAAAAGATGACAGAAGAATATTCTGATGTGACCAATATGGCTTTTGGTTCGGTTTTAGAGATTTGGCATGAATACAGGGAAGAGGGACTAAAGAATCCAAAAACTGCGAAATTGCCAAAAATCGAGGATTTAAGAAAGGCTAATGAACACACATCTATTAATAAGGTTATTTTAGATGAAGAGGAATTAACGGTGTTTTTAGAGGATAGTAATATGAAACTAGACCTTGGAGCTACGTCAAAGGGCTTTGCTTCACAGCTGATAATGGATAAGGTCAAAGAGAAGGGCTGTAAGTCTGCAATTCTCTCTGCAGGAGGGAATATAATTGCCCTAGGTAAGCCTATGATTGAGGGAAGGGACAAGTGGATAATTGGAGTACAAAATCCAAATTTAAAGGAGAACACAAAAAAACCTACCATTGAGACCATATATGGAAAGGACTTGACCGTTGTAACAAGTGGAAACTATCAAAGATTCTATACCGTTGATGGTAAGGACTACAACCATATAATTAGTCCCAAGACTTTGATGCCAGCAGAAAACTTTACTTCTGTGACAGTAGTTGCAAAGGATAGCTCTGTAGCAGATTATCTTTCTACAACGCTTTTCATCTTAGATTATGAGGAAGGTAAAAACCTGATAAAGAAATTTAAAGATGTGGAGGTAATGTGGGTAGATAAAAACGGAAAAATAAAGGAAACAGAAGGGTTCGAAAAGTATTTAAAAGATTAGTGAAATCATAGGAACTAATATATAATATATGAGCGAGTCGAAAATATGAAATTTTTATTAAGATAGGAGATGTTTATGAAAAAAGAAATAAAATTGAGAAATGTGATTTTTCCAATATGGATGCTTTGGGTACTTCCAATAACTTGGCTTGCAATTATACCAATCAATGCGATTATTGATGGCTTAGTCTTACTATTTACAACAGCGCATCTAAGTATTGGAGATAAGAAGAATCTTATACTGCGTATACTTCCAAAGACGGTCTTAGTAGGTTTTATAAGTGATATTATCGCATCAATTCCACTAGTATTACTCTCCGTTATTTGGAGTCCAGATACCAGTACGAAGATTGGGAAGTGGTGGTTGGAAAATATTTCACCAATACAAATCAATCCCTTAGATAATATATTTTCATTTTTAATAGTCTTAGCCTGTGTGATACTGGGAGGATTTTTAATTTATTTTCTAAACCGTAAATTTGTATATAAGAATATTGAACTAACAGAATGTGAAAAGTTTGTATTAGCTAGAAATATGGCTATTTTTACAGCGCCCTATCTATTTCTAATACCTTTAAACTGGTTCTAGGTACTGTAAAAATAAAATTAAATGATAGTTGATATTTAATCTTATTAGGATGATTAAAGGCAGGAAATTATTTCCTGTCTTTTTTAAATGGAAGAAATCAGTGCTTGTTTAGAATGAAAAGAAAAATAAGTTAAAAAAATGTAAAATTTCTAAGGAAATCGTTAAAATATTATTAATTTGCTTGTGATTTTTGAAGTGGAGTGGTACAATACATTAGTAAAAAACATTAATAAAAGGAGATGATTAATTAATGATTAAAAGCATCATAGCTTTAATTGTGGCTATTGTCCTATGCCTGGTTCTAAATGAATTAAAGAAACGTAAGGTTTCATTCATGATTAGAATTTTACTTGCAACCGCTATGGGTGTGCTAGTAGGACTTGTTTTTAAAGGAAATACTGATTATGTAGCAATTTTTGGTCGAGTATTTGCCAGTCTTTTACAAGCATTTGTATTTCCGTTACTACTTTTCTCAATTATTAATACGGTATCTTCACTTGAAAGTACTGACAAATTGAGATCCTTAGGGGGAAAGACTATTGGTGTATTGGCACTTCATAATGTTTTAGGTTCTGTTCTTGCATTAGTGTTAGGTAAACTAGTTGGCTTGGGAATGAATGCAAATATGAAGATGAATGCTGCAGAAGAGGTGAGTGAAGTACCAGCTTTTGCGGATGTAGTCGTTAGCTTTTTTCCTAAAAATATAGTAGACAGTATGGTAAATAATAAGATAGTACCTATCGTAGTTTTTGCAATTATTATTGGTATAGTAGTTTTAAAATATCCTAAAAAAGAAGAAATTAAACCATTTGTAGACTTCATTAAAGCAGGAAATAAAGTAATGAACAATATCATAGGAGATATTATAGAATTTACTCCTTATGCAGTATTATCATTATTAGCAAATCAAGTAGCTACCCTTGACTTGTCTTTTGTTAAGGAATTGTTATTCTTATTATTGATGGTTTATGTTGCATGTCTATTCCACACATTTGTTACATCTACTGTTATGTTGAGTTTGATTGGAAGACTAAATCCATTTAAATTCCAAAGAAAATTTTTCCCAGCTTGGTTAATTGCCTTTACCACTCAAAGTTCTATTGGTACATTGCCAGCAAATATAAAAGAGCAAGAAAAAATGGGTGTTCCTGGAGAAATAGCTTCTTTCTCAGCATCCATAGGAACTACCTTTGGAATGCCAGGTTGTGCTTCAATTTGGCCGGTACTTTTAGCAATCTTCACAATAAATGCACTAAATATTCCATTTACAACTTCCCAATATGCAATTATGATTGGGTCAGCGCTATTTGCATCATTAGGAACCGTTGGTGTTCCTGGAACTGGAACCATTCAAGCTACAGCATTATTTGCTTCAATGGGATTACCTGTTGAAATGATTCTCGTATTAAGTCCAATTGCTGGTGTAGCAGATATGGGACGTACTTCAACAAATGTTCATGCTGGAGGCTCCACAGGTGTTATGGTTGCGGCTTTACAAAAAGAATTGGATTTAGAGAAATACAACGCATAATACTATTATGGCAGAGACATTCAAATGTCTTTGTTCTCTATATTGTAATAGTTGATAATATTTATATATTAACAAAAACTTAGACCTATATTTTAGACAAAAAGAAAAGGCAGAAGGATTTTCCTTCTGCCTTAATCATTCTATTTTAGATGAAACCTTTGTCTTTTAAGATTTCAGCTGATTTTTCGTGGTTAGCTGAACTAATCATTACGATTGGTCCTGTACATCCCATACCACTTTCAGCGTAAATTCCTTCTTTCCAAAGAGCTTGAACTGCATCTTCTAAGTCAAGAATTTCAATTCCTGCTATAGAATCAGTTACGATTTCTTTTGGAGGAGCTTCTACAGTTTCTTCTTTTTCTCCAGCATCTTCTTTCTTAGGTTGTAATGAATCTAATACAACGTCGAAACAAGCGCCTTCAACTGCTTTGTATTCATCAGCAGTCACTTTGAAGAAATCTCCTCTTACAAGGTCTGCAGCGTATTTAATAGCATTTGCTATTACAGGAGCTCCTGAAGCTCTTGAAACTATGCAGATATTTCTGTCATAGTCTTTTCCAACTCCTGGACCATATCCAAATCCTGCAGCTTCGTAGCTTCCACCTGTGGAGAAGGCTGCGAACATCTTCATAAGGATATTTCCTGTCAATGAGTCGGTAACACATACATCAGGTACACCTTGAAGTATGTCATTTCCTCTTAGAATAGCTCCACCGTCAGCTCTTGCTGATTCAGCGAATTCTAAGTCATAGCCATTAGCTATTAGGTTTTGTAATGCTCTTTCTACTTGTTTTGCTCCATCGACATTTAGAACACCAACTTGTGGTTTTTCAATTCCAAGGGATTTTGCAACTGCAACACCTGCAATAGTGTTTCTAACCATACCTTCAACTCTATTTAGAGCTGATGTACCAGTTGTAGTAGCAATAAGCATTTCTCTTCCTGTACTTGGAGCTACAACTCTACCTATAGTAGAAACTCCAATAGGGAATGTGTAGTGTAATGTTACACAAGCGTCTATAACTTTTTTATCAAGTAGCTCTTCCATTTTCTTATGAGCTTCTTCTTCAGAAGAAACTTCATGAGTTTCTAGATCGCAATTTTCTTGTTTAGGTCCAATTAGAACAACTTCGTGGGATGGGGATTTTGCAAGTCTTGCAGCTTCCAACATATTTTCCACGCCATGTTCTGAACCTAAAATAGTAAGACCGATTCTAGGTTTTTTTGCAAAGGAACCACTTTCGATTCCTTCAGCAATCTCTAAAAGAGCTTCTGCAATAATATTCTTAGGCATATAACCACTCCTATTCTGCAAGCATATTAGTTGCTAATTCTCTTAAGGATTCACCAATTATTTTTTTAATTTCTTCTCTTGATACTCCAGATTCTTCAGCTTCTTCGCCTTTATTTCTTTCAACTACGAAGGAAACACCATCAAATAGGTTAGTAAGTCTTCCTAGGAATAATGAACCTTTACCAATGAACATTGCTCTGTTCTTATCACCAGTAGTTAAATCTTCAATACAGAATCCTACATAAGGTGCTCCTGAAGGGATGTGACCTTGAGTTGGAGCCCAACCAGGTAAACCATAGTTTGTAGCAAATCCTGGGATATCAGTTCTTTGTAATGCTCCACCCTTAACACCTAGAGCAGCTATCATCTTGTAGTTAGCTTCTGGTACATTACCTGCTCCTGCTGGAACTGTAATGTCTGGGTTTTGCATTTCTACTGAGAATGTATCAATGTCAGTGATCTTTAAGTTTCCTTTATCTAGACAGTTAGTAACTAGAGAGCTCATAACAGCTTGAGGTGAGGATCCAGTACCAACAGTGTGTTTTCCTGTTAAGTCTGTTCTGATGATAGGGGATACTCCGTCGTTCTTAGATATAACAACAGCGAAAGTACCAACTACGTCTTCAAGAACAGGATAGTCTTTTTTAACGTGGTCTTTAGCGTTCATACCAAGTTTTGCAGTTGAACCACCTGCAACAACAAGTACGTTATCATAAACTCCAGCTTCTACTAATGAAGCAGCTTGGATAAATGAGTGGATAGGAGCAGCACAGAATCCTCTTGTATCGGAACCAGATGCATTAACCAATCCAACTTTTTCAGCAATAGCCTTAGCGAAGTTACCGCCACCTCTTTGGTTAACGTCCCCGCAGGCTTCTTCTGAACATTCTATAACATAATCTATCTCTTCTTTTGTTACCTTATCTTGTGCTTGGAACATGTAGTCAGCGCAAAGTACTGCTGAAGCTTTTGATACAAGGTTTTCAAACATTGTGTGAGCACTTAAGTTAACGTCTACATCATGGGCTTGTTTAATAAGTCCAACTAGTTTGCCTTCCATGTAAAGTCCTTCAGCTTTGTGTTCGTCAATTAGATGTTTGTCAGCTTCGATATCGGAAGCTTTTGCATTTGCGAATGACTCAGCTAAGTGAGGATAGTTTTCTTCTAATTTAGGTTTTACAGATTCGATGAACTCTTCAGATAATTCAACTAATTCAAAAGAGTCACATGCTTTAATAGCAGCAATAAATTCGTCTTGAGGTACGATTTCTCCAAATCTACCTTTTCTTTCTCCCTTGCATTCTTTATCGAACCAAGGTAAATCATGTTTTTGTAATTCTTCAGGTCTAAGATTACCAATGTAAACTTGGTTAGGTAAGTAATTTACCACTTCTTCATAAGTTCTAATGTGGTCTCCAACTTTTTGTAAGAATTCAGAACCAGGGTTAGTAACTCTTTCAGTTGAAGTAGTGGAACCGTTTTGTATAATCATATCTGGTGTATGAACTAATACAAATCCGGCACTTTTAAATACAGGAAATGACATAAAAAAACCTCCATTTTAATTATAGATTCTGCCCCATTAGGGGCAGAATCATTTTTTAGTTATATTATCTAAAAGATTAAATTAATTAATCTTCAAAAACAGTTTGATCGTCGACAGGAGTTGTTAAAGCATTAAGAGCTTTTTCAACGATATGTCTTCTAAGATCTTTCTCTTCCTTAGGATCCAATGCAGGATTTCCTAATGGGTGAGGGATCGCAATAGCAGGTACTATTCTGTTAGCTCCTACTGTTAATGAGATAGGAACTACTGTACAGATGTGGACTACAGGAATACCTGTTGCTTCAATTTCTTTTACCATTGTTGCACCGCAACGTGTACAAGTACCTCACGTAGAAGTCAAGATAACTGCATCTACGTTATCAGCTTTTAATTTTTCACCGATTTCAGCAGCAAATTTCTTTGCAGAAGCAACTGCTGTACCGTTTCCTACTGTAGAGTAGAAGTAATCGTATAACTTACCGATCTTACCTTCTTTTTCCATTTCTCTTAAAATGTCCACAGGGATTACTCTGTCTGCGTCTTCGTTTGCATATACAGGGTCATGACCACCGTGAGCAGTTTCGTGAGTTTCAGAATTTAGGTCATCAATACCTGCGATTGAGTATTCACCATACTTAGAAGCAGATGATGATTCGATTCTGTCTGGGTTTCTTTTAGGAACAATACCCCCTGAAGTTACTATAGCAATAGTAGCTTTAGATAAGTCAGTTAGTGCTGGACTAGGTTCAACTCTGTCGAAGGAAGGCATTGGATATTCAGTAACGAACTCTTCGCCTTTGATCTTCTTAACAAGCATATCAACAGCTCTTTCAGATCCTCTTTTTTCAGCGAAGTAGTTAACTCTTACTCCTCTTTCGATATATCCTTCTTCTTCAGGTCCAAGAACTTCTTCGTTAAGAGCAAGCTTTCTAGCTAATTTTGCAATAGCAGGAAGTGCTTTTCTCATACCTGCAGCTGAGTTAGCTGTAGAGATTATATATACATCCTTCTTGAACATGTCTGCACCTGGGTTTTCCACGTACATACCTGTGATTGAAGGGATGTTAAGTTCTTCTTTAACCATTTTAGTAACAGTACCAGCAGCAACACCATAACGTCCAGCGTTGAAAGCAGGTCCTGCGATAAATAGATCAGGTTCAAAAGATTTTATCATATCTAAAACCTCTTTACTTGCTGATTCCATATTTTCTCCAAAGTAACTGTCACCACATACAACAGTTCCAACTACTTCGAAGCCTTCTCCTAGTTTTGACCCTAATTGTTTACTAACTGGAGGTAACTCTTCAGCAATGAAAGGCGCTATGTCGGCCTTTTCTTCGCCACCAATTCCTGCGAAGAATTGGTTAATATAATGCACGACTCTAATATCCGCCATTAATACATCCTCCTTTTTTAAAAGTGTTTTTTATAATATATTATCCTCTGATTTCTTCCATTTCGCCAGCGATTTCGTCAACGTCAAGAACCATTTCCATCATTCCGATTTGCTCGTCATATACTTCTGGATCGAATTCAGCCTTTAGAGCTTCTTCGATTACGTGGTAAACTGCTAAGTTAAGTTCCACACCAGCTAGAGGACCAGCGAATGTAGGGTCTCCAGTTGTAACAGTTTCAGCTGCTAAACCTGCAGCTTCTGCCTCGCCACCACCTAAAATAACCACTAGATTTTCAGCACCAAATTTTTCTGCTGCTTCCTTAATTCTCTTTTGGTTTTCTAGGTCCATAGCTCCGGCACTAGTTCAGACGAAACATTCAGTAGACGCGAATACTACTTCTGTATTTGGAACAGTGTTAACACACTCTTCAATAGCAGGAGCAGGAATTCCGTCACGGTCGCCGATGATCAAAATCTTTTTGTTTTCTAATATACTCATGACATCCTCCTGTTTAATTTATTTGTTTGTTAGTTTTTTTAGTTTATTTGTTTAGTTTGTTTTAAGTTGTTTGATTCAGAATTAATAACCTTTTGCTGTTAAATAATTGAATCCAGTTTCGTTAGTTGCACCTGTAATAGCTTGGATTTCAACTTCGATAGTTCCATCTTCTCTTAGGGAACCCTTAGCTCCACCAGCTATGATGTCAACAAATTCCACATGTCCTATAATCTTATCTAACTTAGGAAGTACTACAACTTGGTTAGCATTTCCACCAGTAACTACGGCATTTGCTTTTTCATCAGCGTCTGCTAATGATTGAGAAGCACCGTCTCTACCAGCATATTCGTCAGTTACGATTACTGTCTTAACACCCTTGTTTTCAATCTTCTTACAGTTCATTATCAAGTCAGTGTCAGGGTTACCGAAACCTTCTTGAGAAACTATAACTGCGTCAACTCCAAGATATTCAACTAATTTTGAAGTCCAGTTAGAAGATCTTTCCTTATCCATTAGATATACGTTCTCGTTAGTAATTATTACACCTAAGAAGTTGTAATCTTTACCATGTCTTGCATAAAGGTCTTCAATTACACCATTATTTAAGTGAACGTAAGTTGGGTTCTTATCGCATGCAGATACACAGTTACCGCTTACGATAGCTCCATCCATGATCTCAGTAGGGTAAAGGATAGTAGGTACTATTTGTTTAGCATCTACACCATATACGTATGTGTCATGTAGCAAACCTTGAGTTTGTAGCATGTATACGTAAGCTACCTTTGGAAGATCTGGATATTCGTTGATTTGCTCTAACAATGGTTTAGTTTCATAAGTTGCAACTTCATCAGGAGTTATATCTCTTGCAAGTTCTCCTAAATAGTTAGCAGCCTTAAGACCAATCATTCTTATAGCATTTTCGTGCACATGTTGTTTAATACCATCAACAGGTTCAGCTATAACAACTAAGTTAATAGTCTTTGAGAATGGTGTATATTCAGCACCTTCTCCAACCATGTCAATAATACCTTCTTGGAAACCAACTATCTTACCAGTAGTAACGACAGCCATTCCCTTAAGAGCATGTGTCTTGCCTTCACCAACGGTATCAACTTTATTAAGGATTCCTGGGAATATAGCTCCAGGGCCTTCAACCTTAACTCTAGGTTCAAGAACATCCTTAACTGGAGTTATTCTTACGCTTTCGCCAGGTTTTGCAATATCAAAGTCAATTGATTTGATATGCTCGTCCCCGCCGACAGCTTCTAATAACTCATCCTTATTTACATAAAGGATACCGTCTTCGATTTTTGATGAATCAGAAAATTGGACATCTTTAATAAAGATTTTACCTAATTCTAATTTCATACCACACCTCCGACTAAAATTTTATATATAAAACACCACAATTGGTGAATTATGCAATTTAAAAGTTTTCTGTAATATATTTTTCAGCGCTAATTGCAGCTATTGCTCCATCAGCGGCTGCAGTAACAATTTGCCTAACAGATTTGGCTCTGATGTCACCGGCAGCAAAAACCCCAGGGACCTTTGTCTCCATCTCCCTGTTAGTTAGTATATACCCGTTTTCCAGGCCACTAAACTCACCGAGAAATTGACTATTTGGCTTAGAACCAATGAAAACAAACACTCCAAAGGTTGGATCTCCCTCTTTAACACAGAATTCCGTCTCTTGTCCGGACTCTGAATTTTTAAAGATTACAGACTTGACTAGGCCATCACCTTTGATTTCTTGAATTTCCTCTTGAGGAAGAAATTCTATCTTCTCATTTTTCCTGGCCCTTTCCAGAATAACTGGAGTCACTTTAGAAAGGTCTTTTCTATGAGCCAGATAAACTTTCTTGCCAAACTTGGTAAGTTCAATTGCCTCTTCAAAGGCAGAGTTTCCGCTTCCAATAACTAGAATTTCCAGTCCTTGGAAAAATGAACCATCACAGGTTGCACAGTAGGAAACGCCCTTTCCAGAAAATTCATCTTCACCGGGAATTCCAAGTTTTCTTCTAGTTGCTCCCGTAGCAATTACAACTGTCTTGGCCTTGTAGGTTTCTGTCTCACATACGACCGTCTTTATTTTATCATTAAGCTCCAATTTTGCAACCTTATTTTTAATAATTTCACAACCGAAGCTTTCTGCTTGTTCTTTAAATCTGTTTGTAAGGGACATTCCCGTTGAAATCTCTGAAGATCCAGGGTAGTTTTCAATGCTTCCAGTCAAAAACATCTGACCGCCCATACTGTCCTTTTCAAGAACCAAGGTTTTAAGTTTTGCCCTTGAAGCATAAAGTCCGCAGCTTAGTCCAGCGGGACCTCCGCCAACAATAATAATATCATATATATTATCCATTTTGTCCTCGAACTCCTTAAATTCTTTCGATTGCATTGTCGATTAAGTCTTTATCGATAACCTGAAAGTCGTCTAAGATATCGGGAGTCCATTTAAAATGTTTGTTCATTTTGTAGAACTTTTCAGCGGTCACTATGGCATCTTCCACAAGGGTTACAGAATTGTAGTCAAGTTTTTTTCCTTCCTTTAATACAATGGTTCTGTATAGAGTCTCATATGGCTTTACAGAACCGTATAGGGGATGGGTTAAAACTTCATAACCGGAATGTACAAGATTTCTTGTCGCCTTTAATACTGATAGATAATCTTCTTCCAAGTATCTCACTTCAAAGCCTTCTTTTTGAAATCCTAAAAACTTAGGATTATTTGTAACGATTAACATAGACACCTCTTCATAAGATTTATCACTTAATTAATACAAATAGGCAATAACTGAATTTTTTTGTAGTCAAAAAAAACGACAGAAAAGATAATGCCATCTTATCCTCTGTCGCTAACTTCAGAATCCAGTCCCGTCGCAGTCCTTTTACCTGAGAATTTCAAGATGCTATTGGCAGTAGCTTCTCTTGTCCCTTCGGTCTCCTAAGAGTCTCCCACGACGATCATACCGTATATTGATTTAGTTATTTCCTTAACTTGCAAAATAATCATAGCACGAGATTGTCAAAAAGTCAACAAATTTGAGTTTTTAGCGAAATATTTATTAAAATATTACAAAAATGTCAAAATTGATGAAAATAATTAATAAATCTTCTTAAACCTTTTAAGTTATTAGATTATCCATTACACTAAATACAGATACTGTTTTGTTATAATAATGATATAAACATCGATAGGAGATATAAATGGATAAAAAAGACTTATTTAAAATGATACCCCAAGTGGAAGAGATATTAAAATCCGAGAGGATAGAAAAATTAGAATACTCTAGAGTCTTAAAGACAGAAGGGATTAGAGATGTCCTGGATGAAATTAGAAAAGAGATTATAAGTTCCAAGGAAGAGGACTTAGAAAATCTAAAGAGAGAATTGAATCTGGACAATCTTATATTAAAAGTTTGTGACAAGATGGAAAAGGAATTTTCCCATTCTCTATTAAAGGTAATTAATGGAACTGGAACCATACTTCACACCAACTTAGGAAGGTCATTGCTTAGTGACAGCATAAAGGACGAGATCTGGGAAATCATCTCCAGCTATTCCAATCTGGAATACGATATTCCCGAAGGTAAAAGAGGATCTCGCTATGTTCATGTAACTAAGATGATTAGACTTCTACTTGGTGTTGAGGATGCTCTAATCGTCAACAACAATGCCGCTGCTGTATTCTTGGTGTTAAATACATTTGCCAAGGACAAGGAAGCCATAGTATCCCGAGGGGAACTTGTAGAAGTTGGAGGAGCATTCAGAATCCCATCTGTAATGTCCATGAGTGGGGCTAACCTTGTGGAAGTTGGATCTACAAATAAGACTAGGGTTTCAGATTATGAAGATGCCATCACCGAAGAGACTGCTGTACTGATGAAGGTTCATACCAGTAACTACAAATTAATCGGTTTTACTGACTCGGTATCCAATAGGGAGTTAAAGGAGCTGGGCGATAGATATGATTTACCAGTTGTAGAGGATCTAGGTAGTGGGGTTTACTACAATATGGAAGAATATGGACTACCTCATGAACCGACGATTTCTGAATCCATTAAATCTGGAATAGATCTAATTACCTTTAGTGGCGATAAATTACTAGGGGGACCTCAAGCTGGAATCATAGTAGGTAAAAAGGAATATATTGACAAGATGAAGTCAAATCAAATCCTTAGAGCCCTAAGGGTGGATAAATTCACATTGGCTGCACTGGAATGCACCATTAGGATGTACTTTGATGAAGAAAAGGCTAAAAAGAATATTCCTACTTTAAGAATGATTACTGCAACGCCTTTGGAACTTATGGAAAGGGCAAAGGTATTGGTATCTAAAATAGAAGAAAAAAATACCGATATTAAGGTTCATATAGAAGATGGCAAATCTACAGTAGGTGGAGGATCCATGCCAGGGGAAGAATTTGATTCCAAGGTAATCCTACTTGAAAAGGAAGGTTTAAGTCCTAGTAAGATAGAGGAGAGGTTGAGACTTTCTCCAAGTCATATCATAGGTAGAATAAAAGATGACAAGTATATGTTGGACTTACGAACATTAGATGATAAGGATTTTGATACTATAGCCAATGAGATAGAGAACTGTTTTCCAAGGAGTTAGATATGAAGAATATTATAATAGGTACTGCCGGGCATATCGACCACGGTAAGACTACTTTAGTTAAGGCCCTAACGGGTAGAGAGACAGATACATTAAAAGAGGAAAAGAAGAGGGGTATTTCCATTAACCTAGGATTTACCTACTTGGATTTACCAAATGGCAATAGAGTTGGGATAGTCGACGTTCCTGGCCATGAAAGATTTATAAAGAATATGATGGCAGGGGCTACAGGAATAGACCTAGTTCTATTTATAATCGCTGCAGATGAGGGAGTAATGCCTCAAAGTAGGGAACATTTAGATATACTATCCTATATGAATGTCCACAGAGGAATTATGGTAATCACCAAGTCCGATATGGTAGAGGATGATTATTTAGCACTAGTGGAAGAGGAACTAAAGGAATTTTCAAAGGGAACTTTCCTTGAAAATGCACCTATAGCAAAGGTGGATTCCATATCTGGAAGAGGGATCGATGAACTAAAGAATTTAATTGCATCTGAGAGTGAAAAGGTTGAAGAAAAGAAGTCGGATACACCTTTTAGAATGCATATAGACAGGGCTTTTCCTGTAAAGGGAATTGGGATTGTAGTTACAGGAACTTTAATGGAAGGTAAGATTTCTAGAGGAGATGACCTCATTATCTATCCAGAGGGAAAAGAGGCGAAGGTTAGATCTATCCAAGTTCATGGCGAGGACGAAGAAACTGCTTATGCTGGACAAAGGACTGCTATAAATCTTTCAGGGATTAAATCAGGAGACATTGAAAGAGGGGATGTAATAGCCTCAGAGGGTTCAGTGATTCTAACCAATATTATAGACTGTAAGGTTATGGTTTCTAAGGCTTCAGACTTTCCGATTCACCATTGGATGAGATTAAGACTTGGAATAGGTACAAGAGAGATATTTTGTCGTGCCGTTCCATTAGATCAAGAGGAGATTGGTCAAGGGGAGGAAGGCTTTTTGCAACTTAGATTGGAGGAACCTCTAGTTTGTAGAAACAGGGATAGGTTTGTACTAAGGTCCTATTCTCCTGTGGAGACCATAGGTGGAGGAGTCATCATCGAACCTATGGCAAAGAAACACAATATAGATGAAGAATTGGTAAAACAGCTTCAGATAAAGGAGCAGGGAGAGTTAGACGATATAATCTTCCAATTTGCAAACTCTGAAGATGCTCTTATATCCCTAAAGGAGATCGTATCCTATACAGGAGAAAACAAGAAGGTTGTAAGTGAAGAAGTAAATGGGTTAATATCCGAGGGGAAAATTGTTAAAATAGTAGACAGGTATGTAAGCCAAGAGGTTTTAACTAGAGTGTTTGAAGATATAGAAAAGATATTAGAAAAAAATCATGAAAAAAATCCTCTAGCATTGGGTATGACTAAAAATGAACTTCTTACCCAAAATTCCTACGATGTCAATTTAAGAGAATTGGAATTTGTATTAAAACTTATGAAGGATAAGGGAATTGTTAAAGAGTCAGCAGACTATTACGGCCTTACAAGTCATAAGATAAAACTTACACCAAAACAGGAGAAGACAAAGGAAGCTTTAATTAGAGAAATAGAGGATAACGGTTTAGAGAAGATAGAAAACCTGAAGTCTTTAGCTGGTAGGGATAAGGATAGAAGACAAGTCCTTGAATTTATGATAGGCAATGAAATAGTTGTCTTTGGGGCTGAAAACAACGTTCTTCTAGAGAGGGACTTCAACATGGCTAAAAAGATTATCTTGGATTATCTAAATAAAAATGAAACCATAACCGTTTCAGAAGCTAGGGATTTGTTAAAGTCCAGTAGAAAGAATGTCCTGCTGATCCTGGATTACTTTGACCATATCAAGTTGACTAAGAGAGTTGATGATTATAGGGTTTTGGTATAAAAAAATAAATTCTCAAATATAAGAGATAAATTGTATTTTATTCCAAAAGTATGGTAAAATAATTGTGACGTGGGAGTGAATGAGTGCTGGTGTGCTCTCTGGTCTTCAAAACCAGTATGAGGGGTTAGGAGCTTCTCGGGTGGGTTCGATTCCCACGCATTCCCGCCACGATACATATTTTCGGATATTATTAAATTTAATAATACAATACTGAAAGGAAATATGTAAAAAACGTGGGGGCTCTAGGGTTCTCACGAGGAAAACGTTTAAACCTAAAGGAGGGTAAAGTGAATTATTTATTATTTGCAGGCATTGCCGAAACTGCAACAAAATTTGTAGATATCGGTAACGACATTGTTTGGAACAAGGTACTTATTTTCTTACTACCTATCGTCGGATTATTTTTCACTATTTATTTAGCATTTCCTCAATTCTCAAGAATGGGAGCTGCCTTTAAACAGACCTTCGGTGGACTTTTCGACAAAGAAGAGAATGCTAGAAGAAAAGCAGCTGGGGAAATCTCATCTTTCCAAGCCTTAGCAGTTGCTATAGCTGCTCAGATTGGTACAGGTAACGTAGCCGGAGTTGCTACAGCCATATTATCAGGAGGTCCAGGAGCTATCTTTTGGATGTGGATTGCAGCTATATTTGGTATGGGTACAATCTTTGCCGAAGCTGTTTTAGCTCAAAAGTTTAGAACCCTTGATGATGATGGAGAAAGAGTAGGGGGACCTGCTTACTACATTAGCCAAGGTATTAAAAACAAGGGACTTGCTAAGGGACTAGCAGGATTCTTCGCCTTTGCAATTATTTTGGCACTAGGCTTCATCGGAAACATGGTACAATCTAACTCCATGGCTTCAGCTATACACGAAGCATTTGGTATTCCAACAATTGCAATAGGTATTGCCATAGCTATTTTGGCAGCTTTAGTATTTATTGGTGGAATTAAGAGAATTGCAAACTTTGCGGAAATGGTAGTACCTATCATGGCGCTTATATATGTAGCTTTAGCAATTTTTGTATTGATTAAATTTAGAATGGAAATAGGTCATGCTTTCAAACTTATCTTTGAAGGTGCTTTCAATCCACAAGCCGTACTTGGAGCTGGAACAGGACTTACAGTTAAGTTGGCGATTAGATTTGGTGTAGCAAGAGGACTATTCTCTAATGAAGCTGGTATGGGTTCTACACCTCACGCTCACGCTACTGCAAGAGTAAATCATCCAGTTGAACAAGGTTTAACAGCAATGCTTGGTGTTTTAATCGACACAGGTATCGTATGTACTGCTACAGCATTGGTTATCATCTTAACTGGAGCTTATGATTCAGGACTTGCAGGTCCACTTATGACACAGGAAGCATTTGGTGTTGCATTCCCAGGAGCAGGTAAAGCTGTTCTTGCAGTTTGTCTAACAGCATTTGCCTTTACCACAGTAATTGGTTGGTACTACTTTGGTGAAACAAATATCAGATACCTATTTGGTAAAAAGGGACTTATGCCATACAGACTTATAGTAATAGCTTGTATAGTACTTGGTTCAATGTTTGAAATCGAATTTGTATGGTTACTATCAGACTTCTTTAACGGTCTAATGGTATTCCCTAACTTAGTTGGATTATTACTCCTTCATAAACATGTAAAATCTTTGACTAAAGACTACGATAGACTTAAAGAACTTGGCAAGATATCTTATGTTTATGAATATGAAACAAAGTAAATTAATTTAGTATCCTTTCAGTAGGAAAATGGCGAGCTTAGTCTCGCTATTTTTTTGTAGAAATGTAGCTTATGGGATTCAATTTACATTCATCCTACTATTATCAAATGTATTACATTATGATATTATATTCATTGTTATACAAAGGGGGTAAGTATGGGAAATATAGATTCGAAATTGATAGTTGGATTAGGTTTGCTATTGCCGGGAATAATGACAGGTCTGGGAGCAATACCTATATTTTTTACAAAGAAGATAAAGAGAAGTGCCTTGGACATTCTACTTGGCTTTGCCGCAGGGGTCATGCTTGCAGCAAGTTGTTTCTCCTTGATATTACCAAGTATTGAATACGGTGGTGGAGATTTTAAAGCGGTAATGATAACTGGACTTGGAATATTTTTAGGGGCTGTGATGCTGGACTTAATAGACAAGTACGCTCCCCATGAGCATTTAATGGATAAGAGGGTTGAAGGAACATCCACAGATAGTTTAAAGAAGATTTGGCTTTTTATCATCGCCATCACCATCCACAACTTTCCAGAAGGACTTGCAACGGGTGTTGGTTTTGGAACTGGTGAGTTGGCAAATGGAATTACAATTGCTCTTGGAATTGGACTGCAAAACATGCCAGAGGGCTTAGCTGTAGCATTAGCTTTACTTAGAGAGAACTACAGTGTAAAGAAGGCTTTTGTAATAGCTTTACTTACAGGTTTGGTTGAACCTATTGGAGCCTTGTTAGGCTTTGGATTGGTACAAATCTTTCAACAGATACTTCCATTCATATTGGCCTTGGCAGGAGGAGCGATGTTATTTGTAATAAGTGATGAAATCATTCCTGAAACCCATAGTGGTGGATTTGAAAGACAAGCAACCTACGGAATAATAGTTGGATTTATTGTAATGATGATAATGGATGTGTTATTAGGTTAATTTTAACTAAAAAAGTCCCGGAAGTTTAAACTTCTAGGACTTTTTTAATAAGACTAAATCATGTCTTCTGGTTTCATATACTTATCAAAATCTTCTTCTGTTAAGATTTCTAGTTTTAGAGCCGCTTTTTTCAATGTCGTGTTATTTTCATGGGCATATTTTGCTATTTTAGCACCATTTTCATAACCAATATATGGATTAAGGGCTGTAACGAGCATTAAAGAATTGTCTAAATACTCTTTTATCTTTTCTTCGTTAGGTTTTAAGCCTTTTAAACAATTGTCAGTAAAGGACTTTAGTCCATCAGTAAGAAGCCTTACGGATTGTAAAAAGTTAAAAATGATTACAGGCATATATACATTTAATTGGAAATTTCCTTGAGAACCACTAAAGGAAATAGTGGTATCATTTCCTAAAACCTGTGCTACCACCATGGTAATGGCTTCAGCTTGAGTTGGATTTACCTTTCCAGGCATTATGGAACTTCCTGGTTCATTGGCAGGGATAGTAAGCTCTCCAATTCCGCATCTAGGACCAGAGGCAAGAAATCTTACGTCGTTTGCAATCTTTAATATATTTGTAGCCAATGTCTTTAAGGCTCCATGGCAGTTGACCAATTCGTCCTTGGAAGATAGGGAGTGGAATTTATTTTCTGAAGGTTTATAATCATCTCCAGTAAAGAGTTTGATTTCTTCACATACTTTTTCATCGAAACCTTCAGGTGTGTTCAATCCCGTTCCAACAGCAGTTCCTCCTATTGCCAAGGAAAGTAGGTGTTTAGAACTCTCCTCTATATATTCTGTGGACTTTTCAATCATATTGGACCAAGCGGAGATCTCCTGTCCCAATGATAGTGGAGTTGCATCTTGCAAATGTGTTCTTCCAACCTTGACGATGTCTCTATAATCTATGGATAGTCCGTAAAGAACATCTAGAGTATCCTTCAATTGGGGCAATAAATCCCTGGTTACTGCAGTATAGGCAGCAATGTGCATTGCCGTAGGGAAGGTGTCGTTGGAACTTTGAGACTTATTTACATCGTCATTGGGATGTAAAATATCTTTTTTTGCCAATTCATTTCCCCTGTGGGAAACCACTTCATTGACATTCATATTACTTTGAGTTCCGCTACCGGTTTGCCATAATGCAAGGGGGAACTCTTGTTTTAACCCATCATCTAAGATTTCATCGCATACTTTAACGATTAGGTCCCTCTTTTCCTCAGAAAGTTTACCTAGGTTACAATTAACAATTGCACAGGACCTTTTCACAATTGCTAGGGACTTTACTATTTCCATTGGCATTTTTTCTGTGCCAATTTTAAAGTTTTGATAGGATCTCTGGGTTTGTGCTCCCCAGTAGTGTTCTGCAGGTACTTCTAATTCGCCAATACTGTCATGTTCAATTCTTACTTTCAATTTTCTCTCCTTCTTAAAATGGTAATATAGTCATTGCTATTTTCAAATAGACTAGAATAGCCAAGGCATCTACGATGGTGGTGATAAGAGGACTTGCCATTACCGCTGGATCTGCTCCAAGGCTTTCTGCAACAACAGGTAGTACAGAACCGGTTGCCTTAGCTAACATTACAGTTACTGTGACTGTCAATGAAACCACAAAGGCTACGGACATTCCAACCTTGTCAAAGAACATCAATTTTATAAAATTGAAAAAGGCCAATGTAATTCCAGCTAAAATGGCTACTCTAAATTCTTTCCACAATACATATATCAAATCGCTTAAGTCTATTTCCTTTAAGGATAGGGAACGTATGATGGTTGAAGCTGACTGGCTTCCAGCATTACCGCCGGTGTCGGTTATCATTGGTAAAAATGCTGCCAAAACCACATACTTTTCCAAGGTTTTTTCATAATTCATTAAAATTAGTGAAGTAAAGGTCGATGATATCAATAAAATTAATAACCAAGGTATCCTGTTTTTCCAAATTTCTAAAACGGAAAGCTGTTTATAGGTCTTTTCTGTTGGAGTTATCGCTGACATTATGTCCATGTCTTCTGTGGTTTCCTTTTCTAAGATATCCAACACGTCGTCAACGGTAATAATTCCCACAAGTCTATTTTCGTTATCCACAACGGGCATTGTGTAAAAGTCGTATTTTGTAAATATCCTCGCAACTTCTTCCCTGTCTTCAATAGTATTAACAGAGATTACATCATGGTTCATGATAGAAGAGATTTGAGCTTCAGAATCGGAGAGCACCAAGTCGGATAAGGCTACTTCTCCAATTAAATGTCTTGTATCATCAATGATGTATATTATGTCGATAGTTTCTTTGTTTGCCCCGGTCTTCTTCAAAAGTTGAATAACTTCGCCAACGGTATGTCCTGCTTTTGTGGCTGCATATTCGATGGTCATGATTGACCCAGCAGAATCCTTAGGGTAATTTAACATTGTATTAATAATCCTTCTATGATCAGGATTAGTGAATTTTAAGACTTTCTTTACCAGATTCGAAGGTAGTTCCTCAATGATATCGACTTTATCGTCAGTTCTCAACCCGTTTATAATTTGCTCTAGTATCTCGTCGGAAAATCCGGCAATTAAAAGTTTCTGCTGTTCAATGTCCATTTCCGCAAAGACCAGGGCTGCAGTATCCTTCGATAGAAGGTTAAAACAGATTGTTAGGTTGGTTTGAGATAAATTGTTAAAAAATTCTGCAATATCGTATATATTAAGGGAATTTAATATCAATTTTGCCTCTTGCAAATTGTTTTCTTCTAGGGACTCATGTAATCTTTCCTCTAGAATTTCTAAGCTTTTTTCCATAAATTCTACCTCCTTCATAAATAAATAAAAAAAACCACACGAAATGATCAGTGTGGTAATTGTTACAAAACAATCCAGTACATAAATATTTAGGTACCTGATTGAAAAAACCGTCTGAGCTTTAGCTTCAAAGGGCGGTGAAATTACATTAAACTGCACCTTACGTGCGATACAGTCTGTTAACCGGCGGATGATGTCTCCATCACTTTGCGGTAGTAATCCATATCCCTAGGTTAGCCTTACCTATCGGACCATCCATTTTTTATGTTAACTTATAGAGAAATAATTGTCAACATAGAGAAAATTACAGGATTATAAAAATATAGAGTTTTATAGGTGAATATGTGAAGAGCGTAATGTAAAAAATATAAGATTTAGGATTCTACCATTATTTGGGTATATAGAGTAATAACATTCTTATTATTTCAAGGATGTTAAGGAAATGAAAATGGGAGGTACAAAATGAAGAAGTCAGAAAAAGAAGAAATAAAATTAAATCGTAAAAGACAAGAAAAGCAAGAAGAAAAGCTTGAAAATATCGTAGATGATCAAGCTAAAAAGGATATAGATAGGGAACAGGATCCTGAAAAGCTTCTTACAAGAGAAGACGAAATAAAGATAAAGGAAAAGTCAGAGAAGATTAATGAAATCAAGGGAAGAATGGAAATCCTACGGGAGAACCAGGACGTAAGACAGAACTTTAACAGATGATGAATTATCAAGATATAAATTCTAAGACTATTGATAGATGGATAGAGGAAGGATGGGAATGGGGAAAACCTATTTCATCAAAGGAATTCAGTCTTGCCAAAGAAGGTAAGTGGGATGTGAAACTAACACCTACAAAAAATGTTCCAAAGTTTTGGTTTGGAGAGATAAAGGATAAAAAGATACTTGGTCTAGCCTGTGGCGGAGGGAAACAGATGGCAATCTTTTCTGCTCTTGGAGGAAAGTGTACAGTCTTTGACTATTCTGAAAAACAACTGGAAAGTGAAAGGCTAGTAGCTAAAAGGGAAGGATATGAAATCGATATTATCAAAGGGGATATGTCAAAACCGCTGCCCTTTGAAGACGAGATTTTCGATATGATTTTTCATCCTGTATCCAATGTATATGTAGAAGAAGTCAAACCCATTTGGAAAGAGTGTTATAGAATTTTATCTCAAAAGGGGATTTTACTTTCTGGATTGGACATTGGCATAAACTATATTGTAGATGAAAAGGAAGAAAGAATCATAAATGGCCTTCCCTTCAATCCCCTTAAAAACAAAGAGCAGATGGAAAGGCTTTTGAAGGAGGATTCTGGAGTGCAATTTTCCCATGGTTTAGAAGAACAGATAAATGGACAGTTGGAGGCGGGTTTTGTCCTTCAAGCCCTCTATGAAGATACAAATGGAGAAGGAAGATTGCATGAACTCAACATACCATCCTTTGTGGCAACTAGAAGCATAAAGATATAGAGGAGAGCATTATGAGTAAAATAGATAAAGATAGGGACATACGACTTGAAGAGGAAAAATTAAGACAGGAAAAATTAAATTCAGCAAACTTAGGAGTTCCCAACCAAAATCAGATTCCAAGCACCTTAGATAATCCTAATTTAATACCTGAAAATAAAAATAGTGAAGTTGAAGATTATGAAAGGGATGAAGAATTAATATTAGATGAAGGAGAAGAAAGAGACAAGGAAAAAGAAGAAAAGACGGGAAAGGAAGACAAAAAATCAAAAGGACTGTTTGTGGATAAGAGAGAAGCTTTGGACGTGGATCCTATAAATCGTGGCGTTTCAAATCAAAATCAAATTCCAAGTGGTATCGAGAAACCTAATAAAGAATAGACTTAAAGGAGTGATTTTCTTTGGATTATAGAAGATTTGAGGACACAATCCTTCTGAGATTGGACCGGGGAGAAGATATTCATGAAAAGCTTGAAGAGCTGGCTTCGAAAGAAAAGATAAACTTGGCCTTAGTTCAAGGAATTGGAGCTTTGGATAAGGTGACCCTTGGTTCCTACACATTGAGGGATAATGATTATAAAGAGGAAAATTTTGAAGGTGAATTTGAGCTTATAAATCTATCTGGAAATATAAGTACAAAGGAGGATGAGTTTTATGCCCATCTTCACGTTTGTCTTGGAGATAGTGAAATGAAAGTCTTTGGCGGTCATCTAGTGAAGGGACAAATTGCCTTAACAGGAGAACTCTTTATAAAAGTAATAGATGGAAGAGCCGATAGGGAAAAAGACAGGGATTTAGGTATAAATGTTTTAGAATTTTAATAAAGATAGAATTTAAGGAGTAACCTATAGCGGTTACTCCTCAATTTTTTTGCTATTATAAAATCGTCGATAGCAAATAAAAATATTTCCAATAGTAAAAATTGCAATAAACAAAATTTTAAAAGTCTCTATAGTTAAGGGAATTTTAAAGGCTTCTCTCAATTCGTAGGAAATCCTATTAAACTTTCCGATAGACAACAAAAACAAAAATAGTATATCAGCAAAGATAATGGATTTAGACCGTTTTAATAGATCAAAACGATTGAGTAGTAACATTAGAATAAAACTTCCATAAACTATATATCTTGAGTGAATTCTCATGTCCAGCCATATGCTTAAACTTATGAGACAGGATAGAGTTGAGAACAGAACTATTGAATATATTAAATATCGAAAAATTCCTTCGATTCTTGCCATTAGTCAATACTATATACGATGGCTACAGGCTCTTTATCTTTAGGCAATTTTTCTGCATCTGGTTTAAATTCAACCTCTTTAGTTTCCTCGATTGCTCCAAGAGGGTAAGTAGCATTACTTGTAATACCTACGAAACAAGAGTCCAGGCAAGAAATACAGCCAGTGTTAAAATCTTTAGAGTTTTGAAGGTTTCCAGAAAATTTCATATCTATCTTTTTTCCGTTGGAGTCTACAATGGCATCGTTGACATCGGTTCCGTTTTCATTACCTGCCCAATATAAGGTCACTTTTAATGGCATTCCTTCTGTTAAAGTTTTTGAAGCATTATCGGGTGTCATGTTATCTCCAGGTTTGGCTCCTATATCTTCAAGAGCTTTATGAAAGTCTTCTGGAGAAACATAAGATGAGAAAACAGACATATCAGCTAATTTTCCCTTGTTATAAATAACCAAATGTCTTGTAGGTTCAGTTAAGAATTTTCCGTTAAAAGTAGTATAAAGAGTTACAGTCTTCTTTTCCTTGTCTACTGCTAAAGGACTACTTTCAGAAACCCCCTGCATAGGTGAAGCCTCACTATCGGTGCCCTTATTATTGCCTTTAGCACAACCTGTTACCATTAAACATGCAATTACAAATACCAATAATAATTTTTTTAAATTGTTCATAAAATGATCCTCCTTTTTTCTTTCTATCTTCATTGTACTACTTAGAGATTCATTGTAAAGAAAAATAAGCCGAATCCTTCGACTAAAGGACTCGACTTAGATTTTTTATGTTTTCATAATAGATATTCAACATTGGCTTTAAAATTATTTCTCAGCTCTTCTCCAACCTGCCTTTTGAGCTTCTCTTTCGGTCTTAAACCATCTTTCTCCCTTACTAGGGTTTATTCTAGTTCTATCATAGGCGTTTTGTCCAGGAACATGATATATTTTTTCTCCCTTTGTTGAAATATTTCCCTTTATCAAACCATTTCCGTTCTTATCAACCCAAAGCTTGTCTAGGTCCATTGGAACTCCAGTTTCAGTTGGTCTTTGACCATCGGTAGGCTTAGTAGGTTCTTCCGTAGGGATTATTGTAGGAGGAGTATATGGCTTACCGTCTACTAACTCTTTAAATACGGAATCTGGAACTGAGCCTTCACCACCGATAATTACAATTTTTTCGATTTCATTTTTGTCAAGATATCTACTTAAATCTTCTGATACATGTTTACCTCTATTTAAGATAATAGGGGCTTTTAAAACTTTAGATGCAGAAACTGCAGCAAGAGCATCTGGGTAATCATCTCCATTTACAACGATTAGAGCATTTGGTTTAATACCTAGGTAATCTTCGTAGTTGTTGGCGATTTCTAAAGATGTCTTTACCCTATCAGTACCCTTAAATCTCTTGATAACTTCGCCTTTATAGTCCACAGACCCCTCTCCACCGATTATATAATTAGGCTTCATATCCTTTTCATGAGGTAGTAACAAAGTGGTCTTAGTCTTTTCATTGCCAAATTGTCCAATAAATGGAGCTGAGGCAAGGGCATCTGGATATTCGAATCCATTTACAGCAGCAGTATGGTAATCTTCTGTTTTAGCTAAAGCTAGCCTTTCTTTACCTATGGCCTTAGCCGTTTCAAATCTATTTTTACCAAATAGTCTAGTTACAGAAGCTAAGGTCTTTAATTCATCTTCTACAGCTTTAGTAACGGTGCCCTTACCGCCAAGTAAGTAAATCTTCTTTGCTTGAAGTCTTTTGATTTCGCTTTTAACCTCTTTTGTCAAAGTGGCACTATTAGTCAAAAGCAAAGGAGCATCAATTTGAGAAGATAGAGTTCCACCGACTAGAGCATCAGCAAAGCCTTCTCCCGAAGCCACCAATACGGTGTCGCTCTTTTCATAATATGTCTTTGATACATTGACAGCGGTTTGGTATCTACTTGAACCATAAATTCTTGAAACTTGTGCTTCAGGTTTAGCATAGGAAATATTAAAACTGCTTAGAACCAAAGAAGCACCTAAAACAAATCCGAAAAATCTCTTTTTCATTTCAACCCTCCAAAAATTATATTTATTACATTGTAACACAAAATACTTAAAAATTTAAATACAAAAACACTTTAATATAGATTTATTAAGAAATTTAAAAAGTTTTTGTTTTCGCTTAAGAAGTTAATAGGTTGAAGTTTGAAATTTGGATGGATTGACAAATTAAAAAAGACAAATTAAATTCTTAAAAAACACTTAAAATTCTTGTAAGATTGATGTACAATTAAGGTAAAGCACAAAGGAGGTTATTTTGAAGACGAAAATTAAAGATGTACTCATTGTAGGATTTGCATTGTTTGCAATATTCTTTGGAGCAGGAAATTTGATATTTCCGCCCTATTTAGGAGTTTTTTCAGGAAGTGGATTTAAAAAATCCATGGTAGGATTTCTACTTACAGACCCAGTTTTGCCAATCTTAGGTGTTATAGTAACGGCAAAACTAGGAGGTAGAGCAGAGGATCTTGGAAAGAGGGTTGGAGGAACTTTTGCCAAGGTATTGGGAACCGTTACCATACTTACTATCGGCCCATTCTTTGCAATCCCTAGAACTGCAGCAACAACTCATGAAGTCTTTGTAAGTAAGGTGTTTCCAGGAGTTCCTCACTGGGTGACGGCAATCGTATTCTTCTCCTTGACCACACTATTTGTAATGAACGAGTCAGGGGTAATCGATAAGATTGGAAAGTATCTTACACCAGGGCTAATAGTGATTTTAGGACTAATAATAATAAAATGTATTATTAATCCCATAGGAGAGATGGCTCCGCCAGCAGAAGACACCGTATTCTTAAAGGGTTTTGTAGAAGGGTACCAGACGATGGATGCCTTAGGCGCTGCAATGATGACTGGCATTGTAGTATCTGATCTAATGAGAAGGGGATACATAGACAATAGAGAAAGACTTAAGATGACCATGGGAGTTGGGCTTGTATCATTTATATTGCTTGCCCTAATCTATGGGGGGTTAACCTATGTAGGAGCAACCGCTTCAAAAATATATACAATTCAAGATACTAGAGTGGAGATACTTTTGGGAACAGTGCATCATGTACTTGGAAATCTAGGAACCATTTTAATAGGGGTGGCAGTATCCTTAGCGTGCTTGACAACGTCAGTAGGACTTACTGCAATATGTGGTGATTTCTTTTCAACTATGACAAGGGATAAAATAAAGTATAAACCTATAGTGGTGATGTGTGTTATACTTTCTGGAGCCTTTTCCCTATTTGGAGTAGAAGGACTTATAAAGGCAGCAGGGCCAATTCTTACTACGATCTATCCTATAATAATCGTGCTTATATTTTTAGGGATGATCGAAGAATATATAAAATATGACCTGACCTACAAAGGAGCAGTAATTGCAACATTTATAGTAAGCTTTATCCAAAGTCTAAACTCAACTTTTAACATACTAGAAGGACCTATGGGACTCATAGAAAAATTGCCACTAAAAAATGTGGGTTTCGAGTGGTTTTTACCAGCGCTGATAACGGCGATAATATTTACAGTGATTGCTAAAGTGATTTCGCAATCAAATAATAAATCAGAACAAATTAGTTAATAGATTGTTGAAAATGTAGAATTTGTAGTTATAAAGCTCAAGAAAAACTTAGCCTGAAATTACAAAGTTAGTTTTTCTAATCATTATAAAATTTCTGAAAAACAAAAAAGTTCTAAAGCTCTGAGTGCCCGACAACGGAGTGTTTGAAGGAAAGCTTACAGCTTTCCTACTGCTTTTTAAGCAGGGTTTTCAGGGACGGCCAGTCCCTGAATTTATGGAGGGTCCCGCACTCATCCTAAAATTAAAGAGTTGGTTCTTTTTAATTATTGTAGATAATATTGAAAAATAAAACTTTGTGGAGCTGAGTGCCCGATTAAAAAAGGGTTGGGTTTTAAAGGGAAGGGAAATGGAACCATCAAATAGGTTACCGATTCCCTTCCCTTTATTTTGAAGTAGAAAAAGTTTATAAATAAAAATTTCTCAAAATTCATAAACTTAAAAAAACATTACAAAAGGTTTTAGGAAAGCTTACAGCTTTCCTACTACTTGTTTGGAATTGTATAAAAAATGTTATTCAAATTAAATTTGTGGGTAAAACTTGTGATAAAGAGAAAATAATTAAAAATTTTAATCCAAGGAACAAAGGAGATTTAGAATGACTAATAATAGAATGCCAGTGGTATTTGTAGGACATGGAAGTCCAATGCTTGCTCTAGACAATAATCAAATTACTAAAGAGATAGCTGAAGTAGGACATAAAATCGTTGAAAACTTTGGAAAACCAAAGGGGATTTTGGCAATCAGTGCCCATTGGTATAAAGGAGAAACCTATATTCAAGAGACGGAAGAGCCAAGACAAATCTATGATATGTATGGATTTCCAAAGGAGCTCTATGAAGTTAAATATCCAGTAAAAGGAAATTTAGAATTGTCTAAAAAAGTGCAAGAACTTTTAGGTGATAGGGTGTCGGTGGATAATAGTTGGGGGATTGACCATGGTACATGGACGGTATTGACACATATGTTTCCCAATGCAGATGTGCCCGTTGTACAACTTTCCGTTAATTCAAAACTATCTTCAGAGGAAATATTTTCAATTGGGAAGTCAATTGTACCCCTTAGAAACGAAGGATATTTGATAGTAGCAAGTGGGAACATTGTCCATAATCTAAGACTGATAGAATGGGAGAACCCTGATGGAACACCTATGGCATATGAATTCAATAACTACATTATAGATGCGTTAAAAAGACATGATGACGATTTAGTAATCCACTATAAAAAACATGATAATTATAGATATTCAATCCCAACAAAAGATCATTACTTGCCGCTTATATATGCACTTGGTGCTGCAGACGGAGATAAAGTAGAAGTCTTTAACAACACCTGTAACTTAGGAACTATGGCGATGACAGGGTTTATATTTAATGAGAGGTGAGATATGAGAAGTGAGAGATGAGAGTTGGGATGTGATCAAGCACTCAAACATGAGTGCTCGACTTAATGAGAGGTGAGAGATGAGAGGTGGGATGTGAGAAGTAGGAAGTGCCCCGCACTCATCCTAAAATTAAAGAGTTGGTTCTTTTTAATTATTGTAGATAATATTGAAAAATAAAACTTTGTGGAGCTGAGTGCCCGATTAAAAAAGGGTTGGGTTTTAAAGGGAAGGGAAATGGAACCATCAAATAGGTTACCGATTCCCTTCCCTTTATTTTGAAGTAGAAAAGGTTTATTAATAAATGTTTTTAAAAGTTCATAAACTTTGAAAAAATATTACAAAAGGTAATAGGAAAGCTGATCGCTTTCCTAACCCTCAATTCTTAGCAACAACTGCCCCGACTCTACCATATCTTTTTCTTTTACTGCAATGGTTTCAACTTTTCCTGTCATAGGAGAAAGTATATCCGTTTCCATTTTCATGGCTTCTATTATCATCAGTGGCTGTCCTTCTTTTACTGTTTCTCCTTCTTCTACAAGGATTTTTATTATATTTCCAGGAATACTTGCGCCAATTTCCCTGTCATCATTAGGATCGGCTTTTTGGATAAAGTTATTATCCAAGGTCTTTTTGCTATGTTTATCAAAAACTTTTATTACCCGTCTATTTCCATTTACTTCAAATGCCAATGAGACATTTCCCTCTTCGTCTGCTTCCGACATATCCACCAGCTTTATTATTAGCGTCTTACCTTCTCCAAGTTTTACTTCTCTTGTTTGCCCTAGGTTTATTCCATGGAAGAAAACTTTGGATTCCATATGGGAAAGGTCACCATTAGTCCTTTTATTTTCTAAATATTCTTCAAAGACTTTAGGATAGAGGGCATAGGCCAGTAGGTCCTCCTCTGTTGGCTCGAAGTTGTACTTATCTTTTAGATATTTCCTGTCTTTATCAAAGTCTTCCGGTTCTAAAAGTTCACCAGGCCTTACAGTAATAGGCTCTTCCCCCTTTAGAACGAGTTTTTGTAATCTTTCAGGAAAACCTCCTACAGGTTGTCCCATCATTCCTTTAAAGTAGGTTACCACAGAATCTGGATAGTCTAAAAACTTACCTTTTTCATAGATATTTTCTGGGGTTAGGTCGTTTTGAACCATAAATATGGCAAAGTCTCCCACCATTTTTGAAGATGGTGTTACTTTAATTATATCTCCCACCATTTTATTCACTTCTCTATACATATCTTTAACTTCTTTGAATCTGTGTCCAAGGCCAAAGGATTCCACTTGTGGCTTAAAGTTGGAGTATTGTCCGCCAGGTATCTCATATTTATATATTTCGGTGGACCCGGATTTTAAATCCGATTCAAAGTTTCCATATACTGGACGAACACCTTCCCAGTACTTAGAGATCTCCTCTGCATAGTCTAAGTTTATATTGGTTGACCTTCTAGTGTTTTCCAACGCTGCTGCAACGGAGTTTAACGCAGGCTGACTGGTAAGTCCACTCATGGAGTTAAATGCCGTATCGATTATATCCACTCCGGCTTCTGTTGCTGCAAGTACTGTAGCCACGCCATTTCCAGTTGTGTCGTGGGTGTGTAGGTGAATAGGAAGGGAAATTTCCTCTTTTAAAGCCTTGATGAGCTTGCGTCCAGCGTAGGGCTTTAAAAGTCCGGACATATCCTTTATCCCTATGATATGGGCGCCACTTTTCTCCAATTCCTTCGCCATATCTATATAGTATTTTAAGCTATATTTATCCCTCTTTTCATCGAGGATATCGCCAGTATAACACATTGTACCTTCAAGAACCTTTCCTTCTTCCAACACGCAGTCCATGGCATAGCGCATTCCTTCAATCCAGTTTAAAGAGTCGAAAACTCTGAATATATCTATTCCTTCACTTGCGCTTTTATGAATAAATCTCTTTACAACATTGTCGGGATAGTTCTTATATCCTACAGTATTATTTCCCCTTAGAAGCATCTGTAGTAAGATATTAGGCACCTTTTTTCGTAAAATACGAAGTCTCTCCCAAGGATCCTCCTGTAAAAACCTATAGGAAACATCAAAGGTTGCCCCTCCCCACATCTCCAAAGAAAATAAATCGTTCATATATCTAGAAACAGCAGGGGCGATTTTTTCCATATCCACAGTTCTAACCCTTGTAGCCAGTAGTGATTGGTGGGCGTCTCTAAAGGTGGTGTCGGTTAAGAGTACCTTTTGTTGCCCCTTTATCCACTTTAACAATCCAGGTATCTTTTCAAGAGTTAGGATTTGTTTTGTTCCTGATTCAAAGGCGGTATGTTCCAAGTGGGAATAGTCTGAAACCGTATCGAAGTTTTTATTTATCCTATTCTTATTATTCACTACGATATCGCCAATAAAACGAAGTACCTTCAACTCCTTGTCACTTCTAGGCATGATATCGAAGAGTTGAGGGTTATGTTCTATAAATCCGGTGTTGGTCTTTCCCTCTATAAAGGCTTCCGAATTTAACACGTTTAATAAAAAGGCAATATTGGTCTTAACTCCGCTGACCTTTAATTCGCCTAAGGCTCTCTTAGCCTTATTTATAGTGTCCTTAAAAGTTCTAGAGGAGGTTGTAACCTTTACCAATAAGCTGTCGTAGTAGGGGGTTACAATTGATCCAACATAGGCATTACCCACGTCAAGACGAACGCCAAAACCAGATCCAGAGCGGTAAACGTCAATCATTCCAGTATCTGGTGCGAAGTTATTTGCAGGGTCTTCTGTAGTAACTCTACATTGAATTGCATAACCCTTTAAAGAAATATCTTCTTGAGAAGCTATTCCTATTAGCTCATCCTTCAAAGTATGGCCCTGGGCAATAAGAATTTGAGCTTGAACCAGGTCTATCCCTGTAACCATTTCCGTTACTGTGTGTTCAACTTGGATTCTAGGGTTTACCTCTATGAAGTAATGACTTCCATCTTCATCAACTAAAAATTCAACTGTCCCTGCATTGTAATAGTTGACGGATTTAGCAATTTTAACTGCGTCATCACAGATTTTCTTTCTAATTTCTGGACTTATGGAAAAGGCGGGACTATACTCAATCAGCTTTTGGTGACGCCTTTGAATGGAGCAGTCCCTTTCATATAGATGTACGATATTGCCTTTTTTATCCCCTAGAATTTGCACTTCGATATGCTTAGGTTTATTTAAATACTTTTCAATGAACATATCGTCAATTCCAAAGGCCTTTTTCGCCTCGGATTGAGCAGATCTAAAGGCGGGGATTAGTTCATCTTCACTATGGACAATCCTCATACCTCGGCCTCCACCTCCAGCAGCTGCCTTTATCATCACAGGATATCCTGCCTCTTTAGCAAAGGTTACTGCGTCCTGTTTTGTTCTGATAGGCTTGTCCACACCAGGTATGGTTGGAACATTCGCTTTTTTAGCCGCAATCTTAGACTTTATTTTATCGCCTAGAGTATCCAACACTTCATAGCTTGGACCTATAAAGATGATGCCGTTTTCTTTACATCTTCTTGCAAATTCTTTATTTTCTGATAGAAAGCCATATCCAGGATGGATTGCATCTACACCCTTTTTCTTGGCTAGACTGATTATTTCATTCATATCTAAATAGGCTTCTACAGGAGTCTTCCCAAGGCCTATTTGGTAGGATTCATCTGCTTTTGTTCTAAATAGCGCTGTATTATCTTCTTCTGAATAGATGGCAACAGATTTTATTCCAAGCTCTGAACAGGCACGGAATATCCTTACGGCGATTTCGCCTCGGTTTGCCACCAATATCTTTTTAATAGTTCCTGACATAATAGCTCCTTTCCACAACCATTTCAGTTGATTATATCACACTTTTATTAAAAATTTGATAAGATAGAAGAGTAATAAAATAGTTTTGGAGGATAAAATGAAAAAAACACTTCGCCTAATTTTAATTACGATTTTAATATTAATATTAGGTGGCTGTAAAACAAGAGAAGACAATGTTACCGTAAGACAACTTGAAGTTGGAGTAAAAAGCACAGAAAGTTTAGATAAAGAGAATAGTACAAATAATTTAGAAACGAAACCAAAAGTTGAAACTAGAGAAGACGTGGAAATTACCCTTGGAGTAACTGGGGATATAATGTATCATCCATGGACTTTTTATAGAAATGTAGATTCCCAAGGAAATTACGACTTTTCTTTCTTTTATGAAAAGGTTCGAAAGCTTACTGAAGAATTCGACTTAATGGCGGGAAACTATGAGACCACTTCGACGCCAAAGAGAAAGATGGAGGGGTATCCACTTTTCAATACACCTGCAAATTCCATCAAACAACTAAAGGAGTCAGGATTTGACATTTTGACGACTGCTAACAATCACTGTTTGGACTCTAGGGCTGAAGGGATTTCTGACACCATCGACGCACTAGATGCCCATGGCATTTATACCACTGGGACTTTTAAGGACGATAATAGACAGTATCTAATAGTGGAGGAGCAGGGAATTAAAATAGGAATCCTTGCCTATAGTCAAATGTTTAATGGGATGGAAGGCGCCTTAGCACAGGAACAAAGGGATATGATAAATCCCATGACAGAGGATTTGATGAAGAATGATGTTAAGGCCTTAAAAGAAAATGTCGACTTTCTTATTGTCTTTCCCCACTGGGGCGAGGAATATTCCTTCAACCCAACTGAATTTCAAAGAAATATGGGAAAAAATTTACTAAATTGGGGTGCTGATATTGTAATGGGAAGTCATCCCCATGTAATTCAACCCATAGAAGAAGTTGATGTTGATGGTGAAAAGAAATTTATTTTTTATTCCATGGGAAATTCCGTTTCTGGACAAAGGCAGGAATACAATGGCTTAAAGGAAGTGGAGGCAGGACTTATTGCAGGCCTTAAATTAAAGAAGAGTTTTAAAGAGAATAAAACGACTTTAGAACAATTGGACATCCATCCCACATGGGTTATGATCGATAAGACCGACGGAAAGACCAAGGCAAAGGTAACTTTAATAGAGGATTATAAAGAGGGAGGAGAACTTTACAACCTAGTATCTCCCGATGTTAGAAATAGAGTATTGGGAATAGGAAATAGATCCATCGAAATTCTTGAATCCATGGGATACGTTACAGGACTGAAAGGAAATATATGATTTTTATTAACAACTTAAAAATAGGATTAGATGAGCCAGAGGCGCTTTTAAGAGAAAAGATAAAACAAAAATTAAGGATAAAGTACGACGACTTTAATTATAAAATCTATAGAAAATCCATAGATGCCAGAAAGAAGGATAGGATACAATTTGTTTATTCTGTAATTGTGGACATAGAACTTTCAAAAAAGAGACTTTCTAAATATAATCCAGGAGATGTAAGAGAATACAAGGAAGAAAAGATAAATTTTGAAATCAATCGCAAAAAGACGAAGCGTCCAGTGGTAGTAGGATTTGGTCCAAGTGGTATATTTGCTGCATTGACCCTAGCCAAGGCGGGATTTAATCCCATTGTGATTGAAAGAGGGCAAGATGTGGACCAGAGGACTAAGACCGTAGATGAATTTTGGGAAAATGGAAACTTAAACACCAACTCCAATGTACAATTTGGCGAAGGAGGTGCAGGAGCTTTTTCTGATGGAAAACTTACCTGCAGATCCCAAGATCCTATGATTAGGGAGGTTTTGAAGGTCTTTATTGAACATGGAGCCCCTGAGGAGATAGGGATTTTGCAAAAGCCTCATATTGGTACCGATATTTTAAAAGAAGTGATAAAGTCCATAAGAAAAGAGATTATATCCTTAGGAGGACAGGTTCATTTTAACACCACCATGGAGGATATAGTCTTAGAGGATGGGAAGGTAAAAAAACTTATTACCAATAGGGGAGAAATAGAAGCGGACTCTGTGTTTTTAGCCTTAGGGCATAGTTCTAGGGACAGTTTTCAAACTCTTCATAAGAAGGGTCTTTCAATGGAGTCTAAGCCCTTTGCAGTTGGATTTAGAATAGAACATCCTCAACAGCTTATCAATAGGGCCCAATATGGAGAAAATTATGATAATAAAAGACTTCCCCAAGGTGAATATCAGCTGACCTATAGGTCTACATCCGGGAGGGGAGTTTACACCTTTTGCATGTGTCCTGGCGGGAGAGTTATTGCAGCCTCTTCGGAGGAAAATAGACTTTGTATAAACGGTATGAGTTACCATAGCAGAAGCCTAGAAAATGCCAATTCAGCAATTATTGCAAATATAAATGAAAAAGATTATGGACAGGGTGTTTTGGCTGGAATGATGTACCAAGAGAAAATAGAGGAAAGGGCATTTAAATTAGGGGGTTCTAATTACCATGCTCCTGTTCAGTTAATAGGAGACTATATAGACAATAGAGTATCCACTGAATTTAAAAGAGTCTTTCCAAGCTACAAACCGGGAACTGTCTTTAGAGATTTAAATGAAATCTACTCCAAGTCCATAAATGACTCCATAAAGGAAGCTATTATAAATCTTAATAGAAAACTTGATGGATTTTCCTTGGAAGATGGAATTTTGACGGGAGTTGAAACTAGGACATCATCTCCTATAAGAATATTGAGAGATAAGGAAAGTTATGAGTCCTGCAACTTTAAAGGAGTCTACCCACTGGGAGAAGGTGCCGGATATGCAGGAGGAATAATGAGTTCTTCTGTGGATGGTATAAAGGGTGCCATAGCTTTTTTGGCAGGTTATAATGAGTAGGTATAAACTACTTTGCTGTGACATGGACGAATGTATCCTAAATGCTCAAGATGAGATTTCTCCTAAGGATATAGAGGCAATAAACTATATCCTTGATAGTGGGATTAACTTTGTATTTGCCTCTGGAAGAAATATTAGTTCCATGTATCGACATATTGAAAGTCTTGGAACTAAAAAAAGGGGAGAGTTTGCGATTACCCAAAATGGTTCATGTGTCTTTGATATAAAAAGAGACAGAATATTATTTAAATCCATTTTTGAAAGGGAGATTGCTGAGGAGATCTTGAATTATGGAATGAAAAAGCATCTAACAATGGAGATATTTACCTCCTATAGAGTCTTTATATACAATATGGACCAACAGCATGAGGAAGATTTTTTAGCAAGGAAAATTCCCTTTATCAAAGTGTCTGAAGATGATTTTTTAAGTCTGATTAAAGAGGGAATATGTAAAATAAATTATGTTTCTGATTCCCTAAAGATTTTAAATGAATTTAAAGAAGATTTATATAGGGTATTGAGGGATGATATTCATTACACCTTTTCTTCGGGAAAGTATTTGGATATGACCTGTCGAGGAATAGATAAATCCACGGGGATTGAAGTTTTGACTACTAAACTTGGTATAGACAGATCTGAGGTTATAGCCCTTGGAGACAATTACAATGACTTGGAAATGATTAAATATGCCAAGGTTGGCATAGCTGTGAACAATGCGGTAAGTGAACTGAAAGAAGTGGCTGACATAGTTTTAGATTCTAGCCATTGGGAAAGTCCAATAGTTGAAATTGTTGAAAGATTAAGCCTATAATATATCTGTTAATGTTAAATATGAAAATTGGAGGAAAGAGATGAAGAAATTTTTTACAGTAATTCTTGCATTGATATTGGCATTATCTATCTTTGGAATCTATGACAATGCAAAGAGAAAGAAGGAGGCAGAGGAAAAGGCGAAGATGACCTCTGTGTTCTATGGTGAGATTGAGTCTATGGAAAAAGTTGGTGAAGAGACTAAGTTCACAGTTAAAGGCTTAGAAGAAAGTCCAGAAGAATTTAGAGGTAAAGTGTACGAATTTACAACAAATGAAGATTTTAATCCAATAAATAAAGATGGATCACCAGCAACTACAGATATCTTCAAAGAAAAGGACCAAGTAGCCATTAGACATATTGGTAAAATTGAAGCTGGAGATGTAAATAAGCTTACAGGTGAAGTTACCATGTCACCATTTGTAAATCCGGTTAAAAACCCACCGACAATTACAGATGACAAGGCCAAGGTTACAGAATCAGAAGATAAAACTAAGGATAGTTCTAACTCAACTTCCGACAAAGGTGGAGAAAAGCCAACTGAAACAGGTTCAAAAGAATAAGAGTAGATTAACTTACCATAAGAGGCATTCGGTTTTGAATGCTTCTTTTTATTTTAAACAAAATATGAAATTAAACTCCTACACTTTTGCATTTTAAAAGACGGGTTGCCCCGCCTTATCTACTAAAATTCTGGATATAAATCTAGTTCTTCCCTATTTATAAATCTGCTATATATTTGAACAAATTCCCTAGGGAATTCTATTTCATCTGAAATTTCATAATAATCCAAAATGGAAACTAGATTAAATATTTTGTTTTCGTATTCTTCATTCAATTTTTCCACGTAGGAATAAACTTTATCCTTTAAATCATCGATATTATCTAATTTTACTAGGATCAAGGTCTCTTCGTAAACTTCCCTTGAATCCACTTGGCAAAGCAGTAAAATCTTAATGCTAAATAATTTTTTCATGTCTCTCTCCTTTATCGTCCTTGATGATTATATACTTATTTTGAAAAAATGCAAGAACTTTTTAAGGGATTTGATGATGTTTTTTGTAATTGTAATAAAAATGTAATAATTTAGCATAGAAGTGTAAGTTGAGGCTATACTTACATAGGAAATTCTCTATACTTAGTGTTTTACTTATATCCCGCTGTTCCATTCCAATACTTATAGAGTATTAAATTAAAGTCACAAATGTAGTAAAATGAATTATAGTGGGAGGACAGTATGAGAAAGCGTGATAGAGAAATCCATGATACTAATAAAATAATCAAAATTTTAAAAGACAGTGATAGATTGGTTTTGGCTTTTAATGGGGCTGAATATCCCTATATGCTCCCTGTAAATGCAGGAGTTGAAAGGTTGGATGAAACCATCGTCCTATACTTTCATGGAGCTAAGGAAGGAAAAAAATACGACTATCTTAAGGATGGAGTAAAGGTTTCCTTTGAAGCTGACACAGACCTAGAGCTTGTTACGGATTTAAAAAAAGGGTACTGTACCATGAACTATTCCAGTGTAATAGGTTGGGGAGAGGTACAGGAAATAAAGGACTATGAAGAAAAGGAGAGGGCATTACAGGTTATAGTGGACAGCTATCATATTGATGATGGCTTCCTATACAATAGAGGTGCCCTGGACAGAACGGCTGTTTTTAAAATTATAGTAAAAGAGATACGAGGGAAGACGAAGTAGATGAAAAAGATAACTAAATTCCTTACTGGTAGGATGTTCCTGATTACCATTATATTTTTATTGCAGCTTATTTTCATAGTTGAGATGTTTATTACACTACAGGAAAAATTTATCTGGTTCTATGTGGTAAGTGTGATATTATCCTTGATATTAGTAGTTGTATTGGTGAATAAGGATACAAATCCTGCATATAAAATCACTTGGATTATTCCAATACTCACATTGCCCCTATTCGGTTCGTTTCTATATTTGTTTTTTGCCCAAAATAGATTTGTAAAAAATGTTAGAAATAGCATGTCTGCCACCACTTCATCCTTTCATTTTTTGATGAGCAACCAGGATAATGTCCTAGAGGAGATAGGTAATTCCGATGCATACCTTGAAAGTAGATACCTGGAGAGATATGCCAGTTGTCCAGTATATAGGAATACAAAGTCAAGGTACTATCCCCTTGGAGAGTTATATTTTGAAGATTTAGTCGAAGACTTAAGAAATGCAAAAAAATTTATCTTTCTAGAGTACTTTATCATAGACGAAGGCTATGTCTGGGATAAAATCTATGAAATACTCAAGGAAAAGGCAAAGGAAGGCGTAGATGTTAGGTTAATCTATGACGACTTTGGGTGTATGAATAAAGTGGGTAGGGACTTTGATAGAAGGCTTATTGACGCTGGAATAAGATTTCAAGTCTTTAACCCAATAAAATATGTTGTGCTTCCTCAACATAATAATAGAAACCATAGAAAGATTGCTGTTATAGATGGAAAGATCGGCTACACCGGCGGTTTAAACCTAGCTGACGAGTATATTAATAAGAAAGTTCGATTTGGACATTGGAAGGATTCTGGAGTTAGAATTGAGGGACAAGCTGTTTGGTCCATGACGGTGTTCTTTTTATCTATGTGGAACTCTTTAAGTAGTGACTTTACTCCTTTTAATGAATATATTCCCGACGATTTCTTTAGGGAAAATGACTTTATGGAAGATTCAGGTTTTGTTCAACCCTTTGCAGATTCGCCCTTGGATCAAGAGCCGGTGGGAGAAAACTTGTATTTAAATATAATCTACAAAGCAAAAAAGTATGTTTACATTACAACGCCCTATTTAATACTATCCTCCGAGATGTTAACTGCCCTTACATCGGCGGCAAAGGGAGGAATTGACGTTAGGATAATAACCCCCTATATTGCAGATAAGATAATGGTATTCATGGTAACTAGAAGCTTTTATGAGACTTTACTATCGGCGGGAGTTAAGATATATGAATATAAGCCAGGCTTTATCCATGCTAAGAATATCGTCTCCGATGACAGTGTGGCGGTGGTAAGTACAATAAATGTGGATTTTAGATCCCTCTACCTCCACTTTGAAAATGGAGTTTGGTTTTACAATTCACCGGTAATAGAGGAGATTAAGGAGGACTTCTTGGATACTTTAGAGGTTTCTGAAAGAAAGACTCTTTCACAAATGAAGAAAGAATGGCTTATAGTAAAAATAGCTCGATCAATACTTAGGGTTTTTGCACCCTTATTATAGGAGATAAAGATGAATAGCGATAATAAGAAAAAAGGAAGATATAACATTATAGACTTAATAGCAGGGTTTGCCATGCTTTACATTATGTTTTTTCACTTTTGTTATGACTTAAAATTTATTTTCAACCAGGATATTGTATTTTTCCCTACAAGGTGGACGGAATATGGAAGGTTTATAGCTGTCTTTATATTTATGACCATATCTGGAATGACACTTCACTTTTCCAGTAGGCATATTCCGAAATTTATAAAGCTGTCCATTGTAGCAATAGGTATTTCACTGATAACATACCTGTTATTTCCCAAGGAATTGGTGCTATTTGGCATAATACACTTCTTTGCCTTTGGGACTTTGGTGATGATGTTTCTAGAGCTTGTATTAAAATATATCAATGGGTATGTTGGATTTGCTTTGTCCATGTTAGGTTTTTATATTACTTGGCCCATCACAAGAGGGTTTATTCAGCTTCCAACAGAGACTATTGAGCTGTCTAAAAGTCTATACGATGTAAAGTATTTATTTTGGTTGGGATTTCCAGGGCCTGGATTTCAATCGGCGGACTACTATCCAATGTTGCCCTGGATTTTTCTTTTAATAGGCGGTTACTTTATAGGTAAAATCTACCTTAGCCACAATCCAAAGCGAAGACCAAAGTCTTACAACCCTATTACGATTATAGGAAGAAATAGACTATTGTTCTACATCCTACATCAACCGCTATTCTATGTATTATTATCCTATTACTTTAAAAGGCCGCTGCTATAGAATTTAATTCCAAATAAAAAAATCGTCAAGTGCTCTCTGTGGTACTTGACGAATTATTCTATTTTATCTCTACATTTTCAAAGTATACAATTTCCATCTCTTTGCCATTTTCTAAGACATGTATCTTCTTTGGAATATCATGTTTTTTAACAAATTCTTCAACTTCTACATCATTACAGACTTCATAAAATCTCATAGGTTCATTATTGCTCTTTTCCTCGTCTAAATCGATATATAATTCATTGTCCACAATTGAGATATTATAGTCCTTGACCTTTAAATTTGGATTATTATATATCAACACATATCTATCTTTATTTAGAATTAGAGCAGAATGAGAGGAGTCCTTGTTTATGTCCTTTACAAAGGTTTCAAGTTTTGGATTCTTATTTAAATTTATGTCTATTTCATTGATTTTTGTTATATCTTCCTTTCCCTTACAAGATACAAAAAGGATAGATAATAAAAAATAAGTAATACTTTCTTCATGTTTTCCTCCAACGTAAATATTATAACAGAATTTGTTGAAAATGGGAAAGAAATAAATAAAAATTTAATAAATGGGAGTTTAAGAAAATAAAATTAATAAATCTACATTAATGAATAGTCCTATATTTACATAGATGATACAATAAAATAAGATACATAGAGATTGGAGGTAAAGATGAGAGTTTCATGGGATGAATATTTTATAAATTTAGCAAGGACTGTAGCTTCTAGGGGTACTTGCGATAGAGCCTATGTAGGCTGTGTTTTGGTAAATAAGGACAATAGAATAGTTTCCACAGGTTATAATGGTTCAGTTGCAGGAAATCCCCACTGTGATGAAGTAGGGCACACCATGAGAGATGGCCACTGTATTGCTACAATACATGCAGAGATGAACGCCTTGCTCTACTGTGCAAAGGAGGGAATCTCCGTAAAGGGGTGTAGATGCTATGTGACTCACTTTCCCTGCTTAAATTGTACAAAGGCTTTAATACAAGCTGGAATTTCAAAAATATACTATGAAGAGGGATATAGAATAGATGATTATGCAATTGAACTACTTAATAGAAATAATATAGGGGCAGTTCAATTGAATTTTAGAAAAGATGATCAAATCGATTAAAAGCAAGGGATTAATCCTTTGATATTATGGGATGGCTACAAATAGGAAAAGAGCTCTAATTAAACTACAGAGCTCTTTTTAAAATCTAATCTTTAATTAAAGTTTTTCGATCAATAGATCTATGTCTTCTTCTTTCGTATCCCATCCTGTTGCAATTCTAATGACCTTACTGTATTCATCGTGACGGCTGATAACTTCAAATGAGAATTCTTTAGATAATTCTTCAAGTTTTTCGTCGTCCATAACCACAAAGGTCAAGTTAGTTGGAGAGTTTACAGTAAGTTCATAACCTTTTTCCACAAGGGCAATTCTTAGCTTTGTAGCAAGTTGATTTGCTCCCCTTGCCAAGTCGAAATATAAATTATCATTAAATAATTCTAGAAATTGAATACCTAGCATTCTACCCTTTGCAAGTAAAGCACCTCGTAGTTTTAAATTGTACTGGAAGTCCTTTCTAAGTTCAGGATTTATAACTATTAGAGCCTCTCCAAACATGGCTCCTATCTTAGTTCCGCCTATATAGAACATGTCACAGTGGTTTGCTAGAAATTCCAAGTCTACGTCGTTGTTTTCTGCAGTCAAAGCATAGCCTAATCTAGCCCCGTCAACAAATAAGTACAAGTCATGTTCCTTACAAACCTTAGATATGTCTTCGATTTCCTTACGAGAATAGATGGTACCAAACTCTGTCGAGTTGGAAAGATATACCATTTTAGGCTGTACATCGTGAATTTTTGCCATACCTTGAATATGGTGGGCGTCTATCATCTTAGCGATGTCCTTGGCCATCAACTTACCGTTTTTATTAGGTAGAGTTACAATCTTATGTCCTGTATTTTCAACCGCACCACATTCGTGGGTGTTGATATGTCCAGTATCTGCAGATATAGCAGCTTGGTAATGCTTTATTGCAGCGGATATGGCGATGACATTGGTCTGAGTTCCACCAGAGATAAAGTAGATGTCCATATCTTCTTTATTACAAGCCTTTTTAATTCTATTCTTAGCCTCTGCAGAATACTTGTCAAAACCATATACACCAGACTGTTCTTCATTTGTTTCCATCAATTTTTTAAGAATATTTGGGTGTACACCACCTGCATAATCACAATTTAAATAAATCATAAATCAACCCCTACTTTACTATCATTTTTGCAAGGACGTCCGGATTACCACAACCAGTAGTAATAACCGTATCATCTTTGTCTACATTCTTTTGAATATATTCACAGGCCTCATCAAAGGTCTTTAAATAGATGGCATTTACGCCATTTTCTCTCAATTTTTCCACAAGGTCAATGGAGTGGATCGAAGGATCAAACTTTTCCCTTGCAGCGTAGATTTCAGTAACTATTACCTCATCACAGTCTCCAAAGGCGTTGGCAAAGTCATTTAGAAGATGTTTTGTCCTACTATAGGTGTGAGGTTGGAAAGCGCATATCAGTCTACCCTTTTTATGTTCGGCAAGTGCAGACATGGTTGCCTTTATCTCAGTAGGATGATGTCCATAATCCGTCATGATGATTGCATCATTAAATTGTCCTACGATTTCCATTCTTCTGTGGAGATTGTGATAATTTGAAATGGATTTTTTTATACTGTCTATATCGATACCTGACTCATAGGATGCTATGATTGCAGCAGCAGAATTATAAATATTATATCTGCCGATTATACTCAAACTAAAGTCCTGAGATCCAAAGTCTTCCTTCTTGCTTTTAATTGTAAAAGAAGGATGTCCAATTTCATCGAAGTTGATATTGGTAATATTGTAGGTTGCATCTTCATTTTCAATTCCAAAGGTTATAGCTTCACCTCGTACATGTTCGAGAAGAGGTAAACAGTTTTTGTCATCAATATTTATAACTGCTTTGGAATCCGTTGAAAGATTTTTCATATATCCGATAAAAGTGCTGACGATATGGTTGATATCCTTATAATAATCTAAATGGTCTTCGTCTATATTTAGAATAACCGCCATGGCAGGATAGTAATAAAGGATATTGCCGTTAAATTCACAGGCTTCAGTCAAGAAATAGTCGCTTTTACCATTGTGCATATTACCTTGTATTTCATCTAATTTTCCCCCAAGTAATATAGATGGGTCAACATTTGCTTCAACCAATATCTTGGAAATCATACTGGTGGTGGTGGACTTTCCATGGGAACCAGATATACCGATGGAGTACTTGTAATTTTGCATCAAAGTTCCCAAAAAAACTCCCCTAGAAACCACTGGTACTGTCTTTTCCCTTGCAGCTATCAATTCCTCGTTATCATCTAAGATAGCGTCGGTGTATATAATCAAATCAGGATTTTTTATATTCTCTTTTTTCTGTCCAACATAGGTGGTAATACCCACCTGTCTTAAATTTTCTAGAGTTTCAGATTCATCTCTGTCTGAACCAGAAACTTTATAACCATGAAAATTTAGTAGTTGAGCAATACCGCTCATGGAAATTCCGCCTATACCGATAAAGTGAACTTCCTTTATATTTTTGTCGTTATAATCAAAGTTAAACATATTTCCCCCTAAACAAATGTATTATACCATAGGAAAATGGTGGAATAAAGAAAACAAGTCTAAAAGTTAACGAAGAGTTAAGATAATGTAAGAAATTTAACAAATCTATCTACATTCATAGAGAAATTTCATATAAAGTTAAAAATACAAATGGAGAAATTGTAACTATTTAATGACAAGAGTACTTTAGTATTCCAATAGGAAGAGGTGTTTTTGAAAAATTAAAGGTATAATCAAGGTATGAAGATTTAAAAAAATTAAAATTAATTGACATTAGAGCTAAAAATGAAGTACAATAACAAATGTAAAGACATTTTTAAGGGATTTATTTATTGTGGGAGTATGGAATTATATAAATACATAAAAATATAGGAGATAGGATATGCAAATTGATTTTAAAAGATTAATGGCCATTTGTTTAACTTCATTAATGTTGATTGTTTCAATTGTGGTTCCAGTTCATGCAGCCAATAAGATTATAATTGACATAAAGTATGGAGAAAACGATCAAGATTATGGAAATAGGGAATTAAAAGTTTGGAAGATTTCAGATGAAAAGTTAACTGGTGACTTAACGGAAAAGCTAAAGGAATTTGAAAAGTTCTCCCTTGAAGAATTGGATAAAAAATATGAAGAAAATTTTATTACTTCAAAATCAGATGAAAAGGGACAAATAATTTTATCGGATCTTTCCAATGGAACCTATTATGTAAGAGAAATCAATAGGGAAAACTATACTCTAGTTCCGTTTTTCATACTAGTACCTATGAAAGAAAATGTAATTTATCCAAAGGTTGACCTAAAGGTTCCTTCAACGGAGCCTACAAAACCTACTGATCCAACTAAGGAAACAGAACCAAGCAAGCCATCAGAGCCTTCAGAACCAACAGAAACAGGTAGATATCACTTTATAAAGGTGGATGAAGATGGGAAGACTCCACTAAAGGAAGCGGTATTTAAAGTGAATATCAAAAAAGGCGACTACTACTATGACTATATGGTCGATGGAAAGCCTTATATTGTAAAGTCTGACAAGAATGGTAAGTTTGTGGTAGAAAATCTACCTTATGGAACCTACTATCTTAAAGAGATAGTACCTCCTAAGGGGTATAAAGCCTTGTCGGAGTCAATAAAATTTGAAGTTTCTGATGAATCAGGTCAGTACGAGCTGGTTATTAAAAATAAAAGAGAGGACATAAATGTGCCACCTGGAAGGAATGAAAAACCAAGAAATAAGATTAGAGTTCCAAAGACAGGGGACATCACTCTTATAGTAATGGTAATTTCAGGTGCTATGCTATTCTACATCGGTAAAAAATTGATTAGAGAATAATGATATAGAGAGTGCATTGATGGTGCACTCTTTTTGACTTGTAAATTGGGCACTCAAGCTATTTAAAAGTTAAGCTTGGGTGCTTGATTTGGGTAAGGGGAATTATGATTGTAATCCCTGATAAGATATTTGGAGAAAAATATGGCTAATAAAAAGAAGAAAAAGAGACAGTGGCCCTTTATATTGATTTTTATAATAGGGTTTTTAATACTGCTATATCCTCAAGTATCAAGGCTCTATTATAGGGTTCAAGCGGACAAGCAAGTAAGAACCTTTGATGATGCTAAGAAGGACTTGAGCGAAGAAGATGTTAAAAAGAGGATAGAATTGGCAAAGGGATATAACGACTCCTTGGTAAATAAAATCCCGTCAGATCCATATGTAAAGAAAAAGCAAGAGGCGGGAATTGCGGAATATACAAGGATGTTGGAACTAAATGAAAAAATAGGCCACGTTCAAATCCCGCTAATAGACGTGGATATTCCAATCTATGCAGGAACCTCTGATGAGGTATTGCAAAAGGGAGCGGGCCATTTAGAGGGGACCAGTCTTCCCATAGGAGGGCTTGACACCCACACCGTCATAACAGCCCATTCAGGACTTCCTCAAGCAAGACTATTTACAGACCTTTCTCAACTTAAGGTCGGCGATAAGTTTTTTATTCACAACTTAGAGCAGACTTTGGCATATGAAGTGGACCAGATAAAAGTGGTTGAGCCAAGTCAGTTTGAGGACCTACTTGTGGTAAATGGGGAGGACTATGCCACCCTTTTAACCTGTACGCCAATTATGATAAATTCCCATAGGCTTTTAGTAAGGGGACATAGAATCGAGTACAATCCTGCAGATGTTGGAGATATGGTAAAGACTGGAAGGCTTGGTCTTCTATTTAGATATGGTTTCTTTGTTGACATAGCCTTGATTGTCTTTTTAATCTATATGGATATAAAATACTACAAGAAGAGAAAAAGACTTGTATCAAAAATGATGAGCTTAAAATCCAAGAAGGATGGGGAGGGGAATTAGATGAAGAAGAAAAAGTTTAAAAATCTCCCCTTTATATTCCTATTTCTAATTGGATTTGGAATAATGATATATCCAGTGGTATCAAGATTTTACTATAGGATTGAATCGGGGAAAGAAATAGAATACTTCGAAAAAAAAGCTAGGGAGCTTCCAGATAAAGAAGTTCTTAAGAGGATGGAGTTGGCAAGGGCCTACAATCAAACTCTGGACCCTTCAAAGTTGGCAGACCCATATACGGAAAAGGAAAAGGAAGGGATAAAGGCCTATGCCAGAATGCTGGAGATAGAAGAAAAGATAGGCCATGTGGAAATACCTGCAATCGACCAGGACATTCCAGTTTATGCAGGAACCTCTGAATCCATCCTACAAAAGGGAGCGGGACACTTGGAGGGAACAAGTCTTCCCATTGGAGGAGCGAGTACCCACACTGTAATCACCGCCCATAGAGGGCTCCCTACTGCAAAGTTATTTACAGATTTAAATAGGTTAAAGGAGAAGGATCAGTTTTATATACACAATATTGAAGGAGTTTTAGCTTATGAAGTGGACCAGATAAAAGTTGTGGAACCTTCTGATTTTTCTGAAGTCTTAGTTGTTGAAGGTGAAGATTATGCAACTCTTTTAACCTGTACTCCATATATGATAAATTCCCATAGACTACTGGTTAGAGGCCATAGGATTCCTTACAATCCTCAAATACTTCAAGAGGGAAGTAGGACTAGGGACAATTCAAGATTCTTGGATTACTTGATGTTTTCAGTGCCAATCACTTTAGTTTTACTTGGGTTGATGATATTCTTAAAGAGAGAAATTAAAACTATTTCAAAGAAAATTGAGGATATTGAGAAAAATGAAGAAAAATAAGAGAGTAATCTTTGGGTACATTTTGATTCTAGTAGGAATAATGTTACCTCTCTATAATTTTTTAAATATGACCTATGGCGAAATATTCAAGCAAGAGGAGTTTAAAAGATATATAGCTTCAGCTTCTGAGGAAAATACAAAAGAAGTTCAAAAGGATATTGAGAAGTACAATGAAAATATAGATGGTGAAGAGATGAACTTTGTAGACCCCTTCAGCGATGAAAATTATGAAAGGGAATACTCGGTTTATAGGGACAATCCGGATAGGGAGTTTGGCTATCTGGATATACCTAAACTAGATGTAAAGCTACCCATCTACTTAGATGCCTCCGTTAAGCACCTTGCCATGGGGGCGGCCCATATCGATGGAACCCATCTTCCCATAGGCAGACCTGGAAGGTCAGTTATTGCAGGCCATAGAGGTTACTATAAGGACCTTATGTTCTTTCATTTGGACAGACTTACAAAGGGAGACCATGTCTATGTATATAGGGGCAATGAAACCTATGACTATGTGGTGGACTCTACAGAAATAATCTTTCCCTATGAATGGGAGAAGTTAAAACCCATTGAGAATGTGGATATGCTTACCCTTCTAACCTGTGAGCCAAAGACTCCGCCAAGTCCAAAGAGGCTCTTGGTAAACTGTGTTAGGGCAAAGGAAGAAGTGGAAGATAAAAAGACTTCCAAGGTGACTGTGAAAGAGGTAAAGGTGGACAAATCAGTAAAGAGTAGTCAGTACTTCATCTTTGGAGTGACAACCCTTTTATCCCTTGCGTTGCTTTACTTCGTATATAAGTTTATAAGGTATCTTAGAAGAAAATAATTTAACATTATCAGGTTCAAACCTGGATTAGAGTAAGAAAGCTTGAAATCGGCAATCATAAAGACTTGAACTTGGATGTCGGTTTTGAGCTTTTCTTGTTTAAACAAGCGGTTAATAATTAAAGGTATTTAAAGATATATGATGTAAAATGTAATGGATTTTTATAATGATGGCAAATGATTTACCTATGAAGTAATCTATAAGGGCTTTGTAAGGTGGACATTTTAGCCAAATAAATATATTATTAAAAGTGAGTTTATAATCGGAGGTAGAAAATTTGAATATTTCAATAATTTTAGCAGCAGGTGAAGGAACTAGGATGAAATCTAAACATTCTAAGGTTCTTCATAGATTGATGAATAAACCTATGATTAAGTATGTAATGGACGCTTGCGATGAATGCAATGTGGATAAAAAGGTAATCATTGCAGGAAAAAACAAAGAGGATATTACAGAACTTTTTAAGGGCACAGACCTGATTATCAAAGAACAAAAGATTGGGCCGGAATTTCCATATGGTACTGGCTATGCCGTTAGCCTTGCCCTTGATGAAGTTTCTGATAAGGATACAGTTTTAATTTTGACGGGAGATACTCCACTTATCAAGGGAAGCACCTTAAGGGACTTTGTGAACTATCACAATGATAACGACAATGTGGCAACTGTACTTACAGCTGTTGCCAAGGACCCTACGGATTATGGAAGAATCATTAAAGACGAGGAAGGGTACTTCCTTAAAATCGTCGAACATAGAGATTGTACACCGGAACAGTTGAAGATAAGGGAATATAACTCTGGTCTTATGGTTTTAAAGGGCAAGGCTTTAAAAGATGCTATTTCAAGGCTGGATCGTGACAACGACCAAGGAGAGATGTACTTAACAGATATATTCCAGATCATTAGAGAAGATGGTGAAAAGATTTCTACATTTTTGATAGAGGATGAAATGGAAGTTCATGGAATCAACTCTAAGTTTCAACTTTCCCAAGCTCAGGAGATGTTAAGACAAAGAATTAACACAAAGTTTATGAAGGAAGGGGTCATGATGGAAAATCCTTCCAATATTTACATTGAAGACAGTGTAAAAATAGGTAGGGATACAACCATTTGTTCTGGGGCTAAAATTACTGGAGATACCACAATAGGGGAAGATTGCCTGATTGTTGGAGATTCAACCATAGATAATAGTACAATAGAAGACAATGTAGTCATAAAATCCTCTGTAATAGAGTCAAGCTATGTAGGAGAGGGAACAGACATTGGACCCTTTGCTCATTTGCGTCCAAAATCCAAACTTTCTAAGGGAGTTCATATAGGAAACTTTGTAGAGGTAAAGAATTCCACAGTTGGAGAGAAGACCAAAGCTGGTCACTTAGCCTATATAGGCGATGCGGACTTGGGAGAGAATATAAATATTGGATGTGGAGCGATCTTCGTTAACTACGACGGGGTAAATAAACATCGTTCAAAGGTTGAAGATGGTGCCTTTATAGGATCTAACTCCAATATAGTAGCTCCTGTAAATATAGGAGAAAAAGGCTTTATAGCTGCAGGATCAACCATTACTAAGGATGTTGGAAGTGGTGATTTATCCATTGAAAGAGGCCAACAGGCCAATATTCAAGGCTGGGTAAAGAGAAGAGATGAAAGGAATAGTAAAAAATAATTGAAATTAATCGTTGGACTTGGCAATCCAGGACAAAAATATTTAGGAAATCGACATAATGTAGGATTTATGACAATTGATAGACTGGCTGAACGAAACAATATAACCATAAATAAAGAAAAATTCAGGGCTGGAATAGGAGAAGGGCGCATTGGCTATGAAAAGGTGGTTTTGATGAAACCTTTGACCTATATGAACAATTCTGGAATGGCGGTAGTTGACTTTGTGAACTATTACAACCTATATCCCGATGAGGTTATCGTCATAACCGACGATATCGACATACCATGGGGTAGTATAAGGATTAAGAAAAAGGGTTCAGCAGGAAGTCATAATGGTCTTAAGTCCATAATCTATCATCTACAATCCCAGGACTTTCCCAGGGTTAAAGTTGCCGTTGGAAAGAAGAATCCAAAGATGGACTTAGCAGCCTTTGTCCTAAGCAATTTCACAGAGGATGAAAAGAAGGTATTGGATTTGGAGATAGAGGATGCTGCAAAGGCAGTTGAGTTAATTGTCGAAGATAAACTGGAAGATGCTATGAATTTATATAATGGTCAAAATCATAGTGGGGAATAGAACTGGCGTTAGATTTAGTAAGGTGAATTATGAATTTTTTTACAGATATTTTAAAGAATTTAAAAGGATATAAGGAACTTTCTTCTGCACTTTCAGTAGAAAAAAATTCCATATATTTACATGGTCTTGTTAAAGAAAGTCTCTATCACTTTATCTATTCCCTCTATAAAAACGAAGGCAAGAACCTATTTATTTTAACGGAGGATGAACAATCTGCAAAGAGGCTTGCAGAGGACATTGAAGAGATAGATCCAAGTGTTGTAGAACATTTTCCAGAGATTGAGCTAAATTTTTATAATTTTTCTTCTTTGGAGAAAAATAACGAAGATCAAAGACTTAAGGTATTAAACCGACTAATGAAAAATGAGCCCTTTATTACCGTTGCAAGCTCAAGGGCTGTACAAAGAAAACTCACCAAGAAGAATAGATACAAGAAGATGACCCTGAATATAGGTATAGACGACGTCTTGGATTTAGAAAACTTGGCGGAAGATCTTACAAATTTAAATTATGAAAGGGTTAGTATCATAGAAGGGAAGGGGCAGTTTGCCATTAGAGGTGGAATTGTCGACATCTACCCTATCCAAGAGGACAACCCTGTAAGAATAGAGCTTTTTGGTGACGAAATTGACTCCATGAGAACCTTTAACATCTCTGACCAAAGGTCAGTGGATAATATAGAAAAGGTTCAAGTCGTACCTGCAAAGGAGTTGATTTTAGACAGTAGACTAAGAGAAAAGGTTATAAACGGACTTTGTAGAGACTTGGATATTGCAGATAGGTCCTTGATGTATGGAATGGATAAGGATAAGTTGATGGAAAAGTACTCTGATATTTTAGAGTACATAGAAAATGGCTATGAGATATCCAACCCGGATTTGGTTGCCTGTTATCTAAAAAAAGTGGACTATCATAGTGTACTAGACTATTTACCAAAGGACTCTGTAATAATCGTAGATGATATAACCAGAGTCTATGATAGAAATAGTGAATTAAATCAAATATTCAAGGAAGATATTACCTATAGGATGGAAAAGGGCGAGGTCTTTATAACCCATGAGGATATATTTATAGATTTTAAGGAAATCTTAAAGTCCATTAGTAACAATAAAGTTGTAAACACTACTCCCCTGAAGAAAAAGACTAGGCTTCTAGACCCTAAAGTTGAGGTTTTAATAGAATCTTCCGAGGCCATGAACTTTAACAAAAATTTGAATATTCTCGTAGAAAACCTGGAACAGGTTACCTATCGAGGAGAAAAAGTGGTCATATTTGCAGGAAGTGAAGATAGGGCTGTGGCAATCCTTGACCTTTGTCAAGACAAGGGATTAAATGCCTCTATAGTGGAGGACTTTTCAAGAGAGCTTCTAACGGGAATGATATTTATCCTTAGCAAACAGTTGCCAAGAGGCTTTGAGTACAAAGGAAATAAATTTACCTGTCTAACCACCAAAGAAATCTATGGAAAAGAAAAGAAGAGTTCTAGAAGGATTAAAAAGAAAAAGACCTCAGCGGAGATAATCAACTACTCTGACTTAGACATTGGGGATTTTGTGGTACATGAAAACCACGGTATTGGACAGTATCAGGGAATTGAACAGATAAAGGTTCAGGACAGCACCAAGGACTATATCGTGATTTCCTATAGGGGAAATGACAAATTGTACATTCCTACAGACCAGATGAATCTAGTACAAAAATATGTAGGAACCCAGTCGGAAAAAGGACCTAAGTTAAGTAAACTAGGTGGAGTGGAATGGCAGAAAGCTAAAATAAAAGCTAAGAAATCCGTTGAAACCATAGCTGAAGAGCTGGTTAAGCTATATGCTAAAAGGTCTAAGGTAAAGGGGTTTGCCTTTGAGAAGGACGGAGCTTGGCAAAAGGAATTTGAAGACGACTTTATATATGAGGAAACTCCAAGTCAGCTTCGCTCTATTGCGGAGATAAAGAAGGATATGGAATCGCCAAAGCCAATGGATAGGCTTCTCTGTGGAGACGTTGGCTATGGCAAGACGGAGGTTGCCATTAGAGCTGCCTTTAAGGCAGTTATGAATGGGAAACAAGTGGCAATACTGGTACCCACCACGATACTAGCCCAACAACATTACAACACCATCCTACAAAGGCTGGGAGACTACCCGATTTCAGTGGAGATGTTATCTAGGTTTAGGACCCAAACCCAGCAGAAAAACATTGTAAAGGATGTTAAAAGAGGACTTATAGATATTGTAGTTGGAACCCATCGACTGCTTTCAAAGGACATGGGGTACAAGGATTTGGGACTTTTAATAGTGGACGAAGAACAGAGGTTTGGGGTAAAGGACAAGGAGAAGCTTAAGAGTCTTAAAGAAAATGTGGACGTGCTCACCCTTTCTGCTACACCGATACCTAGAACATTACAGATGGGACTAGTTGGAATTAGGGATATGTCAACTTTAGATGAACCTCCTGAAGAGAGATTTCCAATCAACACCTATGTAATTGAGTACAATGAATCCATCATTAGGGATGCAATTTTAAAAGAGCTGGACAGAGGTGGTCAGGTTTACTTTGTGTACAATAGGGTTCAGGATATTGAAGAGATGAGCTACAAGATAAACGAAATGGCTCCCGATGCAAGAATTGCCATTGCCCATGGCAGGATGTCTGAAAAGGAATTGGAGACCATAATGTTGGACTTTGAAGAGGGAGAATATGATATCCTACTTTGTACCACCATCATTGAAACAGGACTGGACATACCAAATGTGAACACTATGATCGTATACAATGCGGACAGAATGGGGCTTTCTCAGCTTTATCAGCTAAAGGGTAGAATAGGAAGGTCCGATAGAACCTCCTTTGCATATTTTACCTATGAAAAGAACAAGAGTATCTCCCAAGTTGCAGAAAAAAGGCTTATGGCCATTAAGGATTTTACAGAATTTGGATCAGGATATAAGATTGCCATGAGGGACTTGGAACTAAGAGGTGCAGGAAATATTCTTGGAGAAGTACAATCGGGACATATATCTGCAATAGGGTATGATCTTTATGTTAAACTATTAGAGGAAACCTTAGGTGAGATTAAGGGAGAGAACAAGAGCAAGGTTCGAATGTCTGAAGTGGAAGTGGATTTAAAGATGGATGCATACATACCATCCAATTATATATACGATTCCAACGAGAAGATCGATATGTATAAAAAGATTGCTTCTATCTTAGACGAGGAAGATTACGATGAACTAATTGAGGAATTGATAGATAGATTTGGAGATTTGCCAAAACCTGTCCAAAATATTATGGACATAGCTTTGACCAAGTCCTATGCTGCCAAGGCTGGATTTATAAGGGTCTTCGAAAAGGAAGGATCTTTTGGACTAGAATACAGCGACAGGAAGGAAATGGACTTAGAGGAATTGAAGTTTATAAGTGAAAACTTTGATGATAGTATGAATTTTGATTTGGCGAATACACCGACAATCTATGTTAATTCATCGGACTTAAAACCTGTTATCAGGCTATTGGTATTGATTTTAAACTATAACAAAGAAAAGGTAGGTAATTGATTTGAAAAATATTACAAAAAAATTGTTTACAGGAATTTTAGCATCAGCGATGCTATTGACGGGATGTGGAAATGCAGGAAAAAAGCCGGACAATGCAATTGCAAAGGTCGGTAAGGAATATATCTCTGCAGAACAAGTTCAAGAATACTACACCTATTACAAACAACAGATGGAGATGTTTGGACAAGGCGGCGGCTTTGACGAAAGTACTGAAGAGGGGAAAAAGGCAGTTCAAGGAATTAGAACTGAAATTCTAAACTCTTTAGTTATGCAGGAAAAGACCATAAACCTTGCAAAAAAAGAGGGAATCAAGGTTTCAGAGGAAGAAGTTAATACTTCTATTGACAATCTAGTTGAACAGGCTGGTGGTAAGGAAGAGCTTGATAAATTCTTAAAAGAAAATAATTTAACTGAAGAGGAGTTTAGAAAGGAACAATATGACTCCTTTGAAAAGCAAAACTACATCACTAAACTAGATGAAAAGTTAAAGAAAGAGCATACACCTTCTGAAAAAGATATAGAAAAGAGAATGGAAGAAGACAAGGACACTCTACTACCTGTATACAATGCAAATCATATCCTATTTTCTATAATGGACGAAAATGGACAACCTATAACTGACGAAGCAAAGATCGAAGAAGTAAAAAAAGAAGCCCAAGCAACTTTAGACGAAGTTAACGGAGACAAGGCAAAGTTTGATGAAGCTTTTGAAAAGTACAAGGCTGGCGACCAACAAAATGGCGCTGGAACCTTTATTAAAGCAGAAGAGCTAGGTAATTTCAGTGGAGCGGACATGGTGCCAGAATTCACCAAGGCGGTTGAGGGAATGAAGGCTGGAGAAGTTAGCAAAGACCTTGTTCAAACTCAATTTGGATTCCATATAATTCAGTCTATTTCAAAGGCTACAGACTTTAAGGATCTAGATGAAAATTACTACAATGATCAATTGAAGGCTAAGTACTCTGAAATGATAACTGAAGATGAAATTTCCAAGTACAAGGAAGAGCAAACTAACAAGATAGATGTGGAATTTTATGACAAGGATGGCAAAAAAGTGGATTCAGTAGAAAAAGCCATAGAAAGCTATGACTTTAGTAAGATTAAGGGACCAAAGGGTGCAGAGGAATCTACTGACAATGCTACCGATGCTACAGAAGCTCCAAAGGACAATACTGAAAACAGTCAAGGACAAGAGGAAACCCAGGCTTCTGAAGAAACAGAAAGTACAGAAAAATAATTTTTTATTGACAAGTTAAAAATTTAAGGCAATTTATAAAAATTCCCCTACAATTTTAAAAAAAGTTTAATTTTCTCATTAAACTAATGTAAAAAAGGGGAAGAAACCTTGAAACTTTGCCTTTGTTTAGTTATAATCAGTAGGAATGATATATTCAACAGAAAAATTTCTAGGAGGAAATGAATGAATAAAGCAGAATTATTAACAAAAATATCAGAAAAGAGCAAACTATCAAAGGTTGAATCTGAAAGAGCATTAAATGCTTTTGTTGAAACAGTTACAGAAGCATTAGCTGATGGAGAAAAGGTTCAATTAGTTGGATTTGGAACTTTCGAATCTAGAGCTAGAAAAGCTAGAGAAGGAAGAAACCCAAGAAATCCTGAAGAAGTTATAAAGATACCTGCATCAAATGCACCTGTATTCAAGGCAGGAAAATCACTTAAAGAAGCAGTTAACAAATAGTATAAAACTCAAAAGACCTCTAAGTGTGCCCATGTTTTAATTGGCCCCTTAGAGGTCTTTTTTTAAGTAAAATCCCCTAGTTTATGTTAAAATTGAAACAAGAGTAAAGGGGAGGGGAATTGAATGCTGTATACAATTAAAATTGATAAATACGCAAATGATAGGTTTAAGGTCTATGAGGACCGCTTTGAAAATCCTTTAATCATAGGGGAAAAAGTTGGAGATCCAGGATCTTACTTCGATGCCTTCGTCAATGAAACGGTTTCTAGAGGAGCGGAATTCGTATTCTATAGAGCCGATGAAACAGAAATCCTTAGAATTAAAAGGGACTTTTATGATGAAGAAAAGAAACATACCTATTTTGAAAAAGGCGAAGAGACTGGCAGGGTGGTTTCAAAAGTAGAAGAGGACCATATAGTCTTAGACATTGACTATAAGGACATCCACGAACATATGATATTAAACAAAGGTTCCAAGGAATTTAATCTTCCAGATGTTGGAAGTATTAGAGTCTTAAAACAGGGTTTTAGTCCCTTTGAAACCTTGGAGATACATTTGGGAAAAAGCAATAGACTCATTTTACTTCTGGGAATAGCCATATATATTTGGGATGTATTTGTAAAGAATAGGACTGCATTTGTAGATTGATAAGGATAAAAGTCTGTGTGATATCGACTTAAGACTGTTAATAAAAGACAAAAGCTCAAAAAAACTTAGCTCACTACAGAAATAGTGAAATTCATAGTTTGTAAACCTGAAAACCCCAAATTCGCTAACGCTCAAACAGTGGGGTTTTCGGACGGTTTACTTCAATTTGAATTTCATTCTATTTCTTTCATAGGCTAAGTTTTTTAAGCTCTGTCTTTATTATTAAATTAGTGTAATACAGACTTTTTTGCTTTAAGACTAAGTTTTATCAACTGTAGGACTGCCACTACAATAAATAGAAAACTTTGGTAGTAGTAGTCGTACTTGAACCTAGGAATAACCTGATTGAATAGTAAGCCAACAATTATCAAGAGGATTACTAAAAATACATGATCTGCATTTATTTTTGATTTAGTCCTATTCCTATATAGTAAATAGGAGAAGAGTAAAGCTGCAAGTACAAGCCATAAAAATACTTTTATCCTCAACCCATCTAAGACATAATTTCTATAGACGAGATGTCTCATCAACCCCATTTTTTTAATTGAAAAATAGTTGAATACAAATCCGACTATAATCAATATAAGCTGAAGGACCGAAATGAGGATATAGGGTCTATTCTGCTGCCTTGTCATCGGATAAATCTTTAACCTTTTCGTACTTCACATCTGAAGAACCAGGATCACCTACTTGAACATCCAGGTCATCATGCATTTGCCATTCGTTCCATCCACCATCAAATAGAGTTACATCATATCCTCTTTCATACATCATCAAGAATGGTGTAGCTGCTCTCCAACCAGTTCCACAGTAGAAGGACATGTCATTTGATAATCCAATACCATTTGTCTTCCATTGTGCCACTACATCTTCAAAGTTCTTTACAGTTAAGTCCTCATTCCAGTAGTTTTCCATACCGCTATTTCCTTCGCCAGACTCTCCCCATAGGGCTCCTTTTGGTTCTCCTGCCTTTGGAATATAGCTATAGCCAGAGGTTTTACCTAACCATTCATCCTTTGATCTAACGGACACTAGGGTAAAGTTTTTATCGTTTTTAAGCTTATCCACTGTTTCATCAAGACTTAGGATGTATTCAGGATGAGCAGGGGTCTTAACGCCAAATTCTGTTGCAGCAGTAGGTTTTACAGAACCTTCTTCAGTTTCAAAACCTGCCTTTTCCCAACCCATAAGTCTACCGTCGATAATCTTTACATCCTTAACTCCCATATAAAGTGCACCTAAAGCAACTCTATCGGCTCCAGTATCAGGACCATAAAGAATAAGAGTCTTGTCGGAAGTTATACCTAAATCCAAAAAGTTTTTTTCTATTTCCTCTGGTTTTCTAAAGTTCCAAACTGGACCTTCTTCCACCAAGTCTGTGTTGATATGGATAGCTCCAGGGATATGTTTCTTTAGATAGTCAGGACTGTCCTTTTCTTCTCCCCAGGTAACTTCAGCTAAAACGTATTTGTCTTTATCGGTTTTTTCCATAAAGTCCTTAGCCCATTTAGCATCTACATAAACTCTTTTTTCTTCAACTACCGGACTTATCTTGGCAGTTTCTTCTCCTTCTGTAGCTTCCTCTGAACCTTCGGTGGTTTCTGAAGCTTCTGTTGTAGTTTCTTCTGTCGTCTTTGTGTCTTCAGCAGGCTTTTTATTACAAGCAACTACAGATAGAGTTACGACTAAAGCCAGAAGTAAAACCTTTAAATACTTCTTCAAATTGATCATCCTTTCCTTTTTTTTTATGAATTTATCCAACCATCATAAAGATTGGCTGGATTTGTATTCAATCTAAGTTTATCATAACTTATTGAAATCTACTATATTGTTATGATGGAGTAGGTGCCTTATTATTGTGAAAGTAATCGGATTTATTGCTTGATTAGAAAAATTAGGGGTATATAGGAAGTGTTAAGCTATAGAAGAAAATAAGGAGGTAAATTTATGAATATGACATTTGGTGGAGAACCAGTAACATTAGAGGGACAAGAGGTAAAAGTTGGAGATATGGCTCCGGATTTTAGAGCGGTTAATACAGACCTTTCCATCTACAACTCAACAGATGATAGGGGCAAGGTGGTAATTTACTCAGTTGTTCCTTCACTGGATACACCGGTTTGCCAAGTTCAAACTAGAACTTTCAATGAAAAGATTGGAGAACTTGGAGAAGATGTAAAGGTTGTAACCATTTCTGTGGACCTGCCTTTTGCACAAAAGAGATACTGTGCTGCTGAAGGAATTGACAATGTAATTGCAGTTTCCGATTACAATGGCCATGAATTCGGTAAAAAGTATGGATTTTTAGTTAAGGAAAATCAATTGTTAGCTAGAGGTATTGTAATAGTTGACAAAGAGGGTAAGGTAACCTATGTAGAATATGTGCCAGAATCTACAGATGAAGTGGATTTTGACAAGGCTTTCGAAGAAGCAAAGAAGTTGAAATAGTAAAATAAATACATTTTTGTAATAAATATAGGATAATTTTCCCAAAACTGGAAGAAAAAGTTCAATAAGTAGGAAAATTATCCTATTTTATGTTATAATGTATTCGTGTTAAAATTATATTAAATTTAGGAGGCACTATGAAATTTAAAAAAGTATTATTAGGTTTAGTTACAATTGCAGCATTAGGTTTAACTGCATGTAACCAACCAGCAAAGACTGATGGAGCAAATGATACTACTGGTGCTGCTGGTAGTTCAGAAGCTGTAGCAACAACAGAAGTTAAGAAGATGAAGGGCGACGAATTAGACGCTATTGAAGGAGACAACAAGAAGAAGGACGGAGTTTTAGTAGTTGATGTAAGACCTGAAGAACAATATAAAGAAGGTCACTTAAAACACGCTATTAACGTATTTGTTGATGATTTAAAGGCTGATCCAGAAATATTAGCTGATTACAAAGATACTCCAGTAATCGTATATTGTAACACTGGTAAGAAAAGTGCAGAAGCTGCTCAAATCTTAGCAGAAAATGGTTATAAAGACGTAACTGACGCTGAAGGTGTTAAAGACTATGAATACGAAAATATAGTTAAGTATTCAAGCATCACTTCTAAGAAGTTCTTAGAAATGAAGAACGACGCTACTGTTGTAGACGTAAGACCTGCTGAAGACTATGATAAGGGACATGTTGAAGGTGCTGTTTCAGTTCCATTTGACAAAGTTGAAGAAAATATGGACAAGATTCCTGAAGGAAAACCTGTTATAACTTACTGCTTTACAGGAAATAAGAGTAGTGATGTAGCTAATACACTTACTGAAAAGGGCTACGAAGTATACAACGTTCTTGAAGGAACCAAAGAACACGATTACGAACTAGTAAAATAGTTTAGTCATGAACTACTCTGCAAAGGGTAGTTCATTTTTTTAATATGAAAGAAGCTATTATATTTTTTACCAGAGTACCTTTGCCGGGAAAGACCAAGACGAGGCTGTTGACGGATTTTTCACCCCAGGAAGCTGCGAGGATTCATAAAATTATTTTGACTTCAATCTTCAACAATATTCTTTCTGTAGACAGGGATATCTTTGTATATATAAATCCTATGGAAGAAAGTGAAGTACTTAAAGAACTACTTAATTGGGATAGGTTTTATCCTCAAATTGGAGAAAATCTCAATGAAAAAATGCAAAATGCAATATTTGAGGTGTTGGATCGGGGCTATGAAAGAGTTATTCTTCTAGGATCGGACTTAATAGGTGTGACAGAAGACTACCTGCAGAAGGCTTTTGACATACTCGACACAAAGGACATAGTCATTGGTCCTTCAGAGGATGGAGGCTACTGCTTAATCGGTATGAAGAAAAAAATTTTCTGTGTATTTGATGAGGAAAAGTCAAGTCATAGCAAAGTGTTGGAAAATCTCATAAGTCGAATTGATAATGATAATCTAAGTTATGAACTTTTAGAAGAGATATACGATGTGGATTTAACTTCTGACTTTAATAGGGTAACTGGAAATACAAATAAGGACATTGATGAATTTGAAAGGATTATAAGGAGCGAATATGAAAGAAAGTAGTAATATGAGCAGTTCCAACAAAAAGCGAATAGCTTTATTGGTTGTGGTTGGAATCTGTCTATTGGTATATTTTTTTGTGCCAGCTGTAAATAAGGGAGTCAACTCTTCTATAAAGACTTTAACCAAGCTGGACTTAGATGGAGTAATAGAATATATAAGGGGTTATGGTACCTATGCTGCAGTAATATCATTTTTCTTAATGATTTTACAGTCAATTATCTCCCCAATACCTGCATTTTTTATAACTTTGGCAAATGCAGCAATCTTTGGATGGGTTAAGGGAGCTATACTATCCTGGTCATCCGCCATGGTAGGGGCTGCAATGTGCTTTTATATTGCAAGGATTTTAGGTAGAGATGTGGTAGAAAAGATCGCCACCAAGACTGCTTTAGAATCCGTTGATGTATTCTTTAAAAAATATGGTAAGTATACAATCCTAGTTTGTAGATTGTTACCATTTATCTCCTTTGATGTAGTCAGTTATGCGGCAGGTCTTACTTCCATGGGATTTTGGCCATTTTTTATTGCAACAGGTATAGGTCAATTACCTGCAACTATAATCTACTCAAAGGTGGGAGAGCTTAGTGGTTCAGCAAAGACCTTGGTAATAGGATTACTTAGTCTCTTTGCAATTTCAGTAATTATCTTTATGATTAAGAAGATTTATAATGATAGACAAGCGAAGAAATCTGCAAAAGTTGAGTAAGATACTATTGACTATTTTTATAGTCGTAGTATCCGTAATAGTTTTAAAATATCTACCATTTGAGAAAATTAGGGAAATCATACAAAGTGGAGGGGCGTTTTCACCGCTTATATATATAGCTTTATTTTCCATTCTACCAATATTTTTCTTTCCCGTTCCCGTACTTGCCTTAGCTGCAGGTATTGCCTTTGGCCTTTGGAAGGGAACTCTTTATACTATGATAGGAGCTAGTATAAACTGCGTCTTAATGTATTTAATTGCAAGGTATATAGGCAAGGAACAGGTAGATAGGTATTTGAATAGACGACTAAGTGAGGATATGAAGAGAAAGCTTACTTCTAAGGAGACCAATCTGGGATTTTATCTATTTGTCCTTAGACTTACTCCGATTATCCCATATAATTTAATAAACTATATGTCTGGACTTTTGAATATAGGCTTAAGAAAGTATATAATAATTTCGATTTTGGGGATTATGCCTGGGACCATAGTCTATTTAAATATGGGTGATAAGTCCATAGACTATAAATCCAAGGAATTTGTCCTGTCAATTATCTTTATGATTATATTGATATTGATTTCAAACTTCTTGGCAAAATACTTGAAGAAAAAAGGTAAACTATGATCTCAATTATAGTTCCAGTATATAGAGATGAAGCAGCTTTAAAGAACTTTTTAGCTCAAAAAAATAAACTAAAAGGCGATTATGAGCTGCTTTTTGTCATAACTAAGGAAGACGAGCACCTAGTACAAAAGTATAAAGATGAGAGGATTTTGATTGCGCCTAAGGGAAGAAGTTTTCAAATGAACCATGGAGCAAAGAATTCCACTGGAGAGATACTACTGTTTTTACATTGTGACAGCATCTTTGAGGAAAATATACTTGAAGAAGTACAAAAGAGTATAGAGAAAAGTCCTGCAGGTTGTTTAAGACTCTACTTTGACTCAAAGCATCCTCTAATGAAGATCTGTGGGTTTATGTCCAGGTTACGGGTTAGAACAAGAAATATTGCATTTGGCGACCAAGGTATCTTCTTAACAAGAAATCTCCTTGAGGAAATTGGAGGATTTAGGGAAATTCCAATAATGGAAGACTACCAACTATCTATGGATATCAAGGATAGGGGCATTAGAATTTTACAATGTGATTCCAAGATAATCACCAGGGCTGTGAGATTTGAAAAAGGTGGAATGTTAAGGACCATGTATAGGATGCAAAAGTTTCAACATATGTATAGAAATGGAGAATCCATAAGTAAAATTGCAAGAGAGTATAGGAATATAAGATGAGCTATTTTGATTTAGTAGAAGAAAAATGTATAGAATGTGGAAAGTGCACTAAAAACTGTGACTTTTTAAAGAAATATGACTTAAATTTAAAGGACTATGTGAAGAGAGATGATTTAAAATACAGTTGTTTTCTCTGTGGAAAATGCAATAGAGTCTGTCCTGTGGACCTGGACGGAAGAATTATCGCCCAGGAGCATAGGAAGGGAGAGGAAAGGGGATTTACCCTGATGAAGATGGAAAAATCTCCCTATATCTTTAGAAATAATTCTAAGAAAAAGTCCGATACCCTACTTTTTTTAGGCTGCTCCTTTCCTAGACAATACCCAGAGACTTCAAAAAAATTGGTGGAAATATTTGAAGAAAAGGGCATAGATTTTTCCTTGGACTGTTGTGGAAAGCCTGTCTTTGAAACTGGAGATATGAAAAGGGCGAAAAAGGATAAGAAAAGGCTGGAGGAGATCTTTAAGAAAAAGGGCGTTAAAAGGATAGTTACAGCCTGCATGAACTGTTATTACTTCTTTAAGGCAAATTACGATATAGAAGTGGTTTCAGTCTACCATGAGCTAAAGGAGTTGGGGCTAGGTAGGAAAGTAGAAGAGGAAAAAAATATATTTGTGCCATGTCCCGACAGAAAGACCTTGGAAGTATTGGAGGAGATAAAATATTTTGTTCCAAATTTAAATACCCCCTTTGAAGATGTTCAATGTTGTGGTCTTGGAGGACTTGCCATTAGTAGAGAACCGGAAATCGCCGATGGATTTATAAAAAAATTAAAGTCCTATGACAAACCTATCACCACCTACTGTGCCAGTTGCTCCAGTAGATTTAGAAGGGCGGATTTAAACTTATCGGGTCATATTCTATGTGATATACTTAATGTAAAAGAAATAGAGAGATTAAAGTTTTTATCTGGGAGTTTAGAGCTGAGAAATTTTAGGAGAAGTAGATGACACCATTAGAATTTCAAAAAAGTATGAGTTCTAAGGGTTTTAACTGTTCCCAAATCGTATTTTCCTATTTTGCACCAAGGCTTGGATTGGATTTAAATAAGGCTTTGAAGATATCTTCTGGCTTTGGGAAGGGTATGCAGAAAAGTTCTATTTGCGGAGTTGTTACTGGTGCCTACATGGTCTTAGGTCTATACTACGGAAATAGTTTAGAGGATTTTGACAAAACCCAATTGAAGAAAAAACTTCTGGAATTTGATGATGAATTTGCTAAGATTTCAAATTCTCAAATCTGTAAAGAGATTGTGGGAGTCGATTTAAGGGATATTGATAAAGTTAAAGAGATGGCTATAAAAAATCCGGATTTTATGATAAAATGCTCGGATTTAGTGATAGATACTATCAAAATTATAGAAAAAATTGTAAAGGAGAGTTGATTATGGCTGAATATTTTGAAAGAAAAGACTTAGAGGACTTTAGTAATGGAAGACTTGGAGAACATGGTAAGGATTTATGGGATAAATTTTTAGGATATTATGGACCAGTTTTTCAAGAGGGAGAATTGACAACAAGGGAAAAGAACCTTATTGCATTAGCTGTTGCCCATGCAGTTAGCTGTCCATATTGTATAGAAGCCTATACTACAGCATCCCTTGAAAGTGGCTATACTACAGAGCAGATGATGGAAGCGGTTCATGTAGCAAGTGCTATAACTGGGGGAGCGGTTTTGGCCCATGGTGTTCAAATGACAAAATTGGCAGAGGAGCTTGAATTTTAATGTCATTGCCTAAGGAAAAGACCAGAGTCGTTACTCCCTTTATTCAAAAGGCGGTAAAACTAATCTCTTCGTCCCATCCTTCTACAATGCAAATAAATATAACTAGAAATTGTAACTTGGCTTGTAAACACTGTCACCTTAACTGTGGGCCCAATAGGTCTGAGGATATGGATTTTGATACGGCCAATGCCTGTATAGATGTATTTAAGAGGGAGGGCTTTAAGGTGTTGGACCTTACTGGAGGTGCTCCCGAAATGAGTCGTGTATTTAAGTACTTGATAGAAGAGTTAAGGGACTACGCCGACAATATCATTGTAAGAACCAACCTATCCATCTATTTAGAAGAGGGATATGATATTGAGTTTTTAAAGAAAAACAAGGTAGAAATCTTTGCTTCCCTTCCCTTTTATGAAAAATCCAAAACCGATAAGGTAAGGGGTACAGGAGTTTACGATTCCAGTATAAAAGTATTAAAAAAGTTAAATGAGTTGGGATATGGCAAGGACTTGCCACTTAATCTGGTATACAATCCAGCAGGTGCAATCCTTCCTGGAAATCAGGAGGACTTGGAAAATGTATATCGAAGCAAACTAAAGGATGAATATGGAATAGTCTTTAACAATCTATTTTCCATTACAAATATGCCCCTTGGTAGGTTTGAAGCTTGGCTTAAAAGAAGTGGAAACTACGAAAGGTATATGAAAAAGCTGGAAAGTGCTTTTAATCCAGAGGTTTTAGAGAGTCTAATGTGTCTTGATGCTATTTCTGTGGACTGGGATGGCAAGATCTATGACTGTGACTTTAACTTAAGCATAGGCCTTCCATGTAAGGGCAAGATGAATATAAAAAATATCCCAGAGGATTTTGATTTTAGAAGACAGATTATGACAGGAGACCATTGCTATGGTTGTACTGCTGGTGCAGGATCTTCATGAGGAGGGTCCTTAAGCTAAGTTTAGCGAGAAAAAAGATATTTTTACAAAGCTTAAAAGCTTTATAGAACCGAAGAATACAATTGAGCACTGATAGACATTTATTAAAATTGTCTTGTCAGTGCTCTGCTTTTTAATTTACATATCTAAGAATAATTTTGTTCGATTTTCTACATATTTTCCAATGGATCCAGTTCCACCTAGTATATATAGAGTATTTACCTTCTTGTACTTGATATAGCTTACAAAGTCATTTGGCAACTCGTCTTTTCTAGTAAGTAGAATAGGTCCGCCTAGGGCATTTGCCAAAGTAGTACCAGAAAGGGCATCTGCATAGTCCTCACCAGAAGCTAACATGATATAGTCTGGATTTGAATAGTAGTTATTTGCAAGTTTTGCCGCAGTTTCATATCTGGATTTACCAGAAAGTCTGGTGACATTCTTAACTCTCTTACTAATGAATTGTTCAATACCCACTGAAATGGAGCTGTCACCACCTACAATATATACCTCTTTAGCAGAACTTATTAAATCCACCACTGCAGGCTCTAAAACTTTGCCGTTGGTTAAAAGTAGATTTGCATTTTTCATCTTCGCAATTGGTGCAATGCTAAGTGCATCGGGGAAATTGACGCCATTTGCAAGGAATATGACATCACTTTGACTATTTTGTCTTGCAACCTCTACTGCTGTGTCGTATCGGCTCTTTCCCTTTACATAGTGAATGGAAATGCCACTGGACTTTAAAGAGTCGATATAGTCCTTAGGCAATGTCTTTCCTCCAACTAAGTAGATTGTAGAAATCTTCTTAGTAAGCATAAGGTTTTTAATTTCTCCAGTCACTCTACCCGGGTCATTTAGTAGCAGGTGGGCATTTAAATTACCTGCCAATATGGAAGCGGTAATGCTGTCTGGGAAGGAATGTCCGTTGGAAATAACCGCAATATTTGAATCCACCTTTGCATATTGATTGATGATAGCAGAGGTGTCAAATCTGGTATTACCAGACAATCTCTTTACGGTACTATAGGGGAAGGTGTGTAAAACATTCATCATATCCACAACTTCCAGGCCGTAGTCTTTGCTTGGAGCCCAATTTGCACCTAAGTCCTCTACCATTGGCGCTTTACCGTGAATGGAACCAAAATGTCTTGGATCTGGGGTGTTTGCCCTAGGATACCCAGCAGCTCCTGCATAGAGAGCTAAATGGTCTACCTGTGCTGTGATTCCCTCTTCCCATGATGAAAATCTAGTATGGGCTTCCGGGTCCTTGTCTCCGCCGCCCTTTGTAGTCTTAAGACCACAGGGATTAAAATAGGATGCATCTAGAACTCCACCAAATCTTAAAAAGTTTGTTTCCTTTGCTGATTGAGTATAGGTAACAGCGGGGTCAACTCCTCTGGATACAGAAACCGAATAGTATAGTGGCGCCAAATCGATAAATAATTGGTTGGCGTTTCTATTCTTTGCCCAAAGTTTCATCTGATGTACTGTAGTACTTGGTTTTCCTAAAATAGGTGTGTTAGTCCTTGCCTCTTGGGCGAAGGCGATGGTATTTATAGGAATAACCATGGAAATGCATATTAAAAATGTAATTAAATGTCTAAAAATTTTCTTATCTTTCATTCTTTCCTCCCTTATATGACTATAGTATTATATTTCCCTAAGCTATGTAAAGCAAAATTAGGATAATTTGACTTTTCCACTATTTTATTCTAATATAAAGTTAACGAATGAATGGTTGCTCATATGAACATAGGAGGGAATATGGATAAGAAAAATTATATAGATGAAGATTTAGTAACTAAAGCCATGGACAATTTGCCTATAGAAGAAGATACATACGACTTAGCTGACTTCTATAAGATGTTCTCTGACTCCACCAGGTTAAAAATACTTTTGACCCTGGGCAATGGAGAACTTTGTGTATCCGACTTGGCGTCGGTTTTAGGGATGGGCCAGTCGGCGGTAAGTCATCAGTTAAGGCTTTTAAAACAGGCAAGGATTGTAAGAAATAGACGAGAAGGAAAGGTAATCTACTATTCTCTTGACGATGAGCATATTAGCGAAATCATTCAAAGTGGACTAGATCATATATTGGAGTAGATTATGGAAATTATTTTAGAAGGATTGACCTGTGCAAATTGTGCAGGAAAGATAGAAAGGGAAATACAAAGTCTCCCCAATGTTAAGACTGCTACTGTAAATGTATTAAATAGCAGTTTGTTTGTGGAGACAGAAGATGGAAACTATGAAGAAGTCTTAGAGGAATCTAAGAAGATTGTGGATAGAATTGAGCCTGGGACAGGCTTTAAAGTTTTAAAGGAGGATATTGACCAGGAAGAAAATGAAGATAAGAAGGGTTTTAATGAAGATGTCTTGAAGATGCTCATCTCCATAGGCCTTATGGCGGTAGCCTTTTTCTTAAAAAATAAAAACGAAACCTTAAGTGCTATAGTTGAAATCATTGCATACCTAGTTGTAGGATTTTCTGTGCTTAAGACCGCATTTATAAACATTTCGAAGGGACAGGTATTTGACGAGAACTTTTTAATGTCCGTTGCAACTATCGGTGCCATCTTAATAGGACAGAGGGAAGAAGGGGTAATGGTTATGTTACTCTACTCCCTAGGGGAATATTTACAGGATAGGGCAGTGGATAGCTCCACCAAATCCATTAAATCCCTGGTTAAGATGAAACCGGAGTCTGGAAATCTAGTAGTGGACGGAGAAGTTAAAGTAGTTAAACCTGCCGTGTTAAAGGTAGGGGATATAATAAGAATCTTGCCTGGAGAAAAAATACCTGTGGATTCCATTGTCATATCTGGCAAGACTTCCTTGGACACTTCTTCGATAACAGGAGAATCCATGCCAGTTGTTGTAGAAGAGGGAAGCAGGATAATCTCTGGTTCAATTAACAATGAAGGTGTTATAGAAGCTAGGGTTGAAAAGGAATACAGGGACTCAACGGTAAGTCAAATCCTAGACTTGGTTAAAAATGCAAGTAATAAAAAGTCGGAAACGGAAAATTTCATCACCGTTTTTGCTAGATACTATACGCCCATAGTGGTTTTGTTGGCTCTAATAATAGCTCTAGTGCCACCGCTTATCATAGACGAACCATTTAGAAAGTGGATATACACAGCACTTACATTTTTGGTTATATCCTGCCCATGTGCCATGGTCATTTCCATACCACTTGCCTACTTTGCATCCATAGGAGTAAATTCCAAATATGGAGTTTTAGTAAAGGGTTCCAACTATATAGAGTCCATGACCAAAGTGGATACTATTATTTTTGACAAGACTGGAACTTTAACAGAAGGAAGGTTTAAGGTTGTGGATGTAAAGGCTAACTCGGGAAGTGTAGAAGAGCTGCTCTCTATCGCAAAGAAGATGGAAGAAAACTCAAATCATCCCATTGCCAAGTCCATTAAAGAGTATTTTAATAAAGATATAGCCATGGAAATTAATGACATTGAAGATATTCCAGGAAGGGGAATGAAAGGTGTTCTAAATGGTGAAAAGATCCTTCTTGGAAACAGGACCTTGATGGAAGAAAATCAAATCCAAGTGGAAAAGGTCAACTCTCCTGGAACAATTATCTATCTAAGCAAGAATCAAGAAAATTTAGGACATATAGAAATTGCAGACACATTAAAGGAGGATGCTAAAAATTCTCTAGAGGAACTTAGGGACCAAGGCATAGAAAATAAGATTATGCTTACAGGTGACGGAAGGGAGTCTGCAGAAATATTTGCTAAGGATCTGGGACTAAATGACTTTAAAGCCGACCTACTACCTCAGGACAAGGTTAGAATCTTTGAAGAGATAAAGGAAAGGGCAGAGGGTAAAGTGGCCTTTGTAGGTGATGGGGCAAATGATGCACCGGTTCTTAGAATCTCAGACGTTGGAATAGCCATGGGAGAATTTGGTTCAGACGCCGCCATCGATTCTGGCGATGTTACCATAATGGGAACAGAGCTTAAAAAGCTCTCCCTATTTCATAGAATAGCCCAAAAGACCAAGCTTATAGCTTTAGAAAATATCATATTTGCCTTAACCATCAAGGTTTTGGTTATGATACTTGGGGTCTTTGGACTTGCCAATATGTGGGCTGCAGTATTTGCCGATGTTGGAGTTTCATTATTGGCGGTATTAAACTCCTTGAGAATAATGTTCATAAAAGAAAACTAAAGTAGAATCTGTAATTTAAAATAGATATAGATAAACCCGGGAAGACTCCCGGGTTTTGTAATGTCTATCAATTATTTCTTGTTTAATAATTCTATTCGTCTTTTTCCATAATCATCCTAAGGGCCTTAAAGAACTTAATCCTATTACCATAGTTAAGGGTTCCCAAGCGATATATCTTGATGGAGATATAGGCAAGGAGGATTATCGCCAAAATCAAAAGGCCTAGGGAGATTATAAAATCTATTACAGGAATACTTATAAGGGTATACCTGGTGAAAAACGCCATTGGACTAGAAAATGGAATCAAGGATGCAATTCTAAGCACAGGTGACTCCGGGGTCTGCATTGTAAAGTTTGTAACAATAAAACTAAAAATGATTATTACAGACACTGGGCCAACAGCATTTGCAACTTCCTCAACCTTTGATACCAAAGCGCCAAGGGATGCAAATAGGAAGAGGTATAAAAGAAGTCCCAGAATATAGTAGACCATAAATACTGCCAAGACCTTTGCATTAAAGGAACCTTGAATAAACTCCAATAGTCCTGGTGGGTAGTAGGAAATATTTAGCTTGTATCCAACAAATAGAGCCAATATTATTAGGGACATTTGCATTACGGAGATTATAGCAGTTGCAAAGACCTTTCCAACTATAAGTCCCGTTGGTTTAGTGGTTGTAATTAGAATTTCCATAGTTCTGTCGGATTTTTCCCTAGCCACCAAAGTTGCAACTTGGTTTCCAAATAGGATTACCGTCATATAGACTACAAACATTCCAAGGTATCCAGCTATAAATCCTGTTTGAGCATTTCTTCCCAGGGAGTTGGGATTTACTTCAAGGGTTATCTCTTCAGCTTCCTTTACAGCCTGTGGGTCTATTCCCCTTTCTTTAAGATTTTCATCCCTTAAATAGTTTTGACCATTATCCATTAGGGACTGGGTGATTTCATCTATTGAAAGGCCTTGGTTTCTGTAGTAACCATCTATATTTTGTTCGTCTTTAAATACAAATCCTGACTCCACCTTTTTAGACTTGATATCTTCTTTCATAGTTTCCAAGTCCTTATATTCCTTTGTTTCATAGCCTTCCATGGAAGCCTTTATAAAATCTGAATTCACTTGACCATTTTCATTTATAAATCCTACTACTTGAGGTTTTCCCTTGCCCTGTCCTTCTGTGCCGCCTTCGTCGGCGGGCATGAAGTCTTGGGCAAACCTAGGAATAAAGGGTCCTGCAAATGCAAGTACAGCAAATATTATGGTTGTGATTATTATGCTTTTTTGTTGAAGTCTATTTTTTAATTCAAATAGAAATATAACTAGTGTATCTCTCATTATACATTTGCTCCTTTCCTAGAGTTTACTTCCTCATCCAATTTAATAAAGATATCCTCCAATGAAGGAATGTAGTCGGAAAAACTTTCAACCACAAAGCCCTTATCCAGTATATTCCTTAAGAAATTAGAAGAATCGGTTGAAGTTAAAGTTACAATATTGGATTTTTCATCAAATTCCACATTTGTAGCACCAGCCTGTTTTAAAATTTGGTCGACATCTTCATCTAAACCAGAAATATTTATTCTATATCTGCCATTGCCATAACGATTTTGCAAATCCTTTAAGTTGTCAGAAAGTATTATCTGTCCATCCTTAATAAAAGTGATATCGTCACAGAATTCTTCAACATAGGACATCTGGTGACTGGAGAAGATTACAAGTTTTCCCTTTGCAATTAAATTTCGGATTATATTCTTTAATACCGATGCATTGACTGGGTCCAAACCGCTAAAGGGCTCATCTAGGATTACAATATCTGGATCGTCTATTATAGCCTGTAAAATTTGAACTTTTTGTTGGTTTCCCTTGGATAAGGTATCTAGATTTTGTTTCATATACCCCTCCAATTCCACCTCTTTTAATAAATTTTTAGCAGATTCCTTGGCATCGCTTTTATTCATTCCCTTTAACTCTCCTAGATAGGTCAGTTGAGTTAAAATTGGAATCTTGCCATAGAGTCCACGTTCCTCTGGAAGATAGCCAATCTTGTAGTCGGATCTTTTAAACTTTTTGCCATCAAGTAGTATTTCGCCACTATCTGGCTTAAAAACATTCATCAAAGTTCTAATAGTCGTAGTCTTACCTGCACCGTTTCTTCCGAGAAAACCCATAGCTCTACCGCTTTCTATGGAAAAGTTTACATTGTGTAAGATCTCTTTTCCGGAAAAGGATTTGCAGACATCCTTAAGTTCAAGCTTCATATTTACCTCCTGTCAATTTGGATAAGAGAACCCTTTCAAAATCGTCGTCATTTTGCTGGCTTCTCTTTTTATGTCTTATTCTATAGATATTGTTTTTTCTTTCCCTTTGAGAAATATGTCTTTGAAATAAAAATGCATTCACATTATATTCATTGATAATCTCTCCATAAAAATTGATAACAGTTACATCTTTCCCCAAGACCACGGAAGCAAGCCCCATGTCATTGGTGATTAAGAAGTCTCCATCTTCGATTCTATTGGCTATAAAAAGATCGGCAGAGTCTTTTTCTGAATCCACAGTGACACAGTTCTCTTCAGGGAGATTTAGCTCATGGCAAAAGTCCTTTACCACCATGTATTCAATACCCTTTTTTTCACAAATATTTTTAATAATGGAGATGACTGGGCAGCTATCTCCATCTACATAAATAATCATATATACCTCTTATAAGGATTTTCCATATTCTTCTAGTCTTTGTACAATCTCTTCTAGTTTCATTGCCCTAGAGGCTTTTACCATAACTAGGGTATTAGGAGTTAAAATTTCTTTCAACTTGATTAACAAATCCTCCTTGGACTCAAAGTGAAAACACCTTTCCTCTGGGAAGTTAAGCTTAGCAGCTTTGTAAATGTTTTTTGCCAATTCCCCAATGGTCAATACATAGTCTAAACTACTTGGATCCAGTTCATCGGCGATATCCTTATGGATTTGGACTTCGTTTACACCAAGCTCCAACATATCTCCTATGATGGCGATTTTTTTATCGTAGCCCTTTAGACTGTAAACCGTCTTTAGACAAGCTTCCAAAGACTGAGGATTTGACTTGTAAGAGTCATTTAAAATATCGAAGGTCTTTAAGTGGATAAGCTCATTGCGCATACCCGTCAAGTCGATGTCCGTAAGTCCCTTTGCAATTGATGGGTAATCCAATTTAAAGAATTCAGCTATGATTATAGCTATACCGCCATTGTACATTTGATGATAACCAAGTAGTGGCACAGAATAGATATGGTTATCCAAGGAGAAAGTGGTTCCAGAAGCATCTGCTGTTCCTGGTTCAATGACAAAGTCACAGCCTTCTCCCGTACCATAGGTTAAAGTGGATTCAGGAAGTTTAAACTCCTTAACTACTTTACGAAGTACAGGGTCATCACAATTGTAAAGGAAGATTCCATCTTCGCTTAAACCCTCTAATATCTCTAGTTTTGCCCTTGCAATATTCTCCTTGGTCTTTAACTTCAATAGATGTGAGTCGCCGATATTGGTGATAATTGCATAGTCGGGACGACATATATCCGTCAATAGTGCAATATCTCCAAATTTTTCCGTTCCAAGTTCCAAAACTGCCACTTCACAGTCCTCGTCTAAGGAGAATATGGTCTTTGGCAAACCGTATTCGTTATTATAATTTCTTTCGGTTTTTTGTACCTTATATTTTTGTTTTAATAACCCAGCAATGATATCCTTTGTAGTCGTCTTGCCATTGCTACCAGTAAGGGCAACCACCTTACAATCCAAGGAAAGTCGGTAGCTCTTTGCCAATTGGACCATGGCATCAAAACTATTTTCAACTAGGATTACAGGAATGTCATTTCTAGGCAAAAACCTCTTTTTCTCCCAGATAATTGCCCCGGCACCCTTGTCCAATGCATCGAAGGCAAAGTCATGGCCGTCAAAATTTTCTCCAACTATGGGAATGAAAAGATTATCCTTTTCTACAGATCTTGAGTCTGTGGAGACACCTTTAATCAAAACATCCCTATGGGATATATTGTAAAGCTCTCCATTGCACATAGTTGCAATGTCTAATAGTTTTCTCTCAATCATTATATTTCCCTTATAAGTTCCTTATCCTTATTATACCTTTCTATTGCATAATCTATGAGTTTCTCCAAAAGTTGAGGAAACTCAGTTCCGTCAGTAACCTTCCAAAGCATGGTGCTCATGGAGTGGTTGGTCATACCAGGAGCGGTATTTATTTCGTTTACCAACATCTTTCTATCGCTATCCCTTAAGAATATATCTACCCTAGCAAAGCCAGAACAATTGCAAAGAGTGTAAACTTTTTTTGCCAAATCCTGAACTTTTTTTGTCTCCCCTTCACGAAGTTCAAAGGGCACTATATGAATAGTGCTATCGTCAAAGTACTTGCTTTCATAGTTATAAAACTCCTGTTGAACTCTGGATACACCAGGTAGGGAGGCGATTGGGTCGTCGTTTCCTATAACTGAAACCTGTAACTCGTCACCTTGGATAGCCTCTTCCAATAGGACTTTATTGTCAAACTTCAAAGCCTCTTCGATAGCTTCTTTTAACATATCCTCTTCTACAACCTTGGTAACACCAATGGATGACCCGGAGTTACAAGGTTTTACAAAAATCGGCAAGCCCAAATATTTGACTATTTCATCACTATTTTCCAAAGCTTCCCTGTAGTTAAGTTTAGTTACAACTTTAAACTTTGCTTGTGGTATACCATTTTCTTCATAGACTTCGTTTGAAAGGGACTTATCCATACAAACTGCAGAAGCAAGTACTGAATTTCCCACATAAGGAGCATCTAAAATCTCCAAGAAGCCTTGTAGTTCGCCGTTTTCTCCATAAGTACCATGGACTATTGGGAAGAACACATTGTCCTCTTCCTCTTTATAATAATCAGTTAAAAACTTGGAAATAGAACCGCAAAGGCTGTCGCTACTTTCCAGTTTTAATTGGTTATAGTCCTCTATGAAGTCCCTACATTCACCATAGGGAATCCAACGTCCCTTTTTGTCTACATATAGAGGATATACTCTAAATTTTTTTCTGTCCAATCCATTGATTACATTTTGAGCAGAAAGGATGGACACTTCGTGCTCAACGGATATTCCACCGTAGATTACATATATATTTTTCAAATTTTACTGTCTCCTGTTCCTCTGAATAGGTTTATAATACTATAAGTTTGCTGTCTTTTCAATTTAAGTATACTATAATATAAATTAAGGGGTATATTACTGTAGGGTATCCTGAAAAAAAGAGGACTTATAAATGGAGGTTCAAATGACTCAAAGACGACTTATTGATATAGTAGAAGATTTGATTAAGTACAAGACCGGTAAAGAGATTAATGAAGTGGGAACAGTTGAAAAGTATGATGGACTTTCATTGGCGATAATGTCAAGGATTAATGAAGATTGGATTAAAACTAGAAAAGAAGACAAGTACAATAGAAAGGCCTATTATTTCTCAGCGGAGTTTTTAATAGGAAGGTCCATGGGAAATAATATTTTAAACTATGGAATTTATGACGAGGTAAAAGAGGCTTTAGATAAACTTAAAGTGTCCTTGGGCACCATTGAAGATGTTGAAGAGGACCCGGCCCTTGGAAATGGAGGACTGGGAAGGCTGGCAGCTTGCTTTATGGAGTCTGCTGCTACAGAAAACTTGCCACTTCAAGGATATGGAGTTAGATATTCTCAAGGGCTCTTTAAACAGTCCTTCCAAGAGGGATTTCAAAGGGAAGAGGGGGATGACTGGACTGCCCTTGGAGACAATTGGTCCGTTAGAAGACAGGCGGATACAAAAATTGTAAAATTCAAAGATCAAATGGTATATGCAGTTCCCTATGACAGTCCTGTAATAGGCTATAGGTCTGGAAGGGTTAACACCTTGAGACTATGGCAGGCAGAGGCGGTAGATGGATTTAACTTTATGAAATTCAACAACTTCCAATACGACGACTCCATGTCTGCAAAGAATAGGGCAGAGGACATAACCAGAGTGCTCTATCCAAATGACTCACAAAAAGCGGGAAAGATTTTAAGGATTAAGCAACAATATTTCTTCGTATCTGCATCCATTCAAGATATGGTAGCAAGGTATAAGAAAAATTATCCCCTTGATATCAAGTTTAAAAACTTTCCAAAGTATCATATCATTCAGCTAAACGACACCCATCCAGTTATGGCCATACCAGAGCTTATGAAAGTGCTTATGGATGAAAACTTTTTGTCCTGGGATGATGCATGGAAGATTACCAGTGAAGTATTTGCCTTTACAAACCACACCATCTTGGAAGAGGCTATGGAAAAATGGACTGAGGATATTTTAGATACCACCAACCCAAGGTGCCTAGAGATAATTAGAGAAATAGATAGAAGGTTTAAGGAAGAGTTAAAGAGAAGGGGATATTCTCCAGAGACCATAGACCATTTGGCAATCATATCAAATGGACTTGTTAAGATGGCAAACCTTGCAATCTATACATCTATAAAGGTAAATGGGGTTGCAAAACTTCATACGGAGATTTTAAAGCAGGAAACTTTAAGGGACTGGTACGAATTATATCCAAATAAATTTTTAAACAAGACCAACGGTATAACGCCTAGAAGATGGCTACTTTATAGTAACCCAGAACTTGCATCCTATATAACTGAACTCTTTGGCGACGACAGTTGGACCAAGGATCTTTCTAAATTGAAGGATTTGGAAAAATATGTAGATGATGAGGATGTGCTTGATAAAATTTGGGAGATAAAACAAAACAACAAGGCCAAGTTAGCAAGATATATCAAGTCCAATGAGGGAATTGACATAGACCCGGATTCTATCTTCGACATTCAAGTAAAGAGAATCCATGAATATAAAAGGCAGCTTTTAAATGCCCTTCATATCGTATATCTATATCACACCATCAAGGAACATCCAGAAATAGATATACCAAAGAGAACCTTTATATTTGGAGGAAAGGCTGCACCAGGTTACTTTAGAGCAAAATCCATTATAAAATTTATTAACGAGGTTGCAAAGCTGGTTAATAACGACCCAGTGGTATCTAAGAAGATAAAGGTGGTATTCGTGGAAAACTTCCGTGTTACCTACGGTGAGAAGATATATCCTGCTTGTGATATTTCAGAACAGATCTCAACTGCAGGGAAAGAGGCTTCTGGAACAGGTAATATGAAATTTATGCTAAATGGAGCTTTAACCCTTGGAACCTTTGACGGTGCCAATATCGAGATATTCCATGAGGCAGGGGTAGAGAACAACTTTTTATTTGGAGCTAAGGTGGAAGAACTACGCCAAATCGAAGACACTTACAACCCTAGAGAGCTTTACGAAAAGGATCCTATCCTAAAGAGGACAGTTGACACCTTGCTTTCAGATGAAATAAATGACAATGGTTCCTATATGTTTCTAGAAATTTACAATGCACTAGTAAATGAGAGAAATCCATATGCTGACAATTACTTTGTCCTATATGACTTCCATGAGTATAGAAAGGCCCATGAGAAGATAAATGAAGCATATAGGGATAAGAGAGACTGGGCAAGAAAGAGTTTGATGAATATTGCAAATGCCGGCAAGTTCTCCTCTGATAGAACCATCAGGGAATATGCCGATGAGATATGGAATATCTAGTTAATCTATAAAGAAGGGAGGGAGATTTTTGAGTAATAGTATTTTTAGTAGAAAACACGAGGAAAAAGAACAGATAGAAGCTTGGAAAAAGGCTATAAGGATTTACTTTGAAGGGGACGTGGAATACAATCAAAAACTTGATTTCCTAGAGCCTACAATAGAGGGGGATAAGGACCTTGAAAATATTCTAAGGGCCTTTGACAACAAGTACGACATGGAAGAATTAAAGTCACTTTGGGATGATATCATGTTGACTGCCTTCAATGAAGAACATAGGATGATCTTTGTTTACGATGGCATGGGAAAATTTACTCAGGATAGAAAAATCTCCTTAGAAAATTATCCAAAGGATTTGAAACTGGGATATCCTAGAAAGTTCTGGATAAAGAAATGCAAAGAAGTAAATGACAGTTCCACCATAGCTTTGCCAAACGCCTTAAAGGACAGTTTGGTGGACATAGTTGCAACAAAGCAGGGTTACATCGTCATTAGGATTATGCACGAAGAGATAGACTGGTCTTTGGATAGTTCAATGGATGTTCTTAGTCAAATGATTGAAAATGCCAAGACTGGTAAATTTGGAATTACTTGGTAGAAATTTTTAATAGGTGTTATCCATCTATTTTCAAAAGTTACAACAAATCAACATCTAAGGATTTGTAGGTTAATGGTGTTATAATATTCACGAGGTGATCTTATGTATTGTCCTGAATGTGGAGAAAAAATACCTGAAAAGTCTAAATTTTGTCCAATGTGTGGATTGAATATATCCGAATTCTTTAGATGTAAATTTGATGTTCACGGACAAGATATTGAAAATAAAATTGATAATACTCGAAAAGATAATATAAAAATAGATAGATATAATGATAGGGAAGATGAAAATAAGGGTATCTATGAAACTAAAGAGGAAAAGGCAAGACGTTTTGACGAAATTTTAAAAAATGCTGGAAAAACTGAGACCGTTTCAATGGATAAAGATTTAAATGAAGCTATTTCTGAAGAAAAGACAACGGAAGAAACTGTAAAATTTGAAGAAGAAAATCCTAGGACGGTTTCAGAAGAGGATGTTATAGGAAATGAAGACCCTATTCTGGAAGATAAAGAAGTTGATTTTACAGAGGAAAAAGATGATTTTACCTTTGAAGAAGCAAATTCCTCAAAGGAATATAAAAATTCGGTGGAAAGTCCGATTAAATTTACAAAAATAGGTAATATTATTGCTAAAGTCAACAATAAAGCTGTGGACTCTATCTATTCTTGGGTGAAAAAATTTATAAAACTTTTGGAAAAACCAGGAAACTACTATAGAGATATCTGCATCATCCTTTCCTCGATTTTTTTGCTTATGACAAATATAGAAGTCATCCGCAATTCAAGTCCAGTACAGACCCTAAGTTTCAATAGGTTTTTGATAACCATAGTTGTCTCCCTTGGTGCATTGACCATAGTGATACTAAAGCCCTATGCTATTATGACCTTCGATAAGATGGATCTTTTAAAGCCTATAGATGGCCATAGAAAGTTTTCAAACTGTGTCATATTTGCTACCTTAGTATGCACAATTAGATTGATTCTTCATTTGGTATTTGCCTTTGTGCCGGGAACAGGCCTGATGCTAGGTTACTCCTTGAAACCAAGGGGATTTGTTCTATACATCATCTCCCTATTATTGGAGATACTCATAGTCCAAGGGACTTTAAAGGACAAGTGGAAGGGTAATAGAAATATCAAAAATCTGCAATTTACATCTCTCGTGATAGTAGGCCTTGAAATTGCAAGCGTAATATTCTTTAGACCGCTGATTACCATGATGATTGAAAGATTATAGGTGATACTTTGATTTATACCATTAGTTTAAACCCCTCCGTCGACTATATAGTGGAAGTCGATGAATTGAGGGAAAATTATAAAAATAGAATGAAAAATGATCTAAGGGTTCCAGGAGGAAAGTCCATAAATGTTGCAAGAGTACTTAGAAGGCTGGGGATGCCTTCAGTAGCTACAGGATTCTTAGGTGGATATGCGGGAGAGTTTATTAAGGACTGGCTAAATATGGAGGGAATAAACACCTCCTTTATTGAAATTGACGATGAAACTAGGATTAATATTAAACTTTATAAACAAAATATCATCATCAATGGCAAAGGACCTAATATCTCATTTAATGAACAATCGGAATTTTTATATTTTATTTCAAGAATTAGAGAAGGAGATACCATTATCCTTATGGGAAGTCTTCCTCCAAATGTGGACGAGGACATTCAAGACAGGATAATCTCAATTTGTAAAGCTAATGGTGCAGAATTTATCGTGGATTCAACAGCGGAAAAATTAAAGGACTTTATAAAAAGAGGGCCTTTGATGGTCAAGCCAAATATCTCCGATGTTGAAGAAATTTTTAATATTAAAATTGAAGATGAACCCACACTTATTGAATGTGGAAAGAAAATATTGGCAATGGGTGCAAAACATGCAATAATATCCTTAGGAAAAGATGGTGCCTACCTCTTTAGTGGAGACTGTGTCTACAAGGGAGATGGAGTTAAGGGAGACGAGGTTAGAACCGAAGGGGTTAGAGATTCTATGATTGCTGGTTTTATTGCTACTTATATTAGAACTGCAGATCTAGAGGAATCTTTCAAAATTGCCATGGCCTGTGCCACTGCCACTGCTTTCTCTAAGGACTTGGCAAGAAGAGAGCAGATTGAAAAGATTTCAAAAGAAATTGTGGTCCATAGGCGGTGCTAGTATTTCCACATTGGGCATAATTGTAGTATGATAAATAGTAAGAATATATTTAGGTGGGTATTGTAAATGAAATTACAAAAGATAAATCGATTTGCCATAGGAATTGGCGCAATTATTTTTGTTCTTATTATCTCATTAGTTGCATCTTATGTAGTCAGTCAATCGAGCCTGGGAAAATTGGAGAGGGAAGCGGAAAATTATATTTCCAGTGGGGAATATGGCCCTGCTTCAACCATCTATGCAAGACTCTATACCAAGACCGGCGACGAAAAGTATAAGGTAAAACGAGATGACACTATTAAAATGAAAACCGAGGCAAAGGTATATGAACAGGGAATAAATAAGTTAGATGAAGGTGACTATCTTTCTGCCGTTAGAATATTTGGAAGAATTGATAGAGAAAACTCCCAGTTTAATAAACAGGCTAAGGAAAAGTTAAAGGAAGCCGAAACCAATATACTTAATCAAGTGAAGCAGGCTATGGAGGACGACAATGTCTATCTAGCTTCATCCATAATAAAAGACTATGTAAAAATAGCTGGAGAGATCGAGGAGTCTAAGAAACTTTTGGCAACTGTAAATAAAGCTGTTGGCGAAGGGGAGGAAGTGGCTTCTGAAGAAGAGGATTCCGAGACCAATGTTGATGTAGGGGATATAAAGACCGAAGATTTGCCGGAAGATCCAAAAAACTGGGTTGGAAAGACTGTGAAGATTCAGTCTCCTAGGTCCAATCTTAGACAGGAACCAAACCTAGAAGGAAAGATTGTGGGACTAGCAATTTCGGGAGACCCTATTCAAATAACCAAGGTTAAAACCGATGGTTCAAGAATGTGGTGCTACGGAACCATAACAAATTTACGTAATGGAAAGACCATTAAGGCGTGGATATCAAGTAAAAATTTATAGATTTTTCAACTGAGACTTTTTTAGTCTCGGTTTTTTTATGGGTTAGTTTTACTTTGATTGCTTATCAATAAATAATGATTAGATAAAACAATTAATAAATAAATTGCAGGGAATTTATTAGATAAAGCTATAAAGGAAAAAGTTAATTTTGTTTTGCTTTATGCAATCGGAAATATTTAACACGAATATAACCATAAACTAGAAAGTGACGAATTTGAATGTTAATTGACAAACGATTAGGGTATATTTATAATTGGATAGATTAATTAAAAAAGGAAAGGATGATTTAATGAAAAAACTTATTGCAATTTTGTTGAGTTTAAGCATTTTCATAGGTAGTTTTGGAAACCTAGGATATGCAGCAGAAAAAAATGCAGTGGACAATGACTATGAAAAAGATGAACGTGGATTCATAATTGATGAAACTTTAAAACCACTGCCAGACGATGATGATGTAGTAGAGATATCCGACTGGAACCTAAAGAGGGGTATTGTACTTCTTTTTGGAGGAACTGTGGATGATGTGGATGACGCGGTTATAACCAAAAGAATGTTAAGAAGAATTCACAGACTATCCCCTGAACAATGTGGTGCCCACGACCGTAAGGAGATAGGAATAAAGGTTAAGGATATATCAGAACTTGAATATGCGACAAACCTTGAATGGTTTAGTGCGGTATATCAAATCTTTACTGATTTAACGCCTTTAAAGAATGCTAATAAGATGGTTCACTTGGACTTAAGATCCCTTGGAACCGACGAAAATAGAGTTACGGATATCAGTCCATTAAAGAATATGACTGAGTTGGAATTTTTAAATCTTTCCGATGCTAAAATCGAAGATACTTCTATACTTTCCAACTTCACAAAGATGAAGATTCTAAATTTATCATTTACTAGAATAGATAATTATGATTTTGCATCTAATATGAAGGATCTAGAGTATATTAGATCTGACTTTAGCCCTATTAGGAGTTTAGAGCCTTTGAGAGGATTAACTAAATTAAAGACAATTCTTGCCTCAGCTCCAAAAGTAGACTATACAAAACCGATTAATGAAAATTTAATAGACTCTGTAGAGCCTTTAAAGGATTCAACCAGTCTAGAGGAGGTTGACCTTGGAGGACACCATGTCAAAGACGTAAGTTCATTGAAGGGTTTAGTAAACTTAAAGAAATTGGTACTGACCAACAATAGAATTGAAGATCTAGAACCACTACTGGCTTTACCTAAATTAGAAATCCTATGGGTTCAAGGAAACCCTGGATATCCTGGCTATGAAACAAGTCAATATGCCTATCTTGAAGCAAAGCAGATATTCAACAGTCTAAATAAGGGAAGTTTAAATAAGGAAGATATCCCTACTTTAGAAAAACTTGAAAATGCAAGTAATCAAGTTAAAGCTTTCTTCAATGATGACACTTTAAACACTTTAATGAGTTACAAGGAACAATTAAAAACTAAGGATTCTGTAAAGAATAGTGCTTTTGAAGATATTAATACAAGTTCTACACCAGAAGACCCAACTCCTGAAACACCGGAAGAACCAAAACCTGAAGATCCAGAAGATACAGGTATTAAAAAAATAGTAGAAGTTATTGACCAAGACGAAATTACTATAAAAAAGGGAGAGGACATCTCCAAATTATTACCAGAGATGGTAAAGGTTAAGTTAGCCCAAGGTGGAATCGAAACTAAGGATGAAGAGCCGAAAATAGGAACTTTTAGAAGAAACTTTAGAGACGGTGAAGAGTTTGGTGCAACTTCTATTGCCTATAAGATAGTCGATGAAAATGGAAATCTTTTAAGTTCTAAGGATCATCTTGGAATGTTAAAGGGAGTTTCCCAAGATGAATACAAGAAGGAAATCTACTTTAATCCAGTAGGAGATTTTTATGAATATGTAACTACTGGGGATGACCACTTCTTCAATCTTGAAATAGTTTCAGACAAATATGAAATGGTTGGCGAATATGGATTTAAACAGGAATACTGTACTATCTATAAGGATGGAACTGTAAGGGATGTAAAGGCCAATGGTGAAGCTTTAAGTCGCCATGATGCCAATAAAGAACCAGAAAAATTCTATGTGATTCATGTAAAGGAAAAGGGTCAAGAGCCTGAAACTCCTGAAACTCCAACTGAAAATCCAAAACTTGGAATCGCTAAAGATGGTAAGCATCAAACTATAACCTATAAAGTGGTAACAACCGATGGAAAGGTATTGAGTTCAAAGGAATATCCAGGACTTATATCTGGATATAACATGAACCCTGACTATGTGAAAAGAGCAGTTTCTAATGGCGACTATTTCACTATGAAGACCGATGGAGTGACTGAAGAGTACCGTGTTCAACTTCATTCCAAGGACTATGAATTAGTTGGAACCTACGAATTTGGTATGGACTATGACCAAGGGACAATGGGTGGAAAAGTGACTGTTGTTAAAAACTCCAATACCACACCTACCTATTACGAAGTAGACGATAAAGAGATTCCAGAAGAGGTATTTGTAATAAAGGTAAAACCATTTGGAACAGAATATCCTGTGGACCCAGCACCGGTAGATCCAACTCCAGAAGAACCTACTGTAAAGCTTGGTCTTGGTAAGGATGGCAACAAAGAAACCATAACTTATAAAGTTGTTACAACTGACAATAAGTTAGTAAGTGCAAAGGATTATCCAGATTTATTAAAGGTTACAGATGTAGAAGGGTATGGTTCAGTACAAAAAGTTACAGCAAATGAAGATTATTTCACAGTAACTTCTAATATGGAAGCCTATGTGTTCAATATCACATTGAACTCCCAAGACTATGAATTAGTTGGAAGATACTCAATTGAAAATGATAGTTTTGGTAAAATTTCAAATATTACAAATAGTAATTTTGAAAATGACAAGTACTATGTTAAAAATGGAGAGATTCCAGAAGAGGTATTTGTAATAAAGGTAAAACCATTTGGAACAGAAGATCCTGTAGATCCAACTCCGGTAGATACTACACCAGAGGAACCTACAACTGGTTTAGGAATTACTAAAGAGGGAAGAAATGAAGTTACAACTTTTAAGGTTGTTGACGAAAATGGCGATGTTGTAAGTGCAAAAGACTACCCAGACCTATTAAAGGTTACAGATGAAGGGGGATTTGGTTCAAACCAAAAAGTAACAGCAAATAAGGATTATTTCACAGTAACTTCGTCTTATGAAGACTATGTTTTTAATATCTCATTAAATTCTCAAGACTATGACATAGTTGGAAGATACTCTATTGAATATAGTGATGGAGGTAAGGTTTCAAATATTTCAAATAGTAATACCAAAAATGGCAAGTACTATGTAAAAAATGGAGATATTCCACAAGAGGCCTTTATTATCCATGTGAAAACCAAAGGGGACAACATCCTTTCAGCATTAGAAAAATTACCTGTACTATTTGCTAGAACACTGAATAAATTGACAGCTGCTGACGACACTATGGGCTTAAAGGTTAACTGGAATTTGGATAATTTCAAAAATGAAGTTGGAACTTATGTACTAGAGGGAGAACTAGTATTACCAGAAGGTATTACAAATCCTCAAGAACTTAAGGCCAAAGTCACTGTAAATGTAGTCGAAGATGAAAAAGATCCAGGGGATCCAACTGACAATACAGAGACTACAGAACCATCAGATTCAACTGATAAACCTGATACCACAGAACCAGTAAAACCTAGTCCAGGTGTACCATCTGAAACAGAGGACTCTACAGAGCCTACTGAGGTTTCAAAGGTAGAAACTACAAGGACAAAGGGTAATGACAGATATGAAACTGCCATTGAAATAAGCAAGAAGATGTACGATAAATCTGAAGTTGTCATCGTTGCAGATGGAAGAAACTTCCCAGACTCCTTGACAGCAACAGTTCTTGCTAAATATAAAAATGCACCTCTTCTATTATCCGACGAGGGAAAAGCTCTTGATAAAGTAGTTGAGGAACTAACAAGACTAGAAGCAAAAGAGGTAATCATCGTTGGTGGTGATTCTTCAGTTAGCACAAATGAAGAAAATAGATTTAAAGAAATTGGTAAAGTTTCAAGAATATATGGATCAGATAGATATGAAACTTCTCTAAAGGTAGCCCAAATTATCTTAAAGGCAAATCCTAACCAAGATACTGTAATTGTCGCAGACGGAAGAGACTATCCTGACGCTTTAGCAATTGCACCAGTTGCAGCAAGAGAAAATATGCCAATCATCCTTTACGATGGAACTGGTATTGGATATGCTCAAAGCCTATTAAAAGAATTCTCAATCAAGAATTCTATAATAGTAGGAGGTAAGGACTCTGTAGATAAGACTGTGGATTCCCAATTTGAAAAGTCTATAAGACTTGCAGGAGCAGACAGATATGAAACAGCTGTGAAGATAGCAAGAAAATACTTTGAAAATACTAAAGAGATGGCTTTAGTAAATGGAAAAGACTTCCCTGATGCCCTAGTTGTTGGCGTTTATGCAGCTAATAACAATATGCCAGTACTACTAACAAGACCTGAAAAACTTGATAGATATGTTAAGGCATATATGGACGATAAGGACATTGAAATTGTAAATATCTTTGGTGGAAAGAGTTCCGTTGCTGAGGATATAATAAAATAATACCTACAAAAGGCACTGAAAGTATACCTTTCGGTGTCTTTTTTTACTTCAAATCTAAGGTAACTCTAACAAAATAAATAGCTATAAAAATCATGAAAACCTTATTATTTAGAGTTTTTAGTATAAAATAGGGAAAAGTGGTTAACTTTAACATGGATTTAACAATTACAATCTTTTTATTTAACAAACCATTGGTATAGTTAAGACACTAAGATTGTGGAGGTAAAAATGAAAAACAAATTTAAAATTTTAGGTATTTTAATGGCTGTAGTTCTTTTATTTACAGCATGTGACAAGACAGGAACCAATAATGGTTCAGAAGAGAGTTCAGGAGCAACAACAGAAGCTACTGAAACAAGTGAACAAGGATCAGAAGAAACAACAGGAGATGGAATGACAGGAGAAATTTCTGTTATCTCTAGAGAAGATGGTTCAGGAACAAGAGGAGCTTTCGTAGAACTAGTAGAAGTTATCGACGGTGACAAGAACGATATGACTACTGAAGAAGCTGTTATCCAAAACAACACTGAAGCAGTTATGACTACTGTTGCAGGAGACAAAAATGCTATTGGATACATCTCATTAGGATCATTAAATGACACTGTTAAAGCATTAAAGGTTGACGGTGTTGAAGCAACTCCTGAAAATGTTGCAAACAACAGCTACAAAATAGCAAGACCTTTCAACATTGTAACTAAGGAAGAACCACAAGGAGCAGAAGCTGACTTTATCGGATTTATCCTAAGTGAAGATGGACAAAAGGTTGTTGAAGAAGAAGGATATGTAAAGAGTCCTGAAGCTAAAGAATTTACACCTGACCCTAACGTTAGTGGAGACATTGCAATAGCTGGATCTTCATCAGTAACTCCAGTAATGGAAAAACTAGTTGAAGCTTATGGAAAAATCAATCCTAATGTAAAAATCCAAGTTAACATGTCAGACTCAACTACTGGTGTTCAAAACGCTAAAGAAGGTGTTGCAAACATAGGTATGGCTTCAAGAGAGCTTAAAGATAGTGAAAAAGATTTAAAGAAATTCGTTATTGCAATGGACGGTATTGCAGTAATTGTTAACAAAGATAGTTCAGTTGAAGAAATTTCTCTAGATAGTTTGAAAAATATCTACCTTGGAGAATTAACTAAGTGGGAAGACGTTAAGTAAGAGAGAGATGGCAATGGTAGATAAAGCGAGAAGAAATTTTTATAGGAAAGAGAATGCATTTAAAGGGATAGCCTTTGTGTCTACACTTACCTCTATCCTAGCCGTAGTTGTAATCTGTCTATTCATCTTTTCAAGAGGACTACCAACTATAAAAGAAATTGGAATAAAGAACTTTATCTTAGGGGCCAAATGGGCCCCTAATGCCAATCCAGCTAAATTTGGAATTTTCCCTTTCATCCTATCAAGTTTCTATGTAACTTTAGGGGCGGTTTTACTGGGAGTTCCAACGGGTATATTCACTGCGGTTTTCATGGCTAAGTATTGCCCTAAAAAACTGCATTCTACCTTTACTGCTGGAATTAACTTAATGGCAGGTATTCCTTCTATTATTTATGGTTTCTTTGGTCTTACAGTTGTTGTTCCAGTTATAGCAAAGGCTATAAACAAAAACGGATTGACGATGCTTGCTGCAATTATAATACTTGCAATAATGATATTACCTACAGTTATATCTTTGTCTCAAGCAGCGATAAATTCCGTAGAAAAGAGTTATTATGAAGGTGCAATGGCACTAGGTGCCACAAAGGAAAGATCTATTTTCACCGTTGTACTACCTGCTGCAAAGTCAGGTATCATATCAGCTGTGATCTTAGGAATGGGTAGAGCTATAGGAGAGACCATGGCGGTAATTTTAGTAGCTGGTGGACAGCCAAGAATGCCAAATGGTCTATTTAAAGGTGTTAGAACATTGACTATGAACATTGCATTGGAAATGGGTTATGCTGCTGATTTGCATAGGGAAGCCCTTATAGCAACGGGAGCAGTTTTGTTTATATTCATATTGATAATCAATATAATATTTGTAATCAGTAAAAGAAGGAGGATTAAGGAATGAAAACAGGTTCAAGAGTTTTAAAATTTCTAGTTTACTTCTTTTCAGTTCTTACATTATTAAGCTTATTATTTGTAGTAGCATTTATTCTAATCAAGGGAGTAGTTCATTTGGAACCTAAACTATTTGCCCTTAAATACAATAGTGACAATGTTTCTATGTTCCCAGCGATTATAAATACATTGATAATGGTTTTAATGTCTTTATTGGTTGCAGTTCCCCTTGGAATTTTAACTGCAATTTATTTGGCAGAATATGCGGATCAAGAAAATAGAATAGTAAGAGTTGTAAGAGTAACAGCCGATACACTGTCAGCGATACCATCAATTGTCTACGGTCTATTTGGTATGTTATTTTTTGTTATATATTTGAAATGGAATATTTCACTTTTAGCAGGAGCAATGACTACTGCAATTATGATACTTCCATTGGTTATGCGAAGTACTGAGGAAGCATTGATAGCAATTCCTCAATCTCTAAGGGACGCTAGCTTTGGTCTTGGTGCAGGAAAGGTAAGAACTATTTTAAAGATAGTTGTACCAAGTGCAATGCCGGGAATTTTGGCAGGTGTAATATTGGGTATAGGTAGAATTGTAGGTGAAACTGCTGCACTTCTATTTACATCAGGTACCGTTGCCGAAATACCTAAGAAAGTTGTAGGTCCGGCTTCTGGAGGTAGAACATTGGCACTACACATGTATGCCCTATCCTCCGAAGGTATGAATGTTAACCAAGCCTATGCGACAGGCGTAATTCTATTAATTGTAATATTATTAATAAACGGTGCTTCAACAGTGCTGGCTAAAAAACTTGGAAGGGAACAAATAGATGAGTAAGATAAAAATCGAAAATTTTAATTCATATTATGGGGATTTCCATGCTATAAAAAATGTAAATATGGATATCGAAGAAAATGAAGTTACTGCTTTTATCGGACCTTCAGGATGTGGAAAGTCCACTCTTTTAAAGAGTCTAAATAGAATGAACGACTTGGTTTCATCCTATAGAAAAGAGGGTAATATATATCTGGACGGAAAGGAAATTTTTTCTGAAATAGACGTTTATGAACTTAGAAAGAGAGTAGGGATGGTGTTCCAAAAACCAAATCCATTCCCAATGTCAATCTATGATAATATCGCCTATGGTCCAAGGACACATGGTATCAAGAACAAGAAGACTTTAGATGAAATAGTTGAAAGGTCATTAAGTCAAGCGGCTATTTTTGATGAAGTTAAGGACAATTTGAATAAATCTGCATTGGCTCTTTCCGGAGGGCAACAACAAAGGATTTGTATAGCAAGAGCTATGGCTGTTGAACCGGAAGTAATTTTATTGGATGAGCCAACTTCGGCACTGGATCCAATTTCAACTTCTAAGATAGAAGAACTTTTAGACGAAATCAAGAAAGAATACACAATTGTAATCGTAACTCATAACATGCAACAGGCAACAAGGGTTTCTGATAAGACAGGTTTCTTCTTGTTAGGGGATCTAGTGGAATTTTCTGATACTGAACAATTATTTAGTGTTCCTCGAGACCAAAGAACTGAAGACTATATTACAGGACGTTTCAGCTAGGGGGAAAAATGAGAAGTAAATTTGATGAAGAATTAAATTTGTTAAATGATGAATTAACAGAGATGGGAGATTTGATCTCCGTTAGAATAATAGAAGCCGTTAGAGCTTTTAGACATAAGGATCTTATTAAGGCTAAATTCATTATGGACAATGATGAAGATGTAAATGAATACGAGAGAAAGATCGAAGAGAGAGCTCTAAAGCTGCTTTTACGTCAACAGCCAGTGGCTAGTGACCTAAGGTTAATTTCATCTGCGTTAAAGATGATTACAGATATGGAGAGAATAGGAGATCACGCAGTGGACATAGCGGAAATTGTTATGACCATTCCACAGGTTACAAAGGACGAAACATATCAAAAGATTATTGTAATGGCTGATACTTCTATTGAAATGTTAAAGGAAAGTTTAAAGAGTTTTGTGACAGGAGATCTATCCCTTGTAGACAATATTAGTAGACATGATGATAGAGTTGATGGATTTTTCGACGAAGTCAGAGAAGATGTAGTGGGAGAAATCAGAGCCGATACAATCGGAGCTGAATATGCAATTGATATTTTGATGATTGCAAAGTATCTTGAAAGAATAGGAGATCATGCAGAGAATATTTCAGAATGGGTTGAATATTCTATCACAGGACAACACGTACAAAAGTAGGTATGATGAATGAGGACAGTTTACTTAGTTGAAGATGAAGATAATATAAGAGACTTAGTTGTTTATGCCTTGAACAATTCCAACTTTATTGCCAATGGCTATGTGGATGCTGAAGGGTTAATGGAAGGCTTGGAAGAAAAAGTACCAGACCTGATTTTACTGGACATAATGTTGGAAGGTAAGGATGGGTATGAGATTTTAAAATTTCTGAAGGAAAATTCGGAATATAAGGATATTCCCGTAATTATGGTTACAGCCAAGGATGAGGAAATCGACAAGGTTAGAGGACTGGATATGGGGGCAGATGACTATGTCATTAAGCCCTTTGGAGTTATGGAACTCATTTCCAGAATTAAGGCTGTGTTGAGAAGATATGGCAAGTCACAACCAGAAGTACATGGCGGGAAAATCTATTTTAGAGATATAGAGATGGACCTTTCTAAAAGAGTTGTCAAAGTCGGTGGAGAAGAAGTGAAATTAACCTATAAGGAATTTGAGCTTCTTTACTACCTTATCGAAAACAAAGATATTGTTTTAACAAGACAAAAGCTGACTGAAGAGATATGGGGCTTTGACTACGAAGGAGAGACTAGGACCATCGACGTTCATATAAGGACGCTTAGACAAAAACTTGATAGGGACGGATATATTGTAACTGTGAGAAATGTCGGTTACAAGATCGTAGATGAGGACTAAAAATGGATATGAATCTTGTAAAAAAAGTAGGATTATCCTATTTAGGGGTATTTTTGGTTTTTAAAATACTTTTAGATTATGTTTTTCATGCCAAAAAAGACCTGACGACTTATACAGGTCTTATTTTGGTTCTTTGCGCTATTTTAACCTATTTTCTACTTAGACATCAGAAGGGTAAGTACAATCCAAAATCCCTTTCTGCTATTATAATTTCCGAAGTGTTCAACGACGACAATCTGGACTTAAAATATGATAAGGATATAAATGAGCTTCTGGACATTTTAGAAAATGAAAAGGGTAACTCCATGTTTTCCATGGCCCAATATAAGACCATGGAAAAACTTAGGTCGGAGTTCTCTGCCAATGTTACCCATGAATTAAAGACTCCCCTAACTTCTATTATAGGCCATGCTGAAATGATTCAAACTGGAATAGCCACAGGGGATAAGGCAAAGGAGTTTTCTGGAATAATAATTCAAGATGCAGGAAAACTCTTAGAGCTTATTAACGACCTTATTGCCCTATCAAAGTTTACGGGCAAGGAAGCCATCAGTTTGGATTTAACCACCTTTGATTTAATGGATTTAGTCGATGAGAGCATAAAGGACATAAGCAATATGGCTAGAGTAAAGGGTGTGGACATAATACGTAATATGGACCCGGTTACGGTGACTGCAGATAGAGAAAAAATAAAAAATTTACTTAATAATCTACTCTCCAATGGAGTAAAATACAATAAAAAGGGCGGAATGCTTAAAGTTACTGTCTATAGTAACCTGGATGAGGCGGTTGTAAGGGTTAAGGACACTGGAATAGGAATTTCAAAACCAGACACTGCAAGAATATTCGAAAGGTTTTATGTGGCGGACAAATCCAGAGGGAAAAACGCCGGAACAGGACTTGGTCTTTCTATAGTAAAACATACGGCCCTCGCCCATAACGGTAATATTAGGGTAAAGAGTACAATTGGAGAAGGCTCTGAGTTTATATTTACATTTCCAAAAAAGGGTCCGGAAAAGACCGACTATACCATGGGAGAAAATTCATAGTCTCATTTTTTCAATTTGAGGCCTTATTTGAATGTGAGGATTAAACTAGGGTATAATATTTATAACTGCTATTTTTTAAAAGATGGGATAGATTTAAATTCCCATTGGCATTTATATCTTATAGTTATAAAAATTTCTAAGGTGAGATTATGAAATGTGAATTTTGTGGAGAAGAATTACAAGAAAATTTCAAATATTGTACAAATTGTGGCATGCCTGTAAAGGTTAAAAAGGCGGAAAATAAGAATGTAGAATATTTTGAAATCCTAGAAAAGAAGAAAGAACCTTCTAAATATGACTTTAGTGGATTTCTTGAAGACTATAAAAAAGAAGAAGAGAAGGAATTTAAAGAAAGTCAAAGAAAAAGACCGATTTTCAATAAGGAAAATGTTGAAGACAAAGAGGATTTTGATAAGGATAACACCTCTAGAATTTTAGAGGATGAAGAAGAGGACAATTTAGAGGATACAAAGAAGAGAAGGCTTTTTGAAAGGACCGACTATGACCTCTTTGAATCCATTAGAGAGAACAAATCCAAAAGTTTTTACGAAGAGGAGAAAAGTTCATCTAATTTTTTTGAACGGTTTAAGAAAAAGGGCAATTCTAAAAAAGAAGAGCCTAAGTCTCAATACAGTGAAGAGAAATTTTACGACAAAGACAGCTTTGAAGATGAAAGAGACTTTAGAGAGGACTATGTTCCAGAGGGGTTTATACCAAAGAGCGAGTTAAAAAGGCTAAGAAGACAAAATCAAATGAGAACTGTAACCAATTTTATTTTCAATATAATCGTCTTTGGTGTAGTTTTATTTGTTTGCTTTACTGGAGCAGAAACCTTTAAAGGTTTCTTCGCTAGATATTTTTCGATATTTGATGGGATGTCACCTAGATTCTTTATAGCTTTGACTACTTCAGCAGCTCTGTTTTTGCTAATACCCTTTTTCAAATGTAGGGGCAATGCTAAAGTTCCGCTACTCATATTTTCTATTTTAATCAGTTGGACCCTTTTAGGGTGGATAGTGCTTATGATTGTAGCAACAATATCCAATAGAAAGTGGGACAAGAGGGTAAGGGACTTGATTATGTAGTATTGGCAAAAGGTGTTAATTGTGATAACATAGACTTTACCTGGGAAAAGAACTAATACCTTTGGAAGCCATTAAAGAGAGAAAGTGGTTGGTGAAAACTTTCTGGTAAACTTTGGGAACCTGTCTTGGAGGTTGCAGACAAAACTGCAGGGTTGTGCCTTATAGCTTTCAAGTGGATTATTTAATTTTAAAAGAAGTGGTACCGCGTAACCTTTCGCCTTCTAGGTGGAAGGTTTTTTTAGTTATCAAACGAATTTTAAGGGTTTGACTATCTATTTTTACATGAATTTTATTGTATTTGATTTACAAAAGGAGGACTTATTTATGAAAATGTCAAAGTTTTATATGCCTACTTTAAGGGAAGATCCAGCTGATGCTGAAATAGCCAGCCATAAACTTCTCCTTAGAGGAGGGATGATCAGAAAGACTGCATCGGGTATTTATTCATATCTTCCACTGGGTTATAGAGTGGTTCGTAAAATTGAAAATATCGTAAGGGAGGAAATGGACAACTTTGGATCTCAAGAGATTTTAATGTCCGCCCTACAACCAAGGGAAATCTGGGAGGAGTCTGGAAGATGGGCAACCTTTGGTCCAGAGATGTTTAAACTTAGGGATAGAAATGACAGGGAGTTCTGTCTTGGACCTACTGCCGAAGAATACTTTACAAATTTGATAAAGGGCGAAATCAAAAGCTATAAACAGCTGCCTTTAAATATCTATCAAATTCAATATAAATATAGGGATGAAAAAAGACCTAGGTTTGGTATAAATAGATCTAGAGAGTTTTTGATGAAGGACGCCTATACCTTTGATACGGACATGGAAGGTTTAAATAAAGCCTATGAAAATATGTGGAAGGCCTATGAAGTGATATTCGATAGATTAAAGCTTGATTATAAGGTAGTGGCAGGAGACAGTGGAGCCATGGGTGGAAACAACTCCCATGAATTTATAGCCCTATCAGAAACTGGAGAAGGGGTAATCTTCTACAGTGACTCTTCAACTTTTGCTGCCACAGACGAAAAGGCAGAAGTTTACTATGAAGTGGATGAAGAAGATGTGGAGATGAAGGAACTTACTAAGATCTTCACCCCTAACTGTAAGACCATCGAAGATGTCAAGGAATTTACCAACACATCAAGTAGTCACTGTGCCAAGGCTATAGATTTAATGGTGGAAGGAAAACCTGTTTTAGTCATCATACCTGGAGATAGAGAGCTCAACGTTTCTAAGTTGGTTTCTTACTTAAAGGTTCCAGAACATGCAATTGAGATGATGACTGACATTGACATAGAAGAAAAGTTGAATTCATCACCAGGATTTACAGGACCTAGTTCTGAAATTCCAGAAGATGTAAGGATTATCATCGACGAACGAATCACGAAGATGAAAAATCTCGTAATAGGTGCAAATGAAAAGGACTACCACTATAAAGATGCCAACTATGGAAGGGACTTTGACGGGGAAGTGGTAAAGGATCTTCTTATGATTGAAGAAGGGGACATCGACCCTGAGACAAAGGAACCCCTTAAATCTGCAAGGGGAATCGAAGTGGGTAATATCTTCCAATTGGGAGAGAAATATTCCAAGGCACTTGATGCAACCTACCTTGATGAAAATGGAAAAGAACAGCACTTTTACATGGGTAGCTATGGCATAGGTATAACTAGGACGGTAACTGCCATAATTGAGCAAAATCATGACGACAATGGTATTATTTGGCCATTGATAGTTGCGCCATACCATGTAATCATCTCCGTTATGAACACGAGGGACGAGGATCAGATGGAACTTGGAACCAAGATATATGAAAACTTAAGACTAAAGGGTGTGGAAGTTATCCTTGACGATAGAAAAGAGAGGGCTGGAGTTAAATTTAATGACAGAGACCTAATTGGTATACCTCTTAGGGTTACAGTAGGCAAGAGAGCGGGAGAAGGAATTGTCGAATATTCTACCCGTGAAAAAATGGAAAACAGCGAAATGGACTATAACGATGCCATTGAAGAGATAATGAAAGAAGTATCTAAATCTTTAAAATGTTTAGACAATTATTATAGATAATTATAGATGATAGTGGTCATTAAAACTGGTCACTATCATTATTTCATTCAATATATTTATAAACTTGTGGTATTATTGACAGCGCGTAAAGGATTCTATACAATAAATTTAAATGGGTACAAAGTTATACCCATAATAAAAAAAAGGAGAATAGGATGAAACGTAAATTAATTTTAATTTTGTTTGCTATTTTTTTATCATTCACAATTACAGCATGTAACAAAACTGATGATAACAAGGCAACAGAGGACTCTTCAGCGGCTACGACTGAAGCTACAGAAGCAACAGTCGCTACTGAAGAGACCAAGGAAGAAAAGGAAAATGATAGTGAAGCGGAGGAAGTCTCAGGAAAGGTAACACAGGAATTTGACTTATCATCCCACAAGAGTGAAAAGTCTTCAAGACTTTGGATTCCATATGCTCAGTCCGATGAATTTCAAGATATTTCCAATGAAGAAATCAAAATAGATGAAGCAGTTGGAACTGCGACTGTAGAGGAAGACGAACTTGGAAACAAGATGATATATGTGGAGTTTAAACCTGAAGCTACTGAAAAGAAGGTTAGCTATTCCTTTGATGTCACAAGAAGAGAAGCCCTAAGACCTGAAATTAAAGAGGAAACAGACTTTAACAAGGATGAATTCAAAGAGTACTTATCAGATTCTAAGCTTTTAAATATAAATGGTCCTATAAAGGAACAAGCAAAGGAAATTACAGAGGGAAAGACTACAGTTGAAGAGAAGGTAAAGGCTATCTACGACTGGATCTACGACAATATGAACAGGGACAATGACGTTATAGGTTGTGGACTTGGAGATGTGGATCAACTACTTGATACAAAGGCTGGAAAGTGTACCGATATCGGTTCTGTATTCATTGCCCTTTGTAGAGCGTCAGATATACCTGCAAGGGAAACCTTCGGCGTTAGACTTAGTAAGGACGATACTGCTGACATCACAAAGTCACAACACTGTTGGGTTGAGTACTATCAACCTGGAACAGGTTGGTTCCCTATCGATATAGCCGATGTATTAAAGGGAATTTTAAATGACAATCTGGAAAAGGACAGTAAGGAAGCCCTAGCTCTAAAGGATTATTACTATGGTAATTGGGATGCTGTAAGGGTAGGCTTTACTACAGGTAGAGATTTAGTGTTAAATCCAAAACAAGAGGGAGAACCATTAAATCAATTTGGTTACCCATATGCTGAAATAGATGGAAAGGCAATAGACTTCTATAAACCTGACCAATTTGTATACACTTTCAATTGGGAAAAAGCAAAATAGATAAAGATATAATCGAATTATAATAAATGGCTGCTCAGTTGAAATACTGAGCCCTTTATTTGTAATAAATACAAGGGTGTATACATTAGTGGATTAGAATGGTATGATAGTAATAGGATTTATTTTAATGTTATTTGCGAAAATTTAGAATAAAATTTTATAAATAGGGTATTTAATATTACAAGAGATAATAAATGTACATTTAAATAGGATTATTAAAAGGGTAGGGGTGTTGAAATGAAAAATAGAATAGAAGAGTTTAGAAAGCCTTTAGGTCTATCTCAGCATAGGTTAGGAAAAAAAGTAGGGGTTTCAAGGATTAGTATCAATAAGATTGAAAATGAGAAGACCATGCCTAATTTGAAATTAGCCGGTGCCATAGCCGACGCTCTAGATAAATGTGTTTATGAAGTATTTGACTTAGATGGGACGGGGAAGTTTCAATGCCCATGTGTAAAACCAGAAGATAGATAGTTAGGATTTTATGAAAGAGATTTTTAATGGAGAAAGAAAATTTCATCATGACGAGGATAGGGGTTTCTATGTTCCAAACCATAAGGTGATTCGAAACAGCGTCTATCCTAAAAATATAAATGGAACCTGTGGGTTTACTGCGGCCTGTATTCTTTTAGATTACTGGAACAAGACATTAGGTGGGTTTGTGCCTGAAAAGTTCTTGGAGAACGGAAACTTAAAGACGACGGGTTTTACGCTACAGGACCAATTGCGCAAATATAGCAGATATAATAAGAGTTGGGCTAAGACTATTACCGATGCCATCAACTCCCTTTGTAGGGCCTATAATTTACCAGGAAGAGCATATTATACATTGGGAAGCATTGGAGTAAGGGAATATTTAAATAAAGGAAGGCCTTCCATAGTTTTTGGTTGGCTAAACTCCGGTGTGGATATAAAATCCATAGACTCCAAACCCCTTAGACATATCTTTCATGCAGTCACCGTTTATGGCAAGGAAGACAAAAATTATATAAGCCATTATGGTTGGAAGGGTTACGAAAAGGTGGTTTTAAAAAGAAGTGTAATAGGATCGGTGACGCTATTTAATCCAGATGTGATAATAAAAAGTTAATAGACTGTAAGTTGACCTTGCTTTTATGGCAAGGTTGTTTTTTGAGTTCGTGTTTTTTTTATCCATTTATTTTAATTTGTGAATATGGTAAACGGTTTTTCTAATCTTTCCAATTGTGTATAATCAAATTGTAAGTAGATTAAAGATTAGGAGAATAATATGAATTCAGTTATAAGTAGAACTATAAAAACTGCACTTGCAGCCTTTTTTGCAATCTTTATTGCTGAAAACTTAGGTTTACAATTTTCTGCATCAGCAGGTATTATTGCAATTTTATCTGTTTTAGAGACCAGAACCCAAACTTTAAAAGGGGGAGTTAAACGACTAATCTCTGCAATCCTAGCCATTTTAATAGGAAGCCTATGCTTTTATATCTTTGGTTTTAAGAATTGGGTATTTGCCCTTTATCTTCTAATTTTCGTTCCAATCTCATTTTTCTTTAAAGTGGAGATAGGACTAGGTCCTTCCTCTGTCCTTGTGACCCATTTATTGGCAATCAAAAAAGTTGACCAGAGTATAATACTAAACGAAATAGGCTTAATCTTAATAGGAACCCTATTGGCCTTTTTAACCAATATCTATGCACCGAATAAGATAAAAAAGCTAGAAGAGAAAATCTGTGAGATAGACGAGAAGATAATCTATATCTTGAATAGATTTATTATTGCCTTGACAAAGGAATTTGATATTAAGACTGAAGAAAATTTATTTGTGGACTTGGACAAAGCAATAGAAGAAGCTTCGATTTTAGCTAATCGGGAAATGGAAAATTTAAATTTTGATGAAGGAGTAGACATCACCCTTAACATAAACATAATGAAAGAACAGTCTAGAATTTTAAAAAATATATACGAAGACTTAAGTCAAATCCCTCCCGAATTCACTAAAGGTACAGAACTGGCGGAGATATTAAAGACCAATTCAACACAGATTACTGAAGAAGCCACCGTTAAAGAGATGAGAAGAAAAATGGAGTTTATGAAGAATTATACTGAAATTTTACCGGCCCCTCAAACTAGGGAAGAATTTAAAATAAGGTCTGCAGTATATCAAACAATGAAAAGTATAGATGAATTCATGGTTGTACTATCCAGTAGAACTGAGAAAAAGGATAGATTACTCTAAATTTTACTTGATTGATTAAATATTCTTGACTAGCCACTGCGGTTAGTCTTTTTTTATTGCCATAGGAGGAGTATTATGGTCTACGATGGCAAAAAAACCATAATATAACACCTTGAAATTTAGGGATTTTCCTGATATGATTAGTGATGATATCAGTTAGGAGGTTGCTATGGTTTCTTATAAGGATTTTGAAAGGGTTCTACTTGAAGAATTACAACAGGCGCTAGGTTGTACTGAACCTATTGCAATTGCCCTTTGTGCTGCAAAGGTTAAAGAGTATTTGACTTCTGACCCAAGAGACATCGAAGTATATTGTTCTAAGAATATTATAAAGAACGCCTGGTCCGTATTAGTTCCAAACTCCCAGGGAATGAAGGGGATTTTGACGGCTGTTGCCCTTGGAATTGTTGGTGGAAAGGCTTCTAAAAATCTTAGAGTCCTTGAAGATATTACCTGTGAGGACATTGAAAGGGCTAAGAAATTGATAGAGGATAGGGTTATTAAGACCCATGTTTCTAATGTTACAAATCTTCTTTACATAAAGATTGTGTGTAAGACTGATAGTGAAGAAGTTACGGTGGAAATAAAGGACTGCCATGACAATATTACCTATGTTGAAGTGGATGGTAAGGTAATTTATAAATCTGAAATAAGTGACAAGGAAAACTGTACTGAGGACAGGTCCTTTCTATCTGTAAGAAGTATTATAGACTTTGCTGACAATGTGGATTTAAAAGATGTTCCAAAGCTTTTAGAGCGTTTGGACCTACAGATAAAGTCAAATATGGAAATTGCCAAAAATGGCCTTGAAAAGGGATATGGTGCAAAGGTTGGTCCCATAATTAAGATGACCTCTCAAGGGGACATGAAGGACGAGATAAAAGCTATGACTTGCTCTGCCTCCGATGCAAGGATGGGAGGTTGCAGTCTACCTGTCGTTATAAATTCTGGTTCTGGAAACCAGGGAATTACCACATCTGTTCCCGTAATCGTCTTTTCTCAAAGGGAAAATCTTTCTAAGGAAAGACTCTATAGGGGACTGATGGTTTCAAACCTCATTGCAATCTATCAAAAGTACTATATTGGAAAGCTTTCTGCTTTTTGCGGCGCTGTTAGTGCTGGCGGAGCAGCTGCCTGTGGAATTGGTTATCTTATTGGCTTAAAGGAAGAAAAAATCGAATCCATTTTGACCAACGCCCTTGCAACTTCCGGTGGAATAGTATGTGATGGGGCCAAGGCTTCCTGTGCTTCCAAGATTGCAGTTGCCCTGGATAATAGCCTTCTTGCCCTTGAAATGGCAAAGAGAGGAATTGAATTTGAATATATGGATGGAATTGTGGGAAGTTGTTCCGATAAGACTGTAAAAAACATTGGTAAAATGGCTTCTGAAGGCATGAAATACACCGACGATAAAATACTTGAGATTATGTTAGAGGGAAATTAATTAATATTTTTTAGGATTTGGTATATAATAAATACCAAATCCTAATTTTTTATCTGGCAGAGCATTTTGAAATGAATTGGGTTTTACCAATCAAAAAGCCAGTAGGATTAGTAAGTAGACGAAAAGTTGAGGATAAAATGACTTTAAGAGAAAAGGTGTACGATTCTATTAAGCAGGATATCGTATCGGGTAACTATAGTACTAGTGACATTTTAAATGAAAAAAACTTAATGAATAAATACCAAATCAGTAAGGCCCCTGTTAGGGACGCCCTTATTGAACTGTGTAATGAAGGGGTATTAAAATCTATACCAAGGCTTGGATATGTTATTGTTTCCTATTCTAAGGAATATCTGGATGGTATTTTAAAGCTTAGGAAATTCTTGGAACCAAAGTACTTAGATGAATATTGGGAAAGGGTTCAGGATAGGGACATTGAAGTCCTTGAAAGCTTACATCTGGAGCAAATGGAAAATGCCTGTCGTGAAGATCCAGTTTCCTATTGGAATACCAATATGGATTTCCATTTGACCTTGGCTAGCTTTTATCACGATGAATACTATTACGAGATTTTAGAAAATGCATTTCAAAAACAGATGCTTGTCTTTTCTCAGTACTATTGGAATAGTTGGAACAGGGAGGTCTTTAATATCTACAGTCATCAACATAGTGAGTTTTTATTCTATTTAAAGAACAGGGACAGAAAAAAAGCTGTTGAAGAGTTGAGAAGGGATATTGATTACTTTATGAAGGGTTAATGAACACATAAGTACATACTTATAGGTTTTAATATTGACAAAAAAATAAAAAGTTGTTAAATTACTAGTTAATAAAAATCACTGAATAAAAATTAGGAGGCGCAATTATGAAATTTGTAGGAGAAGGGTTAACATTTGATGACGTACTTTTGGTACCAAGGGAGTCACATGTTCTACCTCATGAAACAAGCTTAAAGACCAATTTAACTAAGAAGATTCAGCTAAATATTCCGCTAATGAGTGCTGGAATGGACACTGTAACTGAATCTAGGATGTCCATAGCCATGGCTAGACAAGGTGGTATAGGTATAATTCACAAGAATATGACCATTGAAGAACAGGCGAAGGAAGTTGACAGGGTAAAGAGATCAGAGCATGGAATTATCACTGATCCATTTTATCTATCCCCTGTTCATAAGATAAAGGATGCCTTAGCGCTTATGGCAAATTATAGAATATCTGGTGTTCCAATTGTGGATGACGATATGAAACTTGTTGGAATTTTGACTAATAGGGATGTTAGATTTGAAACTGACTTGGAGCAGGATATCGACAATGTGATGACTAAAAAAGATAAACTTATCACAGGAAAAGAACATATCTCCATGGATGACGCTTTGGAAAAGATGAAGAATGCCAGAATTGAAAAGCTTCCTATAGTTGATGACGACTACAAACTAACCGGTCTTATCACAATTAAGGACATAGAAAAATCTATACAATATCCAAATTCTGCTAGAGACTCCAACGGTAGACTTCTTGTTGGAGCGGCTGTTGGAATCACTGAAGATATGATGGACAGAGTTAAGGCCCTTGTAGAAGCAAAGGTGGACGTTATAACCATCGACACTGCCCATGGACATAGTGCCGGCGTGTTAAAGGCTGTTAAGAAGATTAAAGATGCCTATCCAGAAATGCAGGTTATTGCAGGTAATGTTGCAACCTATGAGGGAACAAAGGCTTTGATTGAAGCTGGTGCCGACTGTGTAAAAATCGGTATAGGACCTGGATCCATCTGTACTACCAGAGTTGTTACAGGTATTGGGGTTCCTCAAATAACTGCTATCATGGAAGCAGCAAGGGCTGCAAATGAATACGGTGTGCCTATTATTGCAGACGGTGGTATCAAATATTCTGGAGACATCATCAAGGCCATTGGTGTAGGAGCTGATGTAATAATGGCAGGTTCTCTATTTGCTGGAACCAGTGAAGCACCAGGTGAAGAGGTACTATACCAAGGTAGAAGATATAAGGAATATAGAGGAATGGGTTCCATTGGAGCCATGAGATCTGGTTCAGAAGATAGATACTTCCAAACTGGTTCTAAGAAATTCGTTCCAGAGGGAGTAGAAGGTAGGGTTCCATTTAAAGGTAAAGTTGAAGATGTAGTTTACCAACTTGTTGGTGGACTAAGAGCAGGTATGGGATATATTGGAGCAAAGGACATCCCTGCAGTTAAAGAAAGAGCTCACTTTATGAAGATAACTCCAGCTTCTCTAATAGAAAATCACCCACATGATATCTCTATTACAAAGGAATCACCAAACTATTCAATACATTTAAAATAAAAATATAATGATATGCCCATCAAATGCTTATAGTTAAGTAGATGATGGGCATTGGTTTTTCATAAAACTTACTTAGTTTTAACTAAATTGTCCTTGACTGGTCCAGTAAAACTTGTTAATATGTATGCGTAATGAGTTCATGAAATTTTATTTTGTGGGCGAAAGTGTACCTAGGGATCCGGGCGAAGGCACAGGACCAAGCGGTACGATACTCTTAAGCTACATATAGGGTACACACCTAAGGGGGAAAAGCCCAGAGGGGTAGGTTTCGCTTAACCTACCTCTCTGGGCTTATTATGTACATTCGAGTATATGCTACTCGACTAAATTCCAATAAAAAGGGTGATAGATATGGAACAAATTAAAAAAGGTAAAACAAAAGATTTTATTCAAAGCGGTGACAGATCCTATTTCAAATTCAAGGACACTTTAACAGGAACTGCAGACGGTTCTTTTGATACTGGCGGCAATATGGTTGCTGGGTCAAAGGAAGGTGCAGGACTTGAAAGTCTTAAGGTAAGTAAGTACTTTTTTGAAATTTTAAAGGATAAGGGCATCAAAACCCATTATATTTCCTCTGATTTGGAAGAAGGTACTATGGATATCAAGCCTGCAAAGCTATTTGGTGATGGAATCGAAGTAATCACTAGATTTGTTGCAGTGGGATCTTTCATTAGAAGATATGGAAAGTATGCTAAGGAAGGTCAACCCCTAAATGCCTATACTGAAATTACGTTGAAGGATGATGAAAGAGAAGACCCTCTTATTACTAAGGATGGTCTAGTTGAACTTGGAATTCTTACAGATTCCCAATATGAAGAGATAAAAGACTTAAATATTAAGATATCTACAATCATCAAAGAAGAACTAAAGAAGTTCGACCTTGACCTATACGATATCAAACTTGAGTATGGTATGATTGACGGTTCTGATGAAATTGCATTGGTTGACGAAGTTTCCGGTGGAAATATGAGAGCCTACAAAGGCGACCAATATATCGATCCAATGGAACTTTCAAAATATCTTAATCTTAACTAAATTAGAAAGTGTACCTAGGGATCCGGGCTAAGGCACAGGACCGAGCGGTACAAGGCGATTATTTCGCTGACACCGAAAGGACAAAAGCCTGGACGGGGAGGTTTCAGCCTTCCTGTTTAGGCTTTTTTGTTTTTGTATAGAATTATAAAGGCCAGTATATGGACTTTTAATTGATGGTATTAGCATATTAGACAAAAATGTATTAGTAGAAATTAATTGGAGGTATAAAATGAAGGTTACTGTAATTATGGGGTCATTATCAGATAAGGCTATTGCTGATAAGGTTGTAAAAACATTAAAAGGTTTTGAAATAGAACATGAAGTAAAGGTTATTTCTGCCCATAGAGCTTTGGGAACTCTTATAAAGTATATGGACGAAACCAAGGAAGAGACAGGTGTCTACATTGGTATTGCGGGAATGGCGGCTCACTTAGCAGGCGTTATGGCAGGACATACCACTAGACCAGTTATAGGAATTCCAGCCAAGTCATCTGCGCTAGAAGGTCTAGATGCACTACTTTCTACAGTGCAAATGCCTAAGGGGGTTCCAGTTGCAACTGTGGCAATTAATGGTGGAGAAAATGCGGCGGTACTTGCTGCAAGGATTTTAAGCCTATCAGATGAAGGACTAAAGACAAAATTAGAAGAGTATAAGTCTGAAATGGAAGAAAAAATACTAAATAGTGATTACACTTACGAGGGCTAAGGATGTCAGGTTTAATTGGAGTATATAGTAGAGACAAAGAGTTAAATGTGTTTCCCCATCTATATTATGGGTTACATGCTCTACAACATAGAGGACAGGCGGAGATGGGCATTAGCCTATACAAGGACGGCAAGATAAATGAAATTAAGGGAAAGGGCCTAATATCAGATAATATCACGGATTCGAATGTTGGAGATATTTCTGGAAATAGGGGCCTTGCCCATTGTAAATATGCCTTTAAGGACGACGATATCAACTCTAAGACCATGCCTTTAATCTACGATGTAGATGGAGAGCAGTGCATGATTATCATAGATGGTAAAATCATCAACAAGGACTTTGAAATGAGGGATTTAGTAAGGGTTTTAAACAAGAGAGAACCAGGACTTTCCAAGTACATTTCAAGCCTTGAAGGGGCCTATTCCGTAATCTATATGGATAATAAGAAGATGGTGGCCTTTAGGGACAACTATGGAATTAAACCACTTTCCATTGGAAAGACTAAAGAATTTGTGGTGGCAGCATCTGAAACCTGTGCCATTGACACGATAAATGCACAAAACGTCCATCCCCTAAGGCCGGGAGAAATTTATATGGTGGACGAATTTGGAGAGGCATCTCACTTTGCCATTGAAAAAGACCATTCTCTATGTCTTTTTGAAATGGTATATATTGCAAGGGACGACTCCTATATCGACGAGTTATCTGTGTATAAAGCAAGATATAATATGGGAACCATCCTTGCCAAGGAACATCCTGTCGATGCAGATATTGTGATAGGTGCTCCCGACTCTGGAATGATTGCAGCACTTGGCTATGCTAAGGAGTCAAAGGTTCCTTATCAAAAGGGAATCGTTAGAAATAGATATATTGGAAGAACCTTTATAAACCCATCAGAGGATTTGAGAAATTTCAATGTTCACCTAAAACTTTCAGCTATAAGGCAAAATATTAGAGGGAAAAATGTGATTTTAGTAGATGACTCCATCGTTAGAGGTACAACTATTAAAAGAACTGTGGACATTCTTAAAAAGGCGGGAGCTAAGTCCATTCATATTAGAATAGCCTCACCTCCTGTTATAGAAAATGAAAATTTGAGTATTGATATTCCAGATAAAAAAGACTTAATCGCTGCTAATCACACGATTGAGGAGATGGAACAGATGTTAGATTGTGACTCTCTTAGATTTCTATCCCTAGAAGGAATAAGAGAGGCCTGTGGAAATAGAACTTTTTATGAAAAGTATTTTGGCGGGTATAACCCCCTTGAACAAAAATAGGAGGAGAGATGGCAATAGATTATAAAGCTGCTGGTGTTGATAAGGAAGCAGGATATGAGACGGTAAATCTTATTAAGGATATGGTAAAGAAGACCCATGACGAAAATGTCCTAACGGACTTAGGGGGTTTTGCAGGATTATACGGAATTGGGGGATTTAATTATAAAAACCCGGTATTGGTTTCAGGAACCGACGGCGTTGGAACAAAGGTGCTTATAGCAAGGGAACTTGGAATCAATAACACCATTGGACAAGACTGTGTAGCCATGTGTGTAAACGACGTGCTATGTCAAGGGGCAAAACCGATTTTCTTCCTAGACTATATTGGTACAGGAAAGGTTGTGCCTGAAAAGATGGCTTCAATTGTCGAAGGAGTTGCAGAAGGTTGCTCCAAGGCAGGTTGTGCATTAATCGGTGGAGAGACTGCGGAAATGCCTGGAGTATATGCAAAAGACGACTATGATCTAGCTGGATTTGCCGTTGGAATTGCCGATAAGGACAAGATAATTACAGGAGAGGGAATCGAGGCTGGAGATCTATTATTTGGACTAAAATCCTCTGGAGTTCATTCCAATGGGTTCTCCTTGGTAAGAAAGGTTCTTTCCGACAGCGGTTTAAAATTAACGGATAAATTCATGGATAAGACCTTGGGAGAAGCCCTTTTAGTACCTACTAAGATCTATGTTAAGGAGATGCTTGGCCTTATGGAAAAGGTTGAAGTCAAGGGAATGTCTCATATTACAGGAGGCGGCCTTTACGAAAATGTTCCAAGGATGTTACCAAAGGATACAAAAGCTAGGATAGACCTTAAAGACTTTGAAATTCCAGAAATCTTTAAGCTTATAGAAGAAAAGGGCAAGATTGAAAGAGAAGAGATGTTCAACACCTTTAACATGGGAATTGGTTTGGTGTTTGTAATAAGCCCTGAAAATAAGGAAGTGACAGTGGATTACTTTAAATCTATCGGGGAGGATCTTTTAGAACTTGGTGCAATCGAAAAGGGAAATAGAGAAGTTGAGCTTAACTACTAAAAATATTGCCATAATGGCTTCAGGCTCTGGTACAAATGCCCAAGCCATTATGGATGCTTGTGAAAACAAGGAGATAAATGGAATAGTTAAAATAATAATATCTAATAATTCAAAGGCCTATGTTTTAACACGTGGGGAAAGAAAGGGCATAAAAACCCTTGTGGAACAAGATTTTATAAAGATGGAAGAATTGTTAAAGTCACTGGACATAGACCTAATAGTCTTGGCAGGATATTTAAAAATCCTGCCCCTAGAATTTATTAGAAGCTTTGAAAACAAGATTATCAACATCCACCCTTCCCTGCTTCCTGCCTTTTGTGGCAAGGACTACTACGGACAACGGGTCCATAAAGCAGCCATTGACAGGGGAGTTAAATACTCTGGAGCCACAACTCACTTTGTCAACGAGATACCCGATGGTGGACCTATAATTTTTCAAAAGGTAGTGGAAGTAAAGGAAGATGATGACTTTGAAAGTCTTGGTAAGAGGATACTTGAGCAGGAACATCCGCTTTTAGTAAAGACTTTAAAATATTTTTGTGAAGACCGACTGAAGGTGGAAGGGTTGAAAGTATCTTTAAAGGAGGAAAAATGCGAGCGTTAATTTCTGTTTATGATAAAGAAAATATAGTTGAATTTGCTAAGGAATTGGTGGGTATGGGATGGGACATCATCTCAACCGGGGGAAGCTATAGGACTTTAAAGGAAGCTGGAATTGAAGTTGAAGAAGTTTCCAACATTACTAAATTCCCTGAAATTTTAGATGGTAGAGTTAAGACTTTGCACCCATTTATACATGGTGGAATACTCTTTAGAAGGGATAATGAAAATGACGTCAAGACCTTGAAAGAACAGGGAATTGAGTCCATAGATATGGTAGTCAACAGTCTATATCCTTTCAAAGAGGTGGTTTCAAAGGGTGGAAGCCATGAAGATATTATTGAAAATATCGACATTGGGGGACCTTCCATGATCCGTGCCTGTGCCAAAAACTATAAGGATTGTCTGATTGTTACAGATAAGAGCCAATATGAAGAAGTGATTGAAAGATTAAAAGAAAATAAAGACGATATAGACTTTAGAATGGATTTAGCAAAGAGAGCCTTTCAATTGACTGCAAGCTATGACAGTTTAATCAGTGACTATTTTATAGGGAAATCCGAAGAAGAGTTTCCACAAAAGTTCACTAAGTCCTACGAGCTTGTACAAGAACTTAGATATGGAGAAAATCCACATCAAAAGGCCGCTTATTATGAAGAGGTTTCACCCCTTGATAAGTTTGATATTAAAAAACTTCACGGTAAGGAGCTTTCCTACAACAACTTAAATGACCTGACAGGGGCATTTAAAGCTAACAAGGTATTTGATGAACCCTGCGTTGTGGCAGTAAAACATACCAACCCTTGTGGTATAGGAGTTGCAAAGGACATTGCAACAGCCTATGAAAAGGCCTATGAATGTGACCCTGTGTCCATCTTTGGCGGAATAATTGTACTTAATAGACAAGTTGACAAGGCCTGCGCAGAAAAGATGTCTAAAATCTTTTTAGAAGTCATTGCAGCCCCATCCTTCTCAAAGGAAGCGTTGGAAATCCTAGAAGCCAAGAAGAATATAAGACTACTTGAAATTTCCAATATGAATGAAAAAGAAATCGACAATAGACAGATAAAACAAGTTCTAAATGGGATTTTAGTTCAAGAAGAAGACAAGGTAATATACGCAGAAGAATTGGAAGTCGTTACAGATAAAAAACCTACAGAAGAAGAACTAAAAGAACTAGAATTTGCTTGGAAATGTGCCAAGACCGTAGCCTCAAATGGAGTGGTAGTTGCAAAGGATGGACAAACCTTGGGAATAGGACAGGGAGAGACCATGAGAGCATGGGCGGTAGAAGAGGCCCTGGAAAGAGCTGGAGATAGAATTGCAGGAGCAGTATTTGCCTCCGACGGATTTTTCTTTAAAGATACCATGGAACTTCTTAAAGAAAAGGGAATAAGAGCCATCATCCAGCCTGGTGGTTCCATAAAAGACCAAGAAGTAATAGACTTTGCCAACGAAAACGACATGGCCATAGTCTTTACCCACACCAGACATTTTAGACATTAGAGAAAATTGTGATTGTGAATTTGTGTAAACTAAATAGATAAAATTAAAGACCTGCTTCAAAATTTTGTTGAAAGCGGGTCTTTAATTTTAGTAATTACTGATAAAAAACATAGAGGTAATGATATTTATTAAACGACAGACAAAATATTAAGACAAGCTATAACTTATTAATAAAGTTGATAGAGAGTGGAGAGAGGAGTATAATAAATCCAGTTTGATTTATGTGGAAGGTTCCTAATTTATCAAACAATAAAATAAAGGAAAGGATTGACGATAGATGAAAAAGAAAATTTTATCTATAATTTTAGTACTGTCTATGATATTAGTTCTTGTAGTAGGATGTAAGGCTAAAGATGAAAATTCATCTGTAGATATAGAATCAAAACCACAAGAAACTATTGAAACAGACACAACAGAAAATACGGAAGAAACCAAAGGAGAGGAAATATCTAAATCCTACGGAAATGATGCTAAAATGAGTGATTTTGAAATGGCAAAAATAGAAGATGTTCATAGAGCTATGGAAAATCCAGAAGGAGATATTTTGCTAGTAGATTCTAGGCCTCAAGAAAGCTATTCAGGATGGGCTTTAGAAGGTGCAAAAAATGGAGGACATTTGAAAAACGCCGTTCTATTCTCATCTAGATGGTTGGATTGTGAATACTCTGCAAAAGCTCCGAGGGAAGCCTATTTAGAAAGAGCTATGGCAGATCAAGGAATAACAAAAGAGAAGAATATCATAGTTTATGATTATTCTGGAAATCATGCTGCCCACGTAGCTAAATATTTTAAAGATTTAGGTATATCAAATGTAACAGTATTTTCTGCTAAAGAATTAATTGATGCAGGAAAAGAATTGGAATCTTATAAAAACCACGACCGTTTTTTACCGACTGAAATTGTGAAAAACATATCAGATATTAAGACTGGAAAAACTACGGACATGACGCCAGAAACAAAAGCTGTAATAGGGGATAATATGGACAACGTGGTTTTAATAGATGTAGGTTGGGGAAATGCTGGAGGCTCTACATATTATTCAGTAGGCCACGTGCCAGGAGCCGTTCATATCAACACAGATTCTTATGAAAGACCAAGGGTGTATGTTCCTGAAAAGAGATCGGATTATGCAAAAGAATGGAGATTGATACCTCTTGAAGAATTTAGAGATACCCTTTGTCCTCAATATGGAATTACAAAAGATTCAATTGTTATTTTAACAGGTACAGGAACTTCGCCTCAAGGTAGGTTAGGTTTTATGTTAAGAAGCTTAGGAGTAAAAGTATATGCAATGAGCGGTGCTTTAACTGCTTGGAAATACAATGGATATGAATTAGATACTGCTCCAGATACTTTAGTAGTTCCTACAGCAGTTGAAAATTTTGGAGATGATACTATCTCTAATCCTGACGAAATATTATGGATGGATACTATCAAATCAATATTAGCAGGCACTACTCCTGGACAAGTTGCTGACAATAGAGGTAAAGACGAATGGGATGGGCAATATTCAGGTTATGATTATCATGATTTAGCAGGAAGAATAGAAGGCTCTATATGGTGTCCACAAGGAGATGAAAAAGAGGGTCAATATTTTGACAATGTTGACAACACTCCTAGAACAAAGAAAGAATTAATAGGACATATGGAAAAATACGGTTTGGATACTACAAATACTGTAGCTTTCTTCTGTGGTGATAGCTGGGGAGCGGCTCATATATCGTACTTTTGCCAGGCTAATGACATTGAAACAATCAAACAGTGGGGAGAAGGATGGATTCCATGGTCAAATTTAGGTAATGAATTTATAGACCATAATGGAGTAAAAGTACATTATGATAAATATAAAGATACTCTTTTAGATGCAAATGATAAAGATGTAAGAGATGATATAAATATACTTGGTGATAAGTCAAATGAAGAATAAACCAGTGGTAATTGTATCAGCGTTATTGTTTTTAACTGTTGCAGCTTTCTTTGTAGTAACAAAAATGACGATTAATAATGATATTAGTGACAATAAGCAAAGTGCTACTTCAAATGAAACAGTATCAATAGCAAAAGCGAAATCTGATGCACAAAAATTAATTGGCGAAACTGTTACTCAAGAGGACGTTAAAAGTAAAATTGGAGAATGGGATAATTTTGAAATGAGTAGTGAAGGCTGTGAAAGAGGAGTATATGCTGGAAGATTCTTTTATGAAGACTTTACAATTTTTTCAAAGACCTATGATAAAGGTAAAACATATCATATTGAATCCATAAACGAAAAGTAGGTGTAAAATGAATAATTTTCTGGAAAAGATAGGAATAAAGGGAAATTTAAAGAAAAATTTTGGAATAATTATTCTGCTTGCTTTTGGAGTTGCAATAATATCGGGGCTTCCATTTTTTAGGTTTGAATATTATGATGTATATTTAACTACCTATAATCTTACTAATACTCAAATGGGAGTATTTGGATCTATAATAGGTTTTTTTGGTATAATTTCATACCTTTTCGGAGGAGTAATTGCGGACGGACTCAATGTGAAGAACATAATTGTCGTTTCCTTATTGGCAACAGGAATTTCAGGATTAATACATTTGTTGCCTATAGGTTTTTATGGCTTGATAATTATTTATGCCATTTGGGGAATTTCAACTACCTTTGCTTTTTGGCCGGCTTGTGTTAAAGCTATAAGAGTAATGTCAGATAGAACAAATCAAGGAAAAGCTTATGGCTTTTTTGAAGGTGGAAGAAATATAGCAGGAGGAATCATAGCATTAGTAGCACTAATTTTATTTAGGATAGGAGTATCTGGTATGGATAATAAGGTGCTCGCTATGAAATATGTTATTCTTTTTTATTCCTCAGTAAATATAATTATGGCTGTTTTTGCTTATTATTTTATAAAAGACGATAAGATGGTAATGGCAAGTGGTAGTGTTAATTTTTGTGGAGTTTCAAAATTATTAAGAAATCCTGCAATTTGGATAATTTGTCTATTATCTTTTTGCAACCATGTTTTTTGCTTATCTGTTTATTACTATATTCCATATACCACACAGATTCTTGGAGCTTCGGTTGCCTTTGGAGCAACATTGGGAGTGCTACGTAGATTCGGTTCGATAGGAGGTAATATAACTGGTGGATATTTAACGGATAAAATTGGAACAGGCAAGCTGATGCTATGGGCTTATATAATTATATTTTTACTCCAGATTATATTATTGCTAGTTCCAGTTAATCCATTATTTGTGCCAGTAGTTGCTATTTTGTATGTTCTGATATTGGTGTTTTTTAACATGAACTATGCAATGTCATGGACAATGATTAGTCAAAGTAATATTCCGTTAGAATATTCAGGGACTGCTGCTGGATTGATATCTACTGTAGGATCAATACCAGAGATGTTTGTATCCATCTCCGCAGGAAATATCATTGATAAAAATCCTGGTATTACTGGTTATAAATATATTTTCTATATTCTTACTGCAATAATTGGGATTGAAAGCATATTAATTTATGTATGGATAAAACACTTAAAGCGTAAAGAAAAGAACTGCAAAATTGATGAATCAACAAAAGAAGATATTAAAGTTTGCATGCATTAACAAAAAACCGGCTATCTTTAACCCCGATAGCCGGTTTTAAATTTCTCTAATTACTTTCGCCTTGTAGATATCTTATAAAGGCATCATTTACCCATATATCATTTGCTTTTGCACTATCCAACTCAAGGAATTCATTTAAGGTCTTTATTAGGTTTTCTGATTTTTCCTTTGTTGTAAAACTGTGAAGTGTAAGATTTTCTACACTAACTGTATTGTCAACTAGTGGACCGTAACCCTCCTTCATTTCAGTTTCAGAACTGTAGAGTGGTTGCCACCATGACCCAAATATAACTTTTTCTCCATTTGGATCTTCTGTTGTCTTTTGTGCATATTTCTTAACTATCGAATCAAAGCTCAATTTGTCTTCTATTTTTTCAAATTCGATATGAGTATTAAATTCCACTGCATTTGCTATATATTTGTCCTCTTTTACCTTTACAACTTCATATTGCTTGGTAGGTTCTGGAATTGGTCCCCATTCTAATCTGTATTCAAAGGCTGAGGATTTTGGTTCTAGAGAGACTTTGCCATCAATTCCTTCCAATCTTAAAATGGCCAACAGCTGATTGGTATGCACGATATCGTCATGGCTATAAACCAGTGTTTTTTCCTTATCCAAGTCGGTCTTGTATTTATCAGACACTATATTAAATCCAGTTGTCTTGTCACTTGTAATGAGTTCTACACCGGCTTTAAATATCTTGTTTCCAGTTACAACTTCCGCACTCTTTAACTCCTCTTTAAATTTGAATGCTAGATATGGATCTGAAATTTTTCCTGATTTAACCGCGTTTTTAGATTGATGAAATTCACTGCCCAAAGCAATCTTATCGATAAGAGGTTTTAAATTGTCAGATGTTACAAAGGTCTTTAAATACTCCACATCCACATTGGAACCCACTTTAAAAGCGGCAGCTCTCTTTAAAACTTCCAAATCATAGTCGCCATTGCTATCAAGGCCCAATACTTCAATTGCCTTTTCCTTTGAGATAACCCTTGGAAGCTCTGTAAGTTCATTAGCCTCTAAGAATAAATCTAGAATGTCCGCCTTTTCATTTCCAGACAAGACCTTTCTATAGGTTACATTAGATTTTAGATCATCAGGAAGTTTTCCCAGTGCATATCTAAAGTTTGAGTCCTTGCCATAGAGGATATCCAAAATATTGGATTCAGTTACAGAGGTGTTACCACCGATAACTACAACTTTTTTAACATTTTCCTTAATAAAGGACAGAAGATCTGGGTTGATATTATTTGACTTAGTCAATAATATTGGAGCATCCAGTACTGCAGAAGCAGAAGATGCAGAAAGCGCATCGGGATAGTCCTCGCCGCTGGCTAAGATAACAGTATCTAGATTGCCAAAGGTCTTTTTGTATTCCTTTGCAACTTCTAGAGAAGTCAAATATCTGTCCTTGCCCTTTATCCTTCTAGAATCGCCTATAACAGAACTCTTACCACCTATAATTATAGGATTGTCAAAGCCTTTAGAATTAGAAGATAGATTGAGTCTATTAAAACCTTCATCATCTTTTGTTCTACCTGCTAAAGGACCACTGGAAAGTGCATCAGGATAGTCCTTTCCACTGACGATGAAATTTGTAACTTTATCCTTGGATACTTCCCTATCCAGTAATTTATATCTTAAATCGCCAATCTTTTCAGCAGTTAGATATCTGTCTTTACCGTAGATTCTTTCAGTAGGGTAAAGCTTGGATAGTTCCCTTTCCACATCTAAGGAGATTGTAGAACTACCGCCTAGAACATATACCTTTTCAGGATCTAACCTCTTTAGTTCATCCTTGGTCTTTTCGTTTAAAGTCTTGGCATTTGTAAGAAGTAGTGGCCATTTTTCTTGAATGGTTAAAGTACTACCTACAAGAGCATCAGGAAACACCTCGCCACTGGCAACTACAACAGCCTTAGGCTTAGAGTAAAGCTTCTGAGATATCTTAGTTGCAGTTTCATACCTATTGTCTCCGTAAATTCTTTCAACAGAAAAGTTTTCCGAAGCCAAGGCTCTGCTTCCAGGAACTAACAAAGCCCCAGCCAATAAAATAGATAAAATTTTCTTTTTCATAATCTTCTCCTTCCATAATTAAATTGAGTTTACCTCACTGTGATTATACCCAATAAAAGAGAAGTGAGAAATGCGAGGTGAGAAATGAGAGGTGGAAGTGATCAAGCACTCAAACATGATAGCTCGATTGCTTACGCAAGAAGTGATCCCATACTAATTTTTGATTAGCGAGATTTGTTATTTTTATATATTGACAATATTCCTGAAAAATAAAAAGTTCTGTAGCTCTAAGTGTCCGATTACGGAGTATTTGAAGGAAAGCCAACAGCTTTCCAACATCTTTTGCAGCAGGGTTTTCAGGGACGGCTAGTCCCTGAATTTATGGAGGGAAAATGGTTGGGTTTTAAAGGGAAGGGAAATGGAACCATCAAATAGGTTACCGATTCCCTTCCCTTTATTTTGAAAGAGAACATTAAACTCTGCAAGCGGTTTGTGAAGTTTATAAAACTTCGTCTAACAACTTCTAGTAGGCAAAAAAGTTTTCTGGAAGTTTTGCAAGCAAAAAACTTCCCCATTTCTCTAATAACATTGCAAAATCTTCCATTTATGGATAAACTTATTATAGATCCTGAATTTGACAGTAAAAAAAGAGCAAATCTCCTGTAAGCCTTGCAATAGCT
>NZ_JASBYU010000003.1 GCF_029983815.1 Lagierella sp.
TTTTACTAAACTGATAAACCCTAAATTTATCCCGATAAGACCTGCTTCATTTTAAAAAAACAACTGGGATTTAATATAAACCCCAGTTAAATAATTTTTATATTCAATTAAGACAACTTTGCTCCTGCAGGAATATTGTCATCTATCATTAGAAGGTTCAGTCTCTCTTCCCCTTCATATTCATAGATTGCAGAAATCAACATTCCACAGGATTCAACCCCCATCATCTTTCTTGGTGGTAGGTTTGTTATTGCCACTAATGTTTTTCCTACAAGTTCATCTGGACTGTAGAAGGACTTGATTCCTGAAAGGATGGTCCTTTCATTTTCCGTACCGTCATCTAATGTGAATTTTAATAGTTTATTAGATTTTGGAACTTCTTCACAGCTCTTCACCTTGACAGTTCTAAAGTCACATTCACAGAATTTATCAAAATCTACATAGTCTTCGAAAAGAGGTTCTACTTTGACCTTAGTAAAATCAATTTTTTTTACTTTTGTATCCACAGCATTTGATTTGTTTGTACTCTCTAAACCAACAGGCTTCATAGTTGGGAATAATAATACATCTCTAATAGTGCTTTGGTTGGTAAGAATCATAATAACCCTATCTACACCTATACCAAGTCCTCCTGTAGGAGGTAAACCAACTTCTAAAGCGTTGATAAAGTCATGGTCCATCATATGGGCTTCGTCATCGCCACTTTCCCTTGCTTCGACCTGTTTTTCAAATCTTTCCTTTTGATCTATAGCATCATTTAATTCACTAAATGCATTTGCAATTTCTGAGCAGTTAATAAAAGCCTCAAACCTTTGAGTAAATCTTGGGTTCTTAGGGTCTCTTTTTGCAAGCGGACTTATTTCAACTGGATGTTTAGTTACAAAAGTCGGTTGAACTAGATGCTCTTCACAAAACTCTTCAAATACTTCTGATATGATTTCACCTACTGAAAGGTCTGGGTCTAGGTTCAAATCCTTAGATTTTGCCATAGAATACGCCTCTTCAACATCAGTAACTTCTGAGTAGTCAAGTCCCGCATACTCTTTAATAGCATCCACCATGGAAATTCTCTTCCAAGGAGGCGTTAAATCGATCCTATTTCCTTGATACTCAATTTCCATTGTCCCTAGAACTTCCTGTGCAACTGATGAAATCATATTTTCAGTTAATTCCATCATATCTTCATAATCAGCATAGGCTTGATAAAGTTCTATTGAAGTATATTCTGGGTTATGAGTCGCATCCATTCCTTCGTTTCTAAACATTCTGCCCATTTCGTAAACCCTATCAAATCCACCAACGATTAGTCTCTTTAAGTAAAGTTCATTGGCAATTCTCAAGTACATATCAATGTCTAGCGTGTTGTGGTGGGTAATAAATGGACGAGCATTAGCACCTCCAGCTATAGTGTTTAAAATCGGAGTATCCACCTCTAAGAAATCTCTGTCGTCTAAAAATTTTCTAATTCCTGAAATAATCTTTGATCTTTTTACAAAGACAGGTTTTATTTCCGGATTCATAATTAAATCCACATATCTTTGTCTATATCTTAGGTCAGGATCCTTTAAACCATGAAACTTTTCAGGTAATATTTGTAAAGATTTAGTAAGTAGAGTTATTTTCTTAGTTCTAATACTGATTTCTCCAGTCTTAGTTGTAAAAACCTCTCCTTCAGCTCCTACGATATCTCCAATATCTAAAGCTTTTACATCTTCATATTCCTCTTCCCCAATATCATTCATACGATTGAACAACTGAATTCTTCCTGTTGCATCTTGAAGGTCCATAAAGTTAACCTTACCATGACCCCTCTTAGTCATAATACGTCCAGAAACCCTTACAGTCTTTTCCTCTAGCTCATCGTAATTTGCCTTTATCGTTTCACTATAGGTGGTGTCCTTAAAGTTTTCGATTGTATGAGGATCTTTTCCCTCATCCACTAACTTCTTAAGTTTATCTCTCCTAATAAGAAGCATTTCATTGAGATTTTGTTCTTCCATAATTACCTCTTAATTTCTACTATTCTATAATTAAAACTACCGCCAGCCGTTTGAACTACTACTGTATCTCCTTTTTTTCTACCAATACAAGCTTTTCCTACAGGAGATTCATATGAAATCTTGCCCTTAAAAGGATCAGATTCTGCAGAACCTACAATAGTGAACTCCTCGATTTCTCCATCTTCTAAGTCCTGTAATTTTATAGTAGAACCAGCTGCAATTGTATCTTTCTTTAAATCCTTGTCGCTAATAACTTTAGCGTTAATTAGCATATGTTCTAAAACTAGAATTCTATCTTCAACTTGAGCTTGCTCGTTTTTTGCTTCATCATACTCAGCATTTTCAGATAAGTCACCAAAACCCCTAGCAACTTTTATCTTATCAGCAACTTCTTTTCTTCTTACAGTCTTTAAGAATTCCATTTCATCTTCTAATTTCTTATATCCTTCTTTTGTTAAAAGAATTTCCTTTTCAGTCATATCTTACTCCTAAAAAAAATAGTAAGCGAAAGACCTCTTTCGCCGCATTACACAAATTATAGTAAAAAACGACTTTAAAGTCAAGAAAATTCAATATTTCTCAGCTATTCTGCCTTTATTACCTCACATAACAATTGTTTAAAAACTGGAAACCCTGTAATTTCATCAAAATTTGAATTGTCAGTTAGACTATTGACGTTGGCCTTAGCCCAATAATCCCCTTGAGTTTCATTTCCTCCACCAAAATTAAGTTCCGTATCACCAGGTAAAATATCTTCGATTACCTTAGCAAAAACTTCAATTTCTCCTCTTTTGGTCTTTACAATTACCTTATCTTCATCCTGAATTTGTCTCTTCCTTGCATCCTCTATATTTAGAATAATATAAGGTCTATCTTGATGTTTAAGAAGATTATCAATATTTAAATGTTGCGTTCTAAAAGTTGATTGAATCCTAGCACCAGTATTTAAAATCAATGGATAATCCTTAAATTCGTCTTTTTCAGACTCAATACTTTCTTTTCCAATAACAAATTTGGGCAATCCCTCATATCCATAAGACTTTAACACTTCCGAATCAAATTCAACCTTACCTGTGGGAGTTTCAAAACCTGGCTTTTTATCTCTTCTTAAATTACCAGTTCTATATTTTTCATATTTTACTTCTGAACCATTACTGAATTTGTGAACCTCTTTTTCTTTTAAATCCCTTAATATTTCAGGTTTATTATAAAAAGCAAATTCTAAAAGTTCATTTTCATCTTTTGGATACAAATCCCCATATCCTAAAGACTTTGCAATTAAATGCATAATCTGAATATTAGGCTTTGCTTGACCTACAGGATCCACAACCCTATTTCTAAGTTCTACTCTATCCTTATAAATACAATAAGATTGATCTTCATAATATGTTGTAGCCGGCAAAACTACATCCGCATAAAGAGTGTCTTTTGACATAAATCTATCTACAGTTACAAAAAAATCCAATTTTTTTAAAGTTTCTTCATATAACTGAGACTGAGGGAAAACCGAAGTAACAGCACACCCTATACTAAGTAGACCTTTAACATAGTATGGATTCCCCTCAAGAACCGCTTTAGGTAATTGGGTTAACTGAGGAGCTTTTAAAAATTTCTCAAAAAGAGGAAATTCATCACTACCTATTCTTTTACAATAAGTCTTACAAGAAAATCTCTTAACCCTATTATCTTTCTTATCTGGAGCTATTAAAAGCCCTCCCTTAACATCAATATTCTTGGTCAAAAACCATAGAAGGTATAAGGCTCTAATACTTTGCATTCCAGAATTTGTATATTCCAATCCAGTATACATCTTTAAAGCACAAGTATTGTCCATAATAGTGTTAGCTAAAAATTTGATATCTTCTTCAGATACACCAGTCCTTTTTACACAAGAATCCATATCAAAATCCTTAAAGTACTTTGCATACTCATTAAAACCATGACAGTATTCTTCAATAAAATTTTTATCAAAGGAATTAATAGAATTAAGATAATTAAAAATAGTATGTATAAGGACACCGTCCATGCCAGATTTAATTAAAATATATTTATCTGCAACCTCACACATCTTTGTCTTGTAATGGTCTACAACAATTATCTTAGCACCTTTCTTTTTAGCCTCTAAAAGCCTATGATATTCAAAAGGTGGAGAACCAGTAGGAGGATGACATCCCCATATAAATATATAGTCAGCATTTTCATAATCTGGAACAAATCTTTTACCCATTAGACCAAAATTTAACATTGGTGCAAAAACTCCAAAGGAAACATAGCAAAGAGATGATACAGATCCATTATTAGGAGAACCAATAGGAGCAAAAAAACCAAACTCTTCATCAGAATTTCTATCTAAACTAATAAAATCTGATGTTGAAAGTTCAAAAGCACCTCTCCCGAAAACACTGGCAAGACTATGTCCCCCATAGTTTTTAATAATATTTGAGAATTTTTCACAAATAAGATCTATAGCTTCTTCCCAGGAAGCCTCCCTAAAACTATTTTCTCCCTTTTCACCAGTTCTTATCAAAGGAGTCTTTATCCTATCAGGAGAATTTAGAACATCTTCGGAATAAAGTCCCCTTAGACATAGAGCAGCAGGAAAATTTTCTTTAGATTTCATAATCTTTTTAATATGACCATTATCAACATCTAAACTAACATGACATTGACCAGGACATATTCCACAAATAGCTTCTTTCATATTCACACCTCATTTTTATTGTTTATACTAATATGATATCAAGTATCTCAATATTTGTGTAATAAAAAATCGGAGTTCCCTCCGATTTTTTAACATATTGCATTATTCATTATAAACTTCTGGAATTTTAATGTCATTTCCAACTTCGTTGTCAATTCCATCAATTTCCTTAGCCTTTTTTAACCAATCTTCAAAACTAATTCCTATAGGGAATTTTTCATTAATTTTATCATCTTCTAAAAACTTTTCAAAATCTTCCACACCTGATTCCTTGATTAGATTGAAGTTTAAAAATTCATCTATTTTATCAGTGTTTGGAATATACTTTTCATCAATATTGTACTTAGTATATTGAGCAATATAATTATCTAGATTTTGTTTTGTAAATTCCCATGTAATAGTACGTCCTTCTGCTATGGTCTTCATATAAACAGTCATAAGTCCAACTTCTGGAACTGTACCAAAACCATCAGCAAACATCATAGCAGCATTGTATGGATGGTCATATAAGTATTTTAAAGATAAAGCATGACCAACTAAAAGTCTTTTTGCCAATTCAGGATGTTCATTCTTAAAGTTTTCGTTCATTCCATAAATACAACACATACCCCAGCCATTCTCACTGTCTTCTTCCACATGTCCGCCCCAACCAACTGCTAAAACCTTTCCTAGTTTTTGATATTCCGCTTGAGATGCAAAGGGGTCACAGCAGGAAAAAGCAGAAATTTGGCCAGACTTAAGTGCCATAGGACCATCTTTTTGAGACATTTCAATTATTTCATAATTCTCTTTTTCTATAGGCAAATCTAATTTTTTTGCCCATTTAATCCATTCTGGATCATTTTCAGGATCTTGAGAAATAGAAACTTTCTTACCTAGTAAATCCTTAGGTTCTTTTATATCATTTGATGCAACAAGATATCTAGATCCTCCTAGATGATTTGCCGCTGCCATTATAATAGGAGCTCCTTCATTTCTTGAACGTAAAGCGCCTTCAACTCCCATGTAACCAACATGCATTTCTCCAGTGGTCATGGCTTGAGCTATGTTTGAATTCTTTGTCTTTGTAACTGTTACATCTAGTCCTAGAGCTTTATATATTCCAGCTTGTTCACCAATAATAGCTCCAACCATATGGTCACAGTCATTATATCCCATTTGAATTTTAAAATTTTTATCAGCTTCTGGTATTTCAGGAAGATCATATTTTGCCACTTCAGCTTCAGGATCATAGGAAACTTTCTCAATATTTCCAGCACCATCATCTCTACATCCTGTCAAGGAAAATATTAGAGTGAATATAAGTAAAATACTAACTATTTTTGTTTTCATTTTAACCTCCTTGATTTTATTTGTATGTTTTCTTTTTTATTATATACCTTTAAGCTGACTTCAATGTCAAGCATTTATTCCTCTAAACCTTCAATATAATGGCAAAAATTTCCTTGACAAAAACAAACAGAGTCTCCCTCAATTAAATGTTTAACAAGATCTTCTCTTTCTTTTTTTAATCGGTTTATCTCTCGATCAATCTCTTCAATTTTTCTTCGCATATGACTAGTTACATATTCACAAGTTGAGCCTCCATTTTTCTTTAACAAAATGATTTCTCTTATTTCATTTAAATTAAAACCTAAGTTTCTAGCTTTTTTAATAAAAACTAAACTCTCTATGTCAGAATCATCATATTCCCTATAACCATTATTAGTTCTTTTAACATCTAAAAGCAGTCCCTCTTTTTCGTAATATCTAATCGTGGAATCTGTTAGACCAGTTATTTTACTTACATCTTTTACTCTCATAATCTTCTCCTTTACTTGACCCAAGTAAAATATTTCCTATCAGCATGCAGTCATACCTTCCGAAAAAAGATTATGTAAATGGTTATCTTCAATTCTAAAAATTCCATAGCCATATTGGCCACGTTTAGAACCACTTACTATAAACTCATTTGGAGGTTCATTGTTGATATCCTTTATTTCTATTCTCTGATTTTCATAGGGTGCAGAAACATCTTCTGTAAAATTTATTTTACCATCTTCATCTTTAACCACAAGTAAATGTTTTGCATCTTCATTTTCTTTGAATATTACTACTAAATCATCAATATCATTGCCAGTCAAATCTCCTAATTGACATTTTATTACTTCCTTATCTGGAAACTTATTTTGAAATGCTAGAAGTAGATAATTATCTCTTTCTACGCCAAAATCTTCCTCTTTGAACTTTAGATTATTTCTATAACCTAAATATCCAACAAGAAGTACAATGATAATTAATAATACCTTCGTAATTTTACTTCCATTGATACTTTCTTTTTTCATTAATTATTCCTACTCTCAAAATAATATGCTCTTAATTTAAAATAAACAGTCTTTAAAAAGAAATAAAACACAATAGCAGAGCATAAATACTTAACCCAATTAGGGAAGGACAAAAGTACATGATTCGCATAACTAATAGCATTAGTCACCTTGTCATACTCCATTTGTCTTTGAAAACCTGGCATTAATAACTGGTTTGTGATATACCCAACCAACATGGCAAAAGCGGATATGACCAAAGTGTAAATTGCAGCTGTTCTCTTTCCAATCATCTTCGCAATACTTATAATTTCTGGAATATTAGTAGCTGCACCAGCCATTAAAAAAGTAATTGCCGCTCCTGGAGAAGCTCCTGATGCAATCAGGGCAGCTATTAGAGGTATATGTCCCACAGCACATACATACATCAAAGATGCCAAGACACCTACATTCCATAGGGATAATAGTCCAGGATTACCTAAATACTTTTGAATAAACGATTCGGGAAAAACAGTTAATATGAACCCACCAAATAACATACCTAAAACTACATATTTACTCAAAGTTAAGGCAAAATCAGTTCTAACCCATTCCATTCCCTCTAAAATTTTTACTTTTATACTCTTCTTTTTCTCTAACTCAAAATCTATTTCGCTTATTTCTTGAGCTACCATTTCATTCCTAAGTTCTGGACCTGCAACTAAATTTCCAATAACTCCTATAACTATAGGCAAAATCAATCCTGCAATTATATTTATTATAGCTATCTCTTTACCTAATAGACCAAAACTCAATATTAAAGCAGCTGGATTTAAGACAGGAGAAGAAGCAAGAAATGCCAAAGTCGGACCTGCATAAGCTCCCGAATAATATAAACTTATTCCTAGTGGAACTGAGCCGCAACTACAAATTGGTAAAACCATTGAATAAAAAGTAATTTTCAATATAGATGAAAACTTAGTATTACCTAATGACCTTTGTAACCTAACAGGGGAAATAATATTTCTCATAACCCCAGCTATAATATAACTAAAAACCAACCATGTAGAAGCTCCATTTAATAATTCAACAGATCGTAATATAATTTCTTTAATATAACCAAACATATTTTACTCCAAACTTTAAAGTCAACTTCAACCTTCTGTAAGATTAAAACCGGATAACTCCGGTTTAACCTACATTAGATAGTTATTACTTGATCTAGATTTGCGTCTTTTAAAAGACCATACAACATTGGGAAACAACCTATATGTGCACCCTTTATTAACTTGTCTTCAATTTCCCTTTCATAAACACATTGATCACAAGCTAAAACAACCATATCTTTTTCTTCAATTAACTTTTGAATTCTAGATCCTAAATCCGTATTGTCTAAAAGCATAAAAGTGTTATCGAATACAAAAAACATTCCTACTACTTCTGCAACATGTTCTCCTGCTTCCATCTGAGGGATAATCATATCCCTAAGAATTTTTCTAGAATTACTTGAACTTACTACATATGCAACTCTCATTTTAGCACCTCACTATAAAATATTTTCTTACCTACTTCAAAAGCAACATCTAAGCTCAATCCATAGGTTGTTTCATAATCTAAATTATTCTCTTCAAAATAAGTTAACATCTTTTTTTCATCCTGAAAAAATTCATAACATTTCAGCAGGATGCGGACCAGTCTTCAAATTCGTTTAAATTTACATGAATACAGTGAATATTTTCAACATTTTTATAGGAGATTTTTCCATCTTCTACTTTTACTACTATAGGTTCTCCAGTAACTGAACATGAAGAATTAATCTCTAAGTTTTGCCAAAAAGTAAAATATGATCCTAGAGAATCTATAGCACACATTGAGAAAAACCCTCTTCCATCATCTAAAGTAACTCTATGGGCTGTTGGAAGAGCTGAAATAGGATATGCAAAGTTAATCATAGTGCCATCCTCATTTAAAACAAATTTTCCCTTTTTCACCAATTCATCAAAACTATTAATTTTATTGCATTTATCTACTGGCAAAGGTCCTTCTTCTTCAATCAATAAATTTAATACTTTAATTCTATCTTTCATTTCTTCTGAAGTTAAACTATCTTCATTAGATAAAACCCCATTTAATTCTATTGTCCTTTTCAAATCTTACTCTAACTCCTCTTTTTTTCTGGTTCCCGCTTCAATAAACTTATTTGAAAGTAGGCCAACATATTCCTTAAATTTTTCATCTTTAGGATTTCTTGGATATGGTAAATCTATTTTCTCATTTAGAATAATTTCTCCATAATTTGTTGACATCAATATTACCCTGTCAGATAGGTAAATTGCTTCACTCACATCGTGGGTAACTATAATAACTGTAAGTTTTTCATTTTTAAAAATTTCCAAGAGTTCATTTTGTAAACTCTGTCTCATTTCAATATCAAGTGCCCCTAAAGGCTCATCCATAAGTAAAATCTCAGGTTTTACTGCCAAAGCTCTTACTAAAGCAGTCCTTTGCTTCATTCCACCAGATATTTTTTGAGGATAATAGTTTCTATACTCTTCAAGTCTAGATATTCTTAAAAGATATTCTAATCGGTCTCTTTGTTTTTCTTTATCCATCTTTGCTTGTACCATTGGGAAAAGTATATTTTTTTCTACGGTCATCCATGGATAAAGAGCGTAGTTTTGAAACATAAAAGCTTTATCTGGACCAGCTTCAATAACGGGCTGGTCATTAAGTAAAACAGATCCCTTATCTTGCTTCTTAAAACCCGCTATTATAGAAAGCATAGTTGTTTTACCACAACCAGAAGGTCCCAGTAATGTAACTATTTCTCCTTCTTCTACTTCAAAACTAATATCATTTAACACCAATTTTATTCCATCTGTTTCTTTAAATGCCTTGGATATATTTTTTACTTCTAGTTTCAATTTATGTACCTCCAACCTGTGAGTCTTCTATTGAGGAGGAGCAAAAATCTATCTAAAATAAATCCAATAAATGCTGATAACATCATAAGCGCCAATAACCTATTGGTCTGCATCATTGACTGTGCTTGAATCATTTCATATCCAATTCCTGCACTAGTCGCGATGAACTCCGCTCAGATTACGGACATCCAACCAGCACCAATTGCAAGCCTTGCTCCAACTAGAATATGAGGTAGAGACGCAGGTACTACAATATTTAAAAATGTACTTGACTTTGAAGCTCCCATACTCTTTGCAGCATTGTAATAATCCTTATCGATTGAAGCAACCCCTGAGGATGTATTCATAATAACTTGGAAAACTCCATTTAAAGCAATCATAAATAAAGTTGGTCCATCACCAATTCCCAACCAAATAATTGATAGAGGAACCCAAGCCATCATAGGAATTTGTCTTAATGAATTGACAACACCCCCTAATATACCTTCAAAAACCTTAGATAATCCCATAGCCATTCCTATTGGAACCCCTATTATAACTGCGATTAACCATCCTTTTAAGACTCTAGACATGGTAATAGCAATATTGGTCATAACCTGTTTACTGGTTACATTCAAATACAATTCTGTAAAAGTCGACTTTGGTGTCGGTAACAGTAGTGGCACTCCTATTTTAGTCGATGCTATTTGCCACACTACTAATAAAACTATGAGGAATATGTACTTATACATTTTTTCCTTAAAGGAATCCGACTCCATCAATTTGCTAAGTTTATTTTTTGTAATTTTACCTTCCACACACTATTCCTCCTTTCATCTTTTCCATATTTAAACTCGAAAAATTCTGGATTACTTTCTTTATCATATTCATTTACAGTTTCATTAAAAGCTCTAATAAAATCCTTAAACTTTTTATCTGTAAGTATCTCTCTATTTGCTATCATGACATTTGAATTATAATCCCTATGGGAAACATTTAAAATTTCACCATCAATACTGTCATTTAATTCTGCTATGTCTGTAACAAATCCATCAATCTCTCCTATTTCATAGGCATAGGGAAAACTATGGGGAGACATATATGAAATTTCTGCCTCTTCATTATAAATTTCTTGAACAAAGGAAGTTAAATACTCTTTATTACTTGTAACTCCAATCCTTTTACCTGTTGAATTCTTTCTAACTAAAATATCAGAATTCATCGTTATTGGACCAAGCATAACAAAATCCTTATTTGCATCCATAAATTTTTCAGCTGAATCAACGCATACTACAGCTAAATCATAAACATTTGATTTCAATGACCATTGAGCTGTTGGTGCTCAACAATCTTGTATATAATAAGGTTCAACATCAAAATTAAATTTCTTTTCTTTCAAAACCTTTTTGATCAAAGCACCTGCTAAATCATCCCCTACGCCAATCCTTAAAACGTTCCTATCCGTATCCTTTTTCATAGGATTAAAAAAAATTAAGAAGACTATTCCGATTATTGCAATAGTTAAGATGATGTTTAGTAGAGTTCTTCTATTTTGAAATCTATTCATCCAATTCCTCAACTGCCTTAGAAATTTCTTCCTTAATGTTTTTTAAACTTAAACGAGTCACCTTTTTAGTCTCGTTGATTATCATAGTACCTTGAAAAACCATACCATACTTTTTCAAAGATTCTACATCCTTTCCCTGTTGATAGAGAATAACTTCAACTTTGTCACCAAATTCTTTTGCCACACCCTGGACATTTCTCCCAATGGAGTCACAGCTTGTTCATGTGTTAATAAATTCTATGAGTACTCTTTTCAATATTTACACCCTTTTCCTTATATGAGGAAAGATAATCCCTGTTCAATTATATGATAAATTTAGATAAAGTCAAATAAATATCAAAGACCAATTCCTTAAAAATAAAAAAATGAAGAGTTCTATCTTCAATTTATAAAGCTCTACTCTTCATTTTCTAAATAATCATTCAATATTTTAACAACAGTCTCTTTCTCATCTACTTTGTTAATTTTATTTTTTATCTCTTTTGAATTTCTAAAGCCCTTTAAATACCAGGCTATATGTTTTCTCATTTCTGTAACGGCAATTTTTTCGCCTAAATACTTAGACTTAAGTTCTAAATGATACTTTATTAGTTCCACCATTTCTCTTAATGTTGGTTCTTCTATTATTCTACTAAATAAAAAGGGGTTTTCTAAAGCTCCTCTTGCCAATGCAATGCCATCACAATTTGTTTGTTTAAACATCTTTTCTATATCATCAGCTTGGTATATATCTCCATTTCCAATTACAGGAATATCAAGTCTACTCTTTAATTCTCCAATGGCATCCCAATCTGCCTTACCTGAATAAAAGGCTTTTCTAGTTCTTGGGTGTAGGGTTACAAAGGACACACCAAGGTCTTGGCAAATCTTTCCCAGTTCTAAGTAGTTGATATTATCCTCATCCCATCCCAATCTAAATTTAACACTTACAGGTTTTTCACTGTTTGCTACAACTTTTTCTATTACTCTAGCTGCTAGTTTAAGATCTTTCATAAGGGCGGATCCATCACCATTCTTAACAATCTTAGGGGCAGGACACCCCATATTTATATCAATCAGATCAAATCTATCATCAGAATTCAAATATTTAGATACTACAGCTCCCATAATATCTGGATCACTTCCAAATATCTGAATTCCTAGTGGCGATTCATCTCCTCTATCCATTAATTTTTTAGTATTATTATCTTCATAGTAAAGCCCTTTTGCTGAGACCATTTCTGTAAAATTTAACCCTGATCCATTAGCAGAAACTATCTCTCTAAAAGCCCTATCTGTAATTCCAGCCATAGGAGCCATAAATAAATTATTATCCAGTTTTAACTTTCCAATTTTCATGCTACGCTTTAAAATTTCTGTCATATATAAATTTCAAACCTTCCAATGCAAGATTTTTATCAATAATGGTAATATACTTACTATTTTGGGATATCAAACCAGCAAAACCACCTGTACCTACAATCTTAACATCTTCACTGTTAAGATTTTGTTCTTCTAGAATTTTCCCAATTAAAAAATCTACCATTCCAATAAAACCATAGACAATTCCAGATTGCATACTTTCTCTAGTGGAAGCTCCAATTACTTTTTTTGGTTTAATTAAATCTATTTTAGGTAACTTTGCAGTTCCTGTAAATAGAGCTTCTGTGGATATTTCTATTCCTGGAGCAATAACTCCCCCTCTATATTCTCCATTGGAAGTTATATAGTCAACGGTAATAGCAGTTCCCAAGTCTACAACAATTCCTGGACCACCATATTTATGATAAGAGCAACTAGCTGTAACAAGTCTATCGGTACCAACTTCTTTTTTATTCTCATATTTATTTTCTATTCCTAAGTCCTTTGCTTGCGTTACAAGATAGGGCTCTTTGCCTAAATATCTCTTACAAGCCGATTGAATGCATCTTAACATATTAGGCACAACAGAAGACATTACTACATTTTCCAAGTCATTGATGGTATAATTTCCAAAATCCAAGAAATTTTTTAATTGCAAACCTATTTCGTCAGAAGTTCTACCTAAATCTGTGGCCATATTCCAAGTGTAACTTAATTTATCCTTTTCAAACACTCCAAACTTCATATGAGTATTTCCTATATCTATCACAAGAAGCATAGTACCTCCTATCTAAATTCTTTTATTTGTCGCAAAGCAAGCACTCCCTTTAAAGAGTGCTTGTTTTCGTAATCTATTTTTTTTCTTTTCTTCTCTTTAATAATTGTCAACACTTCATTCTTATCGTTAATATTTAACGGGATTATCCTAGTAGGATTTTTCGGAAAATTTGTAAGAATCTCTAAATTCTTAGTCTTTTCGTTGTAACCCCATTTCTTAATATTTTCCCATCGGGTAAACTTAGTACTATAAAGTATTCCCCCATCATAAATGTAAATCTTCTGATAGGATAGATATGCAAATCCAATTCCAGAAAGAAGGTATACTATTCCGAAATAGTCCTTAATGGTTATAGAATATGCTCCTAATAAAATCAACATCCCTGATAAAAAGGCAATTAAAAATCTGGATTGAGGGTTGAAAAACGCAATTAACTTTCCCTCTACTGCCTTTTTTGCAAATTGCCCATAATATATCTGCCTTAGGACAAAAAGCAAAAGCAATACATATAGCACATTTAAAAATGTCTTATAATTCATTCTTTTTATCATCTCCTGAAATCTTGTCTTCTATATTTTTATCATGCTTTTGCACTCTTTCCAAAAGCTCAGGAGGAGTTTCTGCAATATTTTCTGAGGCATATTTATTAAATACCTCTTCAAATTCTTGAGCGTCTATAGTCTCTTCCTCTAACAAAATCTTGGCCAGTTTATGAAGCAAGTCGATATTTTCTTCTAAAAGACTAATGGATTTATTAAAGGCGTCCTTGATTACATCTCTTATCTCTTGATCTATTTCATATGCAACTTGTTCAGAATAATGTTTTGACTTACCAAATTCTTTACCTACAAAAACCTCATCTGAATCAGAATCGTACATAATCGGTCCCAATTTATCACTCATTCCAAACTGAGTTATCATAGCCCTAGCAATTTTAGTAGCTCTTTGAATATCATTAGAAGCACCTGTGGAAATATCATCTAAAACTAGGTGTTCTGCAGATCTTCCTCCTAGAAGGGTAATGATTTCATGTTTCATTTCGTTTTTTGTCCTATAGGACCTATCTTCTTCTGGTAAAAACGATGTAAATCCACCAGCTCTACCCCTAGGTACAATGGTAATCATATGAACTGGGTCAGTATCTGGAAGAAGCCTGGAGACAATAGCATGTCCTGCTTCATGATATGCAGTTAGCACTCTCTCTTTTTCTATTACTACAGTAGATTTTTTCTCTGGACCTGCTACTACTTTAATAGTAGCTTCATCAAAGATTTTAGCAGAAATTTCCTTTTTGTCTTCCCTTGCAGCAAGCAAAGCCGCTTCATTACTTAGATTTTCTAAATCTGCTGGAGTAAATCCTGCCGTTGATTTTGCAATTGCCTTTAAATCAACATCCTCTGCTAGTTTTTTATTCTTGGTATGAACCTTTAATATGGCTTCTCTTTCCCTAACATCAGGAATTCCCACATAGACTCTTCTATCAAATCTTCCTGGTCTAAGAATGGCCGGGTCTAAAATGTCCGGTCTATTAGTTGCAGCCATTACAATTATTCCTTCATTTTTTCCAAAACCATCCATCTCAACTAAAAGCTGGTTTAAGGTCTGCTCCCTTTCATCATGTCCTCCGCCAAGGCCTGCTCCTCTTTTTCTTCCTACAGCGTCGATTTCATCTATAAAAATTATACATGGAGAGTTCTTCTTGGCATCTTTAAACAAATCCCTTACTCTTGACGCACCAACACCTACATACATCTCCACAAAATCCGAACCTGAAATACTAAAAAATGGCACCTTTGCCTCTCCAGCTACAGCTCTAGAAAGATAGGTCTTTCCAGTTCCAGGCGGCCCTACTAATAACACACCTTTAGGAATCCTTGCTCCGATTTCAATATATTTTCTAGGATTTTTTAAAAAATCTACAATTTCTTGTAAATCTTCCTTTTCTTCCTTTAAACCTGCCACATCGTCAAAGGTCACTGGAGAGTCCTTTTTGTAGAGTTTTGCTCTACTCTTCCCAAAATTGGCCACAGAGTTACCTCCGCCCTTTTGAATTTGACCAATCATCATATACCAGATTATAAATATTGCCAAGGCGAAAAATCCCACGTTAATAATAGTTGACCAAAATTTCCCATTGTCAGCCACAGGTTTACCTTGAAGTTCTATATTTCCTGACTCTACCTTATCTTTAAGATATTCATTATAAAAATTTTCCGAAACATCGTTAGGTAGATATGTCTGATATTTTACTTCATCTTTTTTAGTGGTAATAATTACCGAATTCCCCTGTCTTACCAATGTCTTTATATCATTATCTTCAATATAGCCTATCAATTTATTAACAGGTATCTCTTTTGGAGCGATAAATCCTCTTGAAAAGAGAGATACTAAAATTGCTAAAAAAATCAAAGGCCCGAGATAATAAAAAATATTACCTGATCTTCTTCTCAAAACGTCCTCCTATTTTGTATAATATTCTTCCTTTAATGCTGCCACAAAAGGTAAATTTCTATGTTGTTGATTATAGTCTAAACCATATCCTACAATGAACTCATCAGGAATTTCAAAACCTACAAAATCTATTGGAACTTCCACTTTTCTTCTATCTGGCTTATCCAACAAAGTTGCAACAGCAACAGAAGCTGCACCCCTATCTCTTAAATTCTTAGTTAGGTAGTCTAAAGTTAAACCTGAATCTATAATATCTTCAACAATAAGTACATCTTTGTCTTTAATATCCTCTTCTAAATCCTTTAATATTCTAACTATACCTGAGGATTTAGAAGCAGTGCCATAACTTGAAACAGCCATAAAGTCCATCTTTGCTTCCACATCCAAACGGATTATTAAATTGGACATAAAAATAACCGCCCCTCTAAGGATTCCAACTACTAAGAGTTCATTTTTACTATCCTTATATCTTTGGGAAATCTCTTTAGCCAATTCATCTAATCTATTTTCAATTTCCTCTTCAGAAACTAAAATCTTCTTTATATAGTCAGCGTTTCTATTTATCATCCTTCTTCTCCTCCACTCTGATTTTTAAAACAAATTCATCTTCTTTGTTTACCATATATTTAAAAGATCGTCTAAAACCTGCAATCCATATTATATCATCTCTAAATTGAAAAATCGGTACAGAATCTCTTAGATGCTTAGGTAATTTTTCATCAATAAAAATATCCTTTACTTTTTTTGAATACCCCTTTAAGACTATCTTGTCACCATTTTTTCTAGATCTTATGCTTAATCCCTCATTTAAGAGATAAATAGGAAATATCTCCTGGTTTTTATCCTTGTCTATATTATTCTTAGGAATAACTTGGATATCTATCAATCTATTTCCAAATTCGTAAAGTCCTTGTTCATATATAGTCATTTCCTTTGGACTTATCATCTTAGAAAGGTGGATAAAATAAAGATATCCAGAAGCTATATAAATCATATAGTCTTTTAAATAAAAATCTCCTCCACCATTTTTTGCAATTGAAATAATAGACTGAATATTTTTAAAAGAAATATCTTTTTTGTTCCCGTTTAATTGTCCATAAGCCTCTAATATAATCCTTCTTTGAATTGCAAGGGAAAGATCAAGGAATTTTGAGATATCTATTTTTATATCCTTACCATCCCATTGTATCAAATTTAAACTTTTAATATAACTTTCTAAAAACTTATCCTCTTCTGAAAGTATTGTGGCCATTCGACTTAAAGAGTCGATGAAATTGGGATTTAGCTCCCTTTCAATGTATGGAATCAAAACATTTCTTATCTTATTTCTAACATAATCCTCTTCATAATTGGTCTTATCTTCAACGAAGGGAAGTTTATTTTCCCTTAGATATTCAATAATCTCCTTTTTTGAAATATCTAAAAGAGGTCTAACGATATTTTGATTCTTATTGATAATTCCTGTAATTCCAGAAGTTCCTGCCCCTCTAATGAGATTTAACATAATCGTCTCTGCATCATCATTCTTATGATGTCCCACCGTAATGATACCCTTAGAAAATTCCTCTTCTAAAATTTCATTAAAGGTACCATATCGGACCTTTCTTCCAGCATCTTCTACAGAGATTTTATCCCTTTTAGCTATATCTATAACAGGAATTGACCTAGTTATACATCTTATGCCTAGGCTTTGAGAAAAATCCACAGCAAATTCTTCATCTCTTTTAGCTTCCTCATCCCTAATCATATGATTGATATGGACTGCTATTAAACTATATCCATGCTTTGCTTTTAATTTATTTAATGCATAGAGAAGAAGAACAGAGTCGGGACCACCGGAAAATCCTACAATAATATTTTCTCCATCTTCTATTAAATTGTTTTTAATAATATAATTTTCAATTCTTTCAATCATAACTTTAAAAAAATTAAGCACCCAAAAACTTGAGTGCTCCAATGTTTCAATAAAACCGAAGGTTTCGGTCCTAATAACTTTTTGATCTACGATTACCCTGTTTTCTTTTATTATCTCGGGTTCTCATCTCAACATACTTTTCATTAGACTCCTTTAAAAACTTTGACATCTTATCTTCAAAGGATAAGTCCTTGTCAGCACTAGAATTGTCCCATTGGATTTCTTCTGGCTTACTAGACTTTTTCTTAGCTTGTTTTATTGACAAACTAACCTTTCCATCTTTTATGGAAAGAACCTTTACTTTTACTATATCATCTTTTTTTAAAAAATCTTCGATCTTTTCCACATATTCATCAGATATTTCTGATATATGTACAAGACCATTTTCTCCTTCAGGAAAAGAAACAAAAGCTCCAAACTTTGTTATTCCCGTTACTTTTCCCTCCAAAATCTGTCCTACAGAAATAGACATGTACTAATTAATCCTCCTAAAATATTATACATAAAATTATACGAATAAAAGAATGCTCTTGTCAATGTTAATAGTTATTTTTCTTTAACTAAATATTCTTTAGCCTTTATCATACCTAATTTTTCTCTAGCCACCTTTTCAGCAAACTCTAGACTTTCACGATTCTTATAATCCTCTTGCAAAGTAGAAATCTCATCGACCAATTCATCCCGTCTTGCAATGTAGGTATTTAATTCCCCTTCATAGGAAGATATCCTAACACCTTGTCTCACAAGAGCATAGGAAAAATATATCAGGGTTAAAATAAATGCAATAAATATAAAATTGATTTTTTTCTTTTTAGGTCGTCTTCTGACTGACTTCATCAATCTATCCTTTCCAGCATTTCTGAAGCTTCATTTTTTCTAGGATTTTCCAATACCTTTAATACTTTTACCTTTACAGTGCCCGTGCCAAAACCCACTTCGATAATATCGTTTACAGAAACTTCGTCTCCTGCCTTGCAAGTTTTGCCATTAATTTTCACTCTTCCGCCATCACAGGCTTCTTTTGCTACAGTTCTTCTCTTAATAATTCTTGAATTTTTTAAAAACTTATCTATACGCATAAACTACCTCAAATACAGTATACCAAACTTTTGCCATTTATAACATTAATTTTGTTAATTTCTCATTTTTTTATTCTATTAAGACTATCCATCAATTCTCTTTCAGCAATATTAGAGCTATAACTTGGATTTATTACTATTTTCCACTTATCCTCTTTAGAATTTAAATCTATTTCTAAAAAGCCTACTAAATTATCTCCATCCTCCAAAGCCAACCTAAAGACATTATCCTCCTGGGAAATTTCTTTAAAGTTAGTTTTGCTTTCTTCTCCCTGTATCTGCCTTTGGATGAATAGAGATTTTAAATATAATTTACTCCCATAGTCCATTGAACTATATTTGTATTCTGTGGAGTTATTCATTAAAATATCAACAATTGTGGGAATAAGTTCCATATTTTCTAAAATTATATCACTTAGACTTTGATCCATGGAAAATTCATAGTCCCTCTTTGCTATAACATATAGTCCAGCGTTTTTTGCAGACTTTATTCCTGCAAAGGAGTCCTCCACAGCAATACAGTCACTAACCTTAAGTCCTAGACCAGCAGCGGCCTTTAAATATATTTCACTATCAGGCTTAGGGTTTTTTACCTGGTCTCCCCCAATAATATAGTCGAAAAAACCTTCCAAATTGCACTCTTTTAAAACCCGCTTTATAGTAGAAAGATGGGAAGAAGAGGCTAAGCCTATCTTCAACCCCTTTTGTTTTAAACTGTTCAAGGTCTCTTTGACATAGGGAAATAAAAGCTTACTATAATCAATTTTATCCCCTAAGTAAGTCAATTTATACCTAGACATAAAATCCTCATAATGAAAATCTTCCAAATAGTACTGAGAAATAATATTTTTAGAATCATTTCCAGAAAGCCCTACAATTCTCTTGAAGTCCTCTCTATTAACTTTATTTCCATCAGACTCTATTAACTCTACTAGGGAATTAAAATAATATATCTCGCTATTTATCAACACCCCGTCCATGTCAAAAACTATACCCTTAAACATACTTCCTCCAATTCCAATAACCTTAATTTACTATATTAATTATGTTCATTGTCGTAATCCGTTATCATGCAAAGACGATTTTCATGACGTCCTCCTTGATACTCTGCATTTAAATACTCGGAAACGATCATCTTTGCAACTTCAGATCCTACAACTCTTCCCCCAATGGAGATAATATTTGCATTATTGTGTTCTTTGGCCATTTTTGCAGAAAAAACTTCATTCGTAACAGCACATCTTATACCCTTTACCTTATTAGCGGCTATGGAAATTCCAATTCCCGTGCCACAAAGGATAATTCCACAGTCAAAATTACCCCCGGCAACTTCTTCCGCTACCTTGAATCCATACTTTGGATAATCCCCTTTTTCTCCAATTTTAACTCCAAAGTCAGTAACTTCATGACCCATTTCTTCAATATATTTAATCAATTCCATTTTTAATTCAGCGCCACCATGGTCGCTTCCCATTGCAATTTTCATTTTTCCTCCTAAAGTACTCTTGCAGATCCCTTATATACAGACCCAGAAAGGGAGTCTACAGTTATTAACATTTCATCTTCCAGTAGTTGCATAGCATCTTGTGCTCCAACTACAGTCGGCTTTTTAAAATGTAAAGCCATTATAGCACCGTGGGATGTAAGTCCACCCTCTTCTACAACTACAGCTCCAGCCCTTTCAAAGAAAGTAACCATCTCTTTATCCACAGAGCCAGTAACTAGTATATCTCCATCTTTAAATTTATTAATAAGCTCTTCGGCAGTATTTCCCTTTTTAACCATTCCAATTACAGACTCTTTGCCAATACCTTGGCCTTTCATAATAATTTCTCCAATTGTATGGACCTTGATTAAATTAGTAGTACCACCAATTCCCGCAGGTACTCCCGCAGTTATTACTATTAAATCCCCTTCTTTAACCAAGTTTTTCTCCATAGCTGCCATTATGGACCTGTCAATAACCTCATCTGTATTGCTACATATTTCTGAAATAACAGGATATACACCCCAACTTAAAGCTAGTTTTCTCATAATGGATTCATCATAAGTAGCAGCAATTATCGGAGTATTGGGTCTAAGTCTAGATACGGCTTTAGAAGTAGAACCTGTAGTAGTGGCAGTAAGTATAGCTGAGGCTCCTAGTTGTCCAGCCAAGTCTCTAGTTGAACGACTAATAGCACTTGTGGTATAACCATCCACCCAAGTGGACCTTACTTCAGTACTATTTTGAAAATCCTTAGATATTTCCGTAGATACAGCTATTTCACCCATTACCTTTACAGCTTCCACAGGATAAGTTCCTGCAGCCGTCTCACCAGAAAGCATAATTGCATCAGAACCATCCAGGATGGCATTGGCCACATCTGTTACTTCAGCCCTAGTGGGTCTAGGATTTCTTATCATAGAGTCCAACATTTGAGTTGCGGTAATTACTGGTTTTCCTGAGAGATTTGCCTTTCTGATAATCTGTTTTTGCACCAATGGCATGATTTCCGTCTTTATCTCTACACCTAAATCTCCTCTAGCAACCATTATTCCATCAGATGCTTCTATTATCTCATCTAAATTTGTGACCCCTTCTTGGGATTCTATCTTAGAGATTATCTGAATTTCACTGCCACCATTTTCTTCTAAAATCTTCCTAATATTAATAACATCATCAGCCTTACGAATAAAACTAGCAGCAACAAAATCTATTCCATTTTTAACACCAAATACCAAGTCCTCATAGTCTTTTTCAGTAATAGACGGTAAATTTATGGACGTATTTGGAACATTTACACCTTTACGACTTTTTAAGACTCCATAGTTTATAACTTTTGTAACTATATCCGTATCAGTTACATCCGTTACCTGTAAGTCCACTAAACCGTCATCAACAAGTATATGACTACCTATTTTCACATCTTTTGGTAGATCCTTATAAGAGACAGAAACTTGACTTTGATCTCCCAAAACCTCTCTTGTAGTAAGAATGAAGGTATCCCCAATGGATAACTGAATCTGGTCAACAGAAAAGTCGCCAATTCTAATTTCAGGACCCTTGGTGTCCAACATTATGGCAACAGGTAGATCTAGCTCTTCCCTTGCTTTTTTTATATTATTTATCCTTACTAGGTGTTCCTCGTGATTGCCATGAGAAAAATTAAGTCTACATACATTCATCCCTAGAAGCATAAGCTTCTTTAAAGTTTCCAAATCCTCTGAGGCAGGTCCTATAGTACATACAATCTTTGTCTTTTTCATAAATCCTCCTACTGAATTCTCAACTAAATCGAAATTTCTTCCGCCATTTCATATAATTCTTCATTTAAAACATGGGGTATCTCAACTGCTTCTTTTATTGGGATTGAATCTATCTTTCCACCCTTAATAGTCATGGCCAATCCCGACTGCCCATCAATTAACAACTTCACTGCTTTATTACCCATTTCAGTAGCCAACAACCTATCGTGAGGACTAGGAGAACCTCCCCTTTGCACATGACCTAGAATAGTTACTTTAGTGTCCACATTGGTCTCTTCTTTAATCTTGTTCTTAAGTACATAAGGACGGCCCACTCCCTCAGCTATTACTATTATGTGATGAAGTTTTCCTCTTTTTCTACCTCTTTTTATCTTATTCATAATAGATTCTAAGTCCAGTGGCTTTTCTGGAATAATAATACTTTCCGCTCCACTGGCTACGCCAGAATACAAAGCTATATCGCCACAATGCCTACCCATTACTTCAACAATATTGGCCCTTCCATGGGAAGACGAAGTGTCCCTTAACTTACTTATGGCTTCTGTAACCGTATTTACAGCAGTATAAAAACCCACTGTAGAGTCGGTATATCCCATATCGTTATCTATAGTACAGGGAATTCCTATGGTCTTAATTCCCTTTTCACTCAGGGCTTGTGCTCCTTTGAAACTACCATCTCCACCAAGAATTACCAACCCGTCAATACCAAAGTCCTTTAATATTTGAACAGCTTGATTTTGGCCTCTTTCCGTTTGAAATTCTTCAGATCTTGCAGAACCTAAAATGGTTCCACCTCTTTGAATTATATCGGCAACAGAAGATACATTCATTTCATAGATATTCCCATTTATAAGTCCATCAAATCCAAATCTAATACCCATAATCCTAAGTCCATTAAAAATGGATGTCCTAGTAACTGCTCTAATGGCAGCATTCATTCCAGGAGCATCTCCTCCACTGGTTAAAACAGCTATAGTCTTCATAAAACACCTCTAAATTATTTTCATATTTGACCTACCTACTACATTTTCCAATTTTCTTAAAGTCTCCTTGTCCTCAAGATTAACTGTGTAGTTTTCGTTAAACATATACTGCTGTCCATTTCTAAAAAAGTATAGTTTTATTCTCGTCTTACCCTGGTTTTTAAACAGGATATTCTTTACCAATTCAACTTTCTTGTCCTCATTTCCCTCTTCAAAAAGTAAAAGTAGAGTCTTGTTTTTAACAACATTTTCAATTAAGTCCAACTTTCCAACTATAATACCACCTTGATTTGTCTCATTTATATTAACTCTACCACTGATTATGACTATATTGTCTTCCTCAAGATAAGTCTTATACCTTCGATATTGGTCAGGAAAGAAAACTAAATCGATACTGCCATATAGATCTTCAAGAGTTACAAAGGCCATTGGTTCATTACTGGTCTTGGTAAGTGTCTTAAATACTGAGGTAATAATACCAGCAACAGTAACTTTTTTCTTATCCCATTTTTGTTCTGCTTCTCTATTTTCACTACTTATATCCAAACTGGAAAATTCTATTGTCCTTCTAATAAAGTCCTCATATTCTTTCAAGGGATGATCCGTAAGGTATATACCCAGAACTTCTTTTTCATACTTTAACAATTCTTTTTTTGGATATTCTTTTACTGAATAAGTAGTATCTGTATAACCTTCACTCTCATTATCCATTTTGGAAAAAAGACTAGATTGCCCTGGTATATTGGACTTCTTGTCCTTTAAAACCGAATCTATAATCATAATATGTTCCACCATCATGGAATTTCTATTTTTACAGATGGAAGAAAAAGCTCCCGCCTTAATAAGACATTCAATAGCTCTTTTGTTGATACATTGAGGATTTTCAGAGGCAATCCTCTCTATAAACTCTCTAAAGCTGTGAAATTTACCACCTTTTTCTCTTACCTTTACAATGGCTTCAATAAGTCCTGTTCCTACGTTTTTAATAGCTGAAAGTCCAAACCTAATATCCTCCCCATCTACGGAGAACTTCTTATAACTATAATTTACATCTGGTTGTAAAATATTGATATTTAGACGTCTACACTCTTGAATATATAAAGCTATCTTTGTAGTAGAACCCATTACAGAAGATAGAAGAGCTGCCATGAATTCAACAGGATAATAATATTTTAGCCAAGCCGTTCTAACGGCCACTAAAGAATATGCAGCAGAGTGAGATTTGTTAAAGGCATAGTTTGCAAACTTTATCATCAAATCATAAATTTGGTTTGCAGTTTCTTCATCAACGCCCCTTCTCAAAGCACCCTCTATTACCAAATTTTCCTTTTCATCAAAATCTCCATAGATGAATTTTTTTCTCTCCTGCTCCATAACATCCATTTTTTTCTTACTCATGGCCCTACGCAAGTTGTCAGCAGCTCCTAAGGAATAGCCTGCAAGCTTTTGAGCTATCTGCATAACCTGCTCTTGATACACTATAGTGCCATAGGTTAAATTCAAAATGGGTTTTAGAAGAGGATGTAAATATTTAATATCTTGAGGATTTTCTTTATTTTTTATATAATTTGGAATTTCATTCATTGGCCCAGGCCTAAATAGAGAGTTAGCAGCTATTAAATCATCAAATTTTGTAGGCCTTAATTCACTTAAGAAATTTCTCATGCCATCGGACTCAAATTGAAATATTCCTAAAGTTTCAGCTTTGTTAAATAGATTTATGACCTTAGGGTCATTTACGTTAATCTCATCAATATTTATAGTCCTGCCTCTATTTTTTTCAATCAACTTAATAGCATCATCGATAACTGTTAAATTCCTCAATCCTAAGAAATCCATCTTTAACAGGCCCAACTCTTCCAACTCCGTCATATTAAACTGAGTTATAATCGCATCTTTATTTCTCGCAAGGGGAACATACTCCACTATTGGTTCTTTGGAAATCACCACACCAGCTGCATGAGTAGAAGTATGTCTTGGCATTCCTTCAAGATCAGAAGCTACATCTATTAAGTTTTTAACCTCTTCTGATTCATTATATAGCTTCTGAAGCTCAGGACTTAGATCCAAAGCGTCTTCAATGGTCATATTTAGGAGATCTGGCACGTTTTTAGCCACCATGTCAACTAGTGAGTAGTCCATTCCCATTACCCGTCCTACATCCCTTATAGAGCCTCTAGCGCCCATAGTACCAAAGGTAACTATTTGGGCAACTTTATTTTCTCCGTATTTTTCCACCACATAGTCTATGACTTCTTCCCTTCTCTCATAACAAAAGTCTATATCTATATCAGGCATAGACACCCTCTCTGGATTTAAAAATCTTTCAAAGAGTAAATTGTATTTTAGAGGATCTATATCGGTTATACCAAGAACATAACTTACAAGAGAACCAGCAGCAGATCCCCTTCCTGGTCCTACAGGAATATTCTTACTCTTGGCAAATCTAATAAAATCTGAAACAATTAGAAAATAATCCACATAACCCATATCTTCAATGGTATTTAACTCAAAATTTAATCTACTTTGTATCTCATCAGTAACTTTTGCATATCTGGTCAAAGCTCCAGTGGCAGAAAGTTGTCTAAGATACTCGCTATTGGTATATCCCTTTGGAATCTGAAAATAAGGAAGATGCATATTCTCAAAATCCAAAGTGACATTACATCGGTCTGCAATTTTTACAGTGTTTTCCAAATACTCCTCATGTCCTGGAAATAATTCAAGCATCTCTTTTGCAGATCTTAAATAAAATTCCCCTGGAGCATAGTACATCTCTCCTTCAGTCTTATCGTCTAAAGTCTTATTCAACTGAACATAAAGAAGTACCTTATGATTTCTCCAATCCTCTTTTTTAATGTAATGAACATCATTAGTGGCACAAATTGGAATATTGATTTCCTTTGAAAGTCTTTCCATCTGACTTATAACAATTTCATCTTCCTTCATGCCATGATTTTGAACTTCTAAAAAGAAATTACCTTTACCAAATATATCCTCCAATTCAAGAGCTGCAGCTCTTGCGCCTGAATAGTCATTATTCACCAGCTTTACAGATATCTTTCCTTTTAAACAGGCAGATAGACAGATAATCCCTTCACTATACTCCCTAAGAACCTCGTTGTCCACTCTTGGCTTATAGTAAAATCCATTGATATATCCTAAGGATACAATTTTCATAAGGTTCTTATAACCTTTATTATTTTCCGCCAATAATACTAAATGGTTGTAATTTTTATTCTGAGGGCTTTTATCCATATAATTCTTATCTACAGTATAGACCTCACAACCGATAATAGGCTTAATATTTCTTTTTTTCGCTTCTTTATAAAACTCCACTACCCCAAACATACAACCATGATCAGTTATAGCAATTGAATCCATTTCCAATTCCTCTGCATAATCTAATAGCTTAGGAATAGGACTAAAGCCATCTAAAAGACTGTAGCCTGTATGCAGATGCAAGTGAGTAAATTTATTGTTCATAATATCGTCCTCTCTAACTTAAAATTGTATCATAAGGAAGTTAAATTTATAACCTGATAATTTTAAATAGGGTATAATTAATGTAGGAGGTGCTAAATGTTTGAAAAGTTTAAAGATTTTTTAGATGACAATTTAAGAAAAAGAAAAGGTTATGAACAGAGGATTGAAGAAATGGAAAATCCCGAAAAAATTTCCGCTGAAATAGGTGAAATGGTAAAAAAAGTTCTTCCTGAATTCCACAATCTTGTTATGGATTTAGAATATAGCTCTGTATCTATAAAGACCACTGATAAAAACGATTTTTCTCTAAAAATCGAATTGAATACCCCAGGAGAAATTTACTATATAGTTAAAGATGACACTTTATACTTAGAAGATGAAGACTTGGGTTTTCAACTTCAAAACTCCCATAAAATAACCATTACCCTTCCAGAAAATTTTGTATTTAATAAAATGGAAGGAGATATTTCCATGGGTTCTTTTAAAATGCAAGAAATCTCCTGTAGTAAGGGTAGACTGGATGTAAGTATGGGTTCCATAAAACTGGAGGACTTAAGCCTTGAAGACTTTGAAATAAAGATGTCTATGGGTTCTTTTAAAGGAATTGATCTATCTGTTACCAACTCTAAAGTAAAATCTAGTATGGGAAGCATCAATATTTTAGGAGGCTTACTAGGTAAAAACGAAATTGGAACATCTATGGGGTCAATTAAACTAGAATTAGAACAAGATCCTAGGGAAATTTCCATAAGAACAAAGACGGATATGGGAAGTATGAAAATAGATGATGAAAGCGAAGATAACAGTTCTAAAACCTATAAATATAAGTACCATGAACCAAACACTTTAAGACTTAAATCATCCATGGGCTCAATTCATGTAAACTTTATTTAATTAGAAATTAAGATGCAAAAATTGTATCGCATACTTTTAGATAATAAAAAATGGTACTGGGAAAAACAATCCCAAAGTACCATTTTGTTTTTTTGGTAATTACTTAAGTTCTACAGTAGCTCCAACTTCTTCTAATTTAGCTTTCATTTCTTCAGCTTCTGCCTTAGCTACAGTTTCCTTAATTGTCTTAGGAGCTCCATCAACTAAAGCCTTAGCGTCTTTTAATCCAAGACCTGTAATATCTTTAACTGCCTTGATAACCTTAATCTTTTCATTTCCAGCTGATTCAAGAACAACATCGAATTCAGATTTTTCGTCTGCTGCTCCTGCGCCTTCTCCACCTGCTGCAGCTGCTCCACCAACTACAACTGGTGCTGAAGCTGAAACTCCAAATTTTTCTTCTGCTTGTTTAACTAAATCATTTAATTCAAGAACTGACATGTTCTCAATTGCTTCTAATATTTGTTCAATATTCATTATTAACCTCCGGTATTATTTTTTAAATTATTCTGCTGCTACTTCTGCTGTAGCTTCTCCTGATTCTTCTTTTTTCTTGGCTATTGCATCAATTAAGTATACAAAGTTTGATACTGGAGCCTTCAAGCTGCCAAGTAATTTTCCAATAAGAACTTCTCTTGATGGTATAGATGCTAATTCTTTAACTCCGTCTAAATCTAGGAATTTTTCATCTATATAACCTGCTTTAATTTCTAATTTTTCATGATCCTTTGCAAAGTCATTTGCAATTCTTGCAGCAGCTGTTGCATCTTCCATACTAAAAGCAACTGCATTAGGTCCTTTCAAATGCTCTAAAATTGACTGATGACCAAGCTTCTTAAAGGCAATGTCCATCATTGTATTCTTATATACTTTATAAACAACATTTTCTTTTCTAAATCTGTCTCTAAGCTCAGTTAACTCTTCAACATTTAAACCTCTATAGTCAACCAATACGATAGACTTTGCAGATTCAATGTTTTCAGTTATCTCAGCAACAACTGATTCTTTTTGTTCTAAAACACGGTCTTTCAAAAAATTCACCTCCGCTACTATTTCAACTTAATGCCAAAATTCAGCTATCTAACAAAAAAATCTTTCCACCAAAAGGCAGAAAGATCTATTATCTAATCTTGTCCACCTCGGTAGGAAATTAAGTCTTTAGACACCTACTGTCTTTGGCAGTATTTAATTACCTTGTATATTATGCCAGAGAAAACTAACTCTGTCAAGCATTTTTTAAAGTTTTTTTATTTAATCTCTTTAAAAATCCGACTTAAAAGATTTATTCTTCGTCAGCTTCTTCCTCTTCTTGTTCAGTTTCTTCAACTGTTGGAACATCAGCTGCATCAACTTCTTCAACTTCCTCTTCAATTTCTTCTTCTCTAGGTTCAGTTAAAGTAGCTACAGTTTCTTCAGGATCCATAAAGATTTCAACCTTTTCATCTTTGAAAACATCAAGATCTTCAACGGTTACAGTGTCACCAATTTCCATATCTTGAACTTCTACTACAGCTTCAGATGGTAAATCAGCAGGTAGACATTCTACTTCAATTTCATTTAAAATTTGCATCAATACAGATGGTTGAACTTTAATCTCGTCCCTACCTTCAAGAACAATAGGAATAACAACTCTCATCTTTTCAGACATGTCAACACCTACAAAATCCACGTGAATATATTGGTTTTTGAAAGGATGTTTTTGAACGTCCTTAATTAGAGCCTTTCTAGAATCCCCATCGATATTTAAAGTGATAAGGTTTGAAGTTCCAGCTTCTAAATATAATTTATCTAGATCTTGTTCAAGTAATTCTAAGTTGATATTTTCTTCTCCTCTTTGATAAATTACACCAGGAACTTTCTTTTCAACTCTCAATTTATCTACTTTATTTTTTCCTGTGCCCTTTCTAATTTGAGCATCAATTTTAAAATCTGTCATATTTCCCTCCATATTTAATTTCTTAAGACTTTAACAATAATAACACAATTATACCAGGAATGCCAAATATTCCAGCTACAACTGCATTTAAAAATGTAATTTGTAAAGATAATCCGAATATACTCCCTACAAAATTAAATACTGCTAGGAGTACTAAACCAGAAATACTGTTTATCAATAATTTGCCAGCTATTTTAAAGGACAGTCCTAAAAGCCCGAAAAATAGCATCATCAATACGACACATATTAAGATAATACCTATATCCATCTTACACCTACCAACTAGTTTGCGTTGTCTTCATCATCCTGGTTCTGTTGATCATCTTGAGAATCTTCATTGTCTTGATTATCCTGGGTATTCTCATTGTCATTATTAGAACCATTTTGTTGATCATCTTGGTTGTTTTCATCATTATTTACATCGACTTGATTTTCATCGTCCACGTTGTTTTCATCATCGTTGTTGTCATTGTCACTTTGAGCATTGCCATCTTCATTGTTGTCTTCAACCTTGGATAAACCTAAATACTCTTCCAATGAAAGATTGTTCTTGTGCATTTCATCTGCAACGGTTGGTTCAACAAATCTAATATGCCAAGGCTCAAATTTCCTTCCAGTAATATTTTCCTTATCCTTTGGATATCTTATAATAAAACCGTACTTATGAGCATTTTCTAGTAGCCACTTATACTCTTTGCTGTCGGCAAAGTTTTCATTGTATTTATTTTCATAATCTTCCCCTACAACATCAAAGGCAAGACCAGTTTGGTGCTCACTATTACCCGGCTCAACTTCAGAACCATCCGCCTTATATTCTCCATAGGCAGAAACACCATCAGTATATCCATTGGTCTTTTGTTGCTCATAGCTTCTGTAATCACTGGCAATCTTTATGATTACATCATCTTCCTTAGCCTTTCTCGCCATAATGTCAAAATTGGTCTTTGCCTGAACATTCATACCTGGTTGAAACTCTTCAGGAAGACTGTATTTGTCATTTACAATTGGCAAGCCCTTGATAACTTTAAGTTGCTCAGGGTTTTTTACAGATGAAAGGTTAGAACTTTCTACATAACCGTCTACGCCATTGTATTTTATCTTGTTAAAACCATTGGTTACACCATAATTTTCTAAGTAAGTTCCTGCAGCGATATCTCCAAGTTCAGTTGAAGAAGTATTACTTTCTTGATAATACTTTACTCCCTTACTAACTAATACAAAACCCTTTAAAGTAGTAGTTTCATCACTATTGATTGTCTCTATTACATTAGTAGGCTCTGTGGTAGCAACATTTTTCTTAGTCTTTCCATCAAGGACAGTCTTTAAAAGAATCGCAAGAACTATTACTCCGACAATAGAAAGCCCAATGCCGATTAACCTAGCTCGCTTACTCTTTCTCTGTCTCTCCCTCATGGCAAGAACTTCAAGCCTTCTACGTTCCTTTTCAATTGCCGCAGCGTCCATCTTTATTGTATGATCTCTAAAATCTTGGTTCCTAGAAACTCTTTTGCTTCCTCTAGACGCCCTAGTTTCCCTTGTTCTCTCCTCTTGTCTTTGAGCCTTTTCACGGGACTTTTCATCCCTAGTAGCATTTCTGTTTTTTAGCCCTTCAACGCCGTCGTCTAAAAAACTATACTTTTTATTTATATCTTTAAAGCTCCTCTTTCCTCTTTTCGACATAATTATCTCCTTCTAAAACCTCAGAATATATCCTCTTTAAATCTCTAATACTTGCTTCTTTTGAAAAATTTAACAATACATTTTCCCTTATCCTTGATTTATCAAGCTCATTAGTCCTAATTTTATTATACATTAATTTCAGTTTATTTGCTAAATCCTCTACATTTTTCTTTTGTGCAATAACGCCATTGAAATCTTTTATAAAATGTTCAGAACCACCATTGTCCACTGTGATCACTGGCAGACCAGAACTCATCGCCTCGATATAAACCTTTCCATAGGTTTCATGATGGGATGCTAATACAAAGAGGTCTGAATTATTGTACTCTTTATTAATCTCATCTAAACTGTGATGTCCTAGCAAATAAATCTGATTCGTCATGCCTTTGCTTTCAATCAATCTTTTTAAATTATTATATTCCACGCCCTGTCCAAATATCTTCAAAGTCGCATCTACACCCTTAAAGACCTTGGAAAAGGCTGAAATAAGCTCAAAATGCCCCTTGTCCACAATCAAATTACCGGTGGATACAACCCTAAAAGTACCCTCTTGAAAATCCTTATTATCCAAAGTAAAGGACTTCGTATCTGCAACAGTAGGTGAAACCACAGCTTCGACTCCGAAGTTTTTTTCAAGTACAGATTTAAAATAAGGGCTTCCTACTATAAGCTTGTCACAGTTATTATAAACGTAATTTCCAATAATCCTCTTCTCTTTTGTAATATCTTGGATATTTTCTTTATTTACATGGGAAGAATGTTCTGAAATCACTATTGGTATATCAAGTCCATTGTTTTTAGCGGCGTGAACAAAGGGGTAGCTGTGATTCAAAAAGTGACTATGAATTAAATCCGTTCCCCTTTCTTCCTCAAGAATATCATTTAAATATTTACCCAAAACTTTAGAACCATATTTCATTTGAAGGAGTTCATTGAAATTTCCCAAGGGCAAACTAATATTGTAATACCTAATACCCTGGATTTCTCCCCTATGATATCCCCATTTTCTCCATCTTCGGATTGACCTTAAATCCAAAGCCACAATGTAGACTTCAATCCCAAATTCCATTAATGCCTTTGCATATTCCAACTGGTGGATTCCATACATGGGACTTTTAGAATTTGGGATACCTTGACTAGCCATCAACACTTTCATTGTCTATTATCTTCTAACCTTTCCGGTGTGAAATTTGGTACAATATATTTCAAATCTTCCAAAAGCACTAAATAATCCTTAGAATCTAAGTCATTCTTTAATTTATCAAGCCCCGTATTAAGTCTTTCCTTGTCATGGGTCACAGGTTTTTCAATGAATATCTTTTCAAAATCCGTCTTACATGAATTTTCCAAATCCAAAATCAATTCCTCATAAAGCTTTTCTCCTGGACGAAGGCCAGTAAACTCAATCTTTATATCTTGATTTGGCACAAAACCGGAAAGTTCTATTAACTTTTCAGCTAAATCCACAATCCTAACGGGTTCTCCCATATCTAAGATGAAAATCTCTCCACCTTTAGCTATGGCACCGGCCTGTAATACCAACTGACAAGCTTCCGGTATGGTCATAAAATATCTTATTATGTCTGGATGGGTTACCGTTACAGGACCACCATTTTTAATCTGTTCCTTAAATAACGGAATAACAGATCCATTGGATCCAAGAACATTTCCAAATCTTACAGCTACAAAATCAGTTTTTGACTGCTTATCCATGGTCTGAATCATGATTTCACATATTCTCTTTGTACATCCCATAACAGATGTGGGATTAACCGCCTTATCCGTTGATATATTGACAAATTTATTTACATTGTATCTGTCGGCACATACCAGTAGATTTAAAGTTCCAAATACATTGTTCTTTATTGCAGAAACAGGTGAATCCTCCATTAGTGGAACGTGTTTATGGGCAGCAGCATGAAAGACTATCTCAGGTCTATACTTATCAAAGATTAAATCCATTCTAGTAGCATCTCTAATGCTGTCAATCAAGACTTCAATAGGCGGATTCTTATACTTACGCACTAGCTCCATTTGAATATTGTAGATATTGTTTTCGTATATATCCACCATAACCAACTTATCTGGATTGAATTTAATTATCTGTCTGCATAGTTCCGATCCTATGGAACCACCAGCCCCAGTAACCATAACCACTTTGCCCTTTATAAATTCATTTAAAGAGTCTAAATCCAAATGAACTTCTTCTCTACCCAACAAGTCTTCGATTTGAACTTCCCTCATCTTTTTAAGGTCAAAGTTCTTTTCATCTATTACAGTATAGTAACCAGGAATCAATTTAGTTTTAATTTTAGTTCGGTTACATCTTTGTAAAATATCTCTGGTATCATTGTCTTTTGCAGAAGGAAGTGCCACGATAATCTCTTCGATATCATAGTCTTTTACAACATCTTCAATGTCTTCCCTAGTTCCAAGAACAGGAACACCCTTTATGATTCTATTTTTCTTATTTATATCATCGTCTATAAAACCAATGGGAACATTGAGTATTTCATGGTGCTTATTTAGCTCTTTAACCACTAGAACACCAGCTTCCCCAGCCCCAACGATCAGAGTCCTCTTAGGTCTAGAATTGGTCTTATTGGAAGATTTATTATTTATCAAACTATATTTCGCCCTGGAAGTAAGTCTTATTCCAGGTATTAATATAGCTTCAAACACTAGAGCAATAACATATACAGACCTTGGAATGTCCTTATTTATGGCTATTAGCATGCCCGCAGTAACAATAAAGTTTGAAATTACAACAGCCCCTAAAGCCCGTACAAATTCCTCAATGCTTGCATATCTCCAAAGGGTTTTGTAAAGTCCCATAATAAAAAAGACCACTATTTGAAATACAGTTATATAAATAGCAAAATCCAAATATTTATCTAAGTACACATCCGGCAAATTGCCATCAAATCTCAAATAAAGTCCAAAGATATAACTAAAATTTATTATAAAAATATCGATTAATATTAAGCCAATTGTTCTAATATATCTCATTCAATTCCCCTTTTAAAACAGAATGGTAAATCTTGTTGATATGGGAAAAATTTTCCTCCAATACAAATTTTTCCAAAACATATTTTCTACCATTATGTCCCATAGTTTTTCTCAAATCTTCATCTAAATACAATTTTTCCATAGCCTTAAAAAGCTCATTTTCATCTTTTGGTTTTACAAGCAACGAACTCTTTGAAGGATTGGTCGCTTCAGGTAAGCCTCCAACATCTGTAGCCACCACTGGAACCCCGCAACTTTGCGCCTCCACAGCAGACACTCCAAAGCTCTCCTGTAGTGAAGGAAAGACTGCAATGTCCATCGTATTATATGTCTTAACCAGGTCATCAATACTTAAATAACCAGGAAATTCCACAAAATTTTCCAAATTTAAGTCCCTTACCAGCTTTTTCAAATTATCCTCTTCTTCACCCTGACCTGCCAAGATCAACTTAAACTTTTCCTTTGGATATTTATCTACAAGAAGTTTAAAGGCCTTTACAAGGTATTCTAAACCATATACCTTAAAGAGGGATTTAATAGTTCCCATCACAAAGGTATCCTTCATTTTAAGTCCTTCCATTGGTCTATAGATGTCAGGATCTACTCCAAAATAAGTGACTAACACATCCCTATTTGTATACTTTTGAATTTCCTTTTTCATATCCGTCGATGTAGACATCAAAAGAGTTGGAGCCTTTAAATTATGCTTTAAAAGACCCCTATGAATAAAAGATCTCCTTGGAAAATCGTAAACATCCGACCCCCAAACAGACAATATATAGGGTTTAAAATTTAATAACGAACCTAAAAGTCCGTAACTTGTAGCATAATGGGCATGAATTATATCCGGATTTTCACTTTTAATAAGCTCCTTAACCCTCTTAACCTTTCCAAAGTAGGAGAAGAGTTTGTTGATATCACTTTTATAAATAGTGTCGCCAACATTGAAATCATATACTTTACAACCGGGAATTTCCCCAGATGTAAGGGATATGATCACAATTTCATAGCCCTTGGACAAAAAATATTTACACCACTTTTTAGTATGTGCGCTGGTTACATCAGCTAAATAACAAATTTTCATATTGTTCTCCATTCCTATAGAGATTATACCATAGATACTGCAGTTTTATTAATACAACCCTTGTATCCTTTAAATATTAAGTTGATGCAATTCTTTAAAAAATAATTAGTTCAGTTTTCCTGCCTATTTCAATGAATAAAAAAATATCTCCCGACTGATAATTCAATACAGGAGATACAAATATTCTTATTTTAAATTTTTAAGCAAACTATTCAGCTGAATATGGTAGCAATGCTACTTGTCTTGCTTTTTTGATTTCTTCCGTAATAGCTCTTTGGTGTTTTGCACAACATCCAGTAGCTCTTCTTGGAAGAATTTTACCTCTATCAGATACATATTTCTTTAATGTATTAATATCTTTATAGTCTATCTTTTTGTTCTTATCAGCACAAAAAGCACAAACTCTTCTTCTAGGTCTAAATCTTCTTTGCAATTAAAGTACCCTCCTTATCTAAAATGGTATGTCGTCATCGTTTAAAGGAAAAGCATCTCCACCTAATCCAAAATCGTCGTCATTAAAATCTTGACTAAAACCAATGTCTTTATTGTAGTTGTTACCTTGGTTAAAACCTTGATTGTTTTGATTCATATTTTGGTTGGAGTTTTGGTTCGATCCTCCACCACTTCCAATAAAGTAGATTCTATCGGCAATTACATCGGTTCTAAAAATCCTTTTGCCATCTTGGCCATCATAAGAACTGGTTTGAATCCTACCAGAAATAGCCAATTCTCTACCCTTTGTTATATAAGTAGAAACAAGTTCAGCAGTTTTACCAAATGCGGTAACTCCTATAAAGTCAGCAGTTTGTTGACCTTTTTGTTGGGCTTCCATTCTCTTGTCCTTAGACATTCCTCTGTCCACTGCCAAGGTAAATCTACAAATTGCTAAACCCGATCCAGCAGCATATCTAAGTTCAGGATCTCTCGTAAGTCTTCCTATTAAATTAACGCTGTTCAACTTTGCCCTCCTTAGGCTTTCTTAACTACGAACATATATCTGATAATATTATCAGCAATTCTACATTTTCTTTGTAGTTCGTAAATCAATTCTGGGTTTGCTTCGAAATTAATTATACAGTAGTATCCCTCTTTAATATAATTGATTTCATAAGCTAGTTTTCTTTTACCCCATTCATCTACTTCAAGAACTTTACCATTAGATTCGATAGTACTCTTGATAATATCAAGGGATTTATTTCTAGCCTCATCTTCTAGATCTGGCTTAAAAACTATAACTCCTTCATAATTCTTCATTATATTACACCTCCTTCTGGACTTCCGGCTCGCTTACGCGGCAAGGATTACTTAAGTATATTACCACAATTCATCAGACTTTTCAAATATATTTAATTAAATTAAATAAGATGGTATAATCAAGAAGTAAGAAGGAGGTAATGATGAAAAGAGAAGTTTTTATTCCTGAAGTAGAATCGGTTTTAAGAAGACGTTCTGTTCAGTTGCCAAAAGTTATTAGAAATGCCAGTGGCATAATCATATTGAACAAGAGGATTAAGTCCCTAATATTTTCCACAGATATTGCTGTAATTCAAAATAGTAACCCAGATGCAGTTATGGCAGTCTATCCTTTCACACCGACTTTAACCATTACCCAGGCGCTGATGTCCGCATCCTTTGTGCCTTTATTCATTGGAGTAGGCGGTGGATTGACCTCTGGCAATAGATCAGTATATCTAGCCCTACAAGCTGAGCTTTTAGGAGCCTATGGAGTTGTAGTAAATGCACCTATACAAAACGAAGTGATAAAAGAGATCTCCGATGCCTTGGACATACCAGTAGTTGCTACAGTAGTTTCAGAAAATGATGATTTTGAGGGAAAGGTAAGAGCAGGCGCTCAAATTTTTAATATATCTGGCGGAAAAAACACCGTTGCAATCGTAAAAAAAGTAAGGGATATCTTTGGAATAGATTTTCCAATCATAGCAACCGGTGGAAAGACTGAGGAGTCCATTATGCAAACCATTCAAGCCGGTGCCAATGCAATCACCTATACACCACCTTCAAGTTCAGAGATTTTCTCTTCGGTTATGCAGTCCTATAGAGAAGTAAAATAAAGTAATTGAGCATTCAAATTTAATTGAATGCTCGTTTTTTATCATTTCAACACCACAAAGTGTCGATTATATTTATTTGAACTTATCTAGAGACTAGTTCCTTTAACCTTCCAGTTATGACATAGTCTACACCTTTTAGGTCCTCTATCTTCTTTACACCTAGTAACATCATCATAATCCTTGACTTTTCTATTGTGCTTTCAATATAACTTCTTGCAACATTGAAACCACCATGCATCAAGTACCTTAGGACCTCTCCACTTGCGGCTGTAAAATCTGCACCTAGGATTAAGGACTTTATAATACTATCCGCAGTATTCACACCACCACTACTTATATAAAAGGCATCTGGCACTTCCCTTTTACAGTCGATGAGGGCTTTAGAGGTTGGTATTCCCCAATTATACATGTCGGAATAGTCCTTGTTGAAGTTTCTCATATCCTCAATTTCAATAAAATTGGTTCCTCCAGAGCCTGCAATGTCGATATATTTTACCCCTGAGTCAAATAGCTTTCTAGCAACTTTTGAAGAAATACCAAATCCAACTTCTTTGACTATAATAGGCTTTTTAAAGTTTTTAACAAGATAGGAAATATTTTTCTCTAAATTTGTAAAAGTCCTATCCCCTTCCTCCATAAAAAGCTCTTGACATACATTTAAATGAAGCTGCATTGCATTTGCATCTATCATTTCACAAGCTTCTTGAAGTTCCTCTAAAGTGCTAGTAGCAGAAAGATTGCCTATCAAAACGCCCTCTTCCCCTATTATGTCCCTTGCTATTTTGAAGGATTCTCTACACTTAGGGTATTCCAAACCTATGGTTTGAGAGCCCACCGCCATTGGAATTTTAAAGTCTCTGGCAATTCTTGCAAGATCCTCATTTATGGTACTTAGCTCTTCACCGCCACCTGTCATGGCATTTATCATCAATGGGAAATTTACGACTTTTCCAAGAAATTCCACCTTTGTATCTATTTCACTAAAATCAAAACCAGGTAAAGAATTATTTTCAAGGTATATATCCTTAAAGAGATTGTCTCCTTTGTATCCAGTTTTTAAGTAGCTTTCAACATGTTCTTTCTTACGCTCTAATCTCATATTTCCCTCAATTCTAAACATTTTTTAACAAAGCTTTATTAATAGTTGGCATTCTCATTATTATAATAATTGCTATTATCGTTATCGTAATAGTTGCTATTGTCATTATTATAATTGTTGTTATAGTCGTTGTTGCCGTTATTGTTATAGTAATTGGAATCATTTGAATCATTGTCATAATTATAGTTTGAATTCTCTTCATTTTCTTCGCCATAATTTGAATCTGACTCATTATCGTATTTATATTTATTTACATCATTTTTATTGATAAAGTACTCTTGGAATATTTCCGAGAATAACTTGTTCATCTTTTTTTCATCGGCATAAAAATATGCAATTCTCACACCATCTGGAGTGTATTCATCTCCCGTAGTTCCTTCAAGAGTATAGGAATGTAACTTGTCTTTGTTGAAGTTAATCGCCTTTAATGCAACAGAACCCAGGTTTCCAAGGTCAATATTTGTCTTAACATTCTTTTTATACACATCTAAGATATTTCCAATATTCATAATATTAGATGGCTTTAATACAGCTGACATCAGCTGCTTTAAAAAGTACTGTTGATTTTGTACCCTTTCAAGGTCCGTTCCAGATTGCAACAACTCCCTAGCTCTAACGAAGTAAAGGGCTTGTTGACCATTTAGCTTGGATTTTCCCTTTGGAATGTAAAGATCTATCTCAGGAACATTTAATTCCACTGGAGAGTCCACCTCAACTCCTCCTACCGCTTCAACTATCCTGGAAACAGCATCATAATCCACACTCATATAGTAGTCTACATCAAGGCCAGTAAGTTCTCTAACGGCCTTTAGCGCTCCTGTAATACCATCATAAGCATGAGCAGCATTAATCTTTACCTCTCTATTGTCATATTCAACCTTTGTATCTCTAGGAATAGAAACGGTGTTGATTTCGCCTGTATTAAAGTTCACATTTACCAACATCATGGTGTCAGTTCTAACGTGGTTGTCTTGACCTTCGCCTTGAACATCCACATTTTTATCTACTCCTACCAATAAAAAGAATAGGTTATCGTCTAATTTATGTTCAATTTTATTATTGGTTCCAATGTCAGAACCATCAATTTCCACGGTAGATCTAGCCTGTAAATCCTTAAATTCACTAAAGACAAAATAAGCTCCACCGAAAATAAGTACAGAGACTAAAAATATTATTATTGATCTAACTTTCATTTTTCCTCCACATTTTCGAAATGTTCTAATTAATTATATCACTAGAGAGTTTTTTTACAAAACAAAAAATAGAAAAAACCGGGTTTTTACACCCGATTTTCCATTTAGAAAGTTACAACATTTCTACATTTCATTTACTGGGTCGCTTTTTTTCAATATTTCCTTGGCTTGGGATAACATAAGTTTTATCCTATTCACCTGATTTACTTCACTTGCCCCTGGATCGTAGTCAATTGGCACAATATTGGCCTTTGGATAAAGCTCTCTAACCTTTTTGATAACTCCCTTACCAGTAATGTGGTTAGGTAGGCAACCAAAGGGTTGAATGCAGACGATATTGTTTGCTCCCACTTCTATTAGCTCGATCATCTCTGCAGTTAAAAGCCAGCCTTCACCATATTGATTTCCCAAGGAAACAACCTGTTCTGCCCTTTCTTCAAGTTCATTGATATAAAGCGGAGGATTGTATCTACTATCCTTTAATGCATCCCTTACATATCTTCTAAAGTACTCGATATATCCAACTCCCAATTGGGATATAAGAGCTGAAAACTTACTCTTCGATAGAAGATTCGCCTTATGGGAAGTGTTTCTTAAACAATACATTAGAAAATCCGTCAAATCTGGTAGTACAACTTCATTTCCTTCATCTTCCAATACCTTTTGTAAGTTGTTGTTTGCTTCAGGCAAGTACTTTACAAGAATTTCACCTACAATTCCAACCTTTGGAATTGTCTTATCTTCGTCGATTTTTATATTTGAAAAGTCATCTACGATGCACTTTACATTTTTCTTAAACTTTCCAGTTACTCTATCCCTTATGTCATTTCGACATTTTTCAATCCAGTAGTCCTTTAACCTATCCGTATCGCCCTTTATCAGTTCATAGGGTCTTGTTGCATTGGAAACCCTCATTATCAAGTCTCCATATAACATTGCCAAAACCATCTTATGGGCCAAGGACATGGATATGTCAAAACCTTCGTGACTTTCTATCCCTTGAGCAGATATTGCAATAACAGGAATATGAGGATAGCCCGCTTCCTCTAGCGCCCTTCTTATATATCCCACATAATTGGAAGCCCTACATGCTCCACCAGTCTGGGTCATTAAAAGGGAGATGTTGTCCGTGTCATACCTTCCCGACTTAACAGCCTCCATCATTTGACCAACCACAGTTATAGAAGGATAACATGAGTCGTTGTTAACATATTTTAAACCTTCATCCACAACCTTGGAATCTACAGTCTTTAAAAACTCAAACTTATATCCTTCAGATTCCAGTGCAGCCTGCAGTATCTCAAAGTGATCCGGCGCCATTTGCGGAGCTAAAATAGTGTGGGTCTTTTTCATTTCTTTTGTAAATTCCACCGGTTCAATCTGGTAATCCTCATTCTTTAAGGATGGCTTTCTGTCCTTTAATGCTTGAGTAAGGGACCTTAATCTAATCTTAATTGCCCCTAGATTAGAAACTTCATCTATTTTTATCAAAGTGTAAATCTTACCCTTACTTTGAAGGATTTCTGCCACTTGATCCGTCGTTACAGCGTCAATTCCACAACCAAAGGAGTTTAATTGCACCAGTTGAAGGTCAGGACTCTCTGAAACCACATTGGCAGCTCTGTATAGCCTAGAATGGTAAACCCATTGGTCTAAAACCCTAAGCCTACCTTCGATATCATCCTCATAGGTCAACACGGAGTCTTCAGAAAGCACCGCCCAACCAAGGGAAGTTATAAGCTCTGGAATCCCATGGTTAATACCTGGGTCTATATGGTATGGTCTACCTGCCAATACTATGGCTTTAAGCCCCTTTTCCCTAATGTAGCTTAAAGACTTTTGTCCTTCCATCCTTACATCTTCTCTAAAGGCATGAAACTCCTCCCAAGCTCTGTCAAGGGCGTTTGTCACTTCACTTCTCTTAAGGCCTTCAGACTTCAATTCCTCATATAGTCTATCCCCCAACTTTTTCTTATTCTGTAAAGATAAAAATGGGTTTAAGAATTTGACTTTATTTTCGTCCAAATTTTCAAGATTGTTCTTTATAACTTCCGTATATCCAGTAACAACGGGACAGTTTATATTGTTGTCCACGTTTTCAAACTCTTGTTTTTCATAGAATATAGACGGATAGAATATGAATTCTACACCTTTTTCAATTAAATTTTCAATATGCCCATGGACCATCTTTGCTGGAAAACAAGCCGTCTCACTGGTTATTGAAGCAATTCCCTTTTCGTAGATTGCCCTATCGGATTTATCAGACAAAACCACCTCATAGCCTAGGGAAGTAAAGAAGGTAAACCATAGAGGGTAGTTTTCATACATGTTTAACACCCTAGGGATTCCTACTTTGCCTCTAGTACTCTTTTCTTCAGAAAGCGGTTTGTAATAATTGAATAGTCTATTGTACTTGTATTCGTATAGATTAGGAAGCTTATCCTCATTATCTATTTGAATACCAGCACCTCTTTCACACCTATTTCCCGTAATATATTTTTTACCATTGCTGAAAATATTGATGGATAACTTACAGTGGTTACTACATAGATTACATTGGGCGTTCTTTTGCTTATAGGTAAAGTCGTCAAGTTCCTTCAAATCCATTAGGCTGGAAACTCCAGTAGATTTTTCCTTCGCATAAAGAGCCATTCCCATTGCCCCCATAAGTCCTGCAATTTCAGGTCTTACAGCCTTTCTTCCAGTTACCTTTTCAAAAGCTCTTAAAACTCCGTCACCATAAAAAGTACCACCTTGGACAACAATGCTCTCGCCAAGTTTTTCCGGGTCTCTAACCTTAATTACCTTTTGGATTGCATTTTTGATTACAGAATAGCAAAGTCCAGCTGCAATATCCGGCACCGAAGCCCCTTCTTTTTGCGCCTGCTTGACCTTTGAGTTCATAAACACAGTACATCTAGAACCTAAGTCCACAGGGTTTTTAGACTTAACAGCCTCATCTTGAAATTCTTCAACAGTATATCCAAGGGACTTAGCAAAGGTTTCAACAAAGGATCCACAACCAGAAGAACAGGCCTCATTAAGCTGAATGGAGTCTATAATACCTTCAGAGATATGCATCGCCTTCATATCCTGGCCACCAATGTCCAAGATAAAGTCCACATCCTTTCTAAAATAGGATGCAGCCTTATAATGGGCCAAGGTCTCCACCTCGCCTATATCCACATTTAAAGCAGCCTTTATAAAATCTTCACCATATCCAGTAATACCTGAACATTCTATCTTAGCCTTGGGATTTAAATTGGAGTAAATGTCCTTCAAAACTTTAATGATAAGTTCCAAGGGCTTTCCGTAATTGTTGCCGTATTGGCTATATAGAATATTATCGTCCTTATCGATCAATACCACCTTCGAAGTAGTAGAACCAGCGTCGATACCAAGATAACAAGGCCCTTCATATTCACTTATATTTCCCTTAGTTCGGCCCTTGCCCCTATGTTCCTCAACAAAGTCTGCATACTCTTTCTCGTCTTTAAATAAGGGTTCCAGAGTAGCTTTTTCATCGACTTCCACTTCCACTTCATGGTTTACCATATCCAGAATATCTTTAAAACTTACAGGTTCCAGCTCCTTAGATGCAAGAGCAGCTCCTAGGGCAACAAAGACTTCCGAATTTTCTGGAACCAAAAAGTTATTATTATCCTCACCTAAGGTTTCTTTAAACCTTTGAGCAAGTTGGTCTAAGAAATGTAAGGGTCCCCCTAAAAGGGCAATATTTCCTTTTATAGGTCTTCCACATGCCAAATTTGATATGGTTTGATTTACAACGGATTGCAACACGGACACAGCAATGTCTTCTTTAGAAGCCCCTTGGTTGATAAGGGCTTGAATATCCGTCTTTGCAAATACCCCACATCTTGAGGCAATGGAGTATATATTTTTATAATTTTTAGCATATTCATTTAAACCAGTAGCATCCGTTTCAATAAGAGAAGCCATCTGGTCAATAAAGGCTCCAGTTCCTCCAGCACAGATAGAGTTCATCCTCTGCTCAACATTTCCGGAGATATAGGTTATCTTACTATCCTCTCCACCAAGTTCAATGGCAACATCCGTCTCGGGAATAAAATGCTTAATGGCTGTCGTACCTGAAACTACCTCCTGAATAAATTCAATATCCCAATATTTTTCCACAAACATACCACCAGAACCCGTTACCATAATAGTCACATCGCTATTTGGAAACTTTTGGTATGCATCTTTTATTACAGATTTAACTGTCTTTTCAACATTTGACTTATGTCTTTTATATTCACGATAAAGTAGATTATTAGCCTCGTCCATTACCACCAATTTTACAGTAGTTGAACCGACATCTAATCCAATATGATAAATCACAAAATACCTCCTAGTACTAGGGTTTAGCACCCTGGAAAATATTCCTTTCTTTTAATTTTTTATTAATAGTTCCAATTACCCTTATCTTGTCCACCGGCCACTTTGGCAAAAACAACTTCTTTTTGTCCGGGTCGCCAGTAAGCCTGTGAATTACAATATCCTTTGACAAAATAGCTATTGCATCACAAACACCATCTATATATTCATCCCTTTGTAAAATCTTAAACCTATTATTTAAGTAGTAATCATATATTAAGCTATCCTTATATATGTAGAGGCTGTGAAACTTTATTCCCCAAACAGGAAGGCTATTTACAAATCTCACAGTATCCATCCAATTCTCATGACTTTCATTAGGTAGTCCAAATATGATATGGGCTACAGTCTTAATTCCCTTTTTATGTAGTGACATAACTGCCCTTTGAAAGACATGATTTTCATAGCCTCTATTGATTAATTTTACAGTAGATTGTTTTGAACTTTGAAAACCAAGTTCTACCCAAAGTTCATGGGATTTTGAAATTTCTTCCAAAATTTCCAGCACATTGTCGTCAATACAGTCTGGCCTTGTAGCAACCGAAATTCCAAGTATATTTGGATGATTTAAAGCTTCATAGTACTTGCTCTTTAAAGTTTCAGGACTTGCAAAAGTGTTTGTGAAGGACTGGAAATATGCCATATACTTTGAAGATTTACTCTTATGCTCTAAAAATTTAATTTGAGAATCTATCTGCTCTGTGATGGATAACTTTCTAGAACCAGAAAATTCTCCAGCACCATCTTCTCCGCAAAAAATACAACCCCTATTTCCATTTAATCTATTGGGACAGGTAAACCCACCGTCAATAGAAACCTTTAAAATCTTTTCACCAAATCTATTCTTTAAATAGCTGGACAAGCTATTATATCTCTCCATATAACCCCTCAATCTAATATGTTAGTATAGCATAAATAAATTAAGAATTTCTTAAATCTTTGAAAAAATCCTGTATAATACCTAGACAATCCTCTTTTATTATCCCGCCTTCGTACTCTACCCTATGATTTAACTCTCTTCTTAGAAAAATATTGTCAATAGAGCCAACAAAGCCTCTCTTCTTATCATATGCTCCAAAGTAAACTTTTCTTATCCTTGAATAGACCATTGCCGAAGCACACATACAACAAGGCTCCAAGGTCACATAGATATCACAGTCTAAAAGTCGCCAACTCTTCATGACATCACTAGCCTTTTCAATTGCCACAAGCTCTGCATGTTTCAGTGGGTTTTGGGTAGTTTCAACAAGATTATGTCCCCTAGCAATAATCTTTTCATCCTTTACTATTATACAACCTATAGGCACCTCTTTTAAGTCGTAGGCCTTTTGTGCCTCCTTCAATGCCTCTCCCATATAAAACTCTTTATCTTCCATCACATCCGCTTTCCTTCCATCCATATTCAAAAATCATAATAGGCTATACGAAATTAATATTTAAAATCTAAATAGAGAACTCTTAAAATACCCCAGCTCAATTATAGTACATTTTCAATTATTTATCCCATTTTAAGTTTGAGAATTGGTCTTAACTGTGATATTCTTAATCTAGAGTATTTTTGAAGGGAGCAATAAATGTCTGAAGAATTTTTTTCTGAAACCCCCTACGGCGAACTGGGGCTAATTGTATTAAAGAGTTGTTGGAAACTTGGCAACGAAGCTGATCAGGAACTTAAAAAGCAATTTAATATAGACGATCCTGATTTTTCTTTTATAATCGATATTTCTGAAGTGAGATTTTCAAATGGAGAAGGTAAAATTACCATCAATGAATCCGTTAGAGGTAAAGATATTTTCATCTTAGCTGACATAGGAAATTATGGTTTAACCTACAAGATGTATGGAATGGAAACTAGAATAGGACCTGACGAACACTTTTCCGATATCAAGAGGGTTATCTCTGCAATCAACGGAAAAGCAAAGAGAATCAATGTAATCATGCCGTTGATGTACGGAAGTCGTCAACATAGACGTAAGGCTCGTGAGTCCTTGGACAATGCTATGGCACTTCTTGAACTTGAAGAGATGGGAGTAAATGGAATTTTCACCTTTGACGTTCACGATCCAAATGTTCAAAACGCAATTCCATTACTATCTTTTGAAAATATCTACCCAACTGCAGAAATCGTAAAAGATTTCTTGAAGAACGAAAAGATCAGCCAAGAAGAGTTGGAAGAAAAGAACATTATTATAATCAGTCCCGATACAGGAGCCATGGCAAGGGCAGTATATTATTCAAATGTTTTGAAACAAGATATTGGAATATTCTATAAGAGAAGAGACTATAGTAGAATCGTAGACGGTAAGAACCCAATTGTAGAACATCGTTATATCGGTAAAGATGTTAAAGACAAAGACATCCTAATAGTAGACGATATGATAGCTTCTGGAGAATCTGTTTTGGACATATGCGTTCAATTAAAGGAACAAGGTGCTAGAAGGGTTTACTGTGCAGTTTCCTTCTCCCTGTTCACAGAAGGTCCAGACAAATTCGACAAATTCTATGAAGAAGGCTTGTTAGATGCAGTCTATTCTACAAACTTGACCTATGTACCAGAATATATCAAAGAAAAGAAATGGTATAAACAAGTTAACATGTCTAGACTACTTTCTACATTTATCCACCATATCAATCTAGATATTTCTCTAAGCGCTTTATTGGACAAGACTAGAGGAATTAAGAGAATTGTAAAAAAATAGTTGAAATAAAACGAAAAGATTAACACATAAACAGAGCACTCAAATTTTTGAGTGCTCCGTTGTTTTTCTAGAGTTAATTATCTATTCCATTGATGGTGAAAAATTCCTTCTCTATCCTTTCTTTCAAAGGTATGGGCACCAAAGTAGTCCCTCAATCCCTGAATCATATTTGCAGAACCTGGATAAGTTCTTAAGTTATCAAAATATTCAAGAGAGTTTATTAAAGCAGGAACGGGTATTTCAAGTTCCACAGCCTTAGAAACCACTTTTCTAAGGGACTTGGAACAATCTATCACTATATCCTTAAACACAGGACTTAAAATTAGATTGTCAAGTTGTGGATCTTCCTCAAAAGCTCTCATTATAGACTTTAATAGTTTTCCTTGAAGAATACATCCAGCTGTAAAACCTTCTGAAATTGATTTATAATCAAAGTCCCAGTCATACTGACTTGCCGCTTCTTTAAGAAGAGCAAATCCTTGGGCATAGGCTACAATCTTTGAAAGAAGCATAGCTTTTTTAATATCATCTCTCCACTGTAAAATATCTAAAGCTTCATGATATTTTTTTGCATAGGTAGCCTTTGCAACCCTTCTTTGCTCAAACATGGATGACATCACCCTGGCATTTAACCCCGCTAAAAGTACTGAGGTTTCAACACCCAGGTCTATGGCCTCAAGGGCAGTCCATTTCCCAGTTCCCTTGTGTTTAGCCACATCCTTAATATTATCTAGAAGATAGGAACCATCTTCATCCCTTTCCTTTAGAACAGAAACTGAAATATCAAGTAAGTATCCAGATTGAATACCATCTTTAAAGAATTCGAATTCCTTTGCAATATTTTCATTATCCATCTTAAAAGCTTCCCTTAAAAGTTGATAGATCTCTGAAATAATTTCCATATCGCCATATTCAATTCCATTGTGGACCATCTTCACATAATGGCCTGCTCCGTTTTCTCCAGCGTATTTACAACAAATTCCACCTTCGTCATTTTTAGCCGCCACAGCTTCCAAAAGTTCCTTAACATGTCCATAGGCTTCTTTGTCTCCGCCAGGCATGATTGCAGGTCCAAGCCTTGCGCCCTCTTCTCCACCAGAAACACCAACACCTAAAAAGTGAATATTCTTTTCAGAAAGCTCTTTAACCCTTCTAATGGTGTCCTTATAATAAGAATTTCCCGCATCTATAATGATATCTCCCGGTTCCAGATATTCCAATAATGTACTGGACATTTCATCAATCGCTTCCCCGGATTTTATCATCAACAATACCCTTCTAGGTTTTTCAAGACTATTTACAAAATCTTCCAAGGAGGAAAATCCCTTCAAATTTCCGGTTTTGTCTTCTTCAATAGCTTCTTTAAGAGGCTTTTCTGACCTATTATAAACTGAAATCTCATAGCCTCTATCCGCAAAGTTCAAGGCCAAATTCTTCCCCATAACCGCCATTCCTATAATTCCTAATTTGTTTTTAGACATTTTTCCTCCTCATTTCTTTATTATACAAATAAACTCAATATCATGGCCATAACAAGACCAACTATACCTATTAAGGTCTCCATTACAGTCCATGAACGAAGTGTATCCTTTTCGCTAATACCAAAATATCTATTTACTAACCAGAATCCTGAGTCGTTAACATGACTAAAGGCAGTAGCCCCTGCTGCTATTGCAATTACTACAAGAGCTGGTTCAACAGATGAACCCTTGATGATTGGTCCAACAATTGCAGCCGCTGTCGCCATGGACACAGTTGCAGATCCTGCAGAAATCCTAACAACTACAGCAATTATAAATGCAAGTAGAAGTGGACTTAAATTTAAAGTAGCAAAGGACTTACCCACTGCATCACCAATTCCAGAGTCTACAAGAACTTGCTTAAACACACCACCTGCACCAGTTACAAGAATTATCAAACCAGTTGAGTTTAAAGCGGCATTTGACACAGATTGAATTTGTGCCATAGTAAGCTTCTTAAATCTTCCTAAGATTACAAAGGAAAGTAGACAAGCTAAAATCAACGCAACAATAGGATGACCTACAAATGAAAGAACAGTTCTAACATTGTTTCCTTCTGGTAAAAATGCAGTAGTAGCAGTATTTAATAGGATTAATAGAATTGGGAATATTATCAACCCTAAAACAGTACCAAAACTTGGTAGTTCATGGTCCTGTACTTCTACAACATTGTTGTCAAGTTCCATATATTCAGGAACTTCCGCCATTATCTTTCCACCAATATATTTACCCCATACTGGTCCTGCCACAATTGCTGCAGGAATACCGCAGATAATACCGTACATAATTACTTTACCCAAATCAGCTCCAACCAATTCAGCAACCATTATAGGTCCTGGTGTTGGAGGTACAAATGCATGGGTTACAGCCAAACCAGCTAATAGTGGAATACCAAATACCAATACAGATTTTTTGGAACTCTTAGCAAGTGCATATACTAGTGGCACTAAAATAATAAATCCTACATCAAAAAATACTGGAATTGATACTAAGAAACCCGCTAAAAGCATGGCCCATGGAGCCTTTTCTTCACCAAAAGCCTTTAAGAATGTCCTTGCAAGCTTTTCAGCCCCACCACTGATTTCAAGCATTTTACCAAACATAGCTCCTAAACCGATTACAGTAGCAAGGAAACCTAAAGTGCCTCCCATACCAGAAACCATGGAGTTTATAATATCTCCCAGTGGCATCTTGGTAGCTACCCCCATAAATAAACTTACGATTAACAGAGATAAAAATGCATGAAGTTTTACCTTCATAACTAAAAATAATAATAATCCTACAGTTACAAGTAATAATAGGATTAATGATGTTGTTGACATAACGTCCTCCTAAAATTTATTTATCATCTACAGAACTAGATAACCTAGCTAGTTCATGCAGTAATGACCTGTTTTGTTCGATTGCCCTTCTATAAATATTAAATTCTTCATTGTGATTAAACTCTTCAATAGGCAAAAATTCCTTCCCTGCAATAAAGTACTCCTGCGCCTGGGAGAGATCCTCTATCTTTCCAGTTGCCAATATTCCTAAAAGAAATGCACCAAAAAGCGGGCCATCTCCTTGTTCCGTAACAAACACTGGCCTTTGTACAATATTACAGAAGGATTGCACCCAAAGGTCCGACTGGGTAAATCCACCGTTAACATAAAACTCATTAACATGAGTACTAGTTGAATTTAATAGCACTTCAAAAACATCCCTAAGGGAAAAGTTTACACCTCTAATTCCAGCAATCAACATATCCTTATATCCATGACTATGGGTCAAGCCCAATAGAGAACCTCTTAAATCAGCGTCCCAATAAGGTGCCCTCTCTCCAGAAATAAACGGCAAGAATATAAGACCCTTACCATACTTTTCAGGATCATCTTCATCAAACACTTCGTCAATATGCTTTTCAAGGCTTAAACCCTTTCGAAGCCATTCATAAAAGATTCCCCCATTGTTGATGGCTCCACCAGAAACGAAAAGATTGTCAGTTAAAATATATGAAAATATTGCACCCTTTTCATCAATTAACGGATGATCAGTTACTACCCTTAAAGCACCAGAAGTACCAATAGTAGAAACTGCAGTTCCAGGATTTAGACCATGGGATCCCAGGTTCGCAAGACAGCCATCACTGGCCCCTATGATAATTGGGATATCTTCCCTGATTCCAATATCTTCCTTGAATTCATCTGTCATATTCCTCATTATATGAGTGGTGCTAACTACCCTTGGCAAATTACCTTCACCAATTCCCGCATATTCAAGGGCCTTGGCATCCCAGACTCTATCATGGATATTAAAAAGACCAGTAGCAGAAGCAATGGATTGATCCACAATCCACTCCCCAGTCATCCAATGAAGAATAATCTCCTTCATTCCAACAAAGAGTCTACATCTGTCGAAGATATCCCTCTGTCTTTCCCTCAAATAAATAATCTTATAAAGAGGACTCATAGGATGAACTGGAGTTCCAGTCGACTTATACAGTTCAAGACCTTTTCCATTTGCCTTAGCCTCTTGAACAAAGTCTTGACTTCTTCTGTCATTCCATAACATAACAGGAGTAATCGCCTGATTATTTTCATCAATCCCAACAAGAGAATGCATATATGCAGAAAAAGAAATAAAACCAATCTCTTCCCTTTCCATATAAATCTTGGAAACCAGCTCCCTAATAATAGATCTGACATTCCATCTAATTTCCTCACTATCCTGCTCCATAAAACCAGGCTGAGGATTTAATAACTTAGAATTTCTAAAGGCTTCGTCTACAACCCTGCCCCATTCGTCATAAATAATTCCCTTGATTGTCGTTGTTCCAATGTCAATACATATATTTTTCATTCTTACCTTCCCATTTATTTAAATTTAACTTAAATTTTAACTCTCGTATAAGAATATAATATATTCAAGGAAATATCAACTTATCCACGCATTTATGTTTTCTCACAATGCCTACTAGTATACATCAATCTTAAATTTTTTATTTAGGAATTATTTAAAAATTGAAACCTAAAATATATTTCCTTCATTTTCTTCTATTTAATAGTTCGGTGTTTCTTTAACCTTCCTTGCTAACAGAAAAATCCAATAAGTTTCAGATTTTTATCAAATTCTTCAAAAATTGATGCTTCCTTAAATTTAAACTCTCCTAAACTATCTACCTTTACATAACCCATAAGGGAATTTGTAATAAAACAAGAATCAAATCCTTGTAAATCTTCCTTACTAATAAGCACCTCACTTACAGGAAAACTTTTAATAAAAAAGTCCCTCATAACTCCATTTAATAGACCGCATGAGATTTTAGGAGTAAATATCTTTCCCTTTTTAATAAAAAATATATTGGATACTGCCCCTTCAGTTATATATCCCTTCTCATTAAAAAAAATAGGTTCAAAAAACCCATTTTCCTTAGAATTTCTCTTCTCCAAAATATTATCCATATAATTAAAAGTCTTATGATACACCAAAAAAGAAGTTGAGTTTCTCAACGTAGATGCAAAATTCAACTTCACTTCTTCACCAATCCCTGTAACATACGGATCATGTCTAGTAGTAATTATCTTGTTTTGATCAGAAACAGACAACTTTAAAGCATAGCTGTCCTCCTCATGGTCCATAATAAAATCTAAAACTTCCGATTCCTCAACCTTTTGAGAAATATTAAAAGCTTTTAAACTATTATTAATCCTTTCAACATGCTCCTTTAAAAGAATTGGCTTTCTGTTAACAACCTTGATGGTCTCAAAAAGACCCTTACCAAAGAAGAAACCATCATCTAAAAAAATATATTGTTTCAATTTATATTCCTCACTTGTCATTTATGTTTATTAATATTTGATTTAATCTCTTGTTGTAATTTATCTCAAATTCTTTATTATACAAGTCTTAACTTTACTCATTTACTATATAATTTTAATAACTCCAATAGTAATTAATGTAACAATAAATCCAGCTATGAGGTTTCCGATTGAGATTATTAGTAAAGCTAGTTTATTGTCTAACTTAAACAATCCAGCTATTAAACTTCCACTCCACACGCCAGTCCCTGGCAATGGTACTGCAACAAAAATTAGAAGACCTATGAGTCCTAAATTTTTTATGTTCTTTCCTTTTCTAAACAATCTCTTTTCTAAAAGATTAATATAAATTTCTAATTTATGATTTTTTTTCAATTTTTCCAATGCAGAATTAACCAAAAATAGTATTATAGGACATGGAACTAAACTGCCGAAGAAACTATAAATTAGTGAATCTATGACATTTAATCCCAAAGAAATTCCCAAGGGTATTGCTCCCTTTAATTCAATTAAAGGAACCATTCCTAAAACAAATATGGCTATATTTTTCGGAAGAATTTGTTCTACTGTAACAACAAAGTCATTCATAATACTCATGGTTAATTACCCCTACTATTTAATATTAGATAATTCTTTATTTTTGTTTATTATCTCGTTCTTTTCTTTACGAAAAACCTTAAAATTTTATCTTTATTTTTTATCACCATATAAACAAAGAAAACTAAATACACAATTAATACAGGATATCTTAATAAACTATACGTATAGAGGAAGTTTGTAAATATTGATATTATTAGGGAAAAGCTAGAAAGTTTAAAAAAGAACTTATTATCTAATACATGGTCCATCTTTAAAATTTTTGTAATTGTGTAATGTGAATATAATAATACAATATATCCTATTAATGTTGTATATGCCGCCACAATATGGCCATTTTCTTTGAATAAATTGATAAAGATATAGTTTAATATAATATTAATTATAGCACTTATAAATGTCGCTATTGAAACACCCACAGTTTTCTTGGTGTAAAATTCTATATTTACATAAAATAAATAGATAAATTGTATTACAGTACTTGTTATTAGTGGATTTAGGCAATAAACAGCTTCCATGTATTTATTACCCCCAAAAAATAGAATTAGTTCTGGTCCTATTAACATAATACCAAAAGCACAAAACCAAAAAAATATAATATATTTTTTTGATATTTCTTTGATACCATCATAATTATTAATTTTTAAATTATCAAATAACCAAGGGGTCCAAGCGGTGTTCATGGAATTCATTAATACTGCTACAATACTATAACAACTCCCTGCCACTGAATATATAGCGGTAATTTCAGGACCACTTATTTTAGTAATTAAAAATCTATCACTTGCACTAAGTAACGTAACAGACAATGTATGTGGAACTAAGGGAACGCAAATAAAAAGAGCATATTTCCAGTATTTAATATTAATTCTATGTCCATTTTTGATGATAACAATGAATAATATAATACCCATTATAATACTTGGTAAATATTGCCCAATTGATCTTCCCCATAACTTATCTTTCATATTAATTACTAGAAATAAAGAAAGTAACGTTGAAGTAACGGTTGTTATTGCTGTGAAAAGAACAAATTTTTTATACTTATAAAAAGCTCTTTGCTTAGTTATATACATAGTATAAGCAGGTGCAAATAAGCAGTATAAGAACATTAAGTTTATGTATTTGAATTCTAATCCTATTAATTGTTCAATTGATGCCTTATAAAAAAAACATACTGCATATATGCCAACAGTGAACAAAGTAGAAAAGGATAAAATAGATAAAATATAGCTATCTATATCCTCTTCATGTTCAACTTTTGATCTAATTATTGAAGTATATAAATCCAATGAAGTAAGAACTAGTACTACTAAAATTATCGAAGAATAATTACTAAATTTTCCTAACTCTTTCTTCGACAACACTCTTGTAAAAATAGGCACAGTAAAAAAAACCATACCTTTGAATACAAAATTACATATTGTATACCAAAGACCCGCTTTAGCAATTAATGACGGATCTGTTTTTGATTTTATTACAGATTTCTTCATTATCATTCAACCTTTTCTTTAAATCATTATTGCAATTTTTTCGTCGGATTCTTTTATAATTACAAGATACCGCAAAAGTTGCCCAAAATCCCCACACATACCAAAAAGACATCGATAAAAACAACTGAGAGGATATGGAAAATAAGATGATAAACAAATCTTTAGTATGCCTATCTTTGCAGAAGAAAATCATGTAAATTGAATCTACTATCATATATAAAATGATTAAAAATCCTAATAGCCCAAAACTAACTATCATTTCTAAAACAATATTATGAGAATATCCAACATAATGAATTGGGTAGATAAAAGGCCTATCTCCTAGTATTCCATATCCTAATAAAGGCCCGTTTTTTATTGCTTCTACAACTGTATTCCATATTACATATCTACCATTATTATTAGAAATATCCCCAGATAAAAGTAACTCAAAATTTCTAGATATTATATTTTTCTTTGATAAAACTCTAGTAAGATAATTAATTAAAGGTTCATAATAGTAAATTAAAATCCCAGCTATAAGGCTTAAAGAAATAATCAAGATGAGCTTCTTTGATAGTGTGTATCTCATGGATAAACTTAAAAACATTAAGCAGATATATAAAAATGTAACTAAAATAGCTCCTCTGTTTCCATGTAAGAAAATTATACTACATCCTAAAATGGCTAAAAATAAATAAATCTTTTTACCCTTTATTCCAAAATTATAAATAAACATAATCGTTGGAAATGTCATGTTATATCCAAAAGATAGACTATAACTAAGTTTAATCATCTCTCCATTTGGCCCTATATCTAACCAGAAGCCTCTAACAATTGCAGGGACCAATTCAACAAGTATTAAAAAAAGGAAATATAGTATGGAAAATTTGAGTAGAACATCTAGTATTTCCTTCTGATCATCAAATAATTGAAAGAATAAAAAAGCAAATATTGCACTATCTGGTCTTAATATTCTATCAATTCCATAATTTTTTCTAAAATAAAACTCAATAAGATCAGGATTGAAGAGGATAGAAACCGTCATTGCGACAAAAACAATAAGAATCAATATAAAAAAATTAAAATACTTTTTTATTTCTATTTTTCTTATGTTTGCAAAAAATATAATGAGAGGTATAGAGGCGGTAAGCCAAAGAATAATCTCCCTAGCTATACCACTATATAGTCCTATACGCGATAAAACAAATCTGACACCAGTCAAAACAAAAATTAAACTCAACCACATAAATAATAGAGTAGAGCTTAATTTATTTGAATCAAAAACTGATGTTTTTTTATTATTAGAATCCATCTATAGTACACTACCTTTTTAAATTTTTAAACGATTTTATTTCTTTAATTCTATCAATGAGATAATTAATATCTTCAATTTTTGTCATCCAACTCGTTACAAACCTTACAATTTTCCTATGATTATCATATTCATCAATAATATCAAATAGTATGTCTTTCTTAAGTTCAACAATCATTTTATCACTAAATATGGGAAAAATTTGATTTGACTTTGATTCTACAAAAAATTTGAAATCTAACTCTTTTAATCTTTCATATAAGAACATCGCCATCTTTGTAGAATGAATGCCATTACGTTCATATAGTCCGTTTTGCATAAGAATTTCAAATTGAAAACTTATTATCCATCCTTTAGCCAGAACAGCTCCATTTTGTTTTGCTATAAAACCTATATCAGTTTTCAAGCTATCATTTAATATAACTAAGGCTTCGCCAAAAATAGCACCATTTTTAGCCCCTCCTATATAAAATGAATCAGTGTACTTAGCTAAACATTCTAAAGAAACATCTGAACAAGCTAATGCACTACCTAGCCTTGCCCCATCACAATATAAATAAAGGTTGTATTTGTCGCAAACTTTTCTTAAAGCTATTAGATCTTCTTTAGTGTAAAATGTACCAATTTCTGTAGTTTGACTTATATAAACCATCTTAGGTTTAACGCATAAAATACCAGCGTTATCCCAATATTTTGGACCACAAACCTTTTCAATATCTTCAACTGTAACTTTACCATAAGACCCTTTTACAGGAATACATTTATGTCCAGTAGACTCTATTGACCCTGTCTCATGAACATTAATATGTGCATCCTCTACACAAATTATTGACTCATGCGGTCTTAAAAAGGCAGCTGCAGCTACTAGATTTACCTGGGTTCCTGTAGTCATAAATAATATTTCCGCTTTTAAATCTCCTATTTTTTCCCTTATGTACTGTTTTGCATTTTTTGTATGCAAATCATTCATATAAGGAAGATTTTTTTCTAGCTTAATCTGGGATAACTTTTCTATAATCTCGGGACAACCCATTTCACTATAGTCATTCAAAAAACTAACTTTAGTCATATTTTCTCCTTATATATTTATTGAAACACCATTTTGTTATACGTTATTTTAATATCACATTTTCTTATATGCCTTTATTAATGTTTACGTGTTTCAAATAATCATTCTTTAAATTATTAAATTTAGAAATATTTTTTATAATAATTCCATCTGCCTTCTTGAGTAGTTATTTGCTCAGCATCAGGATCAGCTCCAGAGTTTCCTTCAATCAATTCAACTTTATAATCACTAGTTATAGCAACGTCCCATCCTATATATCGCATTTGTGGAACTTCCAATGCAGCTTTTTTTATAACTTTCACTAGTTCTTCCCAGTTTGGAACTTCAAAGCCTACTATTTTTTCAGAAGTATCTGGATGAAGTACATGCTTTTTTTTGTTTTTATCTACTCCCATAGTTGAAACTATCCCAAGTTCAGGATTAATGTAAGCTGCAATTCCATTATGATGATAGTTATCAGCGAATTTACCAGTTCTACCTAAACGTAAGAGCCCTCCTATAACATATGGCGTATTATTTCTATCAACCATTGTTACAACTCTAATTGTATTTACGGTTGATTTATTAAATTTTGCCATTTCATTACATTGTGAGATTGGTTCTTCACATAATGCGTTTCTTTCTTTTAGTTCATTATATAATTTTTTTCTGTCTTGAATTTCATTAGATTGAATTTTTTTTATTCCAGTACCAAACATACCTAATGGATCTTTAATAAAAAACTCATCATTTGAATCAATAAAATTATTAAACTCATCAAATTTTATTTCTCTTAAATCAATCCAAGTTCTATAAATGTAATTCTGAAATTTTTTATTAAACTCTATTTTATCATCGAAGATATGTCTATAGGAATTATCGTTACATATTTCCATTATCTCTATTAGTCTACCGAATACAACGTATTTTCTTCTTTCTCGATTTTTTTTATCGTAAAACTTATATTGTGTATAATCTAATAGCATAGTTTTATGGAATACACGTTCGATTACAAAATCAAAAAAAATATATAATTTTTCAAATGGATTCAATTTGTATTCAATCTCACTATTTATAGTCTCGTTAAATCTTTTAATTTTTTGAAAGATATTTTCCATTTTATAACCCTCTATTATGTTCGGAATCAAATCTTTTCCAAATCTCTGTTTCACAATTTTTGGATATAGTTTGTTTCCTATTATTAGGTTTGTTTTCTAAAACAAATTCCTTTCTAGTAATAATAAAATCATCAAAGTTACCTATTTTTCTTGCTGGTATTCCACCGTATATAGAATTTGATGGAATATCCCTATTTACTAAAGCTCCAGCTGCAATTATAACATTATTGCCAATTTTTACATCGTATAATACTTTGGCTCCAGCACCAATAAAAACATTATTCCCAATTTCTATGCATCCAATTTTTTCAGTATATTTATGTTCATCATTAAGACCATTTAGCATAAAATGTATTACATCATGGGTAATAAATTCAACTCCAGAAGCAACCCAAACATTATTGCCAATTTTAATCAGTCTAGAATATAGTGGAATTTTACGAGATGTAATCATAACTCTATCTCCACATTCTTTAAATACTCCAGCTTCTTTCATAATTCTAGTTCTTTTCATTGGAGATTTAATAAAAAGAAGTCGAAACATCAACAAATATCGATTAAACATTTTTTCTTATACCATCTTCTAGAATACAATTAATATTTTCTTGACCCAATTTATTTGGTGTTCTACCTTCTTTTCTTAAATCCCTTGCTAGTGCTACAGAGGCAATTTCAATTAAAGCAGTAGTTATAGGTGTCATAATATTTAATGATTGTCCCAACGCTTCAAGCATTACTAATCCTTGCGGAACATCTTCAGATATATACCTTGAATCTACCACTGTTGGTCCCTTTGCTCTAGTGTCCATTTCTGCATAAGATAAAAACACTTCCTTTGCATCTTCTGAATCATCAAGAGAGTTTCTGTATTTACATGCGTCAACATAGGATAACCTACTATAACCTAGTTTTTCTAACACATCCATCTTTTCTGAATCAAGAGCTTCAAGAATTCTCCATGTAGCTGGATTGTCTCTTGTATAGGCTTCATGATACATACAGAAATCCCCTTTTGATTTCTCTATTCTTGGAATACTCATTACTGAGCCGACTGTATGAACTATTAAATTGGGATTATGTAAAGCCGCTTCAATTACAGAATCCAAATATACAAATTGTTCATCTAATTTATCAAGTTTTTGAATAGCTTCTTTCTTTCTTTTTGATGGATAAATACCTATAGGGTTTCTAACATTTCTAAATCCAACTCTAAAATATCCTGGTTTCATTATCCTTCCATCAATAAATGAACTTTCTGCTTCTGCAACTATAATATCTTTGTTATTGCAATATTTTAAAACGTAAGCTGTCGATAAATATCCTGGATTTATCAATAAAATTTGATTTTTAACGAGAATATCCGAAATTTTTTTAATCAATGCTTCATGGAAATTTGTTTGGATGTAAATGATAATGATTTCTGCATCCTTCAAGGTATTTAAATCTCTAGTAACTCTAGATATATGTGCCGTTTTTATGTCTCCAAATTCATTTAACGTAAATTCACCGTTGTTTTCTTGTAAATATTTAAAGTTATCATCATGCATTGCATGTGATGTCTTAATTAATGTTACATCATGCCCTTTTAAAGTCAAGTCGGCCGCTACAGCACAACCTGCATTTCCTGCTCCCAAAATAGCAATATTCATTTAAAACTCCTTTATTAATTTTGAGCATATTTGAGATTCTTATTCAAATATACATCTGTTAATACTTTTTCGGTTAAATCTCCAAATGTTGGTCCAAAGGTAATTTGATTTGAACCTGGACAACTATTGAACTCAATAAAGATCGGTTCACCTTCTTTAGAAACTGTAAAATCCCATCCTATTATTTTGAAATGAGCAAGCTTTTTGTGTTCTTTCTTGATTATTTCTAATATCCTATCATAGGAAGGAACCTTTATATCGATAAACTTTATGCCATGGTTATTTTCCCTAACCCATTCTGCCCTTCTATTTACTCCTTTTTCTCTAAGATTACCATCATTATTGATGGGGCAAGCAAATCCTCCGGCACCTACATTATCAATTTTATTTCCTTCAGCCCCTATCCTTAAAATAGATGATAAAATATGAATTTGGTTTTCAAATAAGAAAGAAACAACTCTAATAGTATTTATTGATGATTCATTCAACCTATTTAAAACGTCATGTTGTTTTACTTCTTCTTGTATAATATAATTTGCTTTTAACGAGTCCATATAGCTAACAAGTTCTTCCTTACTATATTTATCTTTTTCAAAAAAATGTATAAGTCTTCCTTCTCCACTATCTATGGACGGTTTAATTAAAAAGTTTTTATTATAAGAAAGACAAATTTCTATTGCCTTTTCTTTATCGATAATATTCATGTTTGCATCATAAAAAACGCCAGCAATATTTTTTACAACCGTTTCTGGTCTTCTTATATTTGGAAATAAAACATCATGTAGACATTTATCCTCAGCATATCTCCTAAACTGAGGATTACTATAATAAGGAACTATTTCACCATAATAGTAGTCATCTGGAATATACCTAGGATTAACCTTTCCTTCTCTATCAGAAAATATATTATACCAATATTTTTTCGGTTTTTTCCCAAATTTTTCCCAATATGGCAAAACTATCTTTTTATATTCTTCATCACAGTGGTGACCACCCTTCATCCGTTTTAAGCGAATTTTAGCCTTTTTCCTATATTTGTACTTTCTAAAAAGATTTTCTATACCTGAAGTAAAATCATCAAGAGCTTTTCTATAACCGCTTCTCATAGATTTAACTCCTTAATTAATATTTCATTATACTTCATCATATAATTCCCTTCTTTATAATTCCCATTAATTTTTATATTCTTTTTGTTTTTCAAATTATTAATTATTAATTCCATATGATTTACTCCAGACTCATATGCGTGAGGATAGCCACCACCAAATCTGGGATTCACTTCCGAAATAAAATACTTTCCATTCACATCAAAAACATCAATATCTATTTGTCCTAGAAATCCAAATTCTTTTACAAACTTTTCTAATAGGCTGAAAAGTTTTTTATCTTTAAATGACACTGCTTTATCAGTTTCTCCGGCTCTCATCTTTATTTTCTTTTTTGTAAAAATTGAAACTACTTCCTTACTTAGCAAATCTATGTAAACATCTGCCCCTATCTCTTGTCCATCTAGAAATTCTTGAATAATTAAATCTTTTTCATTTAAGAATAGTAAATCCAAAGTTTCTTTGTTGTTTACTTTAGAAATTGATATACTTGCAGATCCTCTATTAGGTTTAACAAAAACTGGAAAATCTATTAATCTATTTTCATAATCTTGATAAAATTCATCTTTATCAATATAGGTTTTAGCACAATTATAACCGTGTTTAGTCAACCAGTTGAACATTTCATATTTATCTAATGCCCTTTCACACACTTCATAAGATGATCCTATAATAGTAACTCCTATATCATTAAATTTTTCTTCATTTAAAGATATTAGAGACAACTCCGGATCTATCAAGGATAATAAACCAGATACTTTTTCCTTTTCACATATTTCTAAGATCTTTTCTATATACTTTGGATCTGAAATGGAAGGAACAATGTAATATTTGTCTGCTTCATAAATTGCAGGAGCTAATTCACTCATATCTGTAGCAATAACATTACCTTCCCCATGAAGCGCTTTTCTAAAGTATTGTATTATTTTGTTCCTAGTTCCTACACTTAAAATTAATATATTCAATTAAATCTCCTATAATTCTTTAAAAACTCTTGTCGCATAATAGCATACCTACACCTATCAATAAGTTGATTATCAGATTTTCTAAATATATCTTCCTTGAAATGTCCTTCCTTTTCAAAACCTAATTTTTCATATAACCTTATAGCAGGTTCATTATCAAAATCAACATTTAAATAAACTTTATTAATTCCAAGCTTTTTAAAAGCATATTCAAGAATTAATATGCTGGATGAAGTTGCAATACCTTTATTCTTGTAATTATGCTCTCCAATAGTTATGTAAAATTCCGCTTTACAATCAGTTTTATTAATATTTAATAATCCTATTAAACCTACTCGATTATTGTCATATTCAATAACGCAATCCAATCTTATTGTATTATCCTTGTTTTCATACCATTTAAAAGTATCTTCAGAATTCAAGGGAATATTATAATGAAGAAAAAAATTATTTTCAGGGTCATTTATCCATTTTAACTTTAATTCTATATCAGATTCTTTAAATTCTCTAATGGTTAAGTTTCTTTTCTGTAATTTTAGAATTATTAACACCTTCTTTAATGTTATAACTTGAATCATCTAACGATGTAATTGATTTTTTTCTCTTATCAATCAATTTTTCAACTTTACAATCACTTCTTACATTTATATCTTTTCTTGCTAACACTTTTGCAATTGTATTAAAAAATATATTGACATCTGTAATAAAGTTGATGTTTTTGACATATTTAATATCATATTCAAATCTTTTAGACCACTGGATTGTATTTCTACCATTGATTTGTGCAAGTCCTGTTAGTCCTGGCCTTACTTTGTGTCTAATTTTTTCCTCTGATGTATAATAAGGTAAATATTTTACAAGAAGAGGTCTTGGCCCTATTATGGACATATCCCCTTTCAGTATATTGAATAGCTCTGGCAACTCATCTAATGAAGTAGAGCGTAACACCCTTCCAAATTTTGGTAGTCTTTGATCGTCAGGTAATAAATCACCATTTTCATCTTTCTCATTTGTCATGGTTCTAAATTTATACATTGTAAAAAGCTTCTCGTCTTTACCTGGTCTTACCTGTTTAAAAATAGCAGGTTTGCCCAGTTTTACTCTTACCAAAATATATAAAATAATAAGTAAAGGTGATAGTATTATAATTGCTAGAAGAGAAAGCACTATGTCAAGGAACCTCTTTATATACTTGGAATATAACATTTTATCCCTCCAATTATATTTTCGAAATTTCTTCTAATACGTCACAAACAGCATGTACTTCTTCTTCTTTTAATTTTGATGAACAAGGTATGTTTAAAATATGTTTTGAAAAAATATTTGCTTTTTCTATTTTATAGGCTTGGTTGTGTTCATAGGGCTTTTGGAGATGGTTAAGTCCCCAGATAGGTCTTGAACCTATACCTTTTTGATCAAGCTTTTGCATAAGTTCTTCTCTTTCTAAAGGATACTCGTCTTCAATATAAAGGGAATAAAACCAATAGTTTGGTCTTGTTCCTTCGTTGAAATCTAAAATACTAAGCCCCTCAATTTCTCCAATTCTTTCTTTATAGATATTGTAGTTTTTCTTTTTTGTTTCAATAAAATCATCTATTCTTCTCATTTGGCTTATTCCAAATGCTGCACTTATATTTGTAAGTCTGTAATTGTAGCCTATTTCGTTGTGCTTATATCTCCAAGGATCTGACTTTGCCTGTACTCCTAAAAAGTTAATCTTCTTTAAGTACTCTAAATTATCTGAAACAACTATGCCTCCGCTACCTGTGGTTATTATCTTATTAGCATTAAATGAATATACTCCTAGATTTCCTATAGTTCCACAGTATTTATCTTTATACTTTCCTGATGTATACTGAGATCCTAAAGCTTGGCAAGCATCTTCCAGAACAAAAAGATTATATCTATTAGCAATATCCATAATTCTTTCCATATCTGCTGGATTTCCAAATACATGAACAACCAAAATACCTCTAACTTGTCTCTTAGATTTATTATTTATTACTACTTCACCATCAAAATAGCATTCGTTTTCAAGGAAGTCTTCTATTTTATCTGGATCTATATTTAAATCTTCTCCACAGTCCATAAAAACTGGTTCCGCTCTTCTATACTTAATAACATTAGAAGAGGCAATAAAAGTTAGAGTTGGTGTTATAATCTCGTCTTCTTGGTCAACACCTAAAACTCTTAATGCTAGATGTAGACCTGCTGTACCACTTTGAACAGACTTTGCTCCAGGTGATTTTACATATTCCTTTATTCTATCTTCAAATTCCAAAATGAATTTTCCTCCAGTAGATACCCAACCGGATTCAATACAATCTTTTACATTTTCTAAAATATCATAATCTAAATTTGGAACTGAAAGCTCTATCCTATCCACGGCTCCTCCTATTTAGTTTCACCAATACATTTAATTGTTTTTAATTTACTTTTTGATTTTCCTTTATCATTTCTTTTACTTCACTTAAACTAGTTTCATCAGGGACCATCATATATAATTCAAATCCAGGCATTGCATAGGATGGTAGTCCTATTTTCCCAGTACCTTTTAGATCTTGTGTATCTATTTTATATCTAGTGCTTGAATCGAATTCTCTATTTACCATTTCAATCATTTGCGCTTTGGAAAGGTTGGTCTCTGCCCCTTTTTCCAATATATTTAAGACTCCATTAGCTTTTAATAGATTTTCAGGTCTTGTTCCCTTTTCTATCATGGCTTTTAGAACTCTCTCTTGATTTCTTCCTCTGTCCCTATCTCCATCTTGTAGAGTATATCTTTCTCTAGAGAAAACAAGGGCTTTTTTACCATCAAGATGTATTTTTCCCTTTGGAAAATTAAGTCCATTAGTTGTAAATTCCTGTGGGTTTTCAACATCGATCCCATCTAATAAGTTTACAATGTCAATAAGTGTATTGAAATTTACTTTTACATAGTAGTCTATGTCTATATCCAAGAAGTTTTCTAAAGTTTTTATTGATGATTGCACACCATACACACCTGCATGGGTAAGTTTATCCATCTGATCGTTGCCACCTTCTGCTATTGGCAAGTAAGTGTCTCTTGGTATTGTAGTAATCAAGATTTTTCTAGTTTCTTGATTTACTGAAAGTATTAAGTTTACGTCGGACCTAGAAACTGTTTGAATTGGACCAAATGTATCTATTCCTGAAACATACACATTAAAGGTACTTCCAACCTCATCCTTTGTTTTTGTATTAGCTAGTTCACTAAAGGTTTTAGATGTTACCACTTCTGTAATATCATCAAATTCTAGTATATGTTCATTAATCATCGGTCTAAACGCTTCATTTAATACCATTAAGTCCGATTTTTCTAAAACTAGATTATCAGCTGCACTTATATAGGAGTTTACATTTTTCTCTGTAAAGTTTTCATCTGTAACTTTTTTTAACTCTTCTAATAATTCTTGAACTCTCTGTTTATCTTCCGATTCTGTAATATCTAGTTCTAATTTTCTCTCAGCTACTATTTCTTTTAAATCTGTAGACTTCAACTTAACCACTGAAAGTTCATTTTTTATTTCAGAAGGTTTATTTGATGTTGAAATATTGTCAATAGATGAAATTGTAGTGTATAAATAGTAGGATGAAATGGAGGTTAAAATTATTAGGAGTATCTTTAGTACTATACCAATAACTTGTGAAGCCTTACTTTTTCTAGTACTTAGGAAAACACCCAAAATTAAAATTAGAAGGAGTGTTCCTATAATACCTACTTGAAATTTTGTAGGAAGCAAGTTATTTATTATTAAAATTGCAGATAATCCTCCTATAGATAACACTGCAAGAATACTAATAATTTGAATTATAACTTTCTTTTTCATGTTTTTCTCCTAGTTTTCAGCTAAGTACTCAGAAAGTACATATCCTTCATATTCACCAGATTGTATTTTAGACCATTTTTGTCCATCAAACTCAATTTCTTCAAGAATATCCACTGTAGTTCCTCTTGTTAGAGAGGTTACTAGATTTTCATTTGCTCCAGGATTTTCTCTTACATTTAGGGATTCTACATCGACTTTAGCCCTTTTTTCTTCATCTGTAGCATCGGTATCGATTCTGTCCTTAGCTTGACTTTCCATTGTTGCCAAATTATCTGTTTGTTTTTTGTTTTTATCTCTCACTGAAGTATAAGTTTCTTTTTTATAACAAGATGTAAATGTTAAAAAAACACATACTGTTATAATGACTAACCCTATCTTTTTCTTCAATTTCTCCACCCCTTAAATAACTTTGACAAAAATGATTCTTTTTTCTTATGTTGAGTTTTATTGTTAATTATTTCTCGTTTTATCGATTTATTTTCTATTAGTTTGTATGGATTTTCAATTACTACTTCGTTGAACCAATGTTCTCCCATTTTTTTTCTCAAGTACTCTAGTTCAGTTTTAACCTCTGGGTTTCTTATCTCTGCAGAATGGGTGTCCGTAGCGACAAATTGTACCATTCTTTTTTCTATTAGCTTATTTGCAAGTTTATAGTCTGTACTAGATTCTCTTTTTAAAGAATTCAAGTTAATCTGAATTGGTACTCCAGATTTGTACAAGTCTTCTATAAATTTAAAGTTGGACTTTGTAATCTCATATCTTTCTACATGGGCTAAAATTGGCCTATAACCCATTAGCTGAATTTGAAATATGATGTCTTTTGCATAATTTGGATTATTGTGCAGTGGCAATTCTATAAGAATATACTTGGAATCAGCCATCAGGATAATTTTTTCTTCCTTAAGTGAAGTTATGGTCTTTTCATCTAGAAAAACTTCATTTCCTAAGTAGATTGTAAAATCAATTCCTCTATCTCTTAACTCTTTGTCCAGAAGTTTTTTGCTTTCTATGATTTCAGATTTTAAAGGTAAATATTTTTCATTGTAATGATGGGGTGTTGCAATTACTCCTATATATCCATTTTTTTTATATAGTTTCACTATCTCTATGGATTCTTTTAGAGACTGTGAACCATCATCTAAATTAGGTAACAAATGTGAATGTATGTCTATCAATCTACTCACCTACTTCTGTCTATTAGTAATTAATTACTCCTTACTATGGTATCCATATCCGTAACTCTTATTTTTCTTGCTTTTTACCTTATTGAATACTATACCAAGGATATTGGCTTCTACATTATTTAAATTTTGCAATGTTACTTGAAGCTCTTCTCTTTTTGTCTCCCCTTGTGCAATTACAAGAACCGTTGCATCCACAATGGTTGAAAGTATTTGAGCGTCCGTTAAAAGCCCTGCTGGTGGTGAGTCTATAATTACCAAGTCGTAAATTTCTTCTGCTTTATGAATGAAATTTTCCATTTTTTGCGACCCTAATAGCTCTGAAGGGTTTGGCGGAATTGGCCCAGTTAAAATAATATCTAAATTGTAGGATACTTCATCTTTTATAACAATCTCACTCTGTGTAGTATTTTGAACTAAAAAATTTGTAATTCCTATATCGGAAGTTACATTAATCTGTTTACCAACGGAAGGATTTCTCAAGTCACAGTCGATAAGTAATATTTTTTGACCATTCAACGCCATTGATCTTGCTAACATAAGTGTTATTGAGGTCTTACCTTCGTTTGGATTTGTTGAAGTTATAAGAAGTGACTTTAATTTGTTATCGGTTGAAGAAAATGAAATATTTGTCCTCAATGTTCTTATAGCTTCATCAATTACCGATGTATTATCATAATAACTTTTACTAGCCATCTATTTCTCCTTTATTTTAGGAATTACTCCTAATATTGGTAAATTAAATTTCTTTTGAATTTCATTCGCTGATTTTAGTGTAGTATCAAATATTTCTAGGAATGTGGCAATTAACATAGATATGAAAGCTCCTAGCAATATTCCCAGAATCGTATTTATTTTAACTCTAGGGGATACCGGTTTTTCTGGCAATACAGCTTCATCTAGAATTTTAACATTATTAATATCCATGATTGGTTTAATATTTTCCTGAAATATTTCTGCAGTTTCATTTGCAATATCCATCGCTCTTTCAGGAATATTGTCTCTCACAATAATGGAGATCAACTCAGTATCTTTTACATTAACTACTTTTACTTCTTCTTGGTACTTTTCTCTCGTAAAATCCAACTGTAGGTTTTTTATAACCTTATCTGATATAGCTCTAGATTTAATAATCTCACTGTATGTAGATACGAGCTTTTGGTTTAACAGTACTTGATTATATTGTAAATTCTGATCTTTATCATCATAACCCTCAGACTTTCCAATGATTAAAGTTGAAGAAGCTTCATACTTAGGTTGAATAAAAAATTGACTTACTGTAAAGGCTAGAAGCCCTCCTACCACCATAAATGCAATAATCATAGTCAACCTCTTTTTTAAACCGTTGAAAAGTTCTAGCAATGTTAACTCTTCCATATATTTCCTCCAAATTTAATATAAGTTTTCAGATTCAAATTTAATTATAATTCAAATTTTTATTATTGTAAAGTCAAGTCTTGGCTTTACATATTCTTTACAATACCGATTATCATATCTGATTTTTCCATTGAAAATTGATTAAATTAATACCAGGTGCAACAATTTTACACCTGGGATATTCAGTATATTTGTCAAATTTGATTAACCTAATATAATTAAATATTCAAAAATCTAATTTTTCTTTTCCCTTTCCTCAAGACGTATAAGCAAGTCTACTAAATCATACATATTTGAACCACAAAGTCCACTTTGAATTATATCGTATAAACTAGGTTTATTCCTAGCTCTCTCACTAGCAGTTAGTATTTCTTCTCTTCCAAATTTTATACCTTTTAAGCTTTTATTATATTTTGGCAAATGATTTTTTAAAGTTTCTAATATCCTTTTTGTAGTTGAGCATTTTGGTTTCTCAACAAAATGTAATAATAACCAATACTCAAAGCACGTGCTATTGACTATTAAAATCCGATTTTCTCCTTCTCTTTGCCACTTTTTTAACTTGTTAAATTGTTCAGTTATTCTATTATTGTTTTCTTCCCTATCTAAAATTATTACTTCGATGTCATGTGGATAATAATTTTTGTTAGGGCCAGATTTTTTTACTTTTTCTTGATGATATTTTAATATATTTATTGGATCTGATTTATTCCGGTTTTGTCCTATGATTTTGATATTATAATTATCCAATGGGAATGTTGTTTTTAAGATCTTTAAATAATCCTCTTCGGTATTTGCGCCTTCACAAGAAATGTGAATTGTCGGTTTTAACCTTCTTTGTTGAATCTTTCTTCTATTTGCCATAACTCACCTAAATATTAATCCTAGGAGTTCCACCTAAACGACCTTGTAGGTATAGAGACTCTAAATTATGATTCTTTTTTACATCCTTAAAGTCACCAACTGAAACTATATTAGATTCATTATATTTGTTTCTTTCAACAACCCATAGCTCATCTCTTCTAAAAATTTCCTGTGTAAAAAGATTTGTGTCATGAGAAGTAAATATTAATTGAGATCTTGAATTACTTTCATAATTATTTAAGAAATATTTAATTAAACCACTTGTCATAGCCGTGTGTAGGCTTCTGTCAATCTCATCTATTATTACAACGGAAGGTGTTCTTGTAAGGTTATAAAAAAGCGGAATTAATTCCATTGCTTGGCGAGTTCCCATTGACTCCTTGAGAATCTTAAATTCAACTTCTCCATCGGCACTTTCATGTATTGTTATCAACTCATTAACATTAATTCCATTATCTTCATTTTTTTCAAACATATATATAATCCCCCCTCTTCCAGAAATAACAGCACTGGTTGAATTGGTGGTTTCAAATTCATTCAAAAATTGATTTATAATTTCTTTAGGCATGGATAAGTTGTTAATATCAATTTGTTTGAAATTAACTCTTTTAACCCCAGTATCAAGTAAAGGTAAAAACTCATTAAGCGCACAAATATATTCCTCAATATATAAATTATCAAGGCGTTGAAAACCATCTGGTGAAAGGATTATTAAATTTTTAAACCAATTAAAAACTTTTTCAAATTCAAGTTCTTGTTGGTCGATTGTATTTGATAAAAATAGCCTATTAGATCTTGTACCCCTTGCTATAGTTGTTAATGTGTTATTATCCTTATATTTTTTCCCTAAAACTATACTTTCTTTATCTCTATCATATAGAAGATGCTTTCTACTACTATTCTCAAATTCAAGTTTTTCCCTTAAAATTCTCTTTTCATCTAGTTCTATGGTTAAATGATAGATATTGTCATCTATCAACATTTGTAGATAAAATTCTGTAGGTTCATATCTTGTCTTCTCATCTAATTCATACTTTTTCACAGGTATTAAAGACTGAATTGAAGGATAATCAACTATTAGATTCCTTATGAAATATAAGGCATCAATTAGATTTGATTTTCCAGAAGCATTCCCACCAAAAATACCTGCTGCAGGTAGAACATTCATAGAAAACTTTGGTATATTTGCTCTTCTTTCATTGTGTTGTTCTTCTCTACTTGAAATAGTCGATATAAAATTTTCTTCTTTAAAAGATTTCCAATTGGACAATCCAAATTCTAATAGCATAAAATCCCTCCTTTTGTTTAATTATATACCACAATTTTGCTTTTTTCAATCTGTAGAAAGGATTCCTTTCTTTCGAGCGGAATTTTATTCTATCTTAAACCTACTCACTTCCTTCTATTTCAATCTCATAGTCCTCAGGCAGTCCATAATATTCCTTTACACTAGTCAACGCTCCTTTTGCCTTAAGTAAGATTTCTTCAAATTCTTCTTCTGAATCTGAAAGGTTTACAATCGCTCCGCCAACTCCCAAGGTTGTCCTATCTTTTTCTATTACCGCTGTTCTAATTACGATATTAAAATCCATGGTTTTGTTATTTGAAATATATCCTATGGCTCCAGAGTACACTCCTCTTGGACAGGTCTCAAGTTCATCTATTAATTCTAAGGTTCTCTTCTTTGGTGCTCCAGTCATGGAACCTCCTGGAAATACTCCTTTTAAAACGTCTACTACATCATATTCTTCATCAAGCGTTCCACAAACCGTTGTAACCAATTGGTGAAGTGTTGAATAGGTCTCTACTTCCATGAGTTTAGGGACATTTACTGTTCCAATTTTAGAAATTTTACCTAAGTCATTTCTTAATAGATCAACTATCATCAGGTTTTCCGACTTTGTTTTTATTTCTTCTTTTAATTCTCTTATTAATTTTTCATCTTCTTCTTTATTTTCCCCTCTTTTAATAGTTCCTTTTATAGGTTTTGATTCTATAATGCCCTGTCGGTTGAGCTTAATAAATCTTTCCATTGAAGAGCAGGCTATGGAAATTTCATCAAAGTTTAAAAGGGCAGAGTAAGGTGCAGGGCTAATCCTTCGCAGTATCTCATAATATTTAATAGGGTCAAGTCTATCATGGATATCAATTCTATTGGTAAGACAAATCTCGTAGGATTCTCCCTGTGTGATTAATTCTTTGCATTTTTCAATATTTTTGATATAGGTATTTCTATCTTGAAGAAGGGAGATTGTCGGTAATTCGTTTTTTGTAGTAATGTCTGTTTGAAGGTTATTTTCTTCAAAAATCAATTCTTTTGCCTTGTCTTGAAAATCTTCATCGTCTTTGTAACTTAGGACATAAACTTCATTTTCAAGATGGTCTACTATTATCGCCCTGTCAATATATTTAAAGTAGGCATCGGAATAATTATATTCCTTTTTATTATCAACCAGTATATCCTTCTTCAATTCGTATCCTAAGTATCCAATATATCCTAATTGAAAGTTGCAGGGAATTTCATCAACAAAGTCCCATTCATATAAATTGTTATCAAAGTAATCAAAAATGTCTCCTCTATATACTTCCTTTTGATTTTTATACTCAACCGTTACTTCTTGACTACCAACATGGTATTTTATTGTTTTACATCTTTTACCATCCGTTAGACCAAAGATGGAAAACCTAGATAAATCCTCATTAACCATGGAACTATCTAACCATAATGTGTTTTTATCATAGCTTAAAAGGTTATGATATAAGTCTAGTGTTTCTTTATTGAATTTATATTTTCTAAAATCCAAAGGATTTTTTGAATTGTAGAACTCTTTGGATAATCTAAAGAAATTTTCAATTAATTCTTTTCCAAATTCAGTGCAAATTGACTCAGGGTGAAACTGAACTCCATAAATGGGTTTTGTCTTATGGGAAATACCCATAATTATCCCATCAGCCGTTTTTGCATCAATATTAATATCTTCCAAATCCATTTCTTTACATACTAAAGAATGATATCTTGTGACATTAAACCCTTGTTTCAAGCCTTTAAATAAAGCATTGTCATTATGAAACACTTTACTTAACTGGCCATGTACCGGTTCTGGTGCAAGCTCAATCTCTCCACCATATAAATAGTAAATACCTTGTTGACCTAAACAAACCCCTAGAATAGGCTTGTCAAGTTTTGTTATTATATCTTCGCAAACACCAAAATCTTCTTTACGCTCTGGCCTACCTGGTCCTGGGGAAATTAACACATTGTCAAATTTAAGATTTAAAATTTCATCAAAATTCATCTCGTCATTTTTGATTACAATTGGTTTTTCTCCCGAAACTTCCGCAACCAGTTGGTAAAGGTTAAAAGTATAAGAATCATAATTATCTATAATTAATGTCTTCATTTTCTCTCCTTGATATTAAAATAGCGTTAATAAAATAAACCTTGATTTAAAAAAATCATTCCAACCCTATGATACCATATGCTAGGATTGAAATGACTAGTTAGATTACTATGAATTTGATGTTTAGTGAAATCGTGAGTATAGCTAAGGTTTTAATTTTGGTGTTTTTGGAGTTGGTATAATATCTTGTTTTAAAACCCCCGCGTCTGCGGGAATTATTCAATAACTTCAAACACTTTTTCACATTTTATTTCTTTTTATTTTCCTATAGCTCTTTGCCTTTGCACCGTACTTTTCATATACTCTCGATAGGTGTTGGCAAGTACTACTACCAACTGTTCTAGGAGAGTTTTAACCCTCTTTCTTGTTAATTATCATTTTCCTTCATAATCTTTTCAATTTTTTCTACCGCTTCTTCCTTACTTTGAGATGATTCTATAATTTCTACTATCATCTTTAAAACCTTTTTAAATTGTTCATTTGTCATACCTTCCATTTTTTGTCTCCTTTTTCTTTTCTTTCACGTCAATTCCTTGATTGTAACTAGATTATGTCATATTTCAAGATGTTGTCAAGTCTTTTTGTGCTTTTGTTTTTAATTTTTTATTCGTATTATTTTCAACGTTTAATCATTGTTTTCAGTTTTCTTGTTAAAGTTTGGGTTTTCTTTTTTGAAAATTTCTTCAAGTTCTTTTATGTCGTCCATATTTTTAGCGTGATATCGTGCAAATGATCGTGCCGAACTCCTTGAATTTACATATTTATTTCGTGCCTTGTTTTTCTCCCTCCATCTTTGACTTGCTTCCCTTTGGTACTTTGGTGTTTTAAATTCATTTTCCAATTTATCGCTCCTTTAATAAAATTACATCATTCTCAAACCTTTTTCATGAATAGGCAGTACGTTCCTATGTCTTACTCCCATATAAAATTACATCATTCTCAAACAGCCCTGATTATCGCACCAAACAACTCCATGTCTTACTCCCATATAAAATTACATCATTCTCAAACATCTATCCAGTCGTCTACCTCAGCCATCAAGTCTTACTCCCATATAAAATTACATCATTCTCAAACTTATTATTTGTATCTTGTTTGGTGGATGTTGTCTTACTCCCATATAAAATTACATCATTCTCAAACCAACTTAAAAAATTACATTTCACCCACTTCGTCTTACTCCCATATAAAATTACATCATTCTCAAACCTTTTATCCTTCCTATAATCTACAACCCCAGTCTTACTCCCATATAAAATTACATCATTCTCAAACGCTTAATCTGAGGTCTTTTTTTTATCTTTTGTCTTACTCCCATATAAAATTACATCATTCTCAAACATCCGTTGATTATTTCCTTTTCTATCGTATGTCTTACTCCCATATAAAATTACATCATTCTCAAACTAAGGTAAGTGAGTTATTGAAGTTGATGGAGTCTTACTCCCATATAAAATTACATCATTCTCAAACAAGGTGCTGCAAATAGTGACGTGGCAAGGCGTCTTACTCCCATATAAAATTACATCATTCTCAAACAGTCTGATAGTGGGAAGATAAGACAAGTTTGTCTTACTCCCATATAAAATTACATCATTCTCAAACCTCAAATTTAAAATATTGTCAAATTTTGAAGTTATCAAGATATGTAATTCACTTTATTATAACACCCTACATAAGTCTTCATCAAATAAAACAACATTTCTTCCATTAATTACATTAAAATTAGTATGCCTTCTTTCAATATTTAGAAAAATGATTTTTTTTATTTTCAGATGGTTAATTAATTTTTTAATTTCTTCGCTACTTAAAAACAGCTCTGCATTCTTAGTGACAATAATATCTAAATCTTTTAATTCTATCATAATATCAATATAATTTATTAGTTTTTCTAATTCAGTATCAAAACAATCGCAAATTTTCCAATTAATTGATTTTAAAAATTCTCTATTTTTAATTTCAGAAGATAATTCTATATCTACATCTAATTGCAAAATTATTTCACTGAAATAGTTAAGGATCTCATTTTTAATATTAACTGTTTTATAATCATTAAATTCATCATCCATTATTTTCGAGATTCTATTGTTTATTAAGTTTATGATTTTCCTATCTCCAAAATCCATGTTGTATATATCTGATATGAATTCAATCTTTTTGATTGGGATGATTTCCTCTTTTTCATAAAACTCTATTAAAAAATCTTCTAAATAACAAGAGTTGATTATTTTTCTATATTCATTTAAATTTTCAATTATTAATGTTACCATTTCTCCTCTATGAACTACTAGCTGTTCATTTAATAGATAATTAGAAATGTTCATAAAACTATCACTCTTTCATCACTATCAACAATATCGGATTTCGAAGATCCAACTATACATTCAATACTTGAAAATTGTTTTTCAGTAATAGACAAAATTTGTACCAAACCATATAAAGGTCTATTTTTCTTAATTCTTGAGATTAAGTTTTTTTCTACAGTCTGGTTAAGTGCCAACTTAGAATATATTGACTCTTGCAGCATAATAAACCCATCTTTAATAAGAAAACGTCTAAATTTCCTATACTCTTTCTTATGTTCCAAAGTTTTTACAGGTAAATCAAACATAACTATTATCCTCATAAATCTATAACTCACAGCTCACACTTCACCATATACTCTAAATTTCCTGATTCAATTGCTTGAAAAACTCCTTTACAATATATACTAATAGCATTTCGTAATTCATATGTTCTATTACCAATTTTAATCGGGCTCATAAATACATCCATTAACTTTAATTTCTCCTCTCTCCCAAATGTCCCTATATTTATATTTATTACTATTTTGTCAATTATTGGTCTGAATGGTTCCATCAAATCACTAGACAAATTATAAAAATTAAATTGATTATCATGAAAGATTCCAAGCTCTGTTAAATAACCATTAAGACAGATTTCTCTATTAAAACTCGATAATATTAAAGAATATCCATAATTTAATGCAGAATTTATTCCATTGTCTAAATTTCTAGTAAAGTCTTTTCCGAATAAAGCATTAAAATAAACTTTTGCAGCATGACCTTCTCTGTTAGTAGAATCACCTTTTTTTAAATCTAGTAAATAACCTTCTAAAAGCATATATTCTTCCTTTCCATATTCACATAATAATTCTTTCTGATTTTTAATTTTTTGCCTAATAATTTCTGTCCACACTTTTAATTTGTTTTCTTTCTTCCAGTTAATCTGATTTTTTAGCATAAGAGGCGAATTATATTTTCCGTAATAACTTGTTACTTCACAGAAGGGGCTATAAGTTTCATCACAAAAAATCACTTTCACTTTATTTTTTGATAGTTCCTGAATAAGTGCTGTGGTGATAGAGACTTGCAAACTCTCTATCACCAAAATATCTATTTCACTAATATGAATTTTTGTTGTAGTATCTTTTCTAACTACCAGATAATTCATTTTTAAATCCAATTTAGCTCTTCCTGTAATAATTATTTGTCTCCATCCCATATTTTCAACAAATCCCTTTCTTGTTCAAAAAAACCTGCAGGTGACGTATCAATAAGTTTGAACTCATTATATTTCCCTATATTTTTACTAATACTAGTCTTCCCAGAATTCGTACTCCCACCAATTAAGTTTAAATTAGCTTCACAAATTACTGATTTCGTAAGCTTTAGAGATTCCTCTAATACTAATAGCATGTCTAAATTTTCTAAGGAACTATTAATAAAATCATACTCTAAAATCGCTGATGGAATGGTCTTTCTATTATTAAATGGTTTTTTATTTAATTTGTTTTTGACTATTTCCAGTGCCCTAACAATTTTTTCTCTATCTTCTGGTATAGTAATATCTTTGTTATATGATTCAGATTTAAATTTTAAACCTAAAAGATACTTATATAGTTCTTTTTCTTTTAAACTCCAAAAAGGTTCAACCGCCGGCTGTATTGAAATTTTATTTCCAGTTTTTCCGTTTATTGTATATTTAAATCCATCTACAATTATCTGACTTTTTATTAAAATCTTAGGTATTAAAATCTCAACTTCTTCTAAACCTAGATAAGTTGTGAGAAAGTCAAGTACTACTTTTTCACCCTTTTGATAAATTTGTGGAACCAAATATTTTGGTATTCCTTCTAAAGATAAGTTATCTTTTTTCCTGATTTTAGAACTGACCAAAGCAAAGTATGCTATACCAATTTTAGTATATCCACCATATCTTTTTAGATTAGCTAATCTTGAATCTTCTTTTAATGGCAAATTTAAAGTACTTTCTTTTATCTCTTCCTTTGATATTGGTTGTTCATTAAAAAGTTGCCCCTTCGAAATATAGTTTTCAACGGTTTTTAATACGGAATTCTTTTCTAATGTAAAAAGTACTTTTTGTATATCTCTTTTGTTATCCCATACAACATTTCCGTTTATATCTATAACCGTATTATCAAAAATTCTATTTAATGAATAAGAGCCTCTATTATTTTTTACATAATTTAAAGGGTTGTTAGTAAATTTTGTATTATAAACATTCCCAACTACTACATTAAGAAATGCATCATGTGCATGATGTAAATTATCTAAATCTCTAACTTTTAAACAATTAAAATTATGTCTAAATTCAGATATCAGTCCTGCCTTTACATAAACCAGTTTAGATTGTGGATTCAAGTCTTTTAACAGCTCTCCTGTTATCTTAGTAGTTTGTCTTGTCTCTACTAATTGTCTGTTAATAAATCCTGCTAACTCTTCATCAGTTAAAGGACTATTACGGATTAGTCTATTAAATTTTTCTTCTGTAATTAATCCTTTTGCTAATAAAAATTCCCACATCTTCTTAATTGAAGGATTATTTCTAATATCGTGTGCTATCGGATATTTATTTCCTTTTCTTTTGTTTAATATTCGTTTAACTAATACTTTATTGTTAAGAACTGAATCATCCTTTTTTATTGAACGTGGAATGATATGATCTACATCATAGAGATTGCTATCCATTATTTTATTAAGATCTATAGTTTCACCTGAATACATACATTTGCAGTTCTGAGTATAATAAAGAAACAACCTTTCTTTTCTAAACTCTATTTCGTCTCTATTTTTAATCTCCTGTAATATATCTTTGTTTAATGACGAGTATAATTTGACCAAATTTGATTTTCTTGATTCTTTCCTTTCTGGTTTATCTTCTTTACCTCTTGACATTTCTATAAAAATTTTCTTAGGTTCCGATCCAAAAACCTTTTTAATCTCCTCGACAATAATTAAAGTTTGCCAGACCATTTTTTTAACAGATGGTGATAGTCTTAATTTTTCTAAAATTCCATATGAAAAATCACCTTTAAAGAATTTACCATTATACTCTTTTATCTCATTTAAGAAAGTATATCTCCTACTTAATAATTGCATTAGGTTATCATTTTTATTCAATAGAAAACCAATAATTGAGTTGATTTCTCCTGTTTCGTTATCAACACCTTTTAGCAGTTTTAAAAAATCATTTGAAAAACGACCCCATCCTTCATATTTAAGACTTTCTATCATTTTCTTCTTTTCATTCTCTATATAAGGAAACAATTTATTTATCTTCTTTCGTATTATTTTCTTGTTGCCTGAATGGATGGTAATATATTCGATAAGGTTCTCAACTTTTAACTCATCGAATTCATCTCCAAGAATTCTCTTAAAATCTACGTATGAACTCATGTTTTCTTTCAACTCATTATCTATACCAGAAATTAAGACATCAGAATCAGCATAATTTCTGCTAACTAAAAAAGTTTTCAGTTTGTTCAAAGACACTTTTTTATTTTTAGCATATAATTCTTCTATTATCTCTAGTTTTAAATCTCTATCTAACTTTGTTCCATTTATTTTCAAATTGTTTAGTTCATTTAACACTAAGTATTTTGAATAAAGTAGTGAATGTTTGGCTAAAACATCTTTATCTATTAGATAAGTACATTTATTAGTCATCGAACGAATAAATTCTTTTTCAGACTCATCTAAGTCTACAATGTCTTCGAAATTCCAAGGCGTAATTTGTTCAGTTGTATTCTTTTTTAATACTATCCAAGAATTTCCACCATTTTTAATATTATGATACGGATTTAACGGACCAACATAATATGGGATTCTAAATTTAAATAATTTTTGAATTTTCTCTTTTTTTGACAAACCTTTTGTTTCTTTCTCAAAACCAGGATAATCTCTAATAAGAGAATTAAGTATTTTATTTAATTCAATTTCATGTATTTGATATGGAATTACACTATTCAAATTTGACACTTGCTTTAGCATAAATTCTTCTTTTTCAATGTCGTTTTTTATTTCTTGAAATAGTTCATCGCTTTTATCACATATCTCATCAAGCATTTTTAGAACAAATTTGTAAAAGTCTTCACGAGAGCACTTAGGTTTTATTTTTCCTTTGGTAACAACTTTAGTAATATAATTTTTATAATTATTTTTAACATTTGACTTCCTGAACATTTCATTGTATAACTTTTTATCAGAATTATCATACTTTCTAATTAATATTTTTAACTTTTCTAAATCTTCTTTGTGCTTAACAAATCTACTCACTTTAGCATCTGATATTGTTTTGTGACCATTTAAAATATTTTTCAATAAAACATAATCATAAATCCCTTTAAGATTCAAAATTAAATCAATTTTATCTCCTACGATTTGTTCATAAATGATGATTTTTTCTTCAAACTCCTCATTGTTGAAATCTACCTTTTCATCATTTTCTTTATCCAATTCTAAGTCGTATAATTTTGACAATTTTAAATTCCCTGAAATCAAAATGTTACCTATTGATTCTACTATTTTATTATTTATTTTCTCATCTTTTAATAAACTCTTAAATTGATTTTTCTTGTCGTTTTTAAAAGTATTTTTATCACTAAGGATATCTAACAATCTAATAAAGAATCTTTTACGTGGACTTACATTAATATAATCCTTATTTAAGATTTCTTTGAGTTCCTTAAAATATGGTTCTACATTCTCTATTTCCGAAATTTTTTGACCCTCATTTAGAAAATGTCCTCTTTTTTTCATAATATGATTGATTGCTAAAAAGTAAAACCTAATATCCTTTTTTTCTTTTGAATCCATTAAATCTTTTCTAAGATGATATATAGTAGGATATTTAAGATGATAATCTCTATCTGAAAATTCTACATCATCAAAAAGATTGTACTTACAATTAATTTTCTTATCATTAAACCAAAACTTACTCTCATCTAATCTTAAAAAGAAATCCTTATCTATTTTGTTTATTTCTTCTTGAAAAATTTCCCTAAGCATATCTAATCTAAGTCTTGTTCTTTGATATCTCCTCCTACTACTTCTTTTAAGTCTTCTTTCCTCAGCAGTTTTTGCTTCACTAAACAATCGTATTCCCCAAGCATCTTTTCCTTTGGCTCTTAAAATATTGTAGGACTCGTCAGTAACTGCCCAACCAACAGAATTTGTTCCTATGTCCAGACCTAGATAATAATCCTTGTTTTTTCTTGTTTCCTTACCCATTTTTATACCTCTCTTGACAATTTATTAAATAGCCATTATAATATTATTGATTTCAATGGCTTACTCCCATATGAAATTACATCATGAGTTCAAATAAAAATTTATTCTCATTGCCCAAATTTGGGTTCGCATTGGCGAATTACATAAAGAGCTTATTAAAGAGCTCTTTTTGTTTTAATCCATTATTTTATTTTGATTTTAAATATCAAAAACATCCCAGAGTTTGAACAATTATATTTCTAAGCTTTGTTTCTACTATTATTTGTCCGCAAAAAACTTGAATTTATAAGCAATCATTCTATCTAAATATATCATACCATAAATTATTATTTTATACTTCGATTTTAAGTTTTCTATTATTGATTTTTCATCTTTCTTATGTTTTATAGTATGGTAACTTGTAAATAAAACCTATTTCGATAAAAATTACAAATTTTAACCAGAAATCAGGTTTATAGGTTATATATTTTACTTAAACCGTTAAATTGTAAAGAAAACAAAAAAACCGTTGAGATATGATTATTCTCTCAACGGCTCAAATAAATTCACTTACTAACTTTTACTCCCTTTTCCTTTCCCACCAAAGACTTCTCCTCTTCTCATGTCTATTATCACTGCAACTACAATAGAAATAAGCGCTCCTACTACTGCACCAACTCCCGGCGTTAAAACTACCATTGAAATAACCGTAATTCCCAAAGTGTAAATGGGTTTTAGTCCTATGCTCTTTCCAAGGATTAAAGGTTCTAGGATTTGACTTAGGATAAATGTGATAATATAAAGCACTATTAATATTGCTGAAAGCTTCCCATTTCCCTGTACCAGGACTATGATAGCCCAAGGTATTAAGACCAGCCCCGAGCCTAATACTGGTAGTAAGTCAACTATGGCAATTGCAAAGGCTATAAGGCCATAGTATGGAATGTTTGCATATTTTAGTCCAAATATTAGAACTATAAAGTTTATCAAGGAGGAAAGAACAATCGCCTTTAGGTACTGAACTACTCCATGCCCTGTTCTATTTAAAAATTCTTTTATTAAATTACTATTCATATTCACCCTTCCAATCTCTAATGAATGGGGTTTATTATTATAACCCTTTTTATATATACCCAGTTATAAAAATCGGGCACCCAATAGTATGAGCACCCGACTATATTAATTTTTTCTACTTATTTAAACACGGCGTCATAATCCTTCCAGACTCCTATATTTTGATCCTTCGCCTGTTTTTCTAATTTTCTAAATTCTGTTACATATTTTATATTAGGTGGGATAGCCATAACTTTAGCATGACCCTTTTGTAGGAGTAACTCATTTAGCATATCTCCATTTTCTAGATAAACATAGGCAAGAATTCTACCATATTTATCCCTTTCTTGGATATCCAACTCTAAATTTACTTTCTTTCCTTCAATTAATGACTTGGTATATTTAGAAGCTATTTTCCCATATTCTACATTTCTTTTTTCATCTGGATGAACAGACTCTGGCGTGTCAACCAATAATAGTCTAATTCTCTCAAGTTTTCCTTCTACTCTAGCTTCAAAGGTATCTCCATCTATTACCCTGTTTACCACTACAGGGATAAATTCTGGGTCTTCCACTGGTAAATTCATTTTTGAAAGCTGATTTTCAATTTCAAGAGAAACTGAACTCTTACCGCCTATAATGATAATATGATCAAGTTTTCCAGTTTCAAATCTATTCTTTATATAGTTAAATACATCCTTATCCAATCTATTAGATGAAGTAAGCATCACTGGAGAGTTGAACAGTTTAGCTACTGGAGCACTTGAAAGAGCATCTGGAAAGTCACTTCCCGATACGAGAACTAAAGTCTTACTGGTGTTACCGTAAAATCTATCATAGTAAGTTCCAATGTTAAGAGCAGTTTTATATCTGTCTTTTCCGCTAAACCTCTTATACGGTTTAAAACCCTCTATCTTTGGTACTGAAGAATATCCTCCAAAGATATACTCTGGTCTGTCACCATTTTTATATGGAATCAAATATACATTTCTTCCCTTTTTGTCCTTTAATTGGGAGACAAAGGGCGCTGCTGGTAAAGCATCGGCAAAGGAATAACCATTTATGGCTGCAGTTACTTCTATTTTTTCGCCATTCCCATATAAAGCCGCTCTTTCCTTAGCAATTTCTTTAGCAGTTTCAAATCTGCCCTTTCCTTTAATTCTTTTAGTTTCTGCTATGGTCTTTAATTCATTGTATACACCAGTAGAAACCGTACCTTCTCCACCAAGAAGATAGATTTTTTTTGGACTAAGCCTCTTTATTTCAGCTTTAACAGCCAAACTTAAGTTTTTTGATCCCGTAAGAAGGATTGGTGCATTTAACTGTGCTGCCAAAGTTCCTCCAACTAATGCATCTGGGAACCCCTCTCCAGAGGCAACAACTACATAATCACTCTTTTTAAAATAATATGAAGATAATTTTGTTGCAGTTAAGTATCTATCCTTTCCGGCAACTCTCGTTATCTTCGGTCCTACAAGACCTTTGTTATTTCCTACTTCTTCCTTTGCTTGGACAGGATTTAATATACCAAATACCATCGCAAAGGCTAGAAAAATACTAACAATTTTCTTTTTAATCAATTTCTTCCTCCTCCAATTATATATGAAATAATTTTATCACTTTTTAAATCAATTTCCAAATTGCATGATTTTTTAAATCTCTGAAGTGGATTTATAGGGTATAATGTAGTAAATATTTAAACCTTGAGGAGTAATCTTATGAACAGTGAAGTAATAGAAAATTATAGCCATAATAAAAGAGGATTGACAATAGACGCCCTAAAATATATTGCCATTGTCGCCATGTTAATTGACCACATTGCAACAGCCTTTGTAACCGATTATGGAACTGTGTACTATATTATGCGACTTATTGGCAGAATTACTGGACCTGTAATGTTCTTTTCCGCAGTGGAAGGCTATCATCACACAAGAAATTTAAAGAAGTATATTATAAGACTTGCCCTATTTGCATTAATAAGCTACCTGCCTTATATGTATGCTTTTAATGACGACTTTGACCCATGGCGGTTAAATGTAATCTTTACAATTCTTTTTGGAATTATTGCAATATATGTGCGAAGAAATGTTGAAAATCCAGTTTTAAAATTTTTCATGATTTTCTTGATATTCATTGTTTCCATACCTGCTGACTACGGCACAAGTGGACTACTTATGATCTTAGTAATGGACTATTACTATGGAAATAGAGATGGGGAAATCTTTGGATATTTGATAGTAATCCTCTTACAATATAGAATCTTCGATATTTTCATTACTCCACTTTGGACTTATATGAAAGATGGCGTTTTAGACACGACTTATATTAAAACTGGGTGCTACCTACTAGGTTACTTTGTTCCGATATTTCTTTTTAAGCATTATAACGGCAGGAAGGGAAATACAAATAACAAGTTTTTAAAATGGTCCTTTTATATCTTCTATCCTCTACATCTTGCCATAATAGCTTTGATTAGAATCTACATCGTCAAGTAAGTAAAAATGAATAACCGAGCATCATTTTATTAGATGCTCGGTTTAATAATATTGTTTATTACTGTTTTGATATTTACTTAAATAGGATGTCCGCAAATTCTTCTGCAGTCTCTTCCCTATTCCAATCCCTTTGAAGTTCACAAGCTAGTTGTACCCAGGAAATTAACTTTACTCCTGCTTGCTCCATCCTTCTTAAAGCGGTTTCATGGGCAGTCTTACTAGTTCCGCCAACCGCATCTACAACAGCGTATACCTCATACCCTTCTTCAATTGCATCAAGGGCTGGGAAACTTAGACAAGCTTCTGTCCAAAGAGCCGTCATTATAAGCTTTTTTCTTCCAGTATCTTCAACAGCCTTTTTAAACTCTTCATCTTCCCAAGAGTTTATTGTAGTTCTGTCAACCGGTTTTTCATCTGGAAAAATATCCATTATTTCATTAATCATAGGTTCGTTCTTGCCATTTGAAACATTAACCGTACTCAACACCACCGGCAATTTATACAGTTTAGCAAGTCGTGAAGTTTTAACTATATTCTTTACCAATTCATCATTGTCCATAGACTTAATTGATTGAACTTGTATAGGTTGGTAGTCTATGGCTATGAATGCTGAATTTTTCGGTGTCAATAGATGATCGTTTTTTTGATCTCTTATCTTTTCTGAATTCATATCCTCAACTCCTTATCAGTGATATAAAACTATTTCTTATAAACATCCTCATATTCTTTAGAAGTTTGAAAGAGTTTAAGTGCAAAGGGACAAGTTGCCATCAACTTAATTCCTTGCTTTCTAGCCTCTTCCACCACTTTGTCTACAAGCTTTTTACCAATTCCCTGGCCGGAATATTCATCATCAACCTCAGTGTGATCAATTATCCATAGGCCAGTTGCTCTAGAAAAAGTACATTCGCCAATCTGTTTTCCATCGACTAAGGCAACGGATCTATGGCCCTTTTCATCAAATTTTATCTCCATAATTCAGCTCCTGATTTCTATATTCAAAATCTAGTTTTAAGATTATATAAATTCATATCCACCAGTCTAAGACGGACGGGTTACTCATTTATTAATCAAAAAACTATAATTATTTTTCTGACTCTTCTAAAACCTTTTGAACCGCTTCGTCCTTTGCCATCTTTTCCATAAACGCCTTTAGATTAGGATATTCCTTCCAAGATTTTGGAGTGTTATCCAACCAACGGCTTAGGATGAAAGCATAGGGTTCAAGTACTGTTTTCTTGTCCTTATAAACATGGTCCTTACCTTCTAGTAATTTGTCTAAATGAGTCGCAGCTTGATCTATCTTCTTATAAGCGGCGTCCTTTGCCTTTTGTAAATCATCTTCATCAGTACTAGTAGTGTATCCGTCAGGACCAAACATTGGCCAAAACGCTGGGTGATAGTCCCCTGTAATAAAGGCAGCTAATTCATTAAATAAGAAACGATCTTCTATACTATCATCCGGTCCAAGGTTTGCTTCTGGGAACTTTTCCGCCACATATTGCAAGATTGCATTTGCTTGAGTTTTAATCTTGTCATCTCCCGTATCAAGTGCAGGAACAGCTCCCAAAGGATTGATCTTTCTATATTCGTCAGATCCTAAAACCACTTTCTCAACTTCATAGTCAGCTCCTGCCCATTCCAATGAAATCCACACTGATAGGGCACAAGTGCCTGGTGCATAATATAATTTCATAAAATCCCTCCTATATATTCTTATACCCAATGTCAACATTATTGGATATACACTAAAATTTTACTCTCTTTCCTGTACCGTAACTTCAAGGATGTCACCCTCTCCAACATTTAAAGCCTGCCTAATGGATTTTAAAACTCCAAGGATATAACAAACTTCTCCCTTTTCATCTTTAATCCCCATATTAACAACGCTTCCATCATATGGAACCCCATTGAAGGTAGCATGCACTTTAACCCTTCCCTTACCAAATTCACTTTTGATATCATAGGGAAATATTACGTAGGCTCCACCCTTTTCTGGAATCAAATGCAGTTTTGCCTTAAATTTATAAAGCTTTGTATTCATATATCCCAAGCCTCTTTATTAACTACATATAAACTGTCCACCGTTTATATGAAGGGTTTGTCCCGTTATAAAACTATTGCCCCTTGTCCATGCAAATAGAATATAGGCCTCTAGCAATTCTATTGGCTGTCCAGCCCTTGAAAGTAAAGTATTTTCTCCAAAATTTTCTACATGGTCCGACTCGAAGGTGGATGGGATTAAAGGTGTCCAAATTGGACCTGGCGCAACCTGGTTGACCCTTATCTTCTTTTCTCCAAGGCTTTGGGCTAAGGACCTTGTAAAGGCTGTTATTGCACCCTTTGTCGAAGCATAGTCAATTAGGGACTTATTTCCCTCATAAGCTGTTACGGAAGCTGTATTTATAATTGAAGAATCTTCCTTTAAATGCGGTAGAGCCGCTTGAACCATAAAAAACATACCAAAGAAGTTAGTTTCAAAAGTTCTCTTAAGCTGCTCTTCGCTAATATCCAATATGCTTTCCTGAGGATGTTGTTCTCCAGCATTATTAACTAAAATATCGATTTGACCAAATTTGTCCAAAGTTGTCTTTACAACTTCTTCACAAAACGCCTTATCTCCCACATCCCCTTGGATTAGAATAACTTCTTGTCCGATTTCTTCAATCTTCTTTTTAGTGGTTTCAGCATCTTCACTTTCCTCCAGGTATACAATTACAAGATTAGCTCCCTCTTTCGCATATCCTATAGATACAGCTCTACCTATTCCGCTGTCTCCACCAGTTACAATTGCAACCTTGTCCTTTAACCTGCCTGCTCCTGGGAAATCATCATCATATACAGGCTTGGTCTTCATATCTTCTTCCTTGCCTGGTCTTGTTGGAAGTTGTTCCCCAGTTATATTTTCACTAGTTTTCTCCACCGACTTTGTATAATCACGTTCATTAAAATCCTTTTCCATTATCATTCTCCTTTTTTGTGAGAAATTACCTTTCCATCTCTATATTCAGCAATTTCCTTTGCTCTTTTTTCAGCATCAACTTTTTTATCATGCAAGGAGTCTGCCCTCTTTGCACCTTGGGTTTTTACTTCCCACTTTTTATCCTCTTCTCTATATCGTACAATCACATCAGCGTCCTGCAATTTACCTGCATTGGAATTGGTTTTTTTATGCTTTGTCACATCTTTTTTCATGGTGTCCTTTTTTTCTTTAGGACTAGCATTCTCAGCCCAATCCTTTGCTTTTGAAATTGCAATCGGTATTACTCTTCCTTCATCATAGCCATCTTTCAACATAGCATTACCAATATCAATGGCCTTCACTCTAACTTTTTCCTCCAAATTCTTAAAAGAATCAGGATAATCTTTCTTTGTCCAAACCATGATCTGCCTCCCTACTATGAAATTTTGCTACAATTTTTATATACCCAGTTGAAATTTATCAAAAACAAAGGGCCCCTCTATAAAGACGAGCCCCGTTTTTTGTTTTCTATTAACTTTTGCTATTTTCATAAGAAATTTCATAATTTTTCTTTAACTTAATAAGCATCCATACAAGTCCAATGGATAAAATTATATGCCCTAGACCAGAAAAGCCAGAAATCATAGGGATACTGATAATTCCCTCTTCTTTTCCAACCACATCATATATACCATAAACCGTCATTGTAACTATTGTAAATATCAAACCTACCATATAGGTCATGAAAGGTTTCTTTAATTTTATAAATTTCTCACGATTTTTTCCCCTTGTTGCTAAATATAAAACAAAGATTAAGATAAACCCTAGAACCAGCGTATGAACATGAAGCTTTCCTAGATGGGTTGCACCATTAAAGTTAAAATATTTTGTAAATTCTCTATAAAAAACTCCAGCAACCAATCCCATTATCAAGAAAGTAAATGAAATATCATAGAGATTCTCTGGCTTAAACTCATTTATATAATATTTGTAACCTTCTAAAATTAAGAGTACATATGCTATGGTTTTAGGCATCATTAGCGCACCTAACATAGGATATTTTGAAGCCCATAACACTACTGGTATATAGAATGCAAAGCTTAAGAATATCCAAATGCTCATATTATTTAAACCGGAAACTTTTCTTTTCTTGTAAGTCCAAAAAATTAATAGCAATCCCATTATTAAAAATGGTATGTTTCTAATTATTCCCATTCTATAATTTCCGTTGACTATTCCCCAATTATTTTGTGGAAGCATCAACAAAACTAGCCTAATAGCGGATAGAATAATGATGGTCCATTTTTTATTATTATCTAAGTCGCCACTTTGTTTTCTGTAATAAAAATAGAACAAGAGATAAAAGATAGTCATAGTTATACCAGTTATAAACTGCCCCCAGGACAATGCCCTTTCATAGGCTATAAAACCATCTGGAGTAAGATGTGCCATCACCCTTGGAACAAGATGGAATGCATCCCCAAATCCCAGGAGTAACGCCATCCAACCTACTAAGTTTGACTCCTTACCTTTAAATATTAATAGTCTAACTCCAAGCCCTATTACTATAGAAAGATATAGTATGTCGAATATCGATTCAATTACTGCCATGTTTCAATTCCCTCCTTTAACCATTTTAGATATTTAGAAAAATGCGTTATAAACTCTTCCTTTGTCCATTTTTCCATAAAATTTCTCTGAATCAAATTATGGATAAATGCCTTGATATAGTACAATTTTTCCATATCTAGATTCTCATCAACCTTCTTATTTTTTAAATCACCAAATTTTTTCTGGTTATATTTTTTCCAACGATCTTCAAGCTCCACAGTCCAGTAGAGATATCTGTTTTTATACAAGGTATAGGCTTCTTTAGAGAATAATAAGTTTGAGATTTCATCCCTGTAGCTTTCCAAAGACTTTACAATATTATAATCATTTTCTTTATAAAGCCTTATAAAAAGTTGGTGCACATCCACAGTTTCTAAATCTAAAATCATAAAATATGCATCTTCCAAATCCTCAAAGTACTGATAGAAGCTTCCCCTTGCAATCTTTAATTTTTCAACAATTTCCTTTACACTTGCATCAAAGACCGTCTTTTCTTCAAAAGTGGTTTTTAAAACTCCAATAATATTTTCTCTTTTTTCATCGCTTAAATTATAAAAAGTTTGCTTAGGCATTTTTTACTCCTCTTTAAAATAAAGATAGATATATTTTACTCCCGCTAGAAAAAGTGCTAACCCTAGTCCCAAATAGAATATAAAGATATACAGGTCAGCAACAAGACCGCTTCTTCTTAGTAAAATTCCAAAGGCCATCATAAAGGCCATGATTAAATAGCCCTTTAAATCTAAGAATTTCCAAAATTTTACTTCGTCGTCTTTTAAATTCATTATTCGATTTCTATTTTTAACTGCAAAAGGCGAAAAAATCTTAAAGAAAAATAAGACAAATACAATTAAACTTATAACTAACCAAGGCAAAACTTCATTGAAGGTAGTATACGCAGAATAGGCTGTTTTTAAAACCATAGATCCTGCTAACATCCAAACAACAGCTGCTATTATCAATAAACTTTTCCTTTTCATAAATACTTTTCTCCTTCCTTGTGACACTATGTCACTTTACTTCTATTTTATATGACACAGTGTCATTTGTCAAGTATTGTTATAGCTTTATCTCTTCTTTTCATAAAAAAACACCCTACTAAAAAAGTAATAGGGTGCGTATAACTTTTTAATTTTAAATTTAGATTTTATCCAAGTCTTTTTACCGCTTGGTTTCCTCCTGCAATTACCACTACATCATATCCCCTTTGAATTAAAAAGGACGCCGCTGTAGTTGCAGTATTTCCTGAGTTACAAAGTATATATATGGTTTTATCCTTTGGAAGGATATCAAAGTCCTTGTACAAAACTTTTAATGGAATCTTGTAATAGTCCTCACTTGACTTTCCTATCTCCTCCAAGTTGTCAACCCCTCTAATATCAAGGGTTATTTTGTCCTCGAGGTTACAATAGTCAGTTGCTCTAATCGTCTTTATCCTATCCCAATCTTTGGCACTATTTATAAAGCCTTGTACTCCCCCTTTTAGATATCCAGCTATATTATCAAAGCCTATTCTCCTTGCTGTCCAATAAGCTCTTTCGATGATATCCAGGTTGTCATCTTGAGCGATAAACACCAGGTTGGAATTTGTATCTAAAATGGTTCCTAAAAACGAAGCAAGATTTCCCATACTTAAAAAATAGGACCTTGGAATGTGACTTTCAGCAAAGGCCTGTGGCGACCTAAGGTCCACCAAGGTATGATCAGAGTTAAGATCAGAAAATTTTAAAGGTTTAAAATTGCCATCACAATTTACAAATTCAGCTCCCTTTGTGTTACAGATTTCCATTTTTTCAAAGTAACGTGGCTTTATCTTCATCTTTCCATGGTTTTTAATAAAGTCTTCTCTCTTGGTATATTGAAGTTTTGGATTGTTTAATTTTTCATACCCAACTGTGGTAATTGGCCTTTCATCCATACTGTCACCGCATGCAGATCCATTTCCATGGGCAGGATTTACTATTACACCATCACCTAGTTTTAAAATCTTATTAAAGATACTGTCATATAAAAGACCAGTCATCTCTTCTAAATTCTCTTTTCCATAAAAGTCCGTTCTTCCTACATCCCCCATAAATAGACAGTCCCCGGTAAAGACCATGTAAGGGTTGTCCTTTTCTTTTTCAATCAATACATAGGACATATGTCCTTTGGTATGCCCTGGAGTATGTAGAGCTTTTATCAAAAGACCTCCAAATTCTACAACATCCCCATCAAAAATTTCATTTCCATATTCATATCCCAAGTCTTCATGACCTGAAATATAAACTTTTGCATCGGTAAGTTTAGACAGTTCCATAGATCCAGAAATATAGTCCTCATTTCTATGGGTCTCAAAGATATACTTTAAATTTAATCCCTCTTCTTTAAATATGTCTAAATATAAATTGCTATCCCTCATGGGATCGATTATTATAGCTTCGCCATTACTTCCAACTATGTATGAGTAATGGGCTAATCCGTCTGTTTCAAGTTTTTTAAAAAACATATTATCCCTCCCAGTATATACCTACCCATAATTGACCTTTTGATTAAGAAACCTTTCAAATCCTAAAATAGAAATTTATCATTAAAAAAGAGGACCAAAGTCCTCTAATTATATTTCCCTATTTGCTTTTTCAATCCTAGTATCGGGCACAACCCACATAAGGGCAATTACAAAGTAGATAATATAGGACAGAATGGGAAGAAAAAATGATGAGATTATAGAGATTCCATAACAAATTATAGATGTCTTTCCCTTTATGTCCCTTCCTATACTATTTGCAATTGCAGAATTTTGTCCACTTATTTTTATTACCTCTCTCTGTAACATATTGTAAGAGATTGCACACATGAATAGGATTATTCCATATAGTAAAGTGGGCAACTCCTTTAGTGGATTAAGTCCTAACCACTCTGTTCCCGTTGGAATAAGCGACATCCAAAAAATCCAATGTAGATTTTTCCAAAGTAGTCTTCCAGAAACAGATTCCAACATATATATCAGATGGTGATGGTTGGCCCAATATATCCCCACATATAGATAGGATAGTACATAGGCTAAAAATGTGGGAAAATTGTTCTTTAGCGCAGAGAAACTAATGCTTTCTGGAGGCTTTAGTTTCAAGACCATTATGGTTATGACAATTGCCAAAACGCCATCACTAAAGGCCTCCATTCTATCTCTACTCATGTTCTACTTCCTATTAGTCGTTAAATTCTAATTCTTGTCTAATGAAAGTTCCATTTCTCAAGTCTTGAGATGCCCTAATAAGCTCTTCTTGAGTATTCATAACAATTGGACCTGCCCAAGCAACTGGCTCATTTAACTTTCTAGATCTCATATATAAAATTTGTGCCTTTTCACCTTTATTTGTCAATTCCAAACTGTCTCCTTCTGTTAGTTTAACAGCAGTCTTTTCTTCAATAAGTTCATCATTTACATAAACTTCACCTAGAAGCGTAAAGATCATAACGGAGTCTTCATTGTCCATATTAAGTGTAATACTTGCATCCTTTTCAAGATGAATATCATAATAGTCAAGTGGTAAGTGTTCTCCCTTAAAACCTTCATGGCCTTCGAAGGAGCCTGCAATAAGCCTTATCATACCGCCATCGATTTCAATTTCTTCAATTTCATCTCTTTTAATACTATTATAAGTTGGTTGACTCATTTTTTCGTCAGAGGGCAAGTTTAGCCACAATTGTACACCCAAGAGTCTATCGGCGGCAGGAACTTGCTCCTCATGAAGAATTCCAGATCCAGAGTTCATCCACTGTACCTCGCCATCACCGATTTCGTCTTCATTTCCCAAGGTATCCTTATGCACCATTCTACCCTTATAAAGATAACTTACAGTCTCAATTCCTCTGTGGGGATGCATAGGAAAACCAGCAGTGTAGTCGTCCGGGTTAGTACTGTCAAAGGAATCCAACATCAAAATCGGATCGAACTCTTCCACAGTTTCATGTCCTAAAACCCTTACCAAGCTAACGCCAGCACCGTCTTGTGTTCTAAAACCTTTAACTTTGCTCTTTACTTCTCTTTTCATTAAATTTCCTCCTTTTATTGTAGGTTTGTAAATACATCATTTATCGCTTCTTGTCCTAAGTTTAAAACTTAAACAAAGGACCTTTTCGCAATTTAGTACTAACTAGTCCTATCTATTTGTATACCCAAATTTATTAATTTAAACAATCGAAAACTCTTCTGTTCAAATGACACAACTTAATATTTAATAACTTAAATCTTCCTCATTATAAAGAAAAAGACCAAGCCCCAAAATAGGAACTTAGCCTTTTATATTTATGAAGAAATTTCAACTTCAGTTGCTACACCATTTTCCACTTTGATTATAAGACCCAGCCCGGACTCCTTAACTTCCATAAAATAGTCATTAAATTCCTCCACAGTCATGACTTGGGGTTCATTTAGACCGCCAACAGCCTTATATTCAGTATTTTCATCAACTTCAAAAGTATAGGTTTTATTTTCTAAGATCTCATCCTCTGAAGTAGTATAATCCTCTTGTCCAAAGGAAAGGGATCCTGAAACCTTCAAAGTCTCACCATCAGACTTTGCCTCATAGACAGAAGTATTTAAGTTGTCAAATTCTCCTTTTTTTGACGCTATAATACTTGAAAAGTAATTCCCGTCATTTTGAAGGTTGTTTTCAGCATCATTTACGCTGTCTTGTGTCCCTTCGGAAGTTTCAGTTTCATCCGTTTCAATAACATCAGATGATTCTTTTGTAGGCTCTGAACTTTCAGTAGTTTCACTAATATCTGTTATTTCTGTAACTTCATTTTCTGTACTTTTCTCACTGTTCTTATTGTCACATGCCACAAAGATTAAGCACATTGACAACAACAAAGGTATTATATATGCTTTTTTAGTCATTTCACACCTCATATAAGATCTAATTTAATTTCTTCTCAACCTCATCCAATTCTTTAAAAATCTCTTCCTTAGACCTTATACCCAAGCTAAGCTCACTTAATAACATGGTCCTTCTCATTTCTAAAACCATCTTGTTTTCATCCTTCTTGTCTTTTCTCTTCTTTAAATTTTCATATTCCGTTAAATTACCTGAAAAAGACTTAATCTTTCCATTTTTTATTATCCAGATTTCATCAGCTAAGGTGTCAATAAAATGTCTGTCATGGGACACAAAGAGCATGGTTCCTTCAAAGTCTAGAAACAATTGCTCTATCGCCTCAATGGACTTGATATCTAAATAATTTGTAGGTTCATCCAGTAAAAGCACATTACAATCGGAAACAAAGAGCATCCCAAAGGTAAGTTTAATCTTTTCTCCACCAGATAGTACCTTTGCCTTGTTATAAAATTGTTCCCTTGAAAATCCCATTCTCACAAGAACATTTCTATTTATCTCCTCCTTTTGTATGGAGACAGAGTCGATATTTTCCAAGAGGTTTTTCTCTTCGTCTATTTGATTGACCGCTTGACGATAGATTCCAATTTTTGCCTTTGGTACAATTCTAATTCCAGGTACCTTCTTTTCAATTAGGCGTAAAAGAGTCGTCTTTCCACATCCATTTTCACCAATCAGTGCAGTTCGTCGATTTCTTTTCAATGTAAAACTTGCCCTATCGAAAAGTTTTTGACTTCCTTTGTATCCGAAGGTCAAATTGGTTCCTTCAATTATCACATGGTTTAAGGGTGGGTTAGTCAAAGAGAAGTCTGGCCTAATGATATTTTGTTCCTGGGGTTTTTCCTTTTTTTCCAACTGTTCAATTCTCTTTTCAGTATGCTTTGCTGCCCTTTGGAAGCTCTTTTCTTTGCCACCAAAGGACTTTCCCACAGCGCCATATTCCCTTTGCTTTATCTCGCTATTAGAAAGATTTTTTGGCTTTGATTTCATCCTACTGGCCTTTATCCTCTGTCTTTCAGAAATCTTTAATAGCCTATTCTTCTCTTCAATGTAATTTTCATATTCCTTTGTACGTCTTGAAAACTCCTTTTCCTTCCACTGTAGATATTCATCATAATTTCCTGGAAAATCAACTAAAGTTTTTTCCACTATCTCAATTGTTCTATTGGTTAAACTATTTAAAAGCTTTCTATCATGGGAAATTAAAATAAAACTTTCTACATTTTCCAAAGTCTCTTTTAACTGCTTTATCCCCTCAATATCCAAATTGGAGGTCGGTTCATCAAGTATTATAATATCAGGAGAGTTGGTGAAAACTTCAGCCAGTCTTATCCTGGTGTTCTCTCCTCCAGAATAGGTTCTGTTCTCTTGGCCATAGATATCATTCACTTTCCACCTGCTCATGAATTCTCCTGAAATTTCTTCAGTATTTTCTAAGGAATCAAACTGTCTAAAAACCTTCCACTTTCCATTTCTTTCGACATTTCCCGTTAATGGCTTTATTTCTCCTAGGATAATGTTTAGTAAAGTGGTCTTTCCCGATCCGTTTTCTCCAACAAGACCAATTTTATCTCCAGTCCACACCTCCAAAGTTTCAAAATCAAATAACGTTCTGTCTCCAAATCCCATGGATATATTTTTTAAATCTAGTAATTTCAAATTTTCACTTCCTTAATTTAGGGAGCAAAAACTTTTAACTGCCTCTACCATCCTCGGCTATACTCATCAAAACAGTCCAAACAAAGCTTTCTCCCGTCTTCAATTCTAATCTTGTGTTCCGGTGCATTTTCACCACAGTTTTCACATTTTATATTATTGAATTTTCTTGCTTTTTCAGGGAGTTTTATATCAACATTCTTCCAGCTAAAAACTTCCTCGGCAGGAGCCTCTAGGATAAAGTTTTGAGTTTCTTCTTTAGAAAGATCCTTTGGAAGATCCTTTAAAATAAATCTAATAGCTTCACCAGTCTTTCTCGAAATGAAAGTAAAGGCCATCTTTCCAGTGTCCTTGTAAAGTAAATTACCCTTCCCTAAAGTACAACCTGTAATAACTTGAACTCCATCTACGCCACAAGCGTCATTTTCAGTTATACAAACATTTTCTTCATCATTAGAAAAATCAAGGTTCATCATCTCCTTGGCAATAAGAGATGCCCTAACTCCTATAGCAAGTCCAGGACATTCATGTCCGTGAAATTCAACACATTTTTTCCAAATTTCATTGTCCATCTTTACGTACCTCGTTTCTTAATATTACTTATATCCTATCATAATATTTTTTCTTTTTATAGTAAGCCATCATTGTCCTTAATAAAAAACAAGCACCCAATCAAGACATAAAGTTCAATTACAACAAACTTTACATCTGATTAAGTGCTTTTAAATCCTATTTAATAAGCTCTATTGTAGGTTTATTTAAAATTCGTCTTAGTGAAAAATAGTAAATCCCTATGTTAATAATGTAAACCACCATGGCAAACCCTAAAAACAACCAGTAATTGTAATAATCCAACAAATTTTTAAACTCAATCGTTGGTACTAGTAGACCCAAAACAAACATCACTACCAATGTAATGCCAATGGATAAGATAAAGGATTTTACCTGTTCTGATACAAATTCCTTCAAATAGGCAGATTCCACATCCTTTAGGTTCATACCACAGGAGTATAAAGTACCTATCTCCTTTTTTCTATTCATTAAACTCAAATTTATAGAAGAATAGCCATTGGTAACATTCAATAGAAATATTATCGTTCCTATTCCTATTACTATTTTAACCAACGATTCTAAATCTGTGGTTCTTAGCTTTTCTCTTTCCTCTTCAGTTACTATATAGTAATTATCGTTTGGAGAAATTGCCTTTTTTATTTCCTGGTCTGCATAGTCCTTGGCTTCATCTATCTCAAAATCTCGAACTTTCATACTCAGTTCATAGGGATATCTCTTATAAGCCTCATCTCTAGCTTCTTCCATAAGATTAAAGTAAGTGTCAAAATCAGTATATAATTTAATGGTTAAGGGGAAAGTAACAGAGTCGTATTGTCCCAAATTATTTATAGTTCTGCTTATTTTGATTTCCTTACTAAAATCTTCACCTATGCTAATTTCCATACTATCTGGTTTTTCGAAATATGGAATTAACTTTGCTTTAGAAATAGGTATGGAGGCATCTTCTTGAACCATATTGTAAAGGATAAACTCTCCCTTTTTCCCACCTAGGCTTTTAAAATCTTCATATTCTAAAGCTATTAAACGCCCCTCTAACTCATCAGTTTCATATCTTTTTAAAGTCTTGTCAATATCTTTTTCCAAATTTACAGCCTTTGCTTCTCCCGAAAGCTCTAGATTATTTTTTACCGAAATGTATTTGGACTTTGAAATATAAGCTTTATCGTTAGGTAAATCTTCTTTTATGGATTGCAGTATTTTTGGGACTTTATTTTCCTCACTATAATAATCTACAAAGATATTGTTTCCAGTGTCGTAATAAGCAAAATCTCTATAGTACTTAGCCATTCCAAATATTATAATAAAGACGGAGATTATGATAATTCCCATTGCTGAAATATAGCGATGAGACTTTATAGAAGCAAGATTGTTCAACTTCAACTCTCTCCAAAGCTTTTTGTCCCTCTTCTTTTTGTATTTATTTAAATCTATATTTCCCTTAATTCCATCAATTATATTAATTTTTGAAATAATCCTTGCAGGAGACCTTATTGCAAAGAACACCACAATAAATGAAACTAAGATTATAATAAGGCTTAAGATGGGATTAAAAGTTAGTTTTTCAAATTTTGAAACTTCCTGACTTTCTTGAACGGTTCTATAGAGAAAACTCATAAAACCAAATCCTGCCAAGTGACCTAAGAGAATTGGAATTACTGAAATAATGATTCCCTCCTTTAACAGAAGAAGAAAAATTTGAAAATTCGTCGTTCCAATTGACTTATAAATAGAAAGCTCCCTAGTCTTCCTAAGTCCCCAAACCTTGAATATATTTTTAATAAAAAAGACAAATAAGGCAATGCATCCTATAACTGATAGAATATTTACAGCTTTAGCCAAGATATTGTGAGGAAAATCAAACTCTACTCCATAGTAATTAATCAGAGAAGGACTAATTACCATTGAGACTTCTTCTCCCAGTTTTTCACTTATATCTTTTTGTATAAGTTTTCTATTCTTATAGCCTTCTTCAAAGGAGTCAAATTTTAGCAAAATCACACCTGGGTCTATATCCTCTTTATAAACAAGTCCGTAGCTAATTCTGCTATATTTATTGTAAATATTTTCATAGACGCCAACTAATTCAAATTCCTCCGTTCTATCTGTTATAAAGGTTTCCTTGTCAGTAAGGGCCCCTCTAGGCTCTATTTCAACTCCATCAGAAGTCCTCTTGCCCAGATCGATTTTTAACTTGTCATTTATTTTTAATTTATACTTTTCAACTATTCCCTTTGAAAGTACAATCTCCTTTTCATTTTTAGGAAAGCGCCCTTCTATCATTTCTGAATATTCTCTCATCTGATTTACATTTCCATCTTGAAAGTCCACGGCTATTAGGTCATTTTTATACTTACCGCTGGTAGGTTTTATAGAAATTAAACCTGCGTATTTAACCTTATCCACAGACTTTAATTTGTCTAGCTTTTCCCTATTGAATGGTTTATCTAATTGGGCATGATAATAATCAGATGACATATAGTATTCATAATTTGACTTTAAGTTAGTATATCCATAGTAAAATACTAAAGTAAAAAACAAACTTACTATAAATAGGGATATAAAAATCGGAAAATTCTTCTTATTCATTCTTTTCATCCCCTACAATTTTACCATCTACAATAGTAATTATCCTATGGGCTTGTAAAGCAATGTTCTCGTCATGGGTAATAAGTATAATAGTTTGTTTTAGTGTGTGATTAAAGTACTTTAGTATATCTATTATCTCCTGGGAGTTTTCCCTGTCCAAATTTCCCGTAGGTTCATCCGCCAAAATGATGGAAGGACTGTATATAAGACTTCTAGCAATGGCAACCCTTTGTTGTTGTCCCCCTGACAGTTCCGAAGGAAAAGCATCCATCTTATCTTCAATCCCAAGCTTCTTAATGATATCTTCAAAAAATCCTTCATCCACCTTTCTCATATCCAACTTTAAAGGCAACTGTATATTGTGCTTTACAGTTAAGTTGGGTATAAGATTGTAAAATTGGTAGACAAGTCCTACTTTTCTTCTTCTAAATAGGGCAAGTTCCTTTTGAGAATACTGGGAGATGTCATTTCCTTCAATGTAAATCTTTCCAGAAGTTGGACTGTCAACTCCCCCTAGTATATGTAACATAGTAGATTTTCCTGACCCACTAGGTCCTACTACTGCTACAAACTCTCCCCTATTTACCTTTAAATCTATGTTATCTAATGCTCTAACCTCCGTTTGTCCTTTACCATAAACTTTAGTTAGGTTTTCTATTGATAATATTTCCATACTTACCATCCTTTCCAACTATATTATAATAATTGAAAGTGACAATTAAGTGACATTTGATTGTAAAGAGCTACATAAAAAATAAAATTTCAATTTATTATCTTGGACTTGATTAAAAAAGTTAAATTAAACCTATTTATAAAATTTTACTTTAAAAATTGCACCACTTTTACCATTTAAAACTTCGATAGCTCCATTGTTACTTGTGATAATCGACTTCGCCATGGATAGTCCGATTCCAAAGCCTTTAGAGTCTGGAGTCTTGTAGAAGCGTTCAAAGATTTTACTAAGTCTTTTTAAAGCAATTCCTCCACCGTCATCCTCTATAGTAACCTGCGTAAAGATAGGATTATCCTTGGTGCTAACCCAAATTCTAGTAACTTTATCTAAATTTATGGAATTTTTCAAAATATTTATAAAGGCTTCACATATCCAGTAAAAATCTCCCTTTATCCTATAATCTGTAAAATCTTTAGAAATTGTAACCTTCTTTCGTTCTATATCCGGCTCCAGTATTTCAATAACATAATCAAAGACTTCACCCAAAGTAAACTCATCAAATTTCATCTTTTCGATATTTGCATCGAGACTGGATAATTTAAGAAGTATGTCGGAAAGGTCATTGAGTCTATTGAGTTGGCTTTCAAACCTTATAAAGCTATTATTACTTTTAACATCCTGATCCATAAGCTGCAACTCAAGTAACAGGGTGGTTATTGGCGTTTTGATTTGATGAGCAATATTTTCAAGATTTTCTATTTGCATTTTTGAAAGTCTTTTTGTGTTCTCCCTTTCTTCCACAACTTTTAGAAAGAGTTTGTAAATCTTATCCTCAAGTATAGAAAATTCATCTTGTTTCATAGAAAAAGAGTAGTCGCCACAATTTAATTTATCAATATGTAGGATAATTTCATCTATCCTTTGTTTTTGCCTTTTTCGCATAAAAAAATATACAAGTATAAGGCTTAAAATCCATAGTATAATCCACATCTTATTCCATCCTATAGCCTATTCCTCGAACAGTTGAAATCAAATTCTTCGAGGTCTTATTTCTAATCCTCTTAATAGTAGCAGTCAAAGTATTGTCATTTACAAACTGATTTCTATTCTCCCAAAAAGTTCTTAAAAGTTGCTCCCTTGTAAAGATTCTATTGGGGTTTTCTATAAATAATTTTAGCACTTCAAACTCTAGGGCAGTCAAATCTACAACCTCTCCATTATAGTAGGCAACTGCTTTTGTAAGGTCCATCACACAATTTCCATAGCTAATTTTATTATCTAGTTCTACAGTTCTAGTCCTTAGACAAGCGTCAATTCTAGCTCTAAGAATGCTTAGATTGAAGGGTTTTGTTAAATAGTCGTCAGCTCCAAGATCCAAAGCCTTAACAATGAAGTCCTCCTTGTTTTTTACCGTTGTTACAATGACGCGAATGCTCTTAGCCTTTAGTACCTTAATCAAATTTGTTCCTTCCCTGTCTGGAAGATTTATATCTAAAAGCGCCAAATCAAAATCTTCTTTTGAAAGTTCAAGAGCTTCACTATAATTGTTGACAATTGATGTTTTAAACCCTTTTTCTTCCAAGAAGAAGCTAAGTTGATTTGATATTGTAAAATCGTCTTCAATAATTAAAATACTAGCCATTTACATCTCCTCTTATTCTTTCTCATCATAATAAGATTAGCAAAACAGGTACAAAGTTTCAATTGTACCCTTGAATTGTAAAATGTTGATCTTTAAAATAAAAATTTAATTAACATAGATTTTAATTGATTATAGATATAAGTCTTGATATGCTAGATAAGGACAATATACTCTTACTCAAGAGATAGTCGTCCTATTAAGAAAAAGGAGAAATTCATGAATTTAAGACAGGTTATAATATATCAAGTTATAATTTTGTTAGCTCAAGTTATACTTTATTTCGGCTGTGAGAAATTTCAAAAAACACCTAAAAATGTGGATTTACCAATCGATAAGAGAATACCGGTGATCCCTCTTTTTACACTTATATACATACTTTGGTTTCCACTGATTGCACTATTTCCAATTTCCCTATTTAATGCATCTCCAAATCTATATAAGATTTATATATTAGCTTGGATTTTAGATATCACAATAAGCATAGTTATTTACATGGTCTATCCCACAACTTGTACAAGGCCTACTAACTTAAGAAGTTTAGAGGGCGGTTGGATGTTAAAGATAATCTATAGTTGTAGCTATAAGGGAGTTAACTGTGCTCCAAGCCTTCACTGCTCCATTTCAACACTAGTGGTAATTGCAGCAGTCTTATGTACATCCATGAGTATGATACTTAGGGTGGTTTACTCAGTTATTGCCTTTGGAATAATCATATCCACCATGTTTACTAAACAACATGTAGTCGTAGATGTAGTAACCGGAGTTTTACTTGGAATTGTAACATTTGTAATAGCTTTTATAATAATATAAGAGAGGGCATGCCTCTCTTGTTTGCTACATTTTAAAAACTTGTAAATCTACTTTTCAATTTCAAAGTATAGATAATTTGGTCCTGGATTTTTTCCTTCAGGGAATTCTTTTCTTTCAAAACCTAGCCTTTCATATAGGGAAATAGCCTTTAAATTATCCCTATTTGGATCCACACAACATCTCTTTGCTCCCATTTCAAAGGCCTTATCTATGGCAAATTGTAGTGCTTTACTTCCAATTCCCATACCTCTAAACTTTGGAAATAGTTTTATATCCATTCTGGAAGATTTTTGTTTGTCAATAGAATAAAATGTTTCACCACAGAATTCTTCGTTGAAATATATAGAAAAATGATTCTTTCTCGGTCTATCTTTATCCAATTTTTCATACCACTTTTCAATTTCATCTTTACTATAATGTAGTCCATGTGGGAACCCTACATAATACATGACTTCACCACTTGCCCACAATTTTCTAATATTATCTAAATCCTTTTTACTAGTTTCTACTATTTTCAAATTTTTTAAGTCCATCAATTCACCTTTACAAATATTTTAAAATTATATTCCACTCTTTTACCAAGTCTTCCAATCTATACCTGGCGTTTGCAGGGCTAGTGGATGGTAGTTTTATCCCTTCTAAGCCTAACACCTTAGAGTGATACTTTTTGTAGTATTTGAAAGAAGTCCCGCCGTTACAAAAAACTTGTTGGATATCTGCTGTCTCTACAATATTTTTCAAATCAGAAGGTTTAACATTTTTGATACTTGCATCACTTGAACCCACGATATCACATTGAAAGATTGAATCGAAGACAGCTATTTTGTTTTTTAAAAGAAAATCCCTTCTAACTTCTATTTCCCTACTAAGCTCAACTCCAAATAATCTTTCCATAACCGGCCAAAACCTATTTTGTGGATGTCCATAAAAGAATCCATATTCCCTGGTCTTAACAGAGGGGAAAGATCCAAGGATTAAAATTTTGGACTCATTATTATATAAAGGCTTCAAGGGATGTGTTATAGTTTCATGTTTTCCATTATTTATTTCCATATTATCATTCCTCTCTAGACTTTAAATTTATTTCCTACTATATTTCATCAAAAATAATGGTCTGTTTTCTTACATCTACTTTACAACTGACTCCAAAGGGGATGATACACCTTGGAGTAGCATGTCCTACATTTAAATTGTATAAAATACTTAAGTCTTTATTTCATATCTCTTCAAGAAGTATCTCCTTATATTCATCATAATACATTTCATCCTGAGGTTTTCCAAACAATAGACCATTTATTGCATTAAATATACCAAGTTCTTCTAGTTTTTTATATTTTCCCAAAATTTTTTTACAATTGTAATTAAGTATATAAGACAGATAACCCCAAAACTTACCATTAACAATCGATACCACAATCCTACTTCTCTTGACAAAATACTGAAAGCAAATAATAAGACTGTTATTGTTCCATATATTACGGTAATTAAAGATACGGATATAATCCTTATTATCTTTGGAGCTTTTTTACTTGTGGTAGCATTAATAAAAACCATCAGCAATGCTGCAAATATTAGAACTTGAATACTTTCTATTACTTTAGACAGTGTTAAATTCAATATTATTTACCCTCTTCCTATCTTTTCTTTAATTATTTACTCTTTATTTTATCAAATTTAATACATTAAAACATCCCCTTTTTAGTTGCTACTTTAGTGGTTTACAGGTTTAGCATTATAGCAAAAAAATAATCTATCACTTTTAATTTAGCACGAAAATAAAAACCGCCCTCTGTAATTACACGAGAGGACAGTCAATCTATATTTCTATCTTGTTGCTGGAATTCTAAGGATAAAACCTATACCAATTGCAATTAACAATCCCAGAATAGCCATAAAAATTCCTATTGCTGAGACGGTATCCAGTCCTGCCTTCCAACCATCTTCTTTTTTTGACTCTCTTATTATCTTTGAAAGTAGGTCAACATCTTGAAATGGACTATGATTTATTTCAATTCCGTCATCTTTCTTTTTTATCTGTGCTCCAGTAACAAATTTAATGCTCTTTCCACCTAAATAGATCGGAGTAATATATAAATTATCTCCATCTTTCTTAAAACTAAAATCCGTTCTGATTTCCTTAAATTTATTTGGACTACTGGTTTTAAGAATTGTAATTCCTGGAACATTTATGATTTCTCCTGAGTTTAAAAATTCATTTTCATATTCCATTATATCCCTTATAATCCTTAAACCATCTTCATTGGTTTGTATAAAATAGTCTGTACCTTCTAGTCTTGTAGCCAATTTATTCGCCAATTGAAGTACATTTTCTTGTCCCCTTCTCTCTTCCAAAGGAAAAAACTCTTTTGAAATCTTTCTTTGGTCAAAATAAATCCTTATGGAAGAAGCTAATAAAACCAATATTAAGATTCCTAGTGCTATAATCCCATAGAGGATATACTTATTTCCCGTTGGTTTATATCCTATTTTATATAGAACGATCGAAAAGATTAATAAGATTACTATTAATATACCTAATGCACCAATTGGACCTAGTTGAAACTCTCTTCTATAAATTTTCATAATATTCCTTTCTGGGTGGTTTTGTTCTAATATTACCCAGATTAGGATTATTAAAAACTGTTATCAGAGTTAAAGTACCTGTCACAAAAATCATACCATTTGTCAACGTAATCAAAATGGCTTAATTCCACTAAAGTAAATGGGCTTGCCACTTTTCTTCTTTTAGCTTCTTTGACAAAATCAAATATGAAATCATCTATCTCTGTAAGATAGCCAAATACATAATCGAAGTTTAAATTAGAGGCATATTTAAGTCTACTATGCCCGTCTAAGGAAATATATGAATCCCCATCTTTAAAAACAGGAACTATTACATCCTCTTCACTTTTTATAAAGCTTGAAACAGCTTTTACTTTATCTCTATCCACAAAAAACTGTGATGGCTGAATCTTTATAAGGGGAATTTTGAAAAGAGAAATGTCATTGAATTTTTTTATAAGTTTTCCATTATTATCGTAAAAGATAGTAATGTGTCCGCTATAAAACCTAAACTCGTCTATCACTTTATTAAAATATCTCGTTTCATTTCCTTTAATAACCCCACTATTCTTTCCAGTAATAATTATTTCAAAAGGGAATTTTCCATCAACTATAAAACAACCATGTTGAAGTAATGCCCTTTTAGAAAATCTTTCATCATCATATCCATCGACTCTTTTTATATTAATATCTTCCACTTTGTCACCTAAACATGAAAACTTGTTCTTGGCAGCTGTAATACAGTATCTACTCCATGGTCTTCACAATAATTTACCAGCTCAAACAATACATGATCCGTCTTTTCTGCAATTCTAGGCATGGTTTTAGTCGGTTCATCTAAAGGTTTAAAGAAATTGTCCCAATGTATGGGTAGGACAAGTTTAGCTTTGGTCATACCTATTGTCTCATGAAAAAATTCATTTTTAGTTTTTTCATCCATCTTAGTTATTCCCGCTAAGGCCAAAAACAACACATCCACTTCGAAATCTTTTAGTCTATTTTCAATATAATTGCAGCTAGGGTGTATCAGATAACTTTTATCATTATTTTCAATATAAAAGTCATAGGATCCACCTTCTTTAAAGTTTCTCAACTTTCTATGCCTTCTCAAGGGTCTTTTTATTTCTTCTCCCAGGTCATTGTTAAACACCCTTGGCTTTGAATGCTTTGATGGGATTACCGTTATTTTAAAGTCTCCAATTTCATATACTCTGTAGTCCTTAAAGACGACAATATTATTTTTGTTAACCTTTTCTCCTAGAGCTATATTCTTTGTGGTTTTGCTGCCATATATAGTCGCTCCTGTCTTTTTTGATAGAAATGGAGCATCCATTACATGGTCATAATGAGAATGGGAAATAAAGATGCCCTCTAGTCTATTTACATTGTATTTTTTCAACATGCCTTCAATTACTTCTTCGTCACTAGAAACCCTCTTAAATAGGTATTGTCTAACGGAGGGCCTTGTAAAATGGGCGTCGAATAGAATTTGACTATTTCCATCATCAAATAGTAATGTAGTTGTCCCAAAACTTGTAATTTTCATAACTTTCATCTCCATGATCCTATTTGTTACTTACCTAAGTTTTCCCTACACCAGATTGCAATTTCTCTAATTAAATCCATAGGAAGTTCATCCTTATAAGATATTTGAAAACCGCCTTTAGAATATTTAAATCCACGCTTAAGGATTTCTTCTTCAAATTCCTTGATGCCGGCAGATGTTGGAAAGATCCCAATGTGATTTTTAAAGGCAGCGTAGTGAAATAAATTCCTTTTACCTTTAAAAGTAGGCATTCCGTAGGATATCTTTTCTTCATGTTCCTTAAAAACCTTTTTTAGATTTTCCCTAATATAAACCAACCTCTCCTGTATCTCCTTAGGAAAGGAAGAAATGTAATACTCTACTTCTTTACTGGACATGGTAACCCCCTCTTTTATTTTTTATCTCCTTATTTAGATTATAATTCATCCATGAATAAAGGCGCAAACATAGTGAGTTTATAAGCTATTTTTCAATTAAAAAAGAGAACTCTATTTCAAGTTCTCCATTTTTAATTCAAATTGCTCCAACAATTTTTAAGTCATTTAAAGTTTAAATAAGTACATGGAAACATAGATCCCAGAAATTATATTTACCAGAGCATGAACAATCCACCCATAGACTATGGACCCGTCACACTTCTTTTCTGCAAGATATCCTAAAACATAGGCTATTCCTACAGTGAAAACAAGAACAATCATACTCTCTAAAGCTCCCTTGACCGCTGGAAGATGGATAGCTGCAAATATAAGAGCTTGAAGGGCATTTCCAATTTTAAACCCTAGTTTTCCAATCAACCTTTTACCTAAAAAGCCCCTAAAGAAAATTTCTTCCGATAGCCCAGTCTGTACCACAGAAAAAAACACCAATACAAATACATATGTGAAACCAAATCCATATTTCTTAAATGTCACAAAGGGAAGGTTTGTAGAATTGATACTTCCATTTTTAAACATCACCATGTAGGGTACAAAGGTTGCAACCATAAAGAATAGACTGATTACTGCAATAGATTTTATAGGCATTGGTCTTTTTGTTTTAAAGCCTAGCCATGGCAAAAACCCTTTAACAGTCCTATGTCCTACTAAGTACCATATAAAAGGAACCAAAGAAAAGATAAGAACCTGTACAATTCCACTAAATATTACAGTTTTTATTTCTTCCATAAATAACCTCCAATTTTTTGTAAACTTTAATTTAATTATAGAGGTTTGATTCTATTAATTCCAATAATTTTTCTGATTTTACTATAAATTAACTTTATCTTAACTTAGGAAGTTTTATTTGCTATTTTGACACAGTCTGCCTTACTACATTTAATTTACTGGCAAAATCTTCCTGGGAAAGTCCATTTGATTTTCTCAAAGTCTTTATATTTTCCTTTAGCATATTAAACCCTCTTTCGCAGTATTTTCACTATTATTATATGAAAATACCACCGTTGCCACTAGCAATGTTTTTTAACATTTTAGCAAAATTAATTTTTTATACCTTTACATAAAAATTAAGTACCCTTTTTCTCATTTAAGAGTCTTCTAGGGTACTTAATAGATTTTTCAAAAAAGCAAACTGCCTTATTGGCATATTAACTATATGTTGTTCTTAATAAACTCTTCCACTGGTGGAATGTCCTCTTCCTTCCAATAGGAACTTCCATCCATGGTCCTGTTTACAAGACGCCTCATAAACAACTCACGCCTAATAGTTGCAGGGTCCTTAAAGGATGTATATCTATTGATAATTTCATTGATTTCTCTTTCTGTAAACTTTTCTCCAGATGGAATCTTTCCTGCGATATAGTAATATATATATAACTTCTTTTTATTCTTTGAAGGAAGGGTCTCTATCCTACCCTCTTTGTCCAAAAAGTTTTCAAATTCCTTAATTAATCTCTCTTCTTCCATTTTTTTCTCCATTATAAATTGTTTTATTTTTCTGCTAATCTCTTTCCAATAACATAGCCTTGAGTATAGTTATGTCCAAGATTTAATCCTGCTAAAGTAAGGGGATAGTCATAGGATCCGTAGAAATTACCAGCAAGATTTCCTATTGCATAAAGTCCTTCAATAGGCTTTTTATCGTCATCCAAAGGTCTAAGACTTCCATCCACTTCCACTCCACTACATATCATCGTAAGTCTTAAATGGCGGTGAGTTCCAAAGTATGGTGGATTTTCAATTGGATAAAGATATTTTGGATCTTTACCAAAGTCTACATCTTCCTTATCTTTTGCAATTTCATTGTAACGAGCCACAGTATTTTTAAATTCATCTACATCTTTAATCTGTAGCTTTTCCGCCAACTTTTCCAGTGTATCCGCCTTAAAAGTCTTTATTAAACCTGGTAAAACTCCCTCTCGACTAGCATCTTCCTCAGGCATATACTTTTTAAGTTCCTCTTCATCGGCTAAACCTAGTCCCCACTCTTCTTTCTTTTCAAGATATTTTGCATCAAAGATTTCCGCATAGTGTCCAACATCTTCCTTATCCAATAGGAAACAGTTCATATACTCCATACCATTTTCCTCATTACAAAATCTCTTACCGTCAAGTTTTACTCTTAAAAGAGGAACTTGCATATTTGACCCAGGACCAGAGTCCATGTCGTGAACCATTTTTGTATGTCCTATTGGCTCCATCTGTCCACCTGCATCTATTATCATCTTGTGGCCATCACCAGTTCTACCAAATTTCTTAGTCTCTAAATTTAAAACCACAGGGATGTAATGAGATTTCATATCTTCATCATTTTGATAGTCTCCTGTACCTATTACAACACCTTTTTTTGCTCTAAATTCTATTATTCCATCCTCGGACCTTCCGTATACACCTACAACTTTATTTCCCTCTTTAATCAATTTGATTCCAGGTGTATTATAGTAAAAATCAACTCCCTTTGACTGGGCTAACTTCGATAAGTACTTCATTGCATCTCCGGCGCTATATGGCTTTGGCCCATAAAATGCAGTGACAAATTCTAAATTCAAATCATTTTCCTTCATAAAACTCTTATGTGGTCCATTTCCCAAAGAGGAAACTTCAGCACCTGCTTCCTTGCTTTTATCTATTAACCATTGTAGGGCATCGCCAGAGTTTTCTACATACATTTCATAAAGGTCCTTATTTGCCCTTAATTCACTTTCCTTCATGAGAATAGAAATAAGCTTAGCCATATCCTTTGGATTGGAATTTTTATAGTCAACCCCCACACCGATATGACCGCAGGCACTAGCTTCCTTTTCCTTTTGAATAACACAAACCTTTGCGCCAAGTTCAGCCGCTTTCAAAGCACATGGTACACCTGGAGTTCCAGCACCAACAACTACGATATCGTATTCCTTGGTGTCAATAGGTTTTTCTTTTACATCTTCAACTTTAAAAATTTCTCTTTCTTTTTTATAAATATCCTTCATATTTCCCCCTTTTGAATTCATAACAGTAATATTATTCACATAATGTCTATACCCCATTGTAACTGTAATTATTCAATAGTTGGTATGAATCTAAGTTAGATAAAATGCAAATTAAAGAAAGACATAGACTAGTTTTCACTTTTTCTCCAAAAGAGTCCCTCAGAACTTGCCAAGCAAGCTAGTATTTCCTTTGCTCTTTCATCTGGATTGTAAAATGTTAGATGAAGGCAGTCCCATTCATATTGGGCCATCATCTTTCCATCATCAAATAAAAGATACATGGAGCCGGAATAATTTGTCATGATTTCTCTTATAGTCTCTTCTATAAGTTCTGGACTGGGTCTTTTGAATCTATCATCAAAGTAAATCTCCGCAGAATAATAGCACATAAACTTCAAGAGAATATTTGTGAATTTATTACCTATTTCTTCTCTTCTGTTACTATTTAAAAAATAATATTCCACATCAAAAAAATCACCCTTGGAGTCTGCTGGGACAGTCATCGGTAAAAAGTCGATAATATAACAGGGCTTTTCTGAAAGTTCCTCCACCCTATCCCAGTAATCCTCCATACTTTTGTCAAAGTCCTCTGTAAAGGGTAGGACTAAATCGAATATTTCTATGACATAATGCTTTTCTTTGATCTCGGTGTTTGGATGGTTTTCTGTTATCTCTACATTATACTTTTTAAACCTTTTCATTTTGAAATCTTTCTTTTTGCCTATGACAATATACTGGGCATTGTACCTTATTTCATCAGAATTTTGATCGATACTGTAACATTCAAAAGGCTTTTCAATATCAATTCCCATTAACATAAACTCTTTAGAAAGATCCGGATAGGAGGCCCTTATGTTTTTTACATAGTTTTCACAATATCCACAACTACATACAAAGTCCTCTGGTAGGTTTTTATAAAAATTTTTTGTCTTTTTTATATACATGCACCTCCTATTTCTATTGTACAACATTTAGCGAATATTAATATAATTTTATTCTTAAAATGCCATCTTATATATCTTAAGGACATCTTCTTCCTTAAGTTTTTTAAATCCATTTATTTCAGGCTTTTCTCTATTTTCTACACAATTCTTCGCCATAACTGGTAAGTCCACTTCTTTAAATCCCACATCTTTCAAATCCTCTGGAATGCCAACAGAAGTAAAAAACTTCCTAAGTTCAGCAATTGCATTTTTCGCATCCTCGTCAATGGATTTTCCTCTATCTAAATTGAATACATTGTAGCCAAATTCGGCAATCTTTCCTTGAGTTTCTTCATCTAAACAGTATTCAAGCCAGTATGGAGTCAAAATAGCAAGACCAACACCGTGGGTAATGTCCCTAAGTGCTGAAAGTTCATGCTCCATTGGATGTACGGACCATGCAGTATTTTTCCCCGTATCCAATAAACCATTTATTGCCCAGCTGCCAGCCCACATAAGATTTGCCCTTGCTTCATAATTTTCAGGTTCTGCTATTGCTATAGGTCCATATTTAATACAGGTTTTAAGTATTGCCTCTGCCATTCTATCCTGTAAAAATGCACCATCATTTAAAGTAAAATAGTTTTCCATGGTATGGCTCATGATATCGGCAGTGCCCGCTGCCGTATGGTATGAGTTTACAGAAAAGGTAAGTTCTGGGTTCATAACAGCAAACTTAGGACGTGCATATTCAGATCCCCATGCCAGTTTTTGACCTGTCTCTTCATTAGTAATCACAGAACCCAAGTCCATTTCAGATCCTGTTGCAGAAAGGGTTAAAACAGAACCAAATGGTATTCCGCCTTTAGGCTCTTCATTTCCAATAACAATCTCCCATGGATCACAGTTACTATATGCACCTACAGCAACTAACTTGGCAGTGTCAATTACAGAACCACCACCTACTGCAAGTATAAAGTCTATTTTGTTTTCTTTAGCTAAATCAACCCCTTCTCGAACCTTGTCAATTCTTGGGTTTGGAACAATTCCAGAAAGTTCAAAATAGTCGATATTATCTTCCTTGAAAATTTTTACAATTTTATCATATAATCCAATTTTCTTAATACTATTTTGCCCATAAACGATTAGAACTCTTGTACCATACTTCTTAATCTCACTTGGTAGATTTTTAAGTTGATCCGCACCAAAAAATATTTTAGTAGATATATCGAATATAAAATCTTTCATCATACTCTCTCCTTTTTTTATATATCAATAGAGTAGTTACCCTATTTTACTTTATAAAAATCATTATATGTCTATTTTATCAAAATAAAGCACCCATACTAAAATATTGTGGGCGCTAAAATAATCTAAAATTATAAATTTAATTGTACTTACTTAAAAAATCCTCAATCCCCTTAATATACTTTTCCCTCTCATTGAAATACATTTGGGTATGTTCACTTTCATTTAGTAACATAACCCTATCTTTTCCAGATTTATCAAATACACCTTGCGCATGGGAAAAGGGAGTTACCTTGTCCTCTTTATTAGTTATTATAAGAATCGGATTGTCTATTTTATTAAAACTTAAAAGTCCATTGGTTTCTTTATATCCATATCCTTCAATAACCTTGGAACCAATATTTCCAAGAGACTTCATTAAACCAAAGGGGATATTTGTCTGATTTGAAGCCTCTTTTAGCCCTTGGTCAATAAATTCCTCACCATTGGCCATTGGTGAATCCAAAATAACTAATTGGATTTTATCTTTTATTTGTTCATAACCGTGAAGAAATGTATGAGCTCCATAGGACTCGGCAAATATATTAATCTTTCTATCGGGATACTTTTCCTTAAGATAATATACTACGTTGATTAGGTCCCCCTTTTCCCCAACTCCCATATTATTCTTTTTTATAGGATGAGTTCCAGAATTTCTTTGGTCATAAAGAACTGCTGAAAAGCCTCTTTCCAAAAATATCTGACTATGGGGAAGCATTGTCTCTCCCGTTCCACCCATACCATGAATAAATATAAAGATATCTCTTTTGCCATCTAATTCATAGGTGTCAATTGAAAAATCATAACCATCCTTGTCATTTGTAACTATTTCTTTCCTATAAGCATAATTTTCCTTAAAATCATCAGCATTAATATTATATGTTTGTAAGAATTTGCCTTCATTTTTTAATGTCTCTTCTTGGGGTACAATATTTGTAACACTTTTATTGATTTCAATGCTTAAAAAAGCAGAAAAACCTATTATTAAAACTAGTACAATACCTAGTAGAATCTTTAACACTTTTTTCATATGACACCTCATAAAATATTTTTAGAACAATTATACCAAACCCATTAAAATTATATGTTAACTATTTATTAATATAATGTAAAAGTGTGCAAACTTTACTAAGCACCCTTTGTAAAAATACCATACTATATATAGAGCTGTTTTTTACTTGCTTTTTCCCTTCTCCTCTGTATAAACGATTTTTCTGATAAATAAGCCTTTAAAGAAAAACTTGCCACAACTATTAACAATACTAAGAGTATCAAACTACTTTCTAGAGCTATTAAAACCCCTTCACCTAGTAAGGATACAAAGGTTCCAACATTCAAATTGAAATAAACGTAGAACATCAGACCATTAAAGATAATAAAGGCCAATAGGGACTTTTTTAAGTCGTAATTTTGAGCTCTTTTGGAATAAATAATAGTTCTTGCTACATAATAAACTATCCAGGTTAATACCATCAATGCCATATAGCCATATAGTGTAAAATTGGTTTCACTGTAGATTATTCCACCCATTCCAATATTTTTAATTCCTCCAGGATAGTTGATTTTCATTATAATATATTGCTTTATAGCTACTGCCAGCGCCATAAATAGAGAAACCGTCGTAAAGGAAAGAAGTTTATTCTTCTTATTTTCCCTATCATTTTTTCTTATATAGAAATGGGCTATAAGACCTAAGGCGATTTCAAGACCAATGAAGTTTAAAATTGCTATAAAATTAAAATCCTTTCCAAAAAATCGTCCCCTACCTAAAAATAGATTTTCAGCCCTTAAATTTTGGTACTCATTTTTTCCAGTATATTTAATCTGATTATATATTTCATCATAAATGGATTCATGGGCCCTAATTTCCTTTCTCTGGTCCTCATCCACATCCTTTAAAATTAAATTGTAGATTTCATGAAAACGGGTTTCAGCTTTTTTGATTTCTTCATCCAACTCTTCCCTCTTTTCATAATTTCCATTATTTATAGCATCAAGCACTTTAAGATGCAAATTCATCAACTTCTTATAGGCTTGGGTAAATTCATCAATATCGTATCCATGGATTTTTATTATCTGCTCATTTTTGTATTTAGCAGCCTCTTCAAGGGTTTTTCCGTAGTAAATTTTTCTATATTCATCTGCATCTTCAATGACCTCTGAGTCCTTGGTGTAGTGAAAGTACTCTACAGGAGAATCTTTTATAGCTATTCCAATTAAAACCAAGTACAAGATAAATCCAAGAACGATATATATGACTTTATGCTTGAAGAGCATATCTTTAATTTCTTTTAAAAATGGTTTTTGAGACATTTCTTTACTCCTTAAAATAATTGTTTTCAGTAGATAATTCTACATTCAGGGACATACGTTCAAGCCAGACTAATTATTTATTTGTCGTATGTAAGGTTTAAATAGCTTAATTACAATATGTTTTAGCCAGATTTTTCAAAAAATAAAACATAATTTTAAGTACATCTTAAAATCCATGTAAACTAACCTGCTAATTGAAGGAGTAAATAAGTTAGAAACATTTTTACCATCATTGGATTTTAGAAAATCTTATTTTTATTTTACCCAGTTTTAAAAAATTTATCCTTTGAACTTGTTCCTTATTTTTCTTAAATCCCTAATTAAGACCATCAACTTATGGATTGAGGACCTAGAAAAAGTCTTTTGTAGAAAAGTAAAAACACCTAAAGAGATTTGAATTTCCCTTTAGGTGTTTTAGATATCTTTCCTATTTGTTTACATAAGTTAAGTAATTAATAACCTAACTATTCTGTCCATAAAAAAACTAGTAAACTAGTCTATTACTACCCCGGATCTAACTAGTTTTACAGTATTTCCTAGACAATCGCATACTGGACATGATGCTTCCACGAAGTCTGCAAAGGCTTCAGTTTTTTCTTGGCTTTCTTCAGTCTTAAAATGCATAGTAAATCTTACTTCTGAAAAACCATTTCTTACATTCTTATTAATTCCCATAAATCCATCTGGATCTAGGTCCCCTTCAAGTTCCACATGGAATTCTTCATATGTAAAGCCTTGAGCCTTAGCAAAAGCCTTTACAACGATCGCTTGGCATGCACCTAATGCACAAAGTAGCGCCTCTACCGGGTTCATTCCCTTGTCAGTTCCCCCTAAATCAGCAGGTTCATCCATCAAAATCTTAAAATCACGAGCTTGAGTTTCCACTTGTAGCCCTTCACTTAGTGCCTTAGCACTTGCTTTAAAAGTTGTCAACATAAAATCCCCTCCTTAAAATTGAGAATATCACAGCTTTCATATATTGTCAACTTTTTAACTTTATTTAAATTTTAAAAAACTAAGGGAGTATAGATTTTAAATCCCTCCAATAAAAGATTAATCAAATATCATATAAACACCACGCATATAGACTAAATACTTCTCATTGTCCTTCAATAATACAAATTGATTAATTACTTAACCATTTTAATCAAGAATCAATACCCTACCTAAAGATTGGAAGTCCTCTACATTGTCCTTGTCAACGATAGTAAAAGAATAATCGTTATTTTTCTTATAAAAACTTTCTATATCATCAGCTAATACCTTAGAACTTGAAAAATTTTCTACTTTGCTAAAATCGGATAAATTCCTTTTAATTCTGGTGCTTTCACTGTAATTTAATTGATAGAACAAATACCAATTGAACATATTATTATCAAAAGAGCTATAAGCACACTCTTATTTATTTTACGGCCTGACATTAGATACTTCTCCCTTATTAAAAAATTAGATTCAAATGGTCTTAACCTGAAATACTTTCCTTCTTTATATCATATTATCATAAAAAATAAAACTGACTTTTACCTCTGTTCTTGCAATTATAATAGTCCTATCTACTTCAAAGTATTATATTGGAGTAACTCAGACTATAAATGTTGACGAAATACATTTAGAAACTTTCACAGGCTAAATACACACGACATTCTATTTCCCATCAATTTTATATACCGCATCTGCCACTTCATTCAAAAATTCTATGTCATGGGAAACTATAAAAAAGATTTTGTTATTACTTCTGTATTTTTTTATAAGTTTAGAAGTTTTAATCATATTGGTATAATCCATTCCACTAGTAGGTTCGTCAAAATAGATAAAAGTTGAATCCTTACACATGACGGATGCGATAACAACTCTTTGCTTCTGCCCTCCTGATAAACTCATTGGATGTCTTTCTTTAAAATCATACAGTCCTAAGTCTTTTAATATATTTTCAGCTCTTTTTATATTAAAATTATCCACACCTAACCTTAACTCATGGGATACCTCATCTGTAAAGAGTTGATGATTAACATCTTGCATTACCAAAGAAGAATTTTTGAGTCTTTCTTTTTTTGATAATCTTTTACCTTTGAAATATATTTCTTCTTTGGACTTTTTTTCTACTCCAATCAAACATCTTAATAATGTCGACTTACCGTATCCATTAGATCCAACTATCCCATATATTTTTCCTAGCTTAAACGAAAGATTCTCAAGTCTCAAAGACTTGTATAAACCCATATTCTTTAAGTTAAGATATCTTATTTCAAAATCTCCTTTTCCATCAACAACAGGAACCTTAAGCCCTGTACGCTCATTATCTCTCAAGCCTAAAGCTTTTAATTCTTCTGCTTTCAGTTTTAAAAACTCATTTTTACTATAATTTTTTTTAATTCTTCCATTTTCTAATAATATGACTCGGTCAATAACATCCATCAAATAATATATCCTATGTTCAGCTATAATTATACTTATGCCCCTAGCTTTAAGGATCTTTAACATGTGTTTTAATATTTCTATGTTCTTCTTATCTAAATTTGACGAAGGTTCATCCATAACTATAATTTTAGTACCAGATATATAGCAAGCTGCGACACAAAGTATTTGTTTTTCACCACCTGAAAGTTGAAATATATCTCTGTTTAAAAGATTTGTTATTGGAAAAATTTCAAGCATATCTTTTAATCTCATATCCATCTCTTCTCGTTTAAGACCAATATTTTCTAAATAAAACAATAGTTCCATAGTAGTGTTGACATTAAAGAAATAGGTTTTTGGATTTTGAAACACAGTCGAAATCAAAGTAGAAATTTCATATAGTTCTAATTCCTTCACATTTTTACCATCTACCATAATATCCCCTGCTATATTAGCAGTTTCATATCTCGTCGCTAAACCGTTGATAGAGTTTATTAAAGATGATTTTCCACTGCCACTTTTTCCTGTAAACAGTACACATTCTCCTGTATTAATTGAAATATTAAAAGAGCTTAATATTTCCTCTTTTCCATATTTTAATGAAAAATTTTTAATTTCTACCATATCCATCCTCCCATTATAAGACCCAATGTCGAAAGTGAGTAGAAAAGATCAACCACTCCCAATCTTATAGGCATATATCTCGTCTTTTTAACTGGATATTCTATCGCCTTTGTTTCTGCAGCTTTTGCAATATCATCTGCAATATTAGAGGATATTATTAGCAAGGGAATTGTCACATATTCTAGATATTTTACAGGATTTCTGAAATTAATTCCTCTAATCTTCATTGCAATCTTAATACTTTTCTTCTCCTCTATATATGATGGGAAAAATCTAAACATTACCGCTATAGGAATAGAAATATTTTTTGAAATTTTAAGTTTATCCATTGATGAAATTATCGCACCTACATCCGAGGTTTTTATCATAAAACTTGCCGCCATAAACGGTAATATGAACATTCTAACGACAATTGGTATGCTCAAAAACATTTTTAAGACCGGATTTAGCTTTGAAAGCACCATGAAATTAGGTAAAGAAAATAATATCACACATAAAGCCATCCACTTTATTAAAGTTTTTTTATATCCATTAAGATAAAACAGAATGCCGATAATAAGAATAATTATCAATTCAAAATAAGTATTTATACTATGCATAACAGTTAGTCCTGTAATAAATACCACAAAAAACTTTGTAATTGGATTGGGATTGTAGATACTACATGAAGAAGCAGGCATTAAACAATACCTGCTTTTTTAAAGTGTTTCTTTAAAAGAATCTTACCTAGATAAGCTCCTATTATTCCACCTATAAAAGCCCCAAGGACAACTAACGCCATGTTGGGATAAGTTATTAATTTTTCAACAGCTGAAGCATATTCATCTCCCATCATCTTGCAGTGTTCCAAATAGACATCCTTCACTAAAATCATTTGCATTAGGGAACTACAAATCCAGGTACTAAAAACTGCATAGGATATCATATTGTACTTAAAAGAATTATATTTACCAATCTTTCTAATTAGTTCTGCTATTATCATCACTATAAGGGGTAAAACTATTATCACATAACTATGTCCTGCCGCGAACATCACCACTGGAGATATCATGCCCAAAATAAATAACGCCCATGGTTTTTGAACCTTTGCCATAAATAGCATAATTACTGTACCAGCTACTATAGCCAATACTGTTGGGTATATTAAAAACAATATCGGAACCATTCCCATCATACCCACACCAAACATGAGGGCAAAATATATAACTCCAAATACACCTATTGTGACTAAATCTTTTACTTTTAATTTTTTATTATCCATTTTAACCTCCTAATAAATGAATTCTTCTGCCATTTTTGTCTTCTCTATTAAATTTTTATAAATCTTTGATTTCTTAAGTAGTTCGTTGTGCTTTCCTTCACTTTCAATCTTTCCTTCATTAAGTACAACAATCTTGTCAGCATTTTCAATAGACTTCATCCTATGAGAGATAATGACCACAGTCTTGTCTATTACTAATTTATTTAGTGAGTCTTGTATTTTCTTTTCATTGTCTACATCAAGACTTGCTGCAATTTCATCTAATATAAGAATAGGTGCACCTTTTAAAAAGGCCCTAGCTATAGATATCCTTTGTCTTTCTCCTCCAGATAATTCTGAACCATTTTCTCCAATGACAGTATCAAATCCTTTTGGAAGTTCATCTATAAAATCTTTACAATTGGCAAGCTCTGCTGCTCTTATAACTTCTTGGTCACTTGCGCCTTGCCTTCCAATTCTTATATTTTCCATAATACTTTGATTAAATAAAACTACATCTTGAAAGACTATTGATATCTTGTCAAAAAGAGATGCTGTAGATATTTCTTTAATATCCTTTCCATCTATTAAGATTTCTCCTGTGTCATAGTCATAAAGTCTAGAAATAAGCTTCAATATACTTGTTTTCCCACTACCACTAGTCCCTACCAATGCAGTTACTTCTCCTTGTTTCGCTTTAAAGTTAACACCATCTATTACTGGGCTATCTTCATTGTAGGAAAATACAACATCCTTAAGTTCTATATCATATCCTTTGAAATCATATTCTTTCCCCTCTTGTAACTTTTGCTCCTTTATTTCTTTCAATCTTTCAATTTTAGGACTTAAGTAAAATATTTCTAATAGCCCCTCTTTAGATGCATCTAAGGATTCTTTTATCTTGATGGATGCTAATAAATATCCAATAAGATACAAGATTCCAATCTCACCATCTACTATAAGTTGAATTCCTATTAAAATGACAACTGCCAAGGATATAAAAGAAAAGATTGTAGATAGTGACAAGACTAAAATACTAGATGTCTCAGTCTTTAAATGTACTGTTTCACTTTCTTCCATTTTTCTATATAAGTCTTTTTTCATGTCTGCACTTAGACCATAGGATTTGATCTCCATTTGCATATCTATATTTTCTTGAAAACTGTTAGAGTTTCTTCTTAATATATCAAAATATTTTTTATTTCCCCTTTCTACAATGTTTTTGAAAAGAGGAATTATTGCAAAACTCAATAAACTTGGCACTATAACAGCAAGTCCCAATTTTACATTCCCGATTAAGAGCATAGTGGATATTAATGGAAAGAATAATGCCATGCCTCCTGCCTTTGGAATAGAATGGCTCATAGCATGCTCTATTCCCTCAATATCCGACATTATAGTCTGAGAAAGATCCGATAAGTCGTGTTTTGAAAAGTAGGACAAAGGTAATTTAGATAGAGCATGAGCTGTATCAATTCTTAAATCAGCACTTTCTTTATATGTTGCATTGTATAAACTTTCATATTCAAGGCTAAGTAGAACGTACATAATTGCCAAGGTTATAATAGAGCTACAAATATAGAAGACATTGGTTTTATTAATATTTTCTAATATCCCTTGTGCAAAAATCATGAGTAACATAGCTGGCAACATGTTGACACAATATACCAAGAAAGAAAACAGGGTTGCTTTTGTTAAATTTTTTGATCCCTCTTCCGTTAAGGAAAATCTTTTTTTATAAAAGCTTTTCATTTCCAACCCTCCATTCATTTGCACTCTGATACAAATTTTGTAAATTTTTATAGTTTGAATTAAAGGACATTAACTCCTTATCAGTACCTCTTTCTATGATTTTTCCATTATCAATTACAATAGCCTCATCCACAGCTCGTATACTTGAAAGCCTATGAGCTATCATAACAACGGTTTTACCTTTTATTAAATTTTTAAAAGCCTTTTGTAACTCATACTCATTATCTGGGTCTATGGAAGCAGAAGCCTCATCCATAATAATTATCTCAGAGTCCTTTAATATAGCCCTTGCAATGGCAATTCTCTGTTTTTCCCCACCTGATAGGTATACACCCTTTGACCCAATTATCGTATTTTCTTTCTGGGGAAATTTATTAAGTATCATGTTACAACCAGCAAGTTCTAAAGCTTTCATAACCTCTTTTCTTGTAGCCCTTTTATTGGCAAGTGCCACGTTTTCATAAATGCTAATATTAAATAATTTAGAATTTTGAAAGACAAAGGATATGGATTGGATTAATGCTTTTTGACTATATTCCTCAATATTTATGCCACCAATCTTTATATGTCCTTCATCTACCTTATAAAACCCAGAGATAAGTTTAGCTATTGTCGATTTTCCTGATCCTGATGAACCAACGAGTGCATAGGATTTTCCCTGTTCCAACTTAAAGGACAAATTTTTTAAAACAAGATTTCCATTATAACTAAAGCTAACATTATCAAATTCAATATTATAATTATTAAACTTCTCTCTATTTCCATGAATTAATTTGTCCTTTTGCATCTGTTCATATAGACTTTCTAATGTATCTACAGCGTAATTACCTTGGAAAATATATTGTGAAAACCACATAATTCTCATAAATGATACAAACAATACCCCTGTTAAAAAAAGTATCATAATAAGTTCTAATAATATTTTCTCGCCACTTCCTAATATATCCCTGATATAAATCATCGGTACAATCAAAATGGCAATTATTCCAAAAAATAACCATTGATAAAATACATATGGCTTTTTACACGATAATGAATAGGAATAGGCATACTTAGAATAGTCTTTTATCGCTTTGTATAATGACCTAAAGGATTCTACGCTACATCCAAATATTTTAACAACCTGCATCCCTCTCACATATTCCACCGTTTCGGCACTAAGTTTTGACAGTGACTCTTGATAGATTTTCATAAACTTCTGTTCTCCCATCAAAGAACCTAATATGAAACAACCTAATATGGCAAGTGTAAGTAAGACGATTCCAACTCTTAAACTGATTAAAAATCCAAGGCCTATTGCCAGAATAGGTGTTAAAATAGCTTGAGAACTATCTGGAATCATATGAGCCACTACCATATGGGTTTGAGATGCATTATCATCAATTGCTTTTCTAATTTGTCCTGATGGATATAGATCAAAAAATCTAAAACTAGAATTTTCTAAACCATCAATTCCTCTTTTTCTCAAATTCGTTTCTAATCTGAAGCCTAGCATATGAGAAAATAAACCTGAAACCATGTAAAAAAAACCTCCCAAAGTAAGGGTTATGGCAGCCTTTACCGCAATTATTTTAGCCGTAATCAAACTCCTAACAATAATTAAGTCATCCAAGAACTTATAAATAAAATAGTATCCTAAGATGGTTGCTAATACAGAAAAAGCTGATAATATCATAGCTAAAATTATCATATGTTTCTTATCAGGTGCATAGCGAAATAACTTTTTATAAACTCCCATTAAAATCTCCTCTCTATTGATATTCCTTTTAGCTAATAACTCGATTAATTGATAATCTCTATCATTGCCTATTCATTATATATCTGCTAAAATAACTAATGCAAGGTTTACTAGAAAATTTGTCTAATTGGAACATTGTCTAAAAGGGATAGGTGTGGCATGACTTACTATGATTTTGTGAAAAAATATATGAAAGTTAACGAATGTAAGGAAAATAAAAAATATTCAAGTGCTGGGCATACATTTTGTTGGAAAAACGGGCGTTTGACTCATGCAGAAGGATTATACTGGTTTTATCTAGGTGATGGATTCATAATTGATATTCATGATTTTTATATAAAAGAAGAATTGATTGAAAATAGTACTTATTGTATGTCAGATTATGTTTCAATTTATTCAAGTTATATTATTAGTGCAAATGGTGAAAGATTTGATCCTTACCAGACAATAACAGCTAAATCTTTATGTACTTTAGACTTTGATAAAATCAAGGATAACTTTCTCTTCTTATTACATGAAAACAGTTATTACCTTGCCGTTTCTATAGGATTTAAAAGGGAGCTATTGGAAAAACATTTATCTTCTCTTGATGTCGATCCAAATTCTTTTACAGATCTATTTAACTCAAACCAAATAATACTTACAAAATCCTTAGAAAAAGTGGCAATGGAAATTTTAAATTGTAAAATGGAATCTCCTGCGGCAGAACTTTTTTTCAAGGCTAAAGCTGGTGAATGGATAAGTATAGTGATTGATACCTATTTAAATAGAAAAAAATACAAAATAGATTCTGATGATGAAAAAGCTCTTGAAGATGTGGCTAAATTTTTAGAGGATCACTTTGCGATGAATGTCAATCAAGAAACACTAGAAAAGATATCTAAAATGAGTGGCACAAAATTAAAAAACTTATTTAAAGAAAAATATGGTCAAAGTATCACAGAATATACTCAAAGAAAAAGAATGAATGTCGCCGAAATTCTTTTATTGAATACTGAGCTTCCCATAAAAGAAATTGCAGAATCTGTTGGTTATTCTTCCCACAGTAAATTTTCCATTTATTATAAAAGATACAAGGGAAATTTGCCAAGTGAGGTACGTGCATTATCTAGTAATTATCAGCATAACTTAGGATGTAGGAATTGTCATTAATTAATGTTTGATTAAATATAATCTTGTATATGCTAAAGTAAAGTATAAATGCATATTTATCCTTTATTATTTTTACAAATATTCTTACCAATAGATCAGAATATTACCCTGTCGAATTTTAGAAGTATCCCTATTCCCTTTTACTGTAGACTTCCATTAGAAATATAAACCTTTTATAATCACTTTTAACTAAAAGAATAGGTTCAATAAAAAATCCTTGGATATTTGATTATCCAAAGATTCAATATCGTTCTTACCCAAAAAAAACTTTAACCCTTTTTCTAATCTTTAAGTTAAAAAAACACAACTTTTAATAGGTTTCTTTACAGCTTTAGTTATTTAATAAACCTCTCCTTATGCTACTTAGTGAAAAAAAGCCAGGTTTACTCATCTTCCAAATATCCTATCTATTAAGGATTTTTTCTCATATGGGTTTTCTACTTCAATCCACTCAAAAAACTTATCAGTATATAATTCTATATTGATAACTCCATGGACAGATCCAACACAGACCTCTTGTGGAAGAGCATCTGCATATATCTGACCAGTACTCGCCCCATAAGTTCTGTAATTTTCATCTAAACTTGTAATTTGGAAAAACATATGGCCACTGTCTTTGTCATAGACAAATAGTTCCTTTGAACCTCTATACAAATTAGCCCACTTCTCTCTATTAGCTTCTGTATCGTCATTGTATTTCTTTTCAGGGAAATATCTTGGAAGGGGCATCTCAGCTTCTTCGTAATACTCCTTAAAAATCTCTCTTGTATTAAACAAAAAGTCAAAACTATTATCTTCTGTATAGTTGTCCCATTTATAATCATGAGCGCTTTCTAACCTTTGGGACATCCTATAGCAAAAGTCTGAGAACAATGTATTGTCTATGCTTTCATAGATATTTTTAAAGAATTCAGTGGATTCTTGAGACTTTTTTAAAATCCTATCGATAATTAAATAATAACTTCTCCTTCTTGCTTCCTTGGGCAGAGCATAGGATTTGGTGTTGGTAGTTGCAATTAAAATAGGATAGGAGTCGTCTCTTCTAATGCATACATTTGCAGTATCTACAATAAAGTCTCTTCCATAATTCGTCTTGGTGAAAAATTCATTGTCAATTTCATCTACTAAGATTGGATTAACATTATTCTCCATAATCCAGTTTTGAATTCTATTGATTCTATCTTTCTTCTGACTATTACCTCTAGTTCCTAGGAGGTCCTTCCATAGATAAAAGTCACCTTTATTAATTCCAATCAGCTTTGACATTATCGATAACAAAGAAGATTTTCCACTTCCAGCCTCTCCACCTATAAAAACAAACTGAGGTATATCCAACCTATTTTCTTCTATTTCCAACTTCTCTCTCAACTCATATACAAATGGTGCTGTAAAGATGCATAATATGCTTTCGAATATCCTCTTTCCATATTCATCATTGTAGTCATTTGCATACTTTTCAAAACCTTGCATATAGTTGTTTAAGGATTTCAATGATTTTAATAAATCATCATCGTTGGCCCTCTTATCAAAAGGTGTAAGATTACTTTTATTTAGGTCGGATTTAACGAAAAGACCTGTTATATTATTTTTTGTATTCCTAAGATCTATCTTGCTATATAGAGAGTCTCTACTGATTTCACTTTCGCCTTCAAGTTTTTTCACAACTATTTTTTCTATTTTCTTTCTTACCTGTTGTTCCAAAGTCTGTTTACTCTTGATTGCAGGTTCCTTTTTCCTTTTGTTAATAGCTTCATGGACTATCTCATAGGCAATTTCTTCAGCTTTTTCCTCTTCTTTTTTCTCCCTTTTTACAATATCTCTATCATTGGAAATATTGTCCATTTCTTGAATTATACTGTCCTTGCATATACCAAGACCAATCTTATCCTTAACTTCATCAAGCATTGAAACAACAGATTTTTCCTTAATTTTTCCAACCTCTTCATTGCTTAAAATAAAAACATCATCTACATTTATATCCTCAATTTTATCTACATTTTTAAAATTTTTTGCATTTATTCTTTTTAATTCTTTAGGAATATAATCAGATAGAACCTTTGATAAGTTGTTTTTATAATAGTTTAGGTAGATATTAAAAAGTTCTGAATCATCCAAAATAACAACATTTTCGAATTGATAACTTTCCCTGTCAAAAGCTCTATTAGATAAATTGGCAGAGCCTAATACTAACCTATTTTCTCCCTCGTCATTCCACAAAATATAGAACTTACTATGAATAATATGAGTAGTGCTAACCCAAAACTTTAGATGCCCCTTATCCAGTTTATACTTTGACACTTTATTCAAGTCCTCGTAAAACTTGATGGGGTCTCCTTGAATCTGCTTTAATATATTATCCTTTAGATGCTTAGCAAGTTCGTTGATGGAACTTTTAACGCCCTCATTATCAATTCCAATTACTATCTCAACCGTCTTGAAATCCTTCAAATATTCATTTACAAAGTTAGGAGAAATAGAATATGTAACGCCAATAAAATGGTCGAATTTATCCTTATTAAATATTTCTTCTATAGTTAAATCTGCTTCTTTTTCGTCTTTTATAATGTGAACAGTGTCAACCTTATTATTTTCATTTATTTCATTAAATAAGTTCAGATTTTCAAGCTCCATAAGTATCTCCTTGTGTTTTTATATATATATCAATTGGAATGAAATAATTTCTAAGCCTTCCTTGTCCTATACCCTAATATTACCATTAATAGTCGAAATTATCTATTTATATTGAGATTCTATAATTTTTCAGAATTAACAACCAAAATATATTAAAAAGGAGCAAAGAATATCGTCTTTGTCTCCTAAGTTCTATGTTAAACGCAATTATAGTAAATGTCCTGTCCTAAATGTTAGTTTAAATCAGACTGCTATCTTTCCCCTCCCATTCCAGCATAAATTCTTCAATAAAAGACCTCATAAAGTCTTCTCTTTTCTTTGCAATATCAAGTGCTGTCCTAGTATTCATTAGGTCTTTAAGTAAGAATAACTTTTCATAAAAATGGTTAACTGTAGTAGAGACGTGTTTTCTATATTCATCCTTTGTCATATGTAAAACCGGTTCTATATCGGGATTATACATTTGCCTATGATGATATCCTCCATATGAAAATGCTCTTGCTATGCCAATTGCACCAAGGGCATCTAACCTATCGGCATCTTGAACGCACTTTCCTTCAATAGTTGAAGGCACCAATGAATCATCTCCCTTGAATGATACTTCTTCAATAATAGTACAGATAGTTTTTATATCAGAATCACAAACTCCTTCCTTTTTTAAAAAAGATACCGCATTATCTTTTCCTTCATGACTATTTGGAAATAGTTTTATATCATCTACATCATGTAGCAGTGCGGCTAGTGATACTATTTTAATATCAGCACCTTCTTTTTCTGCTAATTTTTTTGCCACCAAGTACACTCGCATAGAATGAAAATAGTCATGACCGCTATATTCATCTTTAAATAGTTCCCTGATATATACAACTGTATTTTGTACTATTTCTGTCATAGTTACTCTCTTTTCTTTTACTATCTCCATAGGTTACTCAACATTTTCGTAATTAGATATTTTTCGGTAACCTTACTCATCAAAATTTTCATCCCCGATAACGGTCACGACCACACCGTCTTTCACAACAATTCTAAACTCCCCATTATTGATTGGATACTGACCATTTCCAAAATTTTTTATAAATAAAGCATTTTCCTCTGGTAGTATTTTTTCTGTGAGACCTTCAATATCAATTCCTAAAACCCTTTCCATATATCGAATAATTGCATGTTCCGATACGGTTAAGGATCCATGATTTTTTGAAATCGTACGAATCTTCTGATTTAACGTATTTAATTGCATCTTTTTTGCACCAATCTCCTGTTTGAGGTTCTTCTGATGCAGCTCAAGAGTTGCAATATCTGCTTCTACAGTCGCCTTCATAGACTCTAACTTTTTTATTTCTTCCCTAGCCTTTTTTCCCATGACTACTCCTTCAACTTTAATTATAAATATTATACCATATTGTATTACTGTAGTCTTTATTGCTGTTGGTAGTGGAAAGTCACCAAAATCTCTATAAAAGTTAAGGCAATCTACAGAGCTTAATTTATTTAATTGAATAGTTGGTATTTTTTAATACTTAAAGTGGCAAAACTGGATGTTTTTATTCATCAAGTATTGCCACTTTATTATTTCAAAGTAGTAAAACTGAAATCATAATTAAAAGAAAAATCTAATATCCAACTGGAGCTTAACTCATTCTTGCGGAACATTTATTTAAATAATTCATCTAGTTTTTCTCCTAGTGTACCTTCTTTTGCATAAGGTAGGGAATTAAATTCTTTTAAGTTGTGTTTTAATATTTTAATATCATCACTAAATCCAAGTATAAAATTCTCACAAATTCTGTAAATAATTTCCGTTGGTGCAAGTCCATAAACTTGATGTTGAAAAATGTGATTTAGCCTTTCTTCCTTACTTGGAAAAATTTCGTTCATCTTTTCACTCTGATAGAGTCTTTTTACGATTTCTGTAATATATAAACCAGACTTCATGTATAAATCAATAAATGTTTTATTTGGATCATCAAAACAACCTGGATTTTCTTCTTCTAATCGGTCAACCATTTCTATTACAATATTTTTTGGCGTAAATATCTGATTAGTCTTTTGAGGTGGTATATAGTCAAATATATCTTTTTTATTATTTTCCTCAAAGTAATTTGAAAGTTCCCTTTTCTTTAATAAAAATTCTTTAATTGATTCATCAAAGACTGTCTCATCAAATAAATGTCCTCCAAAAATTTCCTCTTTGCAAGTTTCTTTATTAAAATAAGTTCCGCCATCTCTTAAAAAAATAAATTCATCTAAGCTTATACTTGTAACTTCTTTAAACACATTTTCTGGAATGATCTTATCAAAATTAGATAGTCTTGTATCGTCATCTCCATATGCCATTAAAAATGAAGGTATAGTCCTAGCAAAACCTCTAAGATTGTCTCTAACTTCGTCTTCGTGAGATTTCTTTTCTTCTTTTTTCTTTTCAGTTTCTACTTCTTTTATCATAGACTCTGTTGATTTTTCAAGATAATCGGGTTCTTTAATTTTTGTCTTGATCTTTTCTACTAGTTCTTTTTTTCTATCTTCGATTTTCTTCTCATATTCTTCATTAATTTTTGTAATATCTGCCATTGAATTGGATTCTTTTATTTTTTCTTCTAACTCGTCTGCAAGATTATTATTTTCAATTTTCCAATAATTATATTCCCTAGTTATTAGATTTTGGGCATCTTTATTTAATTTACTTAGCGTATTTCTCTCCGTAGATTTTTTTAGATCTTTTCCATAGCTTTTTTTAAGAGTGTCAACTAACATATTGTTTACTGGCTCGACAATTGTCTTTTTAATGATTTCAATGTCTTTCTTCTCATTTTTAAAAGTTAAAGTATTTTTATCAATTTCATCCCCATCTTTTTTAACTAAATTTATATCCGGAATTGTTTCATCAGCATCTTTAAAAATTTTTTTCCCAAATACTTCCTTGGTTTTACCTAGTATTTTTTCTCTTGGAATATCGATCTCATTATCATCATTCAAGTTAAGTTCTTTTCTAGTATTTTCATCTATATTAAGAGGTTTAAAATCCTTTCCTTTGTCCATTTTTTCCACAATATCTTTTACAATATTTGGTGCACTAAATATATTAGATATATTAGCAAACAAAAAATTAGACATAAATCCACGATTTACAACTTCTTTAGCATAAATCTTTCTTGGAGTAATGAGCACCTCTTCTGAATCTAGAAGAACCATCTTTCCTTCTTCATCTTCTCCATAGACTGGAAAAAAGTTTAAAAGCTCTCTGACGTTTTTCTTACGAGTTTCAGTATTCCCCTTCCCATTTGAAGTATCGGAATTTAAGTCATTAGCAAACTCCTCAAAAATCTTCAGAGTTCTAGCTGGATCAAAATCAAAAACATAAGCATTTTCTTTTCTCAGCGCTTTACCTTTTTCTCTGAATAAACACGGATTTTGCGATCTGAAAGCAGCTTGCATATAAAGTGCTGGGCTTGCCATATTGCTAAGCATAAGTACAGCAGTCCATTCCGGAATAGTTACACCAATAGTGAGCTGCCCCACAGACAATGTGATAGTCTTTTCATATTTATTAATAGCATCCACAACTTTATCATATGATTTTTTTAATTCATCTTCTTCTGTGAGCTTTCCGTCCCCAGCAGCAACAATTACCTTGTAGTCTCTAAAAACTGGTGAATCGTTTAGTTTTCTAGCCAAAGCCTTTGCACTGTCAACTCTATCAAGTAGCCAAAAAGTATGCTTAAGTTCATCCCTAAGCTCTGGCGTTGAAAAAGGAAATTTTTCTAAATTTACAAGAGCATCTAAAAATTTATCCACATCATTTTCATAAAAAAATTTACCATTCTCCTTAGTCTTAAAAAACTCATTTAAGTCGAAAGCATAATTTTCCCAGTTTCCATTTATTTCAACACCTTCTTTTAAATTATCACTTATAATTTCTGACATTTGATAAGTATATAAATTTAGCTTAGGCAAAGTGTAGTATGGGTTTTCTTCTTCACTATGGCTATCCCAATCACGTTTTGCCCGTTGCTCATCAGCATAAGTCCAATTATAAATGGAATATTGCGGGAATTTATCGCTGGCAAGAGCCTTGAAGGGAGTACCTGATAGATGAAGTGTATGAAGTCTGTCAATATTATCAAAGGCTATATCGGTCTTTAAAGTATCCACACCTTCGTGAGCTTCATCTATAACTAAAATATCCCAAGTAATTCCAAGTCTTTTACCATTATCATCAAACCCCTTATATAATTCTTTTAATTTATCCAAAGTAGGATCTCCACCAAAATATCTTGAAGTCTTGATGTCTTGAAGACTCACAAATTCAATACATCCTTTAACGTCCTCATTGCTTAGACATTTAATATATTCGTCTCTTGAAAGTACATGTTCTCTATCTTTAATTGCATCTACTCTACTTATAAAATAATATCCAGAATTTGGTCCAATAAATTTTAAATAATCTTCATACCAAGAGTTAGCAATTGCAGGCCTATTAGTAACAATTAAAATATTTTTGAAATCCATTTTCATGCACAAATCATAGGTTGAAAGGGTCTTACCAAATCTAGGCTTTGCATTCCACAAAAATTCTCCATTTTTATGAGTATTAAAATACTTAATTGTCTTTGTTACTGCATCCTCTTGTTCAGCGCGAAGTCTATAAGGTATTGGATCATCATTTGATTTAATAATTCCTCTATTTTCTCTAAAATCGTTAAAATGATTTTTAGCAAGAATTGGGTCAATCTTAAACCATTCTGTGCTTGGCTCCCTTCTAACACCTAATCTATTCAAATATCCATGAAATTCTTTGTCAGTAAAAGTTTCTAAACTACCTTCATAAGTGGCATTTTTATGCCATTTAATATCAAATTTGATGCCTGCCGTTTGAGTTTGTTCTTTAATTCTAGTTTCTACATCACGTTCAGTAAATCCAATTTTAGTCCATCCATTATGATAGGAAATGCCAGGAGTTGTATAAGCATAACATTGAGGGATAACTTCTTTAGTAGTTTTAATATTAAGCATTATTTCATCTCCTTGACATTTGTTTCAATAAAATTAATCTCATCTTTGCTTAAATCATATTTTTTGTATAACTGCTCATCTATTTCAGAAATTGACTTTGACCAGTCTATATCCGAATTTTCTGTAAAGTCTTGTAGGGGGACATATTTCCAAGTAGCTTTAGGATTATGTTGAGTAATTTTTAATATGCCGAGCATTGTTCTTGCAAATTTACTTCTCACATATTTAAGACAAGCCTTTGCTTCATTTGGGGTATCAAAATTTCCGATACTTATAAATGTTTGAGTATGCCCGATTAGGGGTTCCCCGATTAGGGGAGTGCTTAACTCCTCTCCTAAGGCTCCAGATCCGTTTGATTTCGGCAGTATTACCTTATATGCGTGGAGGTTCCCGTGGTTTTCGATGAAGTCTTTATTTACCCACTTTTTAACTCTTTTATTTTTTTGCCTTCCTATCATTTGAATATATCCATCTTCAAAATTACCGTTTTCTATAAAAATAAAGGGTAATTTATCAAAAATATTTGTTGTTATATCATATTTATGGCCTTTACTAAGTAATTCTTCGGCTTGTGGATATACTTCATGGAGTTTTTTTGATAATTTATAACTTTCGGGTGCATATATTAATTCACTAAAACTTTTCTCATTTCTTATTTTGACTTTATAGAATATTGAACGTAATTCTTCATAAGTTATAAAAACTTCTATACTTCCAAAGTTTTTACTTGCATCCCTATATGTAATTACAACGCCACCTTTGATATCAGTTTGCGGAAATACTTTACTACTTTTTTGAACATACTTTACAATCTTTAAGTGTTCGTCATTTAACATTTTTTTATTCCAAACTTTAGATGTGTTTCCTGCATTAAAAAGAAATCTTGCAGGAGTTATCAATAAAGCCTTATCAGAAATCATATATGCTTCATCCATCAAGTAGTTATATATTGGTTTGTCGCTGGTATCTTTTGATTCTTCTTGATAAGGTGGATTTCCAATAACAAAATCAAATTTTTTCATATTTACCTCCTTATAATTTCTAAAACATCTTGATTCTCTTTTTCTCCAGTCACGAATTTTTGAATTTAGTAATTCCTGTTCTACTTCTTGTTTTTCTACTTTGTTATCTATTATATCAAATATATTTATTTGCCTCTCGCTCTCGTATGGAGCTGCAAATGGAACAGTATCACTTAATCCATCCATTTGCCATATATTCCAAGTTATTATATTTGCAATTTTATTTAATAGTTTTTTATCTGGTTTTTTCTTCCATCTATACTCATAGTAATCAACAAAAGTAAGAAGTATATTTGCTCTTGCAATTAAAAGATTATCTCCTTGATATTCATAGCCATAGACACTTTCTATAGCTTTAGTCGCCCAAATTACCCATTCATTTTCACTTGTTGTATTTTCATTTACAATTCTAAGTTTTCTATCAAGAATTCCTACTCTATGTAGCGTATTCTCTATTAATTCTCCATTTGAAACATCATATCTAGAAACAAGATAGGGACCTTCTCCACAAGTTATCTCCAAAAAAGTACGGGTTATGTATTTTTTCCACATATTCTCCTTTGGAAATTTTACTTTTTCATCCACAATCTTCCATGATTTTTCATTTTCTATATTGAAAACATTTGATCTGTTAAAAAAAATATTATCCGTGTAATTGTTCATCTCGTTAACTACCCAAACTGGAGTAAAGACTTCTGCCTTATTTCTAGTCCTATTTAATTTTTCCTCTTCACTTTTTAAAATTCTTGGTTTTAAATTTAACCCCATTTTAAAAACAGTCTCTGAGATTTCTTTTTTGTCATCAAATTCTCGTCCTAAATGTTCAAAAGTGCTAGTCGCCCATATTATATTCTTTTTTGTGGTTTTATCCTTTAATAGTTTTTTCAATACTACATTTAACGGGTATTTATTAAAATCTAATATTTCTGACATTTTCTCCTCTTTTACTTATAATAATCACTCTTAATCTAACAACTATCATATCATGTTGCTTTCAGTCTTACCAATTGATTCTTTTTAGCTAAGGTACAAAAATCTTCGAGATGACAAGTCATAACCTTCTAAGTTTTACTCAACTTAAAATTATAATAAAATTTTCGTGGTTTACTTCCTATTACATAACAGCTTTAAATAAGTATTATCTTTCCAATGTCACAACATTTTCAACATGACTTGAGAGTATAGTATGGGAATATTTACTGATTTTTCAAAAGTCTTGTATTTGGAAATATATCCATGAGTTATAGGTAATCTGTTATAAGTCTAAACTATCCTTGTTTAACAAAAAGTCAAATAAATTTATAGTGAGTATTCCATTTTCATCTAAAAATGGTTTTATTCTATCTTTTACGATGATAATTTTTTTAAATGAGTCATCAATATTTAATAAGGACGCTTTTTCTTGATTTACTTTTTCGCTTGATGGGAGACTATAGGATGATTGAATATAATATTTTCCATTAAGTGGGTTGGTTCTATTTGCCTAAAATTTAACCTGGCATTTCTAATACCCACATCTTCAAAGTATATTTTATAAGGAGTTCCTATATATTTTCTCCCCTTTACATCATATCGATAAACTCTTTTTAACATGAATGAATCTTCAAAATAACCTATGAACTTATCTATTGTATTTGCTGAAATTTTAGATTTTTTTATAGACATAAAAGTTGAAGCTATTTTAGTTGGATTAGTAAGACTTGAAATACCTGATGCTAAAATATTGAGTAAGTTTTCTAGTCAGAAGTTAAGAGTATGCCATATCTATGAACAATATCTCTCAAATACACATTTTCGAGTTGGCCCCTTAGATAATTCATTTTGTCTTCATCTGTCTTCATTAGAGCTCCTGCTGGTAAATCACCGTAGACTTGATATTCAGCAAAATCATCTTCTTTTTCACCATTAAAAGTTTGAAGAAATTCAGAAAAAACTAGAGGCATAACATGGATTTCATCTCCTCTACCTGCAAATTCAGTAATTACATCTTTTGATAAAAATTTAGAGTTACTTCCAGTTACATAAACATCAAAATTATCTTGACGTAAAAATCCATTTAAGACCTGCTCAAATGATTTAAGCAATTGAACTTCATCTAAGAGTATATAAAATTTTTCATTATCATTTGTTATGCTCATAATAAAGTCTAAAAACTTTTTAGGATCAACTAATCTTTCACCACTTAGCACATCTAAATCCATTAAATTTTCGCCAATCTTTAATAGATCTCTCCCTGAGTCAAAAGGAAATTTGATAATATGCTTTTCATCGACTCCACTTTGAGTTAGATGATTGTAAAAAAGATTGTTTAGCAAATAAGATTTCCCACTTCTTCTTATTCCTGTAATAATCTTAATAAATCCATTACTTTTTCTTATTAATTTATCCAGATAACAATCACGCTTTATTTCCCTGTAGTTATACCTCCTCCTATTTAGAATTACTTCCGTTTCGGAACTTAACCTAAGTACATTAAAAAGGGTAATGCCTTAGAGTTCAAATCTATTTAGAAATAATTCCATTTCGGACTTATTTTTAAATTAGTTTTATAACTTTTTCATTCAAGTGTTTATCCATATTTCATTCAAGTACTTGGTCACTCTTCTATATTTAATTATTGGGGATATAATACCTAATGAACTAGTCCTTACCATATGTGAGACTATTTTTTATAATCAAAATATCTAAGCCTATTCTTCTTTCTTTGTCCACATGATTAATAATATAGCCTGTCATATAGTTAATTGTATTGGTTTCTAAAGCATCATGATAATCGAGGTGTAATGCATTATGGCAATCCCAAACAAATTACCTGTCCCTTATTTTGTTTTTTTTTAATGCAACATTCATACTTCTTCCTACTATATTTGACATCAAAAAAGCACCTAGAATTT